>NZ_JBVJYZ010000007.1:0-316876 GCF_055600045.1 Streptomyces sp. NPDC038280
TCCGTGCGTGGTGTGTTCCTAGACAGCTCCACCACACCGGAGGTCTTCGCCATGATCAAGACCCGCGACTGTCAACAACGCTCGTGATCAATACACCTAGCTGTCGAATCCGAGACCGAAGCGGTCCATCGTCCGCAGCCAGAGGTTGCGCCGCCCGCCCCGCTCGTCGGCGCGGGCCAGCGACCACTTGGTGATCCCGATCCCGGCCCAGGCGATCGGCTCGGGCGGGAACGGCAGCGGCTTGGAGCGGACCATCTCCAGGGACGTACGCTCCGTCCGCTCCCCCGACAGCAGATCGAGCATCACATCGGCGCCGAAGCGGGTCGCGCCGACGCCGAGGCCCGTGAAGCCGGCCGCGTACGCCACCTTCCCCGCGTGCGCCGTCCCGAAGAAGGCGGAGAAGCGGGAGCAGGTGTCGATCGCGCCGCCCCAGGCGTGGCTGAAGCGGAGTCCCTCCAGCTGCGGGAAGCAGCGGAAGAAGTGCTCGGCGAGCTTCAGGTACGTCTCCGGGCGGTGGTCGAGTTCCGCGCTGAGACGGCCGCCGAAGGGATAGATCGCGTCGTAGCCGCCCCACAGGATGCGGTGGTCGGCGGTGATGCGGAAGTAGTGGAACTGGTTGGCGCTGTCGCCGAGGCCCTGGCGGTTCTTCCAGCCGATCGACGCGAGCTGCTCGGGACTGAGCGGCTCGGTCATGAGCGCGTAGTCGTAGACCGGGACGGTGTACGCGCGCACCCGCTTGACCAGCGACGGGAAGACGTTCGTGCCGAGCGCGACCCGGCGGGCGAGCACCCGGCCGTAGGGGGTGCGCACGGCCATTCCCGACCCGTTCGCCACGAGGTCGAGGCCGCGGGTGTTCTCGTAGATCCGCACGCCCAGGCCGAGACACGCCTGCTTCAGACCCCAGGCCAGCTTCGCCGGGTCGACCATGGCCACGCCCCGGCGGTCCCACAGCCCCCCGAGGAACGTCGGGGAGTCGACCTCGGCACGTACGGCCGCGGCGTCCAGGAGTTCCAGGCCGTCCGCGAGACCGAGGCGCTCGGCCTCCTCGTACATCTCGCGGAGCTCGTCGACCTGGTGCGGTTCGGTGGCGACGTCGATCTCGCCGGTCCGCTCGAACCCGCAGTCGATGCCGTAGGAAGCGACCGCCGTCTCGATGGCATCGAGATTGCGCGCGCCGAGCTCCTCCAGCTTCGCGAGCTCGCCCGGCCAGCGGGCCAGGCCGTTGCCGAAGCCGTGGGTGAGGGAGGCGGCACAGAAGCCGCCGTTGCGGCCCGAGGCGGCCCAGCCCACCTCGCGCCCCTCGATCAGTACGACGTCCCTCGCGGGGTCGCGCTCCTTGGCGAGGAGCGCGGTCCACAGTCCGCTGTAGCCGCCACCGACGACCAGGAGGTCGCAGCGCTCGGTGGTGGTGAGTGCGGGCAGGGCGCCCGGCTTGCCCGGGTCCTCCAGCCAGAAGGGGACGGGCTGGGCGTCGGAGAGCGATTGTGCAGCAGTACGCATGGCAGCTGGGGCCATGGTTTCCAACTCCTTCAGAACCTACTCAGGGTGTCGCTGTCTTCTTGCGCCGGTTGCCGGCCAGCTGACCGACGACCACCACCAGTACCGCGATGACGAACATCGCCGTACCGATGACGTTGATCTGCACGGGTGTACCGCGCTGCGCCGATCCCCACACGAACATGGGGAAGGTCACGGTCGAGCCCGCGTTGAAGTTGGTGATGATGAAGTCGTCGAACGAGAGCGCGAAGGCGAGCAGCGCACCTGCGGCGATGCCGGGCGCGGCGATGGGCAGGGTGACCCGCAGGAAGGTCTGCACCGGGCCCGCGTAGAGATCGCGCGCGGCCTCCTCCAGACGGGGGTCCATGGACATCACGCGCGCCTTGACGGCGGTGACGACGAAGCTCAGGCAGAACATGATGTGGGCGATCAGGACCGTCCAGAACCCCAGCTCGGCGCCCATGTTGAGGAAGAGCGTCAGCAGCGAGGCGGCCATGACGACCTCGGGCATCGCCATCGGCAGGAAGATGAGCGAGTTGATCGCGCCGCGCGCCCGGAAGCGGTAGCGGACCAGCGCGAAGGCGATCATCGTGCCGAGGAGGGTCGCGCCGACCGTCGCCCATGCGGCGATCTGGAGCGACAGGGTGAGCGAGCCGCACATGTCGGCGACGCCGCAGGGGTCCTTCCAGGCGTCCAGGGAGAACTCCTGCCACGCGTAGTTGAAGCGCCCCTTCGGCTTGTTGAAGGAGAACACCATCACGACGACGTTCGGCACGATCATGTACGCGAGCGTCAGCAGGCCCGCGATGACGACCAGGTTCTTTCGCAGCCAGCGCATCAGACCAGGTCCTCCGTTCCCGCTCGGCGGATGTAGACGGTGACCATGAGCAGCACGATCGCCATGAGGATGAAGGACAGCGCGGCGGCGGTCGGATAGTCCAGGACCCGCAGGAACTGCGACTGGATGACGTTGCCGACCATCTTGGTGTCGGTGGAGCCGAGGAGTTCCGCGTTGACGTAGTCGCCGCTCGCCGGGATGAAGGTGAGCAGCGTGCCCGAGACGACGCCGGGCATGGACAGCGGGAACGTCACCTTGCGGAAGGTGGTCGCGGGCGACGCGTAGAGGTCGCGCGCGGCCTCGTGCAGCCGTCCGTCGATCCGCTCCAGAGAGGTGTAGAGCGGAAGGATCATGAACGGCAGGAAGTTGTACGTCAGACCGCAGACGACCGCCATGGGGGTGGCGAGCACCCGGCTGCCCTCGGTCCATCCGAGCCAGCTGGTGACGTCCAGGATGTGCAGCGTGTCCAGGACGCCGACGACCGCGCCGCCGTCGGCGAGGATCGTCTTCCACGCCAGCGTGCGGATCAGGAAGCTGGTGAAGAACGGCGCGATGACCAGCACCAGGACGAGATTGCGCCAGCGGCCCGCCTTGAAGGCGATCATGTACGCCAGCGGATAGCCGAGGAGCAGACACAGCAGGGTGGCGGTGCCGGCGTACAGCAGGGACCGGATGAACTGCGGGTAGTACTCCTGGAAGGCGTCCCAGTACGTCTGGAAGTGCCAGGTGACCGCGAAGCCCTTCTCCAGGGAGCCGGTCTGCACGGAGGTCGAGGCCTGGTAGATCATCGGCAGCGCGAAGAAGACCAGCAGCCAGAGGATGCCGGGGAGCAGCAGCCAGTACGGAACGAGCCGCTTGCGGGTGGGCGCCTTGCGCACCGCGAGGGCCGCCTCGGGGGGTGTCTCGGTGATCGTCACGCGCCGTCCTCCACCTTTTCCACGCCCGCGTCGATGGCCTGGGCCGCGTCCAGGCCGAAGGTGTGCGTGGGGTTCCAGTGCAGGACCACTTCGGCGCCGGGGGTGAGCCGGGTGTCGCGCTCGATGTTCTGCTCGTACACCTGCAGCCCGCTGCCCGCCGGGCTGTCGACGACGTACTGCGTGGACACTCCGATGAAGGAGGAGTCGACGATCCGGCCGGTGACCCGGTTGCGTCCGTCGGAGATGGCGCTCGCGTCGTCGGCGTGAGCGAGCGAGATCTTCTCCGGGCGGACGCCCACCAGCAGCTTTCCGCCGCTGCGGGTGTCGCTGACCGACGCACATCGCTCGGCGGGCATCCGCAGCTTGCCCCCGCCCGCCGACACGATGACCTCGGCGCCGGCCTCGACGACCTCCGCCTCGATGAGGTTCGAGGTGCCGAGGAAGTTGGCGACGAAGGTGGTCTTCGGGTTCTCGTACAGATCGGCGGGGGCACCGAGCTGCTCGACGCGTCCGCCGTTCATCACCGCGACCGTGTCGGCCATGGTCATGGCCTCCTCCTGGTCGTGGGTGACATGGACGAAGGTGATGCCGACCTCGGTCTGGATGCGCTTGAGTTCCAGCTGCATCTGGCGGCGCAGCTTGAGGTCGAGGGCGCCGAGCGGCTCGTCGAGGAGGAGCACCTGGGGGTGGTTGATCAGCGCGCGGGCGACGGCGACGCGCTGCTGCTGGCCGCCGGAGAGCTGGTGCGGCTTGTTCTTGGCCTTGTCGCCGAGCTGGACGAGGTCGAGCATGTCGCCGACCTGCTTCTGCACCGACTTGACGCCGCGCCGGCGCAGGCCGAACGCGATGTTCTCGTAGATGTCGAGGTGCGGGAAGAGCGCGTACGACTGGAAGACCGTGTTGACCGGGCGCTTGTACGGGGGGAGGTTCGTGACGTCGCGGTCGCCGAGGAAGACGGTGCCGGACGTCGGCTCCTCCAGGCCCGCGATCATGCGCAGCGTGGTGGTCTTGCCGCAGCCGGAGGCGCCGAGCAGCGCGAAGAAGGAACCCTGCGGAACGGTCAGGTCGAGCGGGTGCACGGCGGTGAAGGCGCCGTACGTCTTGCTGATCCCGGTGAGACGGACATCGCCGCCGGTGTTCGTGTCAGTCATGGGTGGTGATCCCAGATTCTTGAAGGGGCTGGCTGGAAGACGGGGGCACCGCCCGCGCGGCTCGCCGCCGCGGGCGAGGCTCAGGCGCCGATGAGCTTGGCGAACTTCTCCTCGTATGCCGTCTCTTCGGCGCTGCTCAGCGAGCGGAAGGCACGGGACTTCGCGGCCATCGCCTTGTCGGGGAGGATCAGCGTGTTGTTCGCGAGTTCGGGATCGATCTTCGCGAGCTCGTCCTTCACGCCGTCCACCGGACAGACGTAGTTGATGTAGGCGGCCAGCTGCGCGGCGACCGGGAGCTCGTAGTAGTAGTCGATGAGCTTCTCCGCGTTGGCCTTGTGCCGGGCCTTGGCGGGGACCAGCAGGTTGTCGCTGGAGGTGATGTAACCGGCCGCGGGGATCGCGTACTTGATGTCCGGGTTGTCGGCCTGCAGCTGGATGACATCACCGGCCCAGGCGAGACAGGCGGCGAGGTCGCCCTTGTCCAGGTCGGAGGTGTAGTCGTTGCCGGTGAAGCGCCGGATCTGCTTCTTGTCGACGCCCTTCTGCAGCCGGCCGAGTGCCGCGTCGAAGTCGGCGTCCTTGAAGGAGCCCGGGTCCTTGCCCATGTCGATCAGCGTCATGCCGACCGAGTCGCGCATCTCGGTCAGGAAGCCGACCCGGCCCTTGAGGGTGGGGTCGTCCAGGAGCTGGCTGACGGAGTCGACCTTCTTGCCGCCGGTCGCCTTGACGTTGTAGGCGATGACCGTGGAGATGCCGGTCCAGGGGTAGGAGTAGGCGCGGCCCGGGTCCCAGTCGGGACGGCGGAACTGGGAGGACAGGTTGGCGAAGGCGTGCGGGAGGTTCGACGGGTCGAGCTTCTGCGCCCAGCCGAGCCTGATCAGGCGGGCCGCCAGCCAGTCCGTGACACAGATGAGGTCGCGTCCGGTGTCCTGGCCCGCCGCGAGCTGAGGCTTGATCTTGCCGAAGAACTCGACGTTGTCGTTGATGTCCTCGGTGTACTTGACCTTGATCCCGGTGCGTTTGGTGAACGCCTCCAGGGTGGGGCGGGACTTCTCGTCCTCGCTGACGTCCATGTACTCGGTCCAGTTGGAGAAGCTGAGCTGCTTCTCCTTGGCCGAGAAGTCCGTCGAGGAGGGGGACTCGCCCTCCCGCTTCGCGGGTGGGATGCCGCAGGCGCTCAGCCCGGCGAGAGAGCCGAGAGTGAGCGCGCCGACGCCGCCGGCACGCAGCACCGAACGGCGGCTGAGGGCGCCCCGGCCGCTCGTCAGGCTGCGCCGCATCGCGGCCAGCTGGGCCGCGGAGAGGCTGTCGGACTCGTACTGCTCCATGCGCTGTGCCCTTTCGGGATGGTTCGCCGTGGTCGGACGGCTGATGACTATCGGTCCCCGAAGATCGTGCGGTGCCAGTCCTTGCGGACCACCGCGGTGTTGTCGTACATCACGTGCTTGACCTGCGTGTACTCCTCGAAGGAGTAGACGGACATGTCCTTTCCGAACCCGGAGGCCTTGGAGCCGCCGTGGGGCATCTCGCTGATGATCGGGATGTGGTCGTTGATCCACACACAGCCCGCCTTGATCTCGCGGGTTGCGCGGTTGGCGCGGTAGACGTCGCGGCTCCAGGCGGAGGCGGCGAGGCCGTAGGGGGTGTCGTTGGCCAGCCGGATCCCCTCCTCGTCGCTGTCGAAGGGCAGCACGACCAGGACCGGCCCGAAGATCTCGGACTGGACGATCTCGCTGTCCTGCGCGGCGCCGGCGACCAGGGTCGGCCGGTAGTAGGCGCCGTTCTTCAGTTCCCCGCCGGGGGCTTCGCCGCCGGTGACGACGGTGGCGTAGGAGCGGGCCCGGTCGACGAAGCCGGCGACCCGGTCGCGCTGGGCGTGGCTGATCAGCGGCCCCAGGTCGGTGGCCGGGTCGAACGGGTCGCCCAGCCGGACGGTCTCCATGAGCGCCGCCACCCGCTCGACGAAGGCGTCGTAGAGCGGGCGCTGGACGTAGGCGCGTGTGGCGGCGGTGCAGTCCTGGCCGGTGTTGATGAGCGAGCCGGCGACGGCGCCGTTCACCGCGGCGTCCAGGTCGGCGTCGTCGAAGACGACGAAGGGCGCCTTGCCGCCCAGCTCCAGGTGGAGGCGCTTGACGGTCGAGGTGGCGATCTCGGCGACGCGCTTGCCGACCGGGGTGGAGCCGGTGAAGGAGGTCATCGCCACGTCCGGGTGCCCGACCAGGTGCTCACCGGCGGTGCGTCCGGCGCCGGTGACGATGTTGACGACGCCGTCGGGGATTCCCGCCTCGGTCGCCGCCTGGGCGAACATCAGCGAGGTGAGCGGCGTCAGTTCGGCGGGCTTGAGCACGATGGTGTTGCCCGCGGCGATCGCCGGGAGGACCTTCCAGGCGGCCATCTGGAGGGGGTAGTTCCAGGGCGCGATGGAGCCGACGACGCCGATGGGCTCGCGGCGGACGTACGAGGTGTGGTCGCCGCTGTACTCGGCCGCCGACTGGCCCTGGAGGTGCCGGGCGGCCCCCGCGAAGAAGGCGGTGTTGTCGACCGTGCCCGGCACGTCGAACTCGGTGGTCAGCTTGATGGGCTTGCCGCACTGGAGCGACTCGGCCCGGGCGAACTCCTCCGCCCGCTCGGCGAGGACCCCCGCGAAGCGGTGCATCGCGTCGGAGCGCTCGCCGGGGGTGGCGCCCGCCCAGTCGGTGAAGGCCTCGCGCGCGGCGGCGACGGCGGCGTCCACGTCGGCGGTGCCGGCGAGCTCGTAGGTGTGGACGCTCTCACCGGTCGCCGGGTCGACGACGCTGTGCTCCTGGCCCGAGGTGCCGGGCCGCAGCCGTCCGGCGATGTACTGCGCGCCGTCCGCGAAGCGGTCCTGCACCTGGAAGCGGTTGCCCATGACGCTCTCCGTTGTTCCGGCTCGAATTGAGTGCCGATCCTGACAGAGCTGGCCGAGTCCAACAAGGGATTCCGTTGTTGCCTTTTGGTTACGCGACGGAATCGGTGGACCATCTGTCGAGGCCGTCCGAATATCTCCGTACGGAGTGTCCGTGGCAGATGCCAGACTCGCGTGTATGGGGACAAGAGACGAGCTGATCGAGCAGGTCAGCAGGGGTAAGACGGTCAAGTATCTGCATTTCTGGGGGCACACGCCACGCAGGGACGGGACGCTCGGAGCGAGCTGTCTGAGCCAGTGGTGGCCGTCGCCGTTCACCGTCGACGGCGTCGTCTACGCGACGGCGGAGCACTGGATGATGGCGTCCAAGGCGCGGCTCTTCGGGGACGCGGACGCCGAGCGGGAGGCCGTCGGTGCGGCGGGCCCGGCGCAGGCCAAGAAGGCGGGGCGCCTGGTGCGCGGCTTCGACGAGACGGTGTGGAAGCGCGAGCGGTTCGCCATCGTCGTCGAGGGCAGCGTGCACAAGTTCGCGTCCCGGCCCGAGCTGCGGGACTTCCTGGTGGGCACGGGCGAGCGGGTCCTGGTGGAGGCGAGCCCGATGGACCGGATCTGGGGCATCGGACTGGCCGCCGACGACCCGCGCGCCGAGGACCCGAGCCGGTGGCGGGGGCTCAATCTGCTCGGGTTCGCGCTGATGGAGGCGAGGGAGAGGCTGAGCTAGCCGGCGCGGTGCCGGGCGGTCCACGCGGACCGGCCGGCCGTGCGGGGGCCGCTCGGCCCCCGCGCCGCGTCAGCCGCGGGCGTTCCCGACCAGTGACGTCGGGTACGCGTCGTTCACGATGCGTGACGTCGAGTACGAGTCGTAGTCGTCGTCGTCGAAGCTGTCATGCTCCACGTCCTGGACGATCGCCCAGACGAGGAACGCGAGGAACGCCGCGCTGAGCACGAAGCCGATCGCGCCCAGAATGATGCCCGCGATGGCCATCCCGCCGTTCGTGGCCTCGCCGCGCTGGACCCGCTTGCGGCCGATGATGCCGAAGATCAGCGCGAGGACGCCGAGGATGACGCCGAGGCCGTACATGCAGAAACCGGCCGTGGCGATGATCCCGAGGACCATCGCCGTGACGCCCATGCCGTTGGCGGGGCTCTGCTGCCAGCCGGTCTGACCGTATCCGGGGTACCCCGGATACCCGGGATAGCCGAAGCCCGGGCCGGGCTGCGCGGCGGCCGGGGGGTAGCCGTACGGGTCGACACCCGGACCGGGCTGGGCGGCGGCCGGGGGGTAGCCGTACGGGCCGGGGTCCGGGCCGCCCGGTGCGATCGGCGGCGGCGGGACGGCGCCGGGGTCCGGAGCGCCGAAGCCGCCCACCATCGTCGGCTGGTCGTGGACCGTCGGCTGCGCCGGCGGCGTCGGGGGCTTGCCCAGCTCGACCCTGTCCTGCGGTGTCCGGCTCTCCGGCGGCGCCCACGGGTCCACGGGCCGATGCCCACCCGGCGGCTGGTCGCTCTGCTCAGACATGTGCCTCCCCCATCGTGTTCCGCCATGCTACGACGTGGTCCCGGGCCCCGGCCTGCCCGCCCCCGCCCGGCCTACGATGATCGGATGACCGATCTCCACTCCTTCATCGCAGGGCTTCCCAAGGCCGAGCTGCATGTCCACCACGTCGGCTCCGCCTCGCCCCGGATCGTCGCCGAGCTGGCCGCCCGACACCCCGACTCGAAGGTCCCCACCGACCCCGAGGCGCTCCGTGACTACTTCACGTTCACCGACTTCGCCCACTTCGTCGAGGTCTACCTCTCGGTCGTCGATCTGGTCCGCACCCCGGAGGACGTCCGGCTGCTGACCTTCGAGGTCGCCCGTGACATGGCGCGGCAGAACATCCGCTACGCGGAGCTGACGATCACCCCGTTCAGCTCGACCCGCCGCGGCATCGACGAGCGGGCCTTCATGGAGGCGATCGAGGACGCCCGCAAGGCGGCCGAGGCCGAGCTCGGGGTCGTTCTCCGCTGGTGCTTCGACATCCCCGGCGAAGCGGGACTGGAGTCCGCCGAGGAGACCGCGCGGCTCGCCGTCGACCTGCGCCCCGAGGGCCTGGTCTCCTTCGGGCTCGGCGGTCCTGAGATCGGCGTCCCGCGTCCCCAGTTCAAGCCGTACTTCGACCGGGCCATCGCCGCCGGGCTGCACAGCGTCCCGCACGCCGGTGAGACGACGGGCCCCCAGACCATCTGGGACGCGCTGACCGATCTGCGGGCCGAGCGCATCGGCCACGGCACCAGCGCCACCCAGGACCCGGAGCTCCTCGCGCACTTGGCCGAGCACCGGATCCCGCTGGAGGTCTGCCCCACCTCCAACATCGCCACCCGCGCCGTCACCGACCTCGACCTGCACCCCATCAAGGAGATGGTGCGCGCCGGCGTCCTGGTGACCATCAACAGCGACGATCCGCCGATGTTCGGCACCGACCTCAACAACGAGTACGCGGTGGCGGCCCGGCTGCTCGACCTCGACGAGCGGGGCCTCGCCGCGCTCGCGAAGAACGCCGTCGAGGCGTCGTTCCTTGACCCGGCGGGCAAGGCGCGGATCGCCGCGGAGATCGACACCTACACCGAGGCCTTCGCGGCGCGGTAAGCACCGCGGCGCGCGCCCCCGGCGGTGACAATGGGGGCCATGCGCACCGTCACTGTCGTAGGCCACCGCGGCGACCCCTACCGGGCCCGCGAGAACACGCTCTTCTCGATCGCCTCCGCGATCGGGAAGGGCGCGGACATCGTCGAGGTCGACGTCCGGCTCACCCGCGACGGCGTGCCCGTGCTGCTGCACGACGCCACGCTCAAGCGACTGTGGGGCCACGACCGTCCGCTGGGCACGCTGACCCACGCCGAGGTGACGGGGCTGACCGGGGGCGGTGTCCCGACGCTGCGCGAGGCGCTGCTCGCCGCCGGTCCGTCGCCCCTGATGCTCGATCTGCCGGGCGCGACGGAGGCGGCGGTCCGGGACATCGTCGGCACGGTCCGCGAGTGCGGCGCCGGCGAGCGTACGTCCTACACGGGCGGCCCCACCGCGATGCTCCAGGTCCGGGCCGCCGATCCCGGCGCCGCGGTGGCGCTCACCTGGGACACCCTGGCGCCGGCGCGTCCCGCGCTGCTCGACGCGGTGAAGCCGCGCTGGCTCAACTACCGCTTCGGGCTGGTGAGTCGGGAGCTGGCCGAGCGGGTGCACCGGGACGGCCTGCTGGTCTCGGCGTGGACCGCGGACACCAAGCGCACCATGCGTAGGCTGATCGCGCACGGGGTGGACGCGATCACGACCAACCGTGTGGAAGCGCTGACCGCCGTACTACGGAAGGGATCGCCGGCGTGACGGATCCGACGAACGGCCGCATCCGCACCGACATCGCGCACAACGCCAGGGTCTGGAACTACTGGCTGGGCGGCAAGGACAACTACCCGGTGGACCGGGCGGTCGGTGACCAGGTCACCGGGATGTATCCGAGCATCGGCGAAGTCGCGCGCGCGGACCGGGCGTTCCTGGGCCGGACGGTGACGCATCTCGCGGGTGAGGCGGGGATCCGGCAGTTCCTGGACATCGGTACGGGGCTTCCCACCGTCGACAACACCCATGAGGTGGCGCAGCGCATCGCCCCCCGGGCGCGTGTCGTCTACGTCGACAACGACCCGATCGTCCTGACGCACGCGCGCGCCCTGCTGACCAGCTCCCCGGAGGGCGTCACCGAGTACCTCGACGCGGACGCCCACCAGCCACGGAAGATCCTCGAGGGGGCCGCGGCGACGCTGGACCTGGAGCAGCCGGTCGCGGTGATAATGCTGGGCATCCTCAACTTCGTCCTGGACACCGGCGAGGCGCGGGCCATCGTGCGGACGCTGATGGACGCGATGCCGTCGGGCAGCCATCTCGTCCTCACCCATCCGACGCTGGAGCCGGAGCTCGGCGGCGAGGGGAACGTGGCGGCGATGGCGTTCTGGAACGAGAACGCGACCCCGCCGATCAGGGCCCGTACCCGCGCCGAGTTCACCTCGTTCCTCGACGGTCTGGAGATCTTGGAGCCAGGCATCGTCTCCTGCGCGCGCTGGCGGTTCGCGTCGGCGTCCGAAGTGGCGCAGTTCGGCGCGGTGGGCCGCAAGCCGTAGTGGACGTCCAGAGAGAGATACGAGGGCGGTGGCGCCGGGTCCGGGCCCTGTCCGGGTCCCATCCGCGAGCCGTGGACACCGGGATCGCGCTGGTGGTGCAGGCGGCGATGACGATGCCGTTCGTGGTGCCGCGCCCGCCCGAGCTGGAGCCGGCGACCTGGCCCGCGTACGGGCTGACCACGCTCACCGTCGTGCCGCTGGTCTGGCGGCGCCGGGCCCCGCTCGCCGTCCTCTTCGCGATCCTGGCGGCGAGCGCGCTATACAAGCTGGCCCTGGAGGGCCCCGGCCAGCCCCTCCCCTACACCGGTCTGGTCATCGTCTACACGATCGCCGAGCTCTCGCCGCCCGCGAAGCGGCTCTTCACGCTGGCCCTGCTCGTGGTGGCGGTGCCCATGTCGGTCTGGCTCAACACCCGGTCGGCGAGGGAGCTGACGTTCTCCCTGTTCGTCTTCGCCGCCGCGTACGTCTTCGGCCGCCTGACCGACACGCGCCGGCGGGCGAACCGGATCGAGGCCGAGCAGGCCGCCGCGCGCGAACGCGCCCGGATCGCCCGGGAGATGCACGACATCCTGTCCCACGCCGTGAGCCTGATGATCGTGCAGGCGGAGGCGGGCCCGGTGGCCGTGCGGACGGCGCCGGATCGGGCGGAGGCCGCCTTCGACGCCATCTCGGAGGCGGGCCGGGACGCCATGGCGCAGTTGCGGCGGATCCTGGGCGTGCTGCGGGACGACCGGGCGAGCGGCGACGCCCCGCGGGCCCCGCAGCCGGACCTCGCCGCCCTGCCCGAGCTGGTGGAGCGGGTGCGGGCGAGCGGACTGCGGGTGGAGTACGACCCCCGGGGCGAGGCGCGCCCGCTGCCCGCGGCGCTGGAGGCGACGGTGCACCGGATCGTCCAGGAGTCACTGACGAACGTGGTGAAGCACGCGGACGCCCGGACCGCCCGCGTCGCTCTCACGTACGGCCCAAGGATCCTGGAGATCTCGGTGACCGACGACGGACGCGGGCCGGGCGGCGCGTCCGGTGGCGGGCACGGGCTGATCGGCGTCCGGGAACGGGCGGCCGCGCACGGCGGCACGGCGGTCACCGGGCCGGGGCCGGACGGCCGCGGGTTCGAGGTACGGGTCCGCATCCCCGTACCCTCCTCGGCGGAGGTGGGGAGTTGACGATCCGTGTGGTGGTGGCCGACGACCAGGAGCTGGTCCGCAGTGGCTTCGCGATGATCCTGGGCGCCCAGCCGGACATCGACGTGGTCGCGGAGGCGGGTGACGGCGCCGAGGCCGTGGAGGCGGTGCGCCGCCACGGTCCCGATGTGGCGCTGCTCGACATCCGGATGCCGCGCGTGGACGGCATCGAGGCCTGCCGCGCGATCAGCGCGACCGGGTGCCGCACTGTGATGCTGACGACCTTCGACTCGGACGAGTACGTCTACGAGGCGCTGCACGCGGGTGCGAGCGGCTTTCTCCTCAAGGACGTCCGCCGGGACGATCTGGTGCACGCGGTGCGGGTGGTGGCGCGGGGGGATTCGCTGCTGGCCCCGTCCGTGGCGCGCCGGCTGATCGAGGAGTACACGAGGCCGGCGCCGCGTACCTCCCGCCCCGACCCCCGGCTGGATGTGCTGACGGGCCGGGAGCGCGAGACGCTGCTGCTGCTCGCGCGGGGGCTGTCGAACGCCGAGATCGCCGTGTCCCTGGTGGTCAGCGAGCACACCGTCAAGACGCATGTGGGTCATGTGCTCGCCAAGCTGGGGTTGCGGGACCGGATCCAGGCGGTCATCTGCGCGTACGAGACGGGGCTGATCGCGGCGGGCTCTCCCCCGGCCGGGGGAGGCGGGGGACCGGCCGCCTCCCCCGCACCGGCGAGGAAGTGACCGCGGAAGACCGCCCGCCGCGGCGATTCGCGCGAAGCCGCTGGTCAACAGGATGGAGTCCGTCAGAACGACGGCTCACGTCCCAGGAGTTGACCATGAACAGCCGTACCCGCGCCCTGATCGCCGCGGCCCTCGTCCTCGGGGTCGCCGCGGGCCCCTCGGTCCTTCCGGCCGCCGCGGACCAGGCGCCGGCGGTCGTGTCCGCGCGGCAGACGGACGCCGCCCTGGAGGCCGCGATCGCCGGGCTGCCGAACGCCGGGGCGACCGCCGCGCTGGTACGGGTCGGGGGCACCGAGGGCGCCTGGCTCGGCAGCTCCGGGGTGCACGATCTGCGCAGCGGCCGGGCGGCGGACCCGCGGGCCCGCTTCCGGGCCGGCTCGGTGACGAAGGTGTTCACGGCGGCAGTGGCGCTGCAGCTGGCGACGGAGGGCAGGCTGGACCTCGACCGGTCGGCCCGCTCGTACCTTCCGGAACTGATCCCGGCGGCCTACGGCAGGGTCACCGTCCGACAGCTGCTCAACCACACGCACGGCATCCCGGCTCCGGACTTCGCCGGGAGCACGGTCGAGGAGTGGTACGCGAACCGTTTCGTCCGGCACGACCCGCGTGACATGGTCCGCTCGGCGACGGCCAAGGGGCCGGAGTTCGCCCCGGGCGAGAAGCAGCATTACCTCAACATCGGCTACACGATCGCGGGGCTGCTGATCGAGCGGGTGACCGGCGACCGGTTCGAGGACCAGGTGGCGCAGCGCGTGCTGCAGCCGCTCGGGCTGCGCGGCACGTCCTTCCCGGGCGCCGATCCCCGGATCCACGGCCCGCACAACCACGGCTACCAGACAATGCGTCTGGAAGACGGCACGACCGGGCTGCGGGACGTGTCGGTGTGGGGGACGACGGACGGCTGGGCGGCGGGTGACATCATCTCCACCACCGCGGACCTGGAGCGGTTCACGACGGCGCTGTTCCGGGGACAGGTGGTGCGCGGCCCGCTCCTCGAGGAGATGTTCACGCTGCCGGGCGCGGGCGTCCGGGACTTCACGTCCGGTGGACCGGCCGCGTTCTCCGCGGGCCTGGCCATGAAGAAGCTGGGCGGGCGGGAGGTGTGGGGCAAGACGGGCGGCCGCTGGGGCTACAACGCGGCCGTGGCGGCCACCCGCGATCTCTCCCGCACCCTCGTCTACAGCGTCAACGCGACGAGCGCGAAGGGGCAGGACACGAACGCCACGGCGCTGAACGTCATGGTGGCCACCTTCGGCAGGCCCACCGTCTGACCCCGGTCACCGGTCCCGCGGTCATGGTCCGCGCCGCCGGTGGGTCAGGCGGCCGCGGGCGCGGGCTGCCCCCCGGCAGCCCGCGTCAGCGTCTCCAGCCGCTTGATCATGCGGCGCACGACGAGCAGCGGGATCACCCCGAAGACCCCGAAGGACATGTCGATGACCGACCACCAGAAGGGGATGCCGCGGATCGGTCCGCAGATCAGGGCGAGCGGGATGATCCCCGCGCAGGCGATCATGCCGAATTCGATCACCCAGATGTTGCGGACGGGGTCGCGGTAGGGGCCGTAGAAGGCGACGGCGATGACGAGGTGCGCGAAGGCGAGCCAGTCGGTGCCGTACAGCAGGAAGGGGTGCTCGGCGTCGGTGACGTCGAGGCCGACCCGGACTCGCTCGATCCACTGCGCGAGACCCGGGAAGGTGTCGGCGGCGGGGGCGGCCCAGGAGCTCAACGCGTCTTCCACCAGCCGCAGTTCGGTGACGAGGGGGAAGGCGGTCAGCCCGCTCAGGACCAGGCAGACGATGAAGACGGCCAACCACACGCGGATGCGCCGCAGGAGGGCTCTCGGCCCGTCGGTCTCGCTCATGTCCGCAGCGTACGCCCCGCATGAACACGTTCAAAAACTGGGGTGTCCGCTGACCTTCCGGGCGATCGCGTGCGAGAACACGGTGGCGCCCGCCGCCACCGCCAGACCCGTCACGACGTCGCGCGCCCGCGCCGGCTTCAGGACGCCCTCGCGCCGCAGGCGGCCCCGCGCCCAGAGGGTGAAGGGGACGACGAGCAGCGGCGAGGTCGCCGATCCGGGGGTGTAGCCGCGGACGGCGGCGGCCTGGGCGAGATGCACCAGACCGTGCAGGCCGAAGCCGTTGAGAGCACCCTGGTAGAAGGCGGACCGGCCCCCGGAGCGGTGGCCGGCGACGGCGGCGGAGGCCACGACCGCTCCCATGACGCCGACCGCGACGGCGAACTCCCGCTCGTCCACGGCCTCCATGGCCTTCCACACCTTCTCGGGGACACCCGGGAACCGCTCGCGCAGGGCGGGGAGGTTCTCCCGCACCCAGCGCGGCCCGAAGGCGAGCTCCTCGGCGTCGTGCAGCGCCCACGCCGCCAAGAGCCCATAGGTGACAGCTGAGTTCATGCCCCGACAACTCACAGACCGGCGATCGAGTTCCATCGCTTCGCGAACCCGGCCCGCTCCTCGGACGTGATGTCCCGGGCGATCGCGAGACGTTGACGCATCGCGCCGTCGGGAAAGATCAGCGGGTCCTCGGCGAGCGCCGCGAGCTCCTTGTCCTTGGAGCCGGCGAGGACGTCGCGGGCGGCCGGGACGGGACAGACGTAGTTGACCCACGCGGCCAGCTCGGCGGCGACCTCGGGCTCGTAGTAGTAGTCCACGAGCTGTTCGGCATTGGCCTTGTGGCGTGCGAGGTTGGGGATCATCAGGCTCTCCGCCCAGAGCTCGGCTCCCTCCTCCGGGACCACGAACTCGATCTCCGGGTTGTCGGCCTGGAGCTGGATGACGTCGCCCGAGTACGCCTGGCAGGCGAGGACGTCCCCGGTCGACAGGTCCTTGATGTAGTCGTTGCCGGTGAAGCGGCGGATGTGCTTGTCGCGCACCAGCCCCTCGATCCGCTCGCACATGTCGTGGAAGTCGTCGGCGGTCCACCGGGTCACGTCGACTCCCTGGCCCTGCATCAGCAGCGCGAAGGACTCGTCGAGCCCGGACAGCAGGGTGACCTTGCCGCGCAGGTCACGGGCCCACAGGTCCTGTGTGGACTTGATCTCCCGGCCGAGCTTCTCGCGGTTGTAGGCGATTCCGGTGATCCCGGACTGCCAGGGCACGCTGTGCGTGCGCCCCCGGTCGAACGCGGGCGAGGCGAGCTGCGGGTCGAGGTACCTGGAGATGTTCGGCTGCCTGGAGCGGTCCATCTCCTGCACCCAGCCGAGGCGTACGAACCGGGCGGCCATCCAGTCGCTGATGACCACGAGATCGCGGCCGGTCTCCTGATGGTTCATCAGAGCCGGGCTGATCTTCCCGAAGAACTCGTCGTTGTCGTTGATCTCCTCGGTGTAGCGGACGGAGATCCCGGTCCGCTCCGTGAAGGCGGCGAGCGTGGGGCGCGCGGAGGTGTCGTCGTCATCGGTGTCGATGTACAGCGGCCAGTTGGCGAAGTCGAGCGCTCCGTCGTGCGCGGAGAGGTCCCGCCCGCCCCGGTCGCCCGGCTCGACGTAGGCGGCCGGCACCCCGCATCCGGCGAGAGCGACTCCGGCAGCCGAGGCGCCGAGGCCGCGCAGGAGGGACCGCCGGGACATGAGTTCATTCGGGATCGCTCGCACCTCGGAAGGATGCCGGGGCCCGTGCGGGCGCGGCAATGGACGCTGCGTCCCGGCGGGGTGCTCCCCGGACGACACCCTGTCGCCCCCTCACCCTCGCCGCGCACTCCTGGACGTGTGTCTATACTTACTGGACACCTGTCCAGAAAGGACGTACCCCGATGAACGTGGCCGCGCATGTACTGGTCGCTCTGGTCGCCGCCCTGCACGTCTACATCCTGGTGCTGGAGATGTTCCTGTGGGAGCGGGCGCCCGGGCGCGGGCTCTCCGGCTTCGACGCGGACATGGCTCGCGCCACCGCTCCCCTCGCCGCCAACCAGGGCCTCTACAACGGCTTTCTCGCCGCGGGTCTGGTCTGGGGCCTCATCGCCGCCGACCCGACCGGGTACCACGTGCGGATCTTCTTCCTCGGCTGTGTGGTGGTCGCCGGGATCTACGGCGGCGCGACCGCCAACCGGCGCATCCTCGTCGCCCAGGCCCTGCCCGGGGCGCTCGCCCTGGCCGCCGTCCTGGCGGCCGGATGAGCGCGGCGGCCGATCCGAGGGCGGCCCGCACCCGCGAGAAGCTGCGGCTCGCCCTGCTGCGGGAGTGCGCCGAACGCCCGCTCGACGAGGTCGGGGTGGCCGCCCTGGTACGCCGCGCCGGCGTCGGCCGGGCCACCTTCTATCTCCACTACCCGGACCTGCGGGCCCTGGCCGTCGACGCCTGCGCCGAGGTCGTCCGCGACGCGGTGGAGGCGCTGCACGCCTGGCGCGGGACGCCCGCCCCGGACGCACCACCGCCGGCGCTGCTCGCCTTCTTCGCCGGCGTCGCGCAGCGCGGGGCCCTCTACCGGGCGCTGCTGCTACCGGGCGGCGGCGGCCCGCTGGGTGAGCTGCTCCACCGCGAGTTGCGGGAACGCAGCCTGCGCGAGCGGCGGTTGGCGGGCTCCCCGAACGCCGAACTGATGGCCTCGGCGGTCGCCGCCACCTTCACGGGACTGCTGGCGGACTGGATCAACGGTCTTCTCGGCGAGCCGGACGGGGGTCCGGAAGACCACGCCCGGGAGATGGCGGGCCAGGTCTGGCGGGTGCTGCTGGCCCTGCACCGCGCCTGAGGCGGGCCTCGCGGGGAATCCCCGACGGCGCACGCAGGGCGGGACATCCCGGCGGGACTCGGTAGGAACGACGGGAGCGGACGGACGGGAGCGGCCCCGGCGGAGGATCGCCGGGGCCGCTTCGTCGTGCGGGTGAGGAACCGTCAGCCGAGCGACGTCATCACGTGCTTGATGCGCGTGTAGTCCTCGAAGCCGTACGCGGACAGGTCCTTGCCGTAGCCGGACTTCTTGTATCCGCCGTGCGGCATCTCGGCGACCAGCGGGATGTGGGTGTTGATCCACACACAGCCGAAGTCCAGCGACTTCGACATCCGCATCGCCCGGGCGTGGTCCTTGGTCCACACCGAGGACGCGAGGGCGAACTCGACGCCGTTCGCGTACTCCAGCGCCTGCTCCTCGTCGCGGAAGGGC
This sequence comes from Streptomyces sp. NPDC038280, assembly GCF_055600045.1. Classification (NCBI taxonomy): domain Bacteria; kingdom Bacillati; phylum Actinomycetota; class Actinomycetes; order Kitasatosporales; family Streptomycetaceae; genus Streptomyces; species Streptomyces sp. NPDC038280. Next base: position 18,423 of record NZ_JBVJYZ010000007.1, read on the forward strand.
TGGACGGTGATGACCGGGCCGAAGACCTCGTTCTGGATGATCTCGTCGTCCTGCTTGAGGCCGGAGACGACGGTCGGGGCGTAGAAGTAGCCCTTGTCGCCGACCCGGTGGCCGCCCGCCTCGACCTTGGCGTGCGCGGGGAGCCGCTCGATGAAGCCGGTCACCTGCGCGAGCTGGTTGGCGTTGTTGAGCGGACCGTAGAGCACGTCCTCGTCGTCCGGCTGACCGGTCTTGGTGTCGGCCGCGGCCTTGGCCAGGGCGGACACGAACTCGTCGTGGATGGACTCGTGGACCAGCACGCGGGTCGCGGCCGTACAGTCCTGGCCCGCGTTGAAGAAGCCCGCCACCGAGATGTCCTCGACGGCCTTGGCGATGTCGGTGTCCTCGAAGACGACGACCGGCGCCTTGCCGCCCAGCTCCAGGTGGACGCGCTTGACGTCCTTGGCCGCCGACTCGGCGACCTGCATGCCCGCCCGTACGGAACCGGTGATGGAGGCCATCGCCGGGGTCGGGTGCTCGACCATCGCGCGGCCCGTCTCGCGGTCGCCGCACAGGACGTTGAAGACGCCCTTGGGGACGATCTGCCCGATGATCTCGGCCATCAGGACGGTCGACGCCGGGGTCGTGTCGGACGGCTTGAGGACGACCGTGTTGCCCGCGGCGAGCGCCGGGGCGAACTTCCACACGGCCATCATCATCGGGTAGTTCCAGGGCGCCACCTGGGCGCAGACGCCGACGGGCTCGCGGCGGATGATGGAGGTCATCCCCTCCATGTACTCGCCGGCCGAACGGCCTTCGAGCATCCGGGCGGCGCCGGCGAAGAAGCGGATCTGGTCCACCATCGGCGGCAGTTCCTCGCTCGCGGTGAGGCCGGCCGGCTTGCCGGTGTTCTCGACCTCGGCGGCGACGAGTTCCTCGGCCCGCTCCTCGAAGGCGTCCGCGATCCTCAGCAGTACCTTCTGGCGCTCGGCCGGGGTGGTGTCCCGCCATGCGGGGAACGCGGCCGCGGCGGCGTCCATCGCGGCGTCGACGTCGGCCTGACCGGACAGCGGCGACGTGGCGTACACCTCGCCCGTGGCCGGGTTGACGACGTCGATCGTCCTCCCGTCGGCGGCGTCCCGGAATTCCCCGTTGATGTAGTTACGCAGCCGGCGCAGCTCGGTGGTCACGTGCCAGCCCTCCTGTCGTTCTGTCCTAGCTCGGATGCCCTCGGAGTGTCCGAGGGATGAGACATCCCACCCTAGTCGCTCAGGGGACGCTTTCGACAGTCCCGACCCCCCACAACTTCGGATTCGGTAAGATCACGATACTTCAACAACGAATTTCATCGGTTTGGGGTTGCGTGACAGACGAGTCTCGGTGCAGAGTGAAGGTGTGGCCAGTCGAAGCGCAGAATCCAGGACCGGAAACGGTTCGTCCCCGACGATCGATGCCGTCTCCCTGGCGATCATCGAACAGCTCCAGGAGGACGGTCGCCGTCCGTACGCCGCCATCGGCAAGGCCGTGGGCCTCTCCGAAGCGGCCGTGCGGCAGCGCGTCCAGAAGCTGCTCGACCAGGGAGTCATGCAGATCGTCGCCGTCACCGACCCGCTCACCGTGGGATTCCGGCGGCAGGCGATGGTCGGCATCAACGTCGAGGGTGATCTGGATCCGGTCGCCGACGCACTGACCGAGATGGCCGAGTGCGAGTACGTGGTGATGACCGCGGGCTCGTTCGACCTGATGGTGGAAATCGTCTGCGAGGACGACGACCACCTGCTGGATGTGATCAACAGGCGCATCCGCACCCTCCCCGGCGTGCGCTCCACCGAGAGCTTCGTCTACCTCAAGCTCAAGAAGCAGACCTATATGTGGGGAACCCGATAGCCGTGAGCAAGGACCTCTCCAAGACCGCCTACGACCACCTGTGGATGCACTTCACCCGCATGTCGTCGTACGAGAACTCGCCTGTCCCCACCATCGTGCGTGGTGAGGGCACCTACATCTTCGACGACAAGGGCAAGCGCTACCTCGACGGTCTGGCCGGCCTGTTCGTGGTCAACGCCGGACACGGCCGCCAGGAGCTTGCCGAGGTCGCGTACAAGCAGGCCCAGGAGCTCGCGTTCTTCCCCGTGTGGTCGTACGCGCACCCCAAGGCCGTCGAGCTCGCCGAGCGTCTGGCGCAGTACGCCCCCGGTGACCTGAACAAGGTCTTCTTCACCACCGGTGGCGGCGAGGCCGTCGAGACCGCCTGGAAGCTCGCCAAGCAGTACTTCAAGCTGCAGGGCAAGCACACCAAGTACAAGGTCATCTCGCGCGCGGTCGCCTACCACGGCACCCCGCAGGGCGCCCTGTCGATCACCGGCCTGCCGGCCCTGAAGGCCCCCTTCGAGCCGCTGGTCCCCGGCGCGCACAAGGTGCCGAACACCAACATCTACCGCGCCCCGATCCACGGCGACGACCCCGAGGCCTTCGGTCGCTGGGCCGCCGACCAGATCGAGCAGCAGATCCTCTTCGAGGGCCCCGAGACCGTCGCGGCCGTCTTCCTGGAGCCGGTGCAGAACGCCGGTGGCTGCTTCCCGCCGCCGCCCGGGTACTTCCAGCGCGTCCGCGAGATCTGCGACCAGTACGACGTGCTGCTCGTCTCGGACGAGACGATCTGCGCCTTCGGCCGCCTGGGCACGATGTTCGCCTGTGACAAGTTCGGCTACGTGCCGGACATGATCACCTGCGCCAAGGGCATGACCTCGGGCTACTCCCCGATCGGTGCATGCATCGTCTCGGACCGCCTCGCCGAGCCGTTCTACAAGGGCGACAACACCTTCCTGCACGGCTACACCTTCGGTGGCCACCCGGTCTCGTCCGCCGTGGCGATCGCCAACCTCGACATCTTCGACAAGGAGGGCCTGAACCAGCACGTGCTGGACCAGGAGGGCAACTTCTTCTCGACGCTGCAGAAGCTGCACGACCTTCCGATCGTCGGCGACGTCCGCGGCAACGGCTTCTTCTACGGCATCGAGCTCGTCAAGGACAAGGTCACCAAGGAGTCCTTCACGGACGAGGAGACCGAGCGCGTGCTCTACGGCTTCCTCTCCAAGGCGCTGTACGAGAACGGTCTGTACTGCCGTGCCGACGACCGTGGCGACCCGGTCATCCAGCTGGCTCCGCCGCTGATCGCGGACCAGTCCACCTTCGACGAGATCGAGCAGATCCTCCGGGCCACCCTCACCGAGGCCTGGACCAAGCTCTGATCTTCACGCCGACCCCCGCGGCGTGACGGCCCGAGTATGCCTCCATCCGAGTGGATGGGGCGTACCCGGGCCGCGTGCTGTCCGTACACCCGGATCTGAATCCTTACGGTGCCCAGTGACCGATCGGCCCGCCCTTCGTTCCCCCGGACGGGGGAAGACAGATCAGATCTGATACCGAGATACCGAGGTGTACGCCATGGTGGCCCCGCCTGACAACGACGTACTCTGGGCGCGTTCCCTGCACTGCTCGCTGAGCGGCTCACCCGCGCTGAGCGGTGTCTCCCTCGGCATCCGCGAGGGAGAGATCCTCGCGGTGACCGGCCCGCGCGGCTCGGGCAAGACCACACTCCTGAAGTGCCTGTCCGGCCGGCTCGTGGCCGAACAGGGCGAAGTCTGGTTCAACAGCAGCCCCGTCCACACGATGAGCCCCCTCCAGCGCGAACGGCTGCGCCGCGAGCGCTTCGGCTGGATCGGCCCGGAGCCCGAGCTCGTCCCCGAACTGAACGCCTGGGAGAACGCCGCCCTGCCCCTGCTGCTGCGCGGCTCCTCGCGGCGCGCCGCCAGGGCGACGGCCATGGAGTGGCTGGAGCGGCTGGACATCGGCGGCTGCGCGGCCAAGCGGCCGCACGCCCTGCTCCAGGCCGAGCGCCAGCGGATCTCCCTGGCCCGGGCGCTGGTCACCACTCCGTCCGTGCTGTACGCGGACGAGCCCACGGCCACGCTCCACCGGGCGGACGGGGCACAGGTCCTGCGCACCCTCACCACCGCCGCGCGCTCGCACCGCATCACCGTGGTCCTCGCCACGCACGACGCGGAGATCGCGACGCTCGGCGACCGGACGGTGGCGCTGCTCGACGGGCGGCGCGTGAACTCCACAGGCGGTCGGCCGACCGGGGCGGAGGGCATCACCGCGTGCTCGCTCTCCGTCTAGCCCGCGGCAGCCACCCCCTCGTCCTGCTGCGGCGGCTCCTGGTCGCCGCCGCCAGCGCGGGGGTCGGCTTCCTGCTGCTGTGCACCCTCGGATACGCCGTGGGCCACCCCACCGACCCGGCGATGTCCTGGGCGCGGCTGCTGTGGTGCATGGTCCCGCTCGCCACCGCCGTGTACTTCGCCGTCGCCGTGGCCCGGACGGACCCCACCACCCAGCCACGGCCGGGCTACTCCGCCGTCGGGCTCGGTCCCGGCCGGCTGACGGCCGTCGCGGCCGCGTCGACGGCCGTCTCCTGCACCCTCGGCTCCGCGGTCGCGCTGCTGTTCTACCTGCATCTGCGGGGGGACATCACCGGCTTCCCCTTCGACGGCGCGGCGGCCGAACTGCTGGCCGCGGACCAGCCCCTGCCGCTGGGCGCTGCGCTGACCCTGTTGGCGCTGGTACCGGTCCTCTCGTCGGTCGCGGCGGCGGTGGCACTGCGGCCCCGCAGGCCGCTGCCGGACGACCGACCGCCGGCCGCTCCGGCGGGCCTGCCGTGGGGCGTGGCGCTGCTGGCGGTGGGCCTGGCGGTGGAGACCTACGCGGGCCGCGACACCGGCAACGCGTCGACGCCGCTGCCCGGCGACTACGACGGCAGCCCGGCCGGCGTCCTCGCGGGGTGGGCCCTCACGGCCCTGGGTCTGGCGGTCGCGGGCCCCGGCGTCACCCACCTGTGCGGCCGCCTCCTCCAGACGATGCGCCCGGGCGCCACCCGCCTCCTCGCGGGCCGCGTCCTGATGACCGAGGCCCGCCGCATCGGCCGCCCGCTGGGCGTGGTGTGCGCGGTCGTCTCCGGCTGCCTCGCCGCGACGACCCTCCACTCCCCCTTCGGCCCCCTGACGGGCCTGGGCGGCTCGCTCGTGCTGGCCTGCACGACGGCGACCCTCCTGACGGCGGCCCTGGAATCCAAACAGGCACGCGCGGAGGCCACCGCCTCCCTCCTCCGCATGGGCGCCCCACCCGCGGCCCTCCGCACGGCGGCGACCATGCGCGCCTGCACCCTCCTTCTGGTCTTTACCCCCTTGACGTGGGCGGTGTCGGCACTGGCGGCGGTTCCTCTGAGGGGCTGAGGGTCCGGGGCGCCTCGGCGGCGCGGGGCGACGGGGACCGCGCCTCATCGGCCGGGCCGCCGCCAGGTGCAGGCCCGCGCCACCACGGGCGACCACGCATCACCGGCGCCGGGCCGCCGCCCGCCCCCGCCGATCCGGACCCACCCCGGCAGCGGACCGGCCAGGCAGGCCGGTCCCGCGTACGGGGGGCTCGAGACAGTCCCTCCCGCAGCACCAAGGCGCCCGGGCACCTGATGGTCCGCGCGACCAGCGCGGCCGCCGGGCCTGCCCCCGCTCGGCACCGCTCGCGGTTCCGCGCCCCAGTGGCGAGGACCCGACCCGCGCACCATGGTCCGGCGCCGAGGCGTCCCACCTCCACGGCCGGCCACGCAGGCCGGTCCCGCGTACGGGCGGGGGGCGCCGCTACCGGTTCCTGCCGCGCCAAGCCGCCCGGGACCGGCTCCCGCGCGGCCACGTCTCAGCGGCGCGAAGCCGGCCCACGCGCGGCCGGCCCGCCGCGCCTCCACAGCCAGAACCCGCACCGCCCCCGCCGAAGGCGGGCCCGGGCAGGGCCTATCGTGGCCGCATGGCGCACCCCTACGAACCCACCGAGCCCGCCACCCCTCACGGTCACGACCGGGAGGTGGAGACGCTGGAAGAGTTCGACGCCGTCGTCCACCGCGGCTCGCTCGTCGGGTACCGGCTGCAGTCGCTCGACCTCACCGACCGCACCTTCGCGCTGCTCTCCCGCGACACCACCGGCGCCGTCTTCCTCGGCTGCCCCATGCAGCCCGAGGCCGCCGCCAAGGTCCGGGCCGACGGCGCGCTCGTCTTCCCGCCCGTGCCGCACGTGCCGTTCGATCCGTACCGCGGGCTTCTGTACTCCCCCGCCGAGCTCTTCGCCGGTCTCGACCCCGAGGGCTACGACGCCACCCCCGACGCCCTCGCCTACGCCTGGTTCCAGCGGACCAAGGCGGACGGCGACATCTTCGCGTCGATGCTCCGCTCGATCCACGACGACGCGATCTCCGACGCCCTCGACGAACTCCTCGTCGGCGCCCGGGTGGTGGGCGTCATGGGCGGCCACGCCATGGCCCGGGGCACCGACGCGTACGCCGGCGCGGCCCGGCTCGGCCGGTCGCTCGCCCGGAGCGGGCTGACCGTCGCCACCGGCGGCGGACCGGGCGCGATGGAGGCCGCGAACCTCGGCGCGTACACCGCCCCGTACCCCGACGACGTCCTGGACGAGGCCCTCGAACTCCTCGCCAAGGCACCCTCGTTCGCCCCCTCCGTCACGGAGTGGGCCCGGGCCGCCCTCGAGGTGCGCGCCCGCTGGCCCAAGGGCGGTGACTCGGTCGGCATCCCCACCTGGTTCTACGGCCACGAGCCGCCGAACGCCTTCGCCGGCCACATCGCCAAGTACTTCGCCAACGCCACCCGCGAGGACGGCCTGCTCGCCCGCTGCAACGCCGGCGTGATCTTCCTTCCGGGCGCGGCCGGCACCGTCCAGGAGATCTTCGACAACAGCACTCCCAACTACTACGAGTCCCGGGGCGAGCCGACCCCCATGGTCCTGGTGAACCGCGCCCACTGGACCGAGCGGCTCCCCGCCTGGCCCCTGCTCCGGGCACTGGCCGCCGAACGCCCGATGGCCGCCCGGATCGCCCTCGTCGACTCGGTGGACGAGGCACCGCACGCCCTGCGGGCCCTGACGCCGAGCACGCCGAGCACACCCAGCACGCCGACCACACCGACCACGCCATGAAGCCGAACCGGCCGGACCTCTGACCCGGTACGCGCCGCTGCCCCGGAACCCCGCTGACCACGGATTTCCGCCACGGAGGCAACGCGCACGCCGAATCCCGCGTCTGCCAGTCGGAACGAACAGGGCGAACCCCTGACCGACCCCGACGTGAACGGAGCTATCGGTGCTCATTGGACTCCTGACGGCTGTCGCGGCCTCGATCTGCTACGGCACGGGATCGGTCCTGCAGGCCGTGGGCTCCCGCAGGTCAGCCCGCCGTGAGGCGGCCTCCTCAGGCGTCACCCAACACGGCGGCCCGAACCTGTCCTCCACCGCCAAAGCCGCGATGACCTGGGAGTTCATCGTCGGGACGATCCTCGACTTCATCGGCTTCGGACTCGGCGCGCTGGCCGCACGGCTGCTCCCGCTGTTCCTGTCGCAGACGGTGATCAGCGCCAACCTGGTGATCACCGCGATGCTGAGCGTGAAGCTGCTGGGGATCCGGCTGACCCGCAAGGAATGGGCGTCGATCGCCGTCGTCTGCTCGGCCCTGGTCCTGCTCGCGAGCGCGGCGGGTGCCGAGGGAAGCGGTCACACCCCGATCGCCACCCACTGGTGGCTGCTGGGGATCTCGTCGCTGCTGATGGCCGGCGGCACCCTCGCCGTACGGCTGCTGGGCGCCCGTGCGGCGATCCTCGCCGGTCTTCTGTCGGGTCTCGGCTTCGGCGCGCTGGGCGTCGGCGTGCGCGTACTGCACGGCGTCGACCCGTTCGACCTCGCCACCCTGCTGGCCGACCCGGCGCTCTACGCGATCCTGGTCGCCGGCATCGGCGGCATGTATCTGCACACGGTCGCTCTGCAACTCGGCTCGGTGAACGGCGCTACGGCGGCGCTGGTGGTCGGCGAGACCGTCCTTCCGGGCATGATCGGCGTGTGGTGGCTGGGCGACGCGTCCCGTCCCGGATTCGCCTGGCCGGCCGTCGCCGGCTTCGTCCTGGCGGTGGCGGGAGCGGTCGCGGTGGCCTGGTTCGGAGCGGCGGAGACCGCCCCGGAAGCAGCACCCGTCCCCGAGGCCCCGGAAGCCCGCGGGGCCCCCGGGTCGCCCGAGCTCACCGATCCGGCGTTCACCACCCCCGTACACCACCGGTAACCCCGGCCGTGAAGGCTCCCGCCGCGCCCCCTCACGCGTCGAGCGCCACGACCTCCTCGGCCTCGAACGTCACGCCCACCACCGCCCCTTCCCGGGGCGCGTCCCTCAGCGCGCACTCCGCCTCCAGCGGCGGCCCGTCGAGAGGACGCAGGAGTACGGCGACGTGGTTGCCCCGGAACGTGCGGGACTCGACCGCGCAGGCCAGCCCCTCCTCCCGGTCCCCCATCCGCACCCCGGCTGGGCGGACGAGGACCTTCCGCTCTCCCTGGGGGGACCCTGGCGGCACCGGGACCTTTCCCCAGACCGTGTCGGCGGCCTCACCGCTCACCGTCGCCTCGACGACATTGTCGAAGCCGAGGAAACGGGCCACGAACTCGCAGGCCGGCCGCTGCCAGACCTCCAGCGGCGACCCGGTCTGCGCGATCCGCCCGTCGCGCATGACCACGACCCGGTCCGCGAGCGCGAAGGCCTCGCCCTGGTCGTGGGTGACGGCGAGCACGGTCGTGCCCAGCCGTCCGAAGAGCTGCCGCAGTTCGACGACCAGCCGTTCGCGCAGGGTGCGGTCGAGCTGGCCGAGCGGCTCGTCGAGCATCAGCAGGGTGGGCCGGGGCGCCAGCGCCCGCGCGAGGGCGACGCGCTGCTGCTCGCCCCCGGACAGCTCGGCGACGGCCCGCCGCCCGGCGCCCGGCAGCCCGACCAGGTCCAGCAGCTCCCGTACACGCTCCGCCCGTTCGGCCCTGCCCAGGCCGCGCATCCGCAGCCCGAAGGCGACATTGCCGGCGACGTCCCGCTGCGGGAACAGCTGATGGTCCTGGAACATCAGCCCGAGCCCGCGCCGGTGGACCGGCACGCCTCGCTGGTCGGCGCCGCCCAGCAGCACCTGTCCGCCGCCCAGCGGCTGGAGCCCGGCGACGGCCCGCAGCAGCGTCGACTTTCCGCTGCCGCTCGGCCCGAGCACGCACACGATCTCGTGCTCGGCGACCTCCAGGTCGACGGCGTCGAGCACGGCCCGGTCCCCGAACCGTACGGTCACGTCCGACACATGAAGCAATGCCATCAGAACTCCCCGGACGTGCGGTCCGTACGCAGGCGCTCCAGGATGAGCAGAGCCACCGCGCACACCAGCATCAGAATGGTCGAAAGAGCCATCGCCTGCCCGTAGTTGAGCTCGCCGGGCCGCCCGATGAGCCGCGCCACGGCCACCGGCAGCGTCGGCCGGTCGGGCCGTGCGATGAAGACGGTGGCGCCGAACTCTCCCAGTGACACGGCGAACGCGAACCCGGCCGCGATCAGCACGGCCCGCCGCACCATGGGCAGGTCCACCTCGCGCCACGCCCGCAGCGGCGACGCGCCGAGCACGGCGGCGGCCTCGCGCAGCCGCCCGTCCACGGCCCGGAGCACCGGCAGCATGGTCCGTACGACGAAGGGGACGCCGACCAGCGCCTGCGCGAGCGGCACCAGGATCCACGTGGCGCGCAGATCGAGAGGCGGCTCGTCCAGCGTGATCAGGAACCCGAAGCCGACGGTGACGGCCGACACCCCGAGCGGCAGCATCAGCAGCGCGTCGAAGCCCCGCACCAGCCGCCCGGCCCTGCTGGTGAGCGCGGTCGCGGCGAGCCCTCCGACGAACACCGCGATGGCGGTGGCGACCAGGGCGTACTGGAGCGAGTTCCAGATCGCCTCCAGCGGTGGTACGAGGAAGGTGCCCCCGCTCTCGTCGACGGACTGCAGCGCCCGGTAGTAGGCGAAGCCGTACCCGTCGGGACCGGCAAGGGACCGCTCGACCAGGACGCCCAGCGGCAGCAGGATCAGCAGACCGACGGAGACCAGGACGCCTCCGAGGAGTGCCCACTGGCCGGCTCCGCGCGGGCGCCGCGCGGTCCGCTCCGGGTCGACGAGCCTCAACACGCTCTCCCGCCGCCGCACGGTCCAGGCGTGCACGCCGAGGATCGCGCCGACCGCGGCGAACTGGACCAGCGTCAGCACGGCCGCCGTGGGCAGGTCCAGCAGCTGCGCGGTCTGCCGATAGATCTCCGCTTCCAGCGTGGAGTACGCGGGTCCCCCGAGGATCTGTACGACGCCGAAGGAGGTGAAGGTGAAGAGGAAGACCATCAGCGAGGCGGCGGCGACGGCCGGGCCGAGCGCCGGCAGCGTGACCTGCCGCCAGGCGGCGAACCGGGAGGCGCCCAGGACCCGCGCGGCCTCCTCCTGGCGCGGATCGAGCTGGGACCATAGGCCGCCGACGGTCCGGACCACCACCGCGTAGTTGAAGAACACATGGGCGAGCAGGATCGCCCACACCCCCGAGTCGAGCCGTACGCCCCACAGCTCGTCGAGGAGTCCACCGCGCCCGGCCAGCGCCAGGAACGCGGTGCCGACCATCACGGTGGGCAGCACGAACGGCACCGTGACCACGGCACGCAGCAGCCGCTTGCCGGGGAAGTCGAAGCGGGCGAAGACATACGCGCCGGGCAGCGCGATCAGCAGGGTCAGCGCGGTGGAGGCGAGGGCCTGCCAGGTGGTGAACCAGAGCACGTCCAGGATGTCCGGGCGGCCGAGCGTCTCACCGGCCCGCCCGAACTGCCACTCACCGCCGCTCTTCAGCCCGCGCCCGACGATCGCGGCGACGGGCCAGGCGAAGAACACCGCGAAGAACGCGACGGGCACGGCCATCAGGCCGAGCCGCGTCGCGCTCCCCTTGGGGGACGCGGCCGAGGCCGGTGCCCTGCCTACTTCAGGACGAGCGAGGACCACGACTGGATCCACTGGTCACGGTTCTTGGCGATCTTCTCGGGGGCCATGGTCTGCGGCTTGTCGATCACCACACCGTGCTTGGTGAACAGCTCGGGCAGCTTCGCGTCCTTGACCACGGGGTTCACGAACATCTGCAGCGGCATGTCCTCCTGGAACTTCTTGCTGATCAGGAAGTCGATGAGCGCCTTGCCGCCGGCCTCGTTCCTGGCGCCGTTCAGCAGACCCGCGAACTCGGTCTGCCGGAAGCAGGTGCCGGTGGAGACGCCGGTCGGGGCGACCGTGGGCTGCGGCTCGGAGTACAGCACCTCGACCGGCGGGCTGGAGGCGTACGAGACGACCAGCGGCCGGTCGCCCTTCGCCTTCTTTCCGCCCGCGGAGCCGGAGAACTCCTGGTTGTAGGCGAGCTCCCAGCTGTCGACGGTCTTGACTCCGTTGTCCTTCAGCTTCTTCCAGTAGTCCTTCCAGCCGGAATCGCCGTACTGGGCGGCCGTGCCGAGCAGGAACCCGAGACCCGGGGAGGACCGTTCCGGGTTCTCGACGACGAGAAGGTTCTTGTACGCGGGCTTCGCGAGGTCGTCGAAGCTCTGCGGCGGGCTGAGCTTCTTGTCGGCGAAGTACTTCTTGTCGTAGTTGACGCAGATGTCGCCGGAGTCGATCGGCGTGACCCGGTGCTTGTCCTTGTCGAGCTGGAGGTCCGCCGGGACCCGGTCCAGGCCCTTGGCCGCGTACGGGACGAAGAGGCCGTTGTCGAGCGCGCGGGACAGCAGGGTGTTGTCGACGCCGAAGAAGACGTCGCCCTGCGGGGAGCCCTTGGTCAGGATCTCCTTGTTGACGGCCTCGCCGGCGTCGCCGCTCTTGAGGACCTTGACCGTGTAGCCGGTCTCCTTGGTGAACTGCGCCAGCACGTCCTTGGACGCGTTGAAGGAGTCGTGGCTGACGAGCGTGACCGTCTTGGACTTCGTACCGCCGGACGCGGCGTCCTTGTCCTTGGACGTGCCGCCGCAGGCGGCGAGCGTCGTGACGCCCAGCGCCGCGGCCAGCGTGCCGACCGCGATCTTCTTGGTGGTGCTCACTGATTCCTCCTGGGTTGACCAGGAAGAGACGCGGCCCTGCCCGCCGGGGGCTCCCGGCGAGCAGGGCGCAACAGCTCGAGTTACGACCGAACTTCCTACCCAGAATGACCTGGGCGAGGTTCAGAGGGTCTGCGGCCACGGTGCTGGTTCAAAAGCGTGTGCCGCACTCTCAGCGCTGTGGCGCTCCCCTGTCGGAATATGCGGGTGTGTTCGAGCCCAGACTACAAGGTCACCGCTCGGAAGCGGCCAGCTGTCCACACGCCCCGTCGATCTCCTGACCACGGGTGTCACGCACGGTGACCGGCACGCCGTGGGCGGCGATGGCCTCGACGAAGGCCTTCTCGTCCTCGGGACGGGACGCCGTCCACTTGGAGCCCGGCGTCGGGTTCAGCGGGATCAGGTTCACATGGACCCGCTTGCCCTTCAGCAGCCTGCCGAGCAGGTCACCCCGCCACGCCTGGTCGTTGATGTCGCGGATCAGCGCGTACTCGATGGAGATCCGGCGCCCCGACTTCTCCGCGTACTCCCAGGCGGCGTCCAGCACCTCCCGGACCTTCCAGCGGGTGTTCACGGGGACCAGGGTGTCGCGCAGCTCGTCGTCGGGGGCGTGCAGCGAGACGGCGAGACGGCACTTGAAGCCCTCGTCGGCGAAGCGCAGCATCGCCGGGACCAGGCCGACCGTGGAGACGGTGATCCCCCGCTGCGAGAGCCCCAGCCCGTCCGGCTCCGGGTCGGTCAGACGCCGGATCGCGCCGACCACGCGCTTGTAGTTGGCGAGCGGCTCACCCATGCCCATGAAGACGATGTTCGACAGCCGCGCCGGCCCGCCGGGCACCTCGCCGTCACGCAGCGCGCGCATCCCGTCGACGATCTGGTGCACGATCTCGGCGGTGGACAGATTGCGGTCGAGCCCGGCCTGGCCGGTGGCGCAGAAGGGACAGTTCATCCCGCAGCCCGCCTGCGAGGAGATGCACATGGTGACCCGGTCCGGGTAGCGCATGAGCACCGACTCGACGAGCGTGCCGTCGTGCAGCCGCCACAGGGTCTTACGGGTGGTGTCCTCGTCGCACGAGATGTGCCGGACCACGGACATCAGGTCGGGCAGCAGCTCCCCGGCGAGCTTCTCGCGGGCCGCGGCGGGAATGTCGGTCCACTCGGCGGGGTCGTGGGCGTACCGCGCGAAGTAGTGCGTCGACAGCTGCTTGGCGCGAAACGGCTTCTCGCCGATGGCGGCGACGGCTTCCTTGCGCTCGGCGGGCGTGAGGTCGGCGAGATGCCGCGGCGGCTTCTTGGCTCCGCGCGGCGCGACGAAAGTGAGTTCTCCGGGCTTGGGCATGGTCCTACCAGTGTCGCAGATCGATTCGCCCCACCCGCGGCCGCTGCGAGCGCCGAGGACGGGCGGCGCCCGCGCCGGACATGGCGGAGCCCTCCCCGGTGTCTCGGGGAGGGCTCCGTCACACGGGCGTCGCGTCCGGCCTCTCGGCCCGAGGCTCGGCCGCCGGCTCGGGCTCGTGGTCGGGCTCGGCCACCGGCTCGGGTCAGGCTCGGGCGAGATCGAACCGGTCGAGGTTCATGACCTTCTCCCACGCCGCCACGAAGTCACGCACGAACTTCCCGCCCGCGTCCTCGGAGGCGTAGACCTCCGAGACCGCTCGGAGCTGGGCGTGCGAACCGAAGACGAGGTCGACGGCGGTGGCCGTCCACTTGATCTCGCCCGTGGTGCGATCCCGGCCTTCGAAGACGTTCTCGGCGGACTCCGACGCCTTCCACTCCATGCCCATGTCGAGCAGGTTGACGAAGAAGTCGTTCGTCAACGTCTCCGGCCGGTGGGTGAAGACGCCGTGCGCGGATCCCCCGAAGCCGGTGTTCAGAGCCCGCATGCCGCCGATCAGAACCGTCATCTCCGGAGCGGTCAGGTTCAGCAGGTTGGCCCGGTCCAGCAGGAGGGTCTCCGGCGACAGCTTCTCTCCCGCCCGGAGGTAGTTGCGGAACCCGTCCGCCCTCGGCTCCAGGACGGCGAACGACTCCACGTCGGTCTGCTCCTGCGAGGCGTCCGTACGTCCCGGCGCGAACGGCACCGTGATGTCGTGCCCGGCCTTCTTCGCGGCCTGCTCGACGGCCGCGGAGCCGCCCAGGACGATCAGGTCGGCCAGCGACACCTTCTTGTCCCCGGACTGGGAGAGGTTGAAGTCCTGCCGGATCTGCTCGAGGGTCTGGATCACCTTGGCCACCTCGGGCTGGTCGTTGACCTCCCAGTCCCGCTGCGGCGCGAGGCGGATCCGCGCCCCGTTGGCCCCGCCGCGCTTGTCGGTGCCGCGGAAGCTCGCCGCCGACGCCCACGCGGTGGTGACCAGCTCGGACAGGGAGAGGCCCGAGGCGAGGATCCGGCCCTTGAGGGCGGCCACGTCCTCGTCGGTGACCAGTTCGTGGTCGACCGCCGGGACGGGGTCCTGCCACAGCTGCGGCTCGGCCACCCACGGGCCGAGGTAGCGCGAGAGGGGTCCCATGTCACGGTGCAACAGCTTGTACCAGGCCCTGGCGAAGGCGTCCGCGAGCTTGTCCGGGTTCTCGTGGAAGCTCTTCGAGATGGGCCCGTACACCGGATCGAGCTTCAGCGCGAGGTCCGTCGTCAGCATCATGGGAGCGTGCCGCCTCGACGGATCATGCGCGTCGGGCACGGTGTCCTTGGCCGAGGCGTCCGTGGGAGTCCACTGCTTCGCGCCGGCGGGGCTCGTCGTCAGCTCCCACTCGTACCGGAATAGGTTGTCCAGGTACCCGTTGTCCCACTTCGTCGGCTCGGAGGTCCACGCCCCCTCGAGCCCACTGGTGAGCGTGTGGGCGCCCTTGCCGGTGCCGTACGTGTTCCTCCAGCCGAGGCCCTGCTGCTCCATGGGGCAGGCCTCGGGCTCCGGACCGATGTACTGGGGATCGACCGCACCATGGCACTTGCCGAACGTGTGGCCGCCGACGATCAGCGCGACCGTCTCCTCGTCGTTCATCGCCATGCGCCCGAACGTCTCGCGAATGTCCCGGGCGGCAGCCAAGGGATCCGGGTTGCCGTTGGGGCCCTCCGGATTCACGTAGATCAGCCCCATCTGCACGGCGCCGAATGGACCGGAGAGTTCCCTGTCGCCGCTGTAGCGCTCATCCCCGAGCCATGTGTCCTCGGGCCCCCAGAAGATCTCCTCGGGTTCCCAGATGTCCTCTCGCCCGAATCCGAACCCGAATGTCTTGAACCCCATGGATTCCATGGCACAGTTGCCGGCGAAGACCAGAAGGTCGGCCCAGGAGATTTTCCGGCCGTACTTCTGCTTGACCGGCCAGAGCAGCCGGCGCGCCTTGTCGAGGCTCGCGTTGTCCGGCCAGCTGTTGAGGGGGGCGAAGCGCTGAGCGCCGCTGCCGCCGCCACCCCGGCCGTCGGCGATGCGGTACGTCCCCGCGGCATGCCAGCTCATCCGGATGAAGAGCGGGCCGTAGTGGCCGTAGTCGGCGGGCCACCAGTCCTGCGACGCCGTCATCACCTCGAAGACGTCCCGCTTCAGCGCGTCGAGATCGAGGGACCTGAACTCTTCCGCGTAGTCGAAGTTCTCGCCCATCGGATTGGCCCGCGGCGAGTGCTGGTGGAGAACCTGCAGATCCAGTTGATTCGGCCACCAGTCCCGGTTCGTCCTCGGCCGAGTCGGCGCGGGCTCCGGGGAGGGAATTACTGGGTTCTCGCTTTCGCTGCCGGACACGTCGGCCCCTTCTTCCTGTCTCGGTGTTCCTTCTGCTGGCTGCTTGCTCTGGACGTCGGCTGCTTTGCTGGTGTCGAACACTGCGACCCGCGGCAGTCAAAGCAGAGCTCGAGATATCCATACTCACGCAGGACACGGATAATCTCGCCAGTGTCGGCGATCTGATGGTCGCGCACCGCCGACCGCGCCGCTACGAGAACACGCAGAGCAACCCGGCGCAACAAGCGATCAAAGCCCCAAGTCGCTTTTGAGACAGATACTTCGACGGGCTGCTGGGAACGCCGAAGGGCCCGCCGTCCGGTGGACGACGAGCCCTTCGACACCACAACGCGCGGGCAGCCCGCGCCGACCGCCAGGTCAGCCGGTTCCCACGAAGAGCACCAGCAGCAGCCACACCACGGGGGCCGTCGGCAGCAGCGAGTCCAGACGGTCCATGATGCCGCCGTGGCCGGGGAGCAGCGTGCCCATGTCCTTGATCCCCAGATCCCGCTTGATCATCGACTCGCCGAGGTCACCGAGCGTCGCACTGGCCGCGACCGCCAGGCCCAGCAGCAGACCCTGCCACCACGTCCCGTCGTCGATCATGAATTCCATGCACAGCGCGCCCGCCGCCATCGCGAACGTCACCGCTCCGACCAGACCCTCACGGGTCTTCCCGGGGCTGATCCGCGGCGCCAGCTTGTGCTTCCCGAAACGCCAGCCGATCGCGTACGCGCCCGTGTCGCTGACCACCGTGAGCACCAGGAAGGTGAGCACCCGCTGCGGCCCGTCGTCGGCCGTGAGCATCAGCGCCACGAACGTCGCCAGGAACGGCACGTAGAACGCCGCGAAGACCCCGGCCGTGACGTCTTTCAGATAGCCCTCGGGCGGCTCGATCATCCGCCACACCAGCACCGCGAGCGCGGTGAGCGCCATCGCCACCCAGGCACCCTCGGCACCCCGCACATAACCGGCCACGACCATCGCGGCGCCACCCACCGCGAGCGGTACGAGAGGCGCCTTGATGCCCTTGCGCTCCTGCAGCCGGGAGGTGAGCTCCCACAGACCGACGACCACGGCGACCGCTATGACACCGACGAACGCCGCCTTCCAGATGAACAGCGAGGCGATGATCACGGCACCCAGCCCGGCACCCACCCCTATGGCCGCGCCCAGATCGCGCCCCGCGCTCTTCTTCTGCGGACGCTCGGGAGGCTGAGGGGACTCCGCAGGCTGCGGGGCCGCCTGCGGCGGGCTTGGCATGGGCTCCTGCGGCTTCTCGTCACGGAACAGGGGACCGCTCAGCCGAGCGGCCCCCCGGTCGTCATCCTGGTCTCCGGCGGCCGGAACGTCGGGCACGATGGGCATGGGCCGAGTCTGCTGTGCGTCATGCCCATCGTATGCGGGACCCGCCGGGGCGGGCCCCTGGTCGGGCGGTCGCCATTCCCCGACGTAGTCGGCTCTCGGCTGGACCCCCCAGGAAGAGTCGTTCATCAGACCTCGAGCAGCTCGGTTTCCTTGTGCTTGAGCAGCTCGTCGACCTGACCGACGTACTTCGCGGTGGTGTCGTCGAGCTCCTTCTCCGCGCGGCGACCCTCGTCCTCGCCGACCTCGCCGTCCTTGACCAGCTTGTCGATGGTCTCCTTCGCCTTGCGGCGCACGGAACGGATGGAGATCTTGGCGTCCTCGCCCTTGGTCTTGGCGACCTTGATGTACTCGCGACGGCGCTCCTCGGTCAGCTCCGGGAACACCACACGGATGATGTTGCCGTCGTTGCTCGGGTTCACACCGAGGTCGGAGTCACGGATCGCCTGCTCGATGTTGCGCAGCGCGCTCTTGTCGAACGGGGTCACCACGGCCATCCGCGGCTCGGGCACCGAGAAGGACGCCAGCTGGTTGATCGGCGTAGTGGCACCGTAGTAGTCGGCCACGATCTTGTTGAACATCGCCGGGTGCGCACGCCCGGTGCGGATCGCGGCGAAGTCATCCTTGGCGACCAGGACGGCCTTCTCCATCTTCTCCTCGGCCTCGAGGAGGGTCTCTTCGATCACCACTTGCTCCTGCGTGTCTTGAGTAGGCCCGTGCAACAGGGCCGCGGAACCTGCGTCGCGTCTTGTCCTGCACGGTGTCCGACCGGCAGGGCTTTGTCCATCCCCTCGCGGGGCGGTCCCCTCGCGGGGCAGTCCCCTTACGGGGCAAGTCCCCGGATCAGGCCCGGGTGCCCTGGTCGCTCACGAGAGTGCCGATCTTCTCACCCTTCACCGCGCGGGCGATATTGCCCTCGGCGAGCAGTTCGAAGACGAGGATCGGAAGGTTGTTGTCACGGCAGAGGGTGATGGCGGTGGCGTCGGCGACCTTGAGATCGCGGGAGATCACCTCGCCGTACTCCAGAGCGTCGAACTTCACCGCGTCCGGGTTGGCCTTCGGGTCGGAGTCGTAGACCCCGTCCACGCCGTTCTTGCCCATCAGCAGGGCCTCGGCGTCGATCTCGAGGGCACGCTGCGCCGCGGTGGTGTCGGTGGAGAAGTACGGCATGCCCATGCCCGCGCCGAAGATGACGACGCGGCCCTTCTCCAGGTGGCGCACCGCACGGAGCGGAATGTACGGCTCCGCGACCTGGCCCATGGTGATGGCGGTCTGGACCCGCGAGTCGATGCCCTCCTTCTCCAGGAAGTCCTGGAGAGCGAGGCAGTTCATGACCGTACCGAGCATGCCCATGTAGTCCGAGCGTGCCCGGTCCATGCCCCGCTGCTGGAGCTCGGCGCCGCGGAAGAAGTTGCCGCCGCCGATCACGACCGCGATCTCCGCCCCGTCGCGTACGACCGCGGCGATCTCGCGAGCGATGGCATGGACGACGTCGGGGTCGACGCCGAGAGCGCCTCCGCCGGCGAACGCCTCGCCCGACAGCTTCAGCATGAAGCGGCCGATCTTTTTGCCGTGGTTGTCTTCGCCGTGTGCGGCGCCCTGATTCATGGAGATCTCCTCGTGCACATACGAAGAAGGCCATTGCCGATGGGTGCTGGTGTCCCTCGCGGCAATGGCCTCCTCGTCAGATCTGCGGCTGTCCGGCACGTGCGCGCCCGACGTCCGCTGGGGAAACCCTAGCGGGCTCCCGTGTCGATCGCGTACCGGCTCAGATGCCGACCTTGATGCGCGAGAAGCGCTTCAGGGTGACACCGGCCTCGTCCAGGATCTGCTGGACGGACTTCTTGTTGTCGAGCGCGTACGGCTGGCCGAGGAGCGTGGCCTCCTTGAAGAAGCCGTTGACGCGACCCTCGACGATCTTCGGGAGCGCAGCCTCGGGCTTGCCCTCGGCGCGCGTGGTCTCCTCGGCGACACGACGCTCGGCCTCGACGACCTCCGCCGGAACGTCCTCGCGGGAGAGGTACTTCGGCGCGAAGGCGGCGATGTGCTGCGCGACGCCCTTGGCGACCTCGGCGTTCTCCTTGTCGAGCTCGACAAGGACACCGATCTGCGGCGGCAGGTCCGGCATCGTGCGGTGCATGTACGCCGTGACGAAACCGTCGGAGAACTGCGCGAAGCGGTCCAGGACGATCTTCTCGCCCAGGTTGGCGTTGGCCTCGTCGACGAACGCCTGGACGGTCTTGCCGGCCTCGATCTCGGAGGCGAGCAGCGCCTGGATGTCGGCCGGGGAGGTCGCGGCGACGTGCGCGGCGAGCTGGTTGGCGACGGTCTGGAACTTCTCACCCTTGGCGACGAAGTCCGTCTCGCACTTCAGCTCGACGATGACACCGGAGGTGTTGTCGTCGGCGATCAGGGAAACGACGGCACCGTTCTCGGCAGAGCGGCCCTCGCGCTTGGCGACGCCCTTCTGGCCCTTGATGCGCAGGGCCTCGACGGCCTTGTCGACGTTGCCGTCGGCCTCGTCGAGCGCCTTCTTGCAGTCCATCATGCCGGCGCCGGTGAGCTCACGGAGCTTCTTGACGTCAGCGGCGGTGTAGTTCGCCATGAGTCTGTATTTCTCTCTCGAAGTCTGAAAGATCTACGAAGATCTACGGGTGAACGGCGGGAGCCTTGTGAGCCCCCGCCGTCAACAACCGAAGTGTGAAGGTCAGGCCTGCTCGGCGTCCGCGGCCGGAGCCTCGGCGGCCGGAGCCTCGGCGGCGGGCGCCTCGGCGGCAACCTCGGCCTCGGCGGCGGGCGCCTCGGCGGCAACCTCGGCCTCGGCCGGCTTCTCGGCGTCGGCGGCCGGAGCCTCGTCAGCCTTCTTCTCGCCCTCGAGCAGGTCGCGCTCCCACTCGGCGAGCGGCTCGCCCGCGGCCTTCTCGCCCGGCTTCGAGTCACCGGTGGCGACGCCGGAACGGGCGATGAGGCCCTCGGCGACGGCGTCGGCGATCACGCGGGTGAGCAGGGTGACGGAGCGGATCGCGTCGTCGTTGCCCGGGATCTTGTAGTCGACCTCGTCGGGGTCACAGTTGGTGTCGAGGATCGCGACGACCGGGATGTGGAGCTTGCGCGCCTCACCGACGGCGATGTGCTCCTTCTTGGTGTCGACGATCCAGACGGCGCTCGGCACCTTCTGCATCTCGCGGATACCACCGAGGGTCTTCTCCAGCTTGGCCTTCTCGCGGGAGAGGACCAGGAGCTCCTTCTTGGTGAGACCGGAGGCGGCCACATCCTCGAAGTCGATCGCCTCAAGCTCCTTCAGACGCTGAAGGCGCTTGTAGACGGTGGAGAAGTTGGTGAGCATGCCGCCCAGCCAACGCTGGTTGACGTACGGCATACCAACGCGCGTCGCCTGCTCGGCGATGGCCTCCTGGGCCTGCTTCTTGGTGCCGACGAACATGATGGAGCCGCCGTGGGCGACGGTCTCCTTGACGAACTCGTAGGCGCGGTCGATGTACGACAGCGACTGGAGCAGGTCGATGATGTAGATGCCGTTGCGCTCGGTGAAGATGAAGCGCTTCATCTTCGGGTTCCAGCGACGGGTCTGGTGACCGAAGTGGACGCCGCTTTCCAGCAGCTCCCGCATCGTGACGACGGCCATGGCCGTATCTCCTTGGTGTTCTCGGTTATGTCCTGACGCCCCGGCGCGCCGTGCCACGAGGGACCGAAAGGCGCTGCCACGACCGATGAGGGTGATGGCGGGGCGTGCGAAGTCGACCCGGTGACCCGGATCGCCAGAAGAAGTGTACGGGACCCGGACAGTCCCGGGTGACGGCGCTGTCCACAAGCGGTGAGTTGTCCACAGATCCGGACCATGATCAGCGAGGCCCGCCCGATCTGCGGCAGCGTGACACCCATGAACCGCTACGCACTGTTCGCACTGGCCCTGACGCTGTTGCCGTGGACCGCACCGGCCCCCGCCCCGGCGGCCGGGCCCGCCGCGACACCGGGCCCAGGGACCCCGGGGCCCGCCGGCCCCCGGGACCGGGCCTGGCCCGTGGGGCCACCACGCCCCGCGGTCGTACGCGGCTGGGAACCACCCTCCACGCCCTACGGCCCCGGCCACCGCGGCATCGACCTCGCCGCCCCACCCGGCACACCCGTACGGGCCGCCGCCCCCGGCCGGGTCTCCTACGCCGGACAGGTCGCCGGACGCGGAGTCCTCAGCATCACCCTCACGGGCACCGGCGACCCGCCCCTGCGCACCACCTACGAACCGGTGACCCCCACCGCCACCGAAGGCGACACCGTCACCGCCGGACAAGTAGTCGCCGTGACCACTGCCCCACCGGCGCACTGCCCCACCGGCTGCCTGCACTGGGGCCTGCGGCGAGCCGACACCTATCTCGACCCGCTCACCCTGCTGCCCCCGTACCTGCTCCGCCGCCCACCGTCCCGGCTCCTGCCGGTCCTGGGCGTGCCCTAGAGCAGGGCGGGACGAGGGGGTGCGTGGCTGGGGGGAGGGGCCCCAGGGTCAGGAAGGCTGGACGCCGTGGAGCGCCATCGCGACCGCCGCCTCCGCGATCACCGCCGGATCCTCGGCCGCGCCGAGTTCGATACGGCGAACCGCCGCGTCCACGACACCCTGCAGGAGCATGGCGCCGAGCCGCGGCTCGGCCTGGCCCAGGTCACGGAGCGCTTCGACGATCATGGCGACGAGGCCGCCGTGCGCGGCGCGGATCTTCTCGCGGGCACCGTCGTCCAGTTCGCTCGCGGAGATGGCGACGACGGCCCGGTGCCGGCGGTCCCCCACGAGCTCCAGCTGCGCCCGGACATAGGCCTCGACCTTGCCGGCGGGCGAGTCGGCGCGCTCCATGGCGGCCTCGACGTCGGCGGCCCAGACGGGGAAGTCGACGGCGCAGAGCTCCTCGACGACCGCGGCGCGGGAGCGGAAGTACTCGTAGACGGAGGACCGGGCGAGGCCGGTTCGCTCGGCGAGGGCGGGGAAGGTCAGTGCTTCCGTTCCGCCTTCGGACAGCAGGGAACGCGCGGCATCCAGGAGGGCGCCGCGCTGCATGGTCCGGTGCTCGGCCACGGAGGCCGCTCGAATCCTGGGCACGGGTCCACTGTACGACCGACGTTCGGGCGTCAGCGTCCTACGTCGGCAAGCTTCGCCCGCAGCTGCAGGACGGATTTGGTGTGGATCTGGCTGACGCGGCTCTCGGTGACGCCGAGGACGTGGCCGATCTCGGCGAGGGTGAGGCCTTCGTAGTAGTAGAGGGTGACGACGGTCTTCTCGCGCTCGGGGAGGGTGTTGATCGCCCGGGCAAGGAGTCTTCGCAGTTCGCGGTCCTCGGCGACCTCGACGGGGTTGTCGGCGGCGGTGTCCTCGAGGGTGTCCATGAGGCTGAGCCGGTCGCCGTTCTCGCCGCCGACGTGCAGCAGCTCTTCGAGGGCGACCACGTTGGCGAGGGACAACTGACTGAAGACGCCGTGCAGTTCCTCGAGGGTGATGTCCATCTCGGCGGCGACTTCGCTCTCTGAGGGGGAGCGGCGCAGCTGGGCTTCGAGGGTGGCGTAGGCGCGTTCGACGGCGCGTGCCTTCTGGCGTACGGAGCGGGGGATCCAGTCCAGGGCCCGCAGTTCGTCGATCATGGCGCCGCGGATGCGGGTGATGGCGTAGGTCTCGAACTTGATCGACCGCTCGACGTCGAATTTCTCGATGGCGTCGATGAGTCCGAAGACACCGGAGGAGACGAAGTCGGCTTGTTCCACATTGGAGGGCAGTCCCACGCTGACGCGCCCCGCGACGTACTTGACCAGCGGCGAGTAGTGCAGGATCAGCTGCTCTCGCAGGCGCTCGTCGCCCGTTGACTTGTACGACCGCCACAGCTCGTCGAGTGACGTGGGCGCGGACGGCCGCGCGGTGCCCCGGGCTGCGGGGGGCACCGCGGTGCGGTCAGACCCGGAGGTGTGCTGGGGCATGCGTTGCCTTGAGCCGTTCTGCTGTGGGATGCGGGGAGGCGTGCGCCTGGGTGGGGGTTCTGGCGAGCGTAGCGTGACTGGACGGTCGCGGTGAGCGAACGTGCGGGGATCGCTCCTGGGTGGGGGGCCTGGGTCGGCCACACGCTCGAACCGTGGCCGTCGCGGTGTGCGTCGGTCGTTCGGGCGGGTCCGGGGGAGGTCCGTGAGTCATCGGGATCACTTTTTCACCCGAATGCTCCTGGTCAAGTACCGCCTCGCCGGGTGTTCGAGGCGCGTCTGGCGTGCCTTGTCAACTGCCAGTGGTCGCCCTGGCGTTGGACGAAGCCGAGGGAGTGGAGTTCGTACAGCTTGGCGAGTGTCTCGTCCGGAGGTGTGGCGGCGTGCTGGGCGATGACGCGGCCGGTGACGGTGCCGTGGCCGGGGAGTGCTTCGAGTACGCGGGTGGCGAGGGGGTCGAGGAGGTCTCTGGGGAGGACGGGGCCGCGGCGGTCGGGGGCGAGTTCGCCGATGTCTCCGATGAGCTCGATGATGTCGGCGGCGTCGGTGACGAGGGTGCCTTCGCCGCGGAGGAGTTCGTGGACGCCTGCCGAGAGGCCGCTGGTGACGGGCCCGGGGACGCCCATGGTGTGGCGGCCGAGTTGGTGGGCGTTGCGGGCGGTGACGAGTGATCCACTGCGGTATTGGGCTTCGACGACGACGGTTCCTCGGGTGAGTGCGGCGATGACGCGGTTCCGGAGGATGAACCGGCTGGGTGTGGGGTGACTGCCGGGCGGTAACTCGCCGATGACGAGGCCTTGTTCGGCGATGCGTCCGATGAGTTCGGTGTGGCCGCGGGGGTAGGCGGTGTCGACGCCGCAGGCGAGTACGGCGATGGTGGCGCCGCTGACGGCGAGGGTGCCTCGGTGTGCGGCGCCGTCGATGCCGAAGGCGGCGCCGGATACGACGACCCAGCCGCGTTCGGCGAGTGCGGAGGCGAGGTCGGCGGCGGTGTGGGCGCCGTAGGGGGTGCAGGCGCGGGCGCCGACGAGGGCGACGGAGCGCAGGGCCCAGGTGCGCAGGTCGCCGGGGCCGCGGATCCAGAGTCCGATGGGTCGGGCGGTGCCGAGGTCGTCGAGTTGGCGTGGCCATTCGGGGTCGCCGGGGATGACGAGGCGGGCGCCTGCGGCGTGGGCGGTGGCGAGGTCGCGCTCGGGGTCGGCGGCGGCTGCTCGGGTGCGCCAGGCGTGGATGCGGCGTTCGCCGGTGTCGCCGAGTGCTCCTGGGTGGTGGGTGGGGGTGGTGAGGCGGGCGAGGAGTTCTTGTGCGCCGTATTGGTGGAGGCATCGTCCGGCGTGTTCGTCGCCGGGTTCGATGGTGCGGGTGAGGGCGGCGCGGGCGAGGCGTTCGGGGTCGGGTGGGGTGGGGGTCATGGCTGTGCTCCGGCGCCGGTGGGTACGCCTCGGGCGATGCCGGTGCGCAGTTGCAGGGCGAGGGCGACGTCCTGGGGCTTCGGGCGGTCGTGGCCGGCGAGGTCGGCGATGGTCCAGGCGACCCGCAGGACGCGGTCGAGGCCGCGGGCGGTGAGCAGGCCGCGTTCCATGTCGCGTTCGGCGGCGGCGAGGGCGCCGGGGGCGACGAGGTAGCGGGTGCGCAGTTCGTGGCCGGGGATGTCGCTGTTGACGGTCCAGGGCGTGCCGTGGAGTCGGGTCGCGGCGCGGTGTCTGGCTTCTTGGACGCGGGCGGCGACGGCTGTGGTGGGTTCGCCTCTGCCGCCTTGGGCGAGGAGGTCGGAGCGGGTGACGGGTTCGACTTCGACGCGGAGGTCGACGCGGTCGAGGAGGGGTCCGGAGAGGCGGGCCTGGTAGCGGCGGATGAGGGAGGCGGGGCATTCGCATCCGGCGCCGTGGAGGGTGTGGCGTCCGCAGGGGCAGGGGTTGGCGGCGAGGGTCATGAGGAAGCGGGCGGGGAGGCGTACGACGCCTGCGCTGCGGGCGACGACGACGTGGCCGGATTCGAGGGGCTGGCGGAGGGCGTCGAGGGCCTTTCCGGAGAATTCGGGGGCTTCGTCGAGGAAGAGGACGCCTCGGTGGGCGAGGGAGACGGCGCCGGGGCGTGGGAGTCCGTTGCCGCCGCCGACGAGGGATTGCATGGTGGCGGAGTGGTGGGGTGCGCAGTAGGGCGGGCGGCGGACGAGGGGTTCGCCGGGCGGGAGGATGCCGGCGACGGAGTGGACGGCGGTGACTTCGAGGGATTCTTTTCTGGTGAGGGGTGGGAGGACGCCGGGGAGTCGTTCGGCGAGCATGGTTTTTCCGGCTCCGGGTGGGCCGGTGAGGAGGAGGTGGTGGCTGCCGGCGGCTGCTACTTCGATGGCGGTGCGGGCCGTGTGTTGTCCGGCGACGTCGGCGAGGTCGGGTCCGTCGGTGGGGTCGGGTGCGAGTCCGGTGCCGATGCCGGCGCCGGGGACGAGGAGGCCGGCGAGCATGGGGTCGGGGCGGCCGGGGTCGGTGGGTTCTTCGTCGGGGACGGGTTCGTCGGTGAGGACGGCGATGAGTTGTCGCAGGCTGCGGATGCCGAGGACGGAGATGCCGGGGACGAGTGAGGCTTCGCCGGCGGTCTGTTCGGGGACGACGACGTGTTGGTAGCCGGCTTCGGCGGCGGCGAGGACCGCGGGGAGTACCCCGCGGACGGGCCGGGCGCGGCCGTCGAGGCCGAGTTCTCCGATGAGGACGAGGTCGGCGATGACGCGGGGGTCGATGCGTTCGGCGGCGCCGAGGACGGCCGCGGCGACGGCGAGGTCGAATCCGCTGCCGCTTTTGGGGACGGATGCGGGGCTGAGTCCGACGGTGAGTTTTTTCTGGGGCCAGTCGGCGCCGGAGTTGACGATGGCGGCGCGGACGCGGTCGCGGCTTTCGGTGAGGCTTTTGTCGGGGAGTCCGACGAGGGTGAAGGCGGGTACGCCGGGTTCGAGGTCGGCCTGGACTTCGACGAGGACGCCTTCGACGCCGAGGAGGGCGACGGAGCAGGTGCGGGCGAATCCCATCAGGCCACCCCCTGGGCGTGGTCGACGACGGGGGCGCCTCGTCGTGGGAGGACGATGCCGATGAGGTCGATGCGCAGGCCGCCGGGTGGTGGTCCGCCGTGGCGGTGGAGCCAGCAGGCGGCGAGCCTTCTGAGGCGGTCGGCTTTGGTGGGTGTGATGGCGGCCATGGGGTGCTCGAAGGCGCCCTCGGTGCGGGTTTTGACTTCGCAGATGACCAGGGTGTCGCCGTGCTGGGCGACGATGTCGATTTCTCCGGTGCGTCCGCAGCGCCAGTTGCGTGCGATGACGGTCATGCCGGTTTCGGTGAGCCGGCGTGCGGCCAGCTCTTCTCCGTAGCGTCCGAGTGCCCCCGTGGCGTTCATCGGTACCACCTCCGGTACCGACTGTGACGGGCCGGCCGGAGGCTTGTGGATCTTGGTGGACAACCGGCCGGTTGTGGATAACTCCGTCACCCGATCGGGTTCTCCTGCCGCCCCGCCCGGGAGGCGGCCGACGGCGTCAGCTGCCGGGGAGCTCCAGATCGCTCTTATTGAGCTCCTCGATGTTCACGTCCTTGAATGTGAGGACGCGCACTTGCTTGACGAACCTCGCGGGCCGATACATGTCCCAGACCCAGGCGTCGGCCATCGAGACCTCGAAGAACACCTCGCCCTGGACCGAGTGGACCTGCATCTCGTAGTCATTGGTGAGGTAGAAGCGCCGCTCGGTTTCGATCACGTATTTGAACAGCCCGACGACGTCGCGGTACTCCCGGTAGAGCTTCAGCTCCATCTCGGTCTCGTACTTCTCGAGGTCCTCGGCGCTCATGGCATGTTCCCCTTCACCCGTGCGTCCCCCCATTGTGCGCCGGTCCCCCGCGCCCCTAGACGATTTCCGGGGCCAGGACCACCGGTGCACTCGGGGGTCCCTCGTCGAGCAGTGCGTGGAGCAGCTCGGCGAGTCTGGTCGGGTACACCGTCTCACGGGCCACCGACAGTTCGGCGGAGGTCCACCACCTCAGACCCGCGATACTGCGCGCTTCCAGCTCGGTGAGACCGCCGGGCAGGGTCGTGGTCTGGGTCGTCCGGGCCAGGTAGTACCACTCGTCCTGGTCCCAGCGGCGCCCGTCGAAGGGGAAGGAGCAGATCCGCTGCCACAGCACGGGTCCGAGTTCGACGTCGGTGATGCCGGTTTCCTCGGCCAGTTCCCGCAGGGCCGCCTCTTCCCGGCTCTCGTCGCCCTCCACGCCGCCGCCGGGGGTGAACCACCAGGTCAGGCTCGGGTCGTCGGGCTCGTAGCCGTGCAGCAGCAGGATGCGGTCGTCCGGGTCGAGCAGCACCACGCGCGCGACCTGCCTGAGCGCCCGCCCGTGGGCGGGGGGTTCCGCGGGTGCGCCGGTCATCGGGGAGCCGTCTGCCGGGCGGGTTGCGGGCGGCGGGTGAGGAGCCGGGCCAGCGGTCCGTACGCGGCTCCGAGGAGGATCAGTACGGCCCCGGTGACCACCGCGCCGAAGACCAGCTTCACCGGGCCCGGCCGGGACACCCCGCCGGGCAGGGAGGCGAAGCTCTCCGGCCGCTCCAGGACGGTCCCGAGGGGCCAGGCGATGGCGTCCACGCGGGCGCTGACGGCCGTACGGGGCACGGAGCCCTGGCCGGCCTCCTGGAGGTGGACACGGGAGTCGAGGGAGTTGCGGCGCTCGTCGCCGAGGAGGAACAGGTTCCCTTCGGGCACCTGGGCCGTGAAGCCCTGACCCGAGGCGGGTCCCTGCGAGTGAAGATACGGTTCCTCGATCACGGTGCCGTTGATGGTGAGGCGGCCGTCGGCATCGCAGCAGGCGACCTTGTCCCCGCCGACGCCGACGACCCGCTTGACCATCGGCATGTCGCCCCAGAGGGGGTCCTTGAAGATCACGACATCGCCGCGGCGCACGTCGCCGCCGTCGATGCGCTGGGCCAGCACACGGTCCCCCACGTTGACCGTGGGGGTCATGGAGTCGCTGGGCACGGTGTACGGCTGGTACAGCACGGCGCCCCAGACGAAGCCGCCGAGGAAGAGCACACAGCCGACGGCCACGGCCAGCCCCGACAGCACACTGCCGAGGCGGCCGCGGCCGCCGTCCGTTCGTACAGTCCCGCTCATCCCAGCGCTCCCCACCTCGGAGATCGACGATCTGGGCGGCACCCTACCCGGGCTTCCCTACTCAGCGGTATGCCGAGCGGAGGGCCCTTCGTCACTTCCTTGCCGCAGTGCCTTGATCAGCGAGCGGTCAGGCGCTTCCTGCGCCACAGCACCAGCGGCACCGCGCCGGCCAGGCCGGCCGCGCCGGGGGCGACGGCCGCGACCGCGCTCAGTCCGGGCTGGTCGAAGGTGTCCGGTACGGGCAGGGTCGCCCAGCGGTTGAGCGGCCAGGCCACCACGACCGCGCGGCCGACGACATCCTCCGTGGGGACCGTGCCGTTGCCGGGGCGGTCCTGGTGGTAGCGCGAGTCCAGCGAGTTCTGCCGGTTGTCGCCCATGACCCAGATGCTGCCCTCGGGCACGGTGATCGGACCGAAGGGGTGGTCGTCGCAGGGCGTCGAGCCGGGGTAGATGTACGCCGTCTCGTCCAGAGCCCTGCCGTTGACGGTGACCCTGCCGCCCTTGCGGCACTGGACGGTGTCGCCGCCGACCGCGATGACCCGCTTGATCAGGTCCTTCTCCTCGGCGGACGGCATCAGGCCGATGAAGCTGAGGAACTCCTGCACCGCGTTGGGCTCGGCCACGGGCTCGCCCTGCAGCCAGCCGTCCGGGTCGTGGAAGACGACGACCTCGCCGCGCTCCGGCTCGGAGCCGAACCACGGGGTCAGCTTGTCGACCAGCACCCGGTCACCGCGCTGCAGGGTGTTCATCATCGAGTCCGAGGGGATCGAGAACGCCTGCACCAGGAAGGTCTTGATCAGCAGGGCCAGGACCAGGGCGATACCGATCAGCAGCGGCAGTTCCTTCCAGAACGACCGCTGCTTCCTGCCCTCGTCATGCCCCTTGTCGCCGTCGCCGTCACCATCGCCGCCGTCACCGCCGCCGCTCCGGGCGTCGCCGTCCGGCCGGCTACCGGAGTCGTCCGTCATGGCTGCGGGTCGCTTGGCGAGCTGCTCGGGCCTCTCCTCGGGTTCGTCGTGTCCGGATCGTGCGCCGACCGCCACATCCCCCACATCCACTCCTCACTCCGTGCAATTGCCTGCTCCAAGCCAGAGACAAGCCCATCACTCCCATAACGAGCGGGAGTTCCGCAGGGGTCGGGAGCTGGATCAATCCGTTGAGATTCCGAGAGGACACACTATGCGACGGGCGGAGCGCCGTGGTCGACGCCGAGTCCCGCGCGTCCGGTACGGAGGCGTAGGTCTCCTGCTCCTCCAGCGTGCTCCAGTGGCTGAAGGGCCAGGCGATGACGACCGCGCGTCCGACGACCTCTTCCTCGGAGACCGTTCCGCGATCCTTCTCGTCGAGATGGAAGCGCGAGTCGGCCGAATTCGACCGATGGTCGCCCATGACGAAGATCCGTCCGACCGGCACCTTCACCTCGAACCTGATCTTCGATGGTTCGTTCCCCGGGTGCAGATACGGTTCGTTGAGCGGGACGCCGTTGACGGTGACCCGTCCCTCGGTGTCGCAGCACTTCACGGTGTCGCCGCCGACCGCGATGACGCGCTTGATCAGGTCCTGCTCGTCCGCGGAGGGCAGCAGGCCGATGAACGTGAGGCCCTCTTTGATCTGTTTGACGACGACGGGGTCGTCGTCCTTGGGTGCCTGTTCCTGCTGGAGCCAGCGGCCGGGGTCCTTGAAGACCACCACGTCACCGCGCTGCGGCTTGGAGCCGAACCACGGGGTCAGCTTGTCGACCAGCACCCGGTCGCTGATCCTGATCGTCTGCTCCATCGACCCGGACGGGATGACGAAGGCCTGGACCAGGAAGGTCTTCAGTACGAGCGCGATGCACAGCGCCACGACGATGAGGAGGGGTATCTCCTTGACGGCGGAGCGGCGCCTGCGGCGTTTGACCTTGCGGGCGAGCTTGCGCCGCTCCGCCCGGCCGGGCAGCGGCCGGGCGCCGTCCGTGGGGCGCGAGCCCGTGGGCAGCCTGGTGTCGGTGCGATGGTGCGCGCGCCTGCCCCGGTTACCCATGGCCCCCACCCGGGTGCGGGGCGGCGGGTGTGTGGTCGAAGGCGTGGGTCTCCTCGACGGCTGACCAGCGTCCGACGGGCCATCCGATCCATTCGGCGCGTCCGATCACCCTGTCGACGGGGACCATGCCTCCGCCCGGTTCGCCGAGATGGTCGCGGGAGTCGCGGGAGTTGGCCCGATGGTCGCCCATGACCCATAGGGTGCCCTCGGGCACGACGATGTCGAAGGGGACCTTCGACGGGGCATCGCCCAGGAAGAGGTACCACTCCTCCACCGGTATGCCGTTCACCTCGACTCTGCCCCCCTTGTCGCAGCAGACCACGCGGTCGCCGCCCACGCCCACCACGCGTTTCACGAAGTCGGTCTCGGCGGGCTCGGCGAGGCCGAGTGCCGCGCCCGCTCCGCGCACCACCCGGGTGACCGGGTTGGTCTCCGGCGCCTGCTGGACGAAGGATCCGGTGCCGTCGAAGACGACGACGTCGCCCCGTCCGGGCTCGGAACCGAAACGGTACGCCAGTTTGTTCACCAGCACCCGGTCCCCGATCCGGAGGGTGGGCTCCATGGAGCCGCTGGGGATCAGGAAGGGCTGCAGGACGAAGTGGCTCAGGAGCAGCAGGAAGACGGTGCAGATGAAGCCGGTCACGCCGGCGCCGCGCCACGAGATCCCGGGACGGCCCGGCCTCCCTGTCCGCCACGGGAGCGTGAAGCCCCCGGACATGCGCGCGGAGCGCGACCGCTCCCCCGTCTCGGAGGAGCGGTCGCGCTCCGTGTGCTGTGCTTCGGTGTCCATCAGGGGCAGAGCCTATCCGGCCGCCCTGTGACTGCCTGAGTCCGAAGTCGAGCGGACCTGTGAGCCGGGGCTCAGCGGTCGCGCTTCTCCTTGATCTTGGCAGCCTTGCCGCGCAGCTCACGCAGGTAGTAGAGCTTCGCGCGACGGACGTCACCGCGGCTGACGAGCTCGATCTTCTCGAAGATCGGGCTGTGCACCGGGAAGGTGCGCTCGACGCCGACGGAGAACGAGACCTTGCGGACCGTGAAGGTCTCGCTGACGCCCGAGCCCTGGCGGCGGATGACGACACCCTTGAACTGCTGGATACGGGAGCGGTTGCCCTCGATCACTCGGACGTGCACGTTGACGGTGTCACCGGGGCGGAAGGCCGGGAGGTCGCTGCGCAGGGTGGCGGCGTTGACGCCATCGAGCAGGTGAGACATGTTCTTCGTCTGCTTTCTTCGCACGACGCCACAGGTCGCCGGGCGGGAGTTCGGTGGAGAATTCGGGTGCTGTGTCACCTCGTCTGCGACGGTCCCCCTGTGGCAGGGGCGCATGCGGGCGTACAGCAGCGGCCTATTCTTCCATGTTCTGGGGCCTGCGCCAAAATCGGCCGCCGGGCTCGGGAGCCCAGCCCAGGATGGAGAGGGTTTCCCGGTCCTTCTTGTCGAAGGCGGACGGGTCGCAGCGTTCGATCAGATCGGGCCGGTTGAGCGCGGTGCGCCGGAAGGCCTCGTCCCGCCGCCAGCGGGCGATCTTGCCGTGGTGGCCGCTGAGCAGCACGTCGGGGATGGCGCGCCCCCGCCACTCGGGGGGTTTGGTGTAGACGGGCCCCTCCAGCAGATTCGCCATGGCGCCCGGGGCGAAGGAGTCGTCGCGGTGGGATTCGGCGTTGCCGAGGACGCCGGGGAGCAGCCGGGCGACGGCCTCGGTGATGACGAGGACCGCGGCCTCGCCGCCGGCGAGTACGTAGTCGCCGATGGAGACCTCGTAGACCGGTACGCGGGTGGCGTACTCGTCCATGACCCGGCGGTCGATGCCTTCGTAGCGCGCGGGCGTGAACACGAGCCAGGGCCGCTCGGACAGTTCGACGGCGAGTTCCTGGGTGAAGGGCCGGCCGCTGGGCGTGGGGACGACGAGTACGGGGTGGTGGGCACCGCTCTCGTAGCCGTCGGCGAGGACGTCGTCGAGGGCGTCGCCCCAGGGCTCGGTCTTCATGACCATGCCGGGACCGCCGCCGTAGGGCGTGTCGTCGACGGTGTTGTGCCGGTCGTAGGTCCACTGCCGCAGGTCGTGCACGCCCACGTCGAGGAC
This sequence comes from Streptomyces sp. NPDC038280, assembly GCF_055600045.1. Lineage (NCBI taxonomy): Bacteria > Bacillati > Actinomycetota > Actinomycetes > Kitasatosporales > Streptomycetaceae > Streptomyces > Streptomyces sp. NPDC038280. The sequence continues at coordinate 50,680 of NZ_JBVJYZ010000007.1, forward strand.
GCCGCGCGCGCGGGCCTTGCCGACGAGGGAGACGTTCAGCGGTTCCAGGTACTCGGGGAAGATCGTGACGACGTCGAGGCGCATCAGTGCTCGTCCTCGGCGGCGTCCCGGGCGGAGGCGATCTCGGCGCGGTCGTCGATCAGGCCGGGCGGCGGGTCGATGACGGCCTTCTGCTCGTCGAGGTCGATGTCGGTGACGATCTCCTCGACGAAGGGGATCATCAGCTCGGTGCCGTCGGGGCGCTCGACGATGAAGAGGTCCTGGGACGGGAGATGGGAGATCTCGGTGATGCGGCCGATCTCGGTGCCGTCGGCGAGGACCACGTCGAGGTCGATGAGCTGGTGGTCGTAGTACTCGTCGGGCTCCTCAGGGGTCTCCTGGGGATCGACTTCGGCGATGAGAAGGGTGTTGCGCAGGGCTTCGGCGGCGGTGCGGTCGCGTACGCCCTCGAAGCGCAGCAGCAGCCTGCCGCTGTGCACGCGGCCGGTCTCGATGGTCAGCGGCCCGGTGGACGCCGGGTCGGTGAGCAGGACCGCTCCGGGGCCGAGCCGCAGTTCGGGCTCGTCCGTACGCACCTCGACGGTGACCTCGCCCTTGATCCCATGGGCGCGGCCGATCCGCGCGACTACCAGCTGCACTCTCAACTCTCCTGTCGGACGACGACGGGCCGGGGTGGGCCCGTAAGCCCTCCCCGGCCCGTGCCGGTGTTCATCTTTGTCAGCGAGCCTGGTCCACGTCGACGAGGTCGACGCGGATGCCGCGGCCGCCGATGGCGCCCACGACGGTGCGCAGTGCACGCGCGGTGCGGCCGTTGCGACCGATCACCTTGCCGAGGTCGTCGGGGTGGACCCGGACCTCCAGCACACGGCCGCGGCGCAGGTTGCGCGAGGCGACCTGCACATCGTCCGGGTTGTCGACGATGCCCTTCACGAGGTGCTCGAGAGCCTCCTCGAGCATGCTCAGGCCTCGGTCGACTCAGCGGCGGACGCCGACGAGACAGTCTCGGCCTCGTCCGCCTTCTTGTCGGCCTTCTTCGCCTTCGGGGTGATGGCCTCACCCTTCGACTCGTCGCCCTCGAGGGACTTCGCGAACTCGTCGAACGCGGCGCGCTTGTCGGCCTTCGGCTCGGCGACGAGCAGCGGCGCCGGGGCCGGCAGGCCCTTGTGCTTCTGCCAGTCACCGGTGAGCTTCAGGATCGCGAGAACCGGCTCGGTCGGCTGGGCGCCGACGGACAGCCAGTACTGCGCGCGCTCCGAGTTGACCTCGATGCGCGACGGGTTCTGCACCGGGTGGTACAGACCGATCTCCTCGATGGCCCGGCCGTCACGGCGGGTACGGGAGTCGGCGACGACGATGCGGTAGTGAGGCGAACGGATCTTGCCCAGACGCTTCAGCTTGATCTTGACTGCCACTGGAGTGGTGTCTCCTGGTCTTGACGTGGTTGGGCACATGAGATGCCACGTGGGGTTGCGGTACTCGGGTGCCCGATGGACGCGTCAGCCGGAGGAGAGAGGGGTCCTGTGCGACTGTCGAGTACAGCTAGCCATTGTGCCACACGCCTGGGCGTCAGCTCGCTGCGGCCACCGCTTCCGGGATGCGGAAGGGCTTGCCGCAGCCGCCGCAGACGATCGGTGCCTGGGCGAGGACCGAGGGAACGACCCGGACGTTGCGTCCGCAGTCGCAGACGGCCTTGACCCGGACCCCGCCGCCCGAGGAGCCGTGCCGGGCGGCCGGTCCGCGGAAGGAGCGCTTGGTGTCGGAGGCCGTCGCGACGGTGTGCGCCTTGAGGGCGCGCTGGAGCCGCTCGATCGTCGGACGGTACCGGCGCTTGGCCTCGGGGTTGAGCGTGACCAGGGAGAAGCCGCTGCTGGCGTGCGGCTCCTCGGGGTGGTCGAGGCCCATTTCCTCGGCGATCGCCAGAAATCTGCGGTTGTGATATCGGCCGGCGCGTGAGGTGTCGCGGACTCCTCGGGCGGCGGCGATGCCGTGGACTGCCTCGTGGAGCAGCCGTTCGAAGGAGAGCTCGGCGCCACAGGCGGACGACGACTCTCCGATCAGGGACTCTGGCGCGGCTAGGTCCGGCAGCTCGGGGTGGTGCCGCTGAATGTCGGCCCACGCCTGTGCCAGCTCTGCGGCGAGAACAGGTGGTGTCGTGCTCACGTCGCGTCTAACGAGCCTGGGCGCCCCCGGGTTCCATTCCGGGGCATCCCAAATATTTTGCACGTACCCGTCAGTTGCCCTTGATGCGTCCTGACGAGGGCCAGTGCGCTGATCTGCGGAGAAGGCTCTCAGCTCACACCAAGGTGGTACGTAGTGGTGCGCCGGTGCAGTGGCGCCGCGGGGCACGCTCCCCCGCGCGCGGGTGAACTGCGCGCGCCGGGGAGCCCGTTGCGCGGCAAGGGCGCGTGGCGCCGAACGGCGTCCCGGGACGTGGCCGGTGGGAGCGACAGTACCGGGGGCCCCGGCGGCGGTCCCCACCGCCCCCGAGCGCCCCGGCGGGGATGGGTGTGTACGGCAACGAACGCAAGCGTGGCGCACGACCACTGGACGCCGGGACGGATGGGGAGTTCCCTGGCATACGGGGGGAGAGCGAGCGCACGTACACGGGGGCTGTCAATCAGGGCACGGACGCACAGATGGACTCTCGGCGGATTGGGGCGCATTCCATGACACCTACGCTCGTCCGGCACCAACCTCACCCGGACCCGGCGGCCGCGGTCACGGACGCGCGGGCGCGCGCCCGGGACTGGGCGGAGATCCAGGAACGGATGCTGGTGCCGCTCTACGAGGCGGTGTACGAGCGCCTCGACACCGGCGCCGGGACACGGCTGCTGGGCCTCGGCTGCGGCTCGGGACTCGCCCTGCTGATGGCGGCCTCGCGGGGCGCGCATGTCACGGGCGTCGACACGGATGACGCGCGCGTGGAGCTGGCCCGGGAGCGGCTTCGGACGGCTCTCGCGGCCGCGGAGCGGGAGCCGGGGCCGGACGCGCCGTCCGCGCGGCTTCTCGCGGGCCGCCCGGTGGACGCGGTGGACGGGGCCTCTCCCCCGTACACGATGATCACCGCCTTTCACCCGATCGGCTGTACGGCGGGTGACTCCGAGGAGCTGGCGCCGACGCTGGCCTCCGTCGCGGCGGGGGCGGAGCGGGGCGGGGCGGTGGTGCTGACCGCCTGGGGGCCGCCGGAGCGGTGTGCCACCTCGGCGGTGCTGCGGGTGGCGACCAAGCTGGCCGACCGGATGCGGGCGCGGACGCGTGGTGCGGGCGGCTGGCGGCCGGCGCCGCGGGACGAGCTGGAGGAGATCGCGGGCGAGGCGGGTCTGAAGCCGGACGGTTCGGGGCGGGTGGCGTGCCCGTTCGGGTACGCGGACCTCGACAGCGCGCTGCGCGGGCTGATGTCGACGGGCGTGTTCGACGCGGCGGTGGCGGCGACGGACCAGGCGCAGGTGGAGAAGGAGCTCACGGAGGCGCTGCATCCGCATGTGCGGCGGGACGGCACGGTGTGGATGCCGAATGTGTTCCGGTATCTGATCGCCCGCACGAGGTGAGTCCTCGGGGGTGGGCCGGTCCGCCCCCGCTCATGGACGAGCGGCATCGGGAAGGGCCCGGAGGCGGTCTGCCTCCGGGCCCTTCCCGTACGCCCGTCGTCCGGGCCGTGGACCGTGTGCCGGCCGTCAGCCCATGAACTTCTTGAACTCGTCGGGCAGCTCGAAGTCCTTGCTCGGCTCGCCGGCCGGCAGCCCGAACGCGCCGCCCTGCTGGGCCTGTTCGCGGCGGGCGGCCGCGGCCTGCTCCTCGGCCTTGCGCTTCATCGGGTTGCCGCTCTTGCGCTTGCCCTTGGCCTGCTTGATCTGCTTCTTCTGGCGGCCCGCGCCACCACCCATGCCCGGCATCCCGGGCATCCCCGGCATGCCGCCGCCCTGGGCCATGCGGGACATCATCTTGCGGGCCTCGAAGAACCGCTCGACCAGGGACTTGACGGCGCTGACCTCGACGCCGGAGCCCTTTGCGATGCGGGCGCGGCGGGAGCCGTTGATGATCGTCGGCTCATGGCGCTCGGCCGGGGTCATCGATTTGATGATCGCGGCCGTGCGGTCGACGTCCCGCTCGTCGATGCTGTTGATCTGCTCCTTCATCTGCCCCATGCCGGGCAGCATGCCGAGCAGCTTGGAGATGGAGCCCATCTTGCGGACCTGCTCCATCTGGGCGAGGAAGTCGTCGAGCGTGAAGTCCTTGCCCTTACTGCTCGCCAGCTTGGAGGCCATTTTGGCGGCCTCTTCCTGGCTGAAGGTCTGCTCGGCCTTCTCGATGAGCGAGAGCATGTCGCCCATGCCGAGGATGCGGGACGCCATGCGGTCCGGGTGGAACGCGTCGAACTCGTCCAGCTTCTCGCCGTTGGAGGCGAACATGATCTGGCGGCCGGTGACGTGCGCGATGGAGAGCGCGGCGCCGCCTCGGGCGTCACCGTCGAGCTTGGAGAGGACGACGCCGTCGAAGCCGACGCCGTCGCGGAAGGCCTCGGCGGTGTTGACCGCGTCCTGACCGATCATGGCGTCGACGACGAACAGGACCTCGTCGGGGCTGACGGCGTCGCGGATGTCCGCGGCCTGCTGCATCAGCTCCTGGTCGATGCCGAGGCGGCCGGCGGTGTCGACGATGACGACGTCGTACTGCTTGGTCCGCGCGTACTCGATGGAGTCCTTGGCGACCTGGACCGGGTCGCCGACGCCGTTGCCGGGCTGGGGCGCGTAGACGGAGACGCCCGCGCGGTCGGCGACGACGGAGAGCTGGTTGACGGCGTTGGGGCGCTGGAGGTCGCAGGCGACGAGCAGCGGCGAGTGGCCCTGTCCCTTGAGCCAGAGGCCGAGCTTTCCGGCGAGGGTGGTCTTACCCGCACCCTGGAGACCGGCGAGCATGATCACGGTCGGGGCGGTCTTGGCGAAGCGCAGGCGCCGGGTCTCGCCGCCGAGGATGCCGATGAGCTCCTCGTTGACGATCTTGATGACCTGCTGGGCCGGGTTCAGCGCCTGGGAGACCTCGGAGCCGGCGGCCCGCTCCTTGACCTGCTTGATGAAGGCGCGGACGACGGGCAGAGCGACGTCGGCCTCGAGCAGCGCGATCCGGATCTCGCGGGCGGTGGCGTCGATGTCCGCCTCGGACAGGCGGCCCTTGCCCCGGAGGTTCTTGAAGGTCGCTGCAAGGCGGTCGGAGAGGGTATCGAACACGGCGGTCGCGGATCCTCAGCTGTCGGGGGCGGCGGATGGTCGTCCCCCAGGGTATCCGGCCGCGCGCGATGGGGTCTGCCCCCTCCTGGTACGGGGTGGGCGGGGGCGGCCCAGGGACCCCTGGGGCCGCCCGTGGGGGCGTCAGCCGCGCAGGGCCGTCTCCAGTGCCCCCGCGACCGACGCCGCCTCCTCGGGGCCGAGGGGGGCGCCCGCGGGGTCCGTCACGTAGAAGGCGTCCACGGCGTTCGCGCCGAGCGTCGAGACATGGGCGCTGCGCACCCGTACCGACGCCGATTCGAGCGCGTGGCCGATCCGGTGCAGCAGCCCGGGGGCGTCCTGGGCGCGGACCTCGATGACCGTGGCGAGGCGGGAGTCCGCGGACGCCACGGTGACCCGGGGCGGCGGGGCCTGGACGCCGCGCCTGCGGGGGTAGGCCGCTTCGCGTTCGGCGAGGCGGGAGGTGATGTCGAGGGAGCCGTCGAGCGCGCGGACGAGGTCGACGCGCAGGCGGTTGGCCTGGGGCAGGGAGCCGTAGGCGGCCGCGACGCGCCAGTTGAGGACGAGGACCGTGCCGGTGCCGAGCTCTCCCGGCAGCTCGATCGCGCGCAGGTCGGCCGCGCGGACGGTGAGCCGGTGCAGGGCGAGGACGCCGGCGACGGCCGGGAGGACTCCCGGCCGGTCGGGCAGGGCGATCAGGAGCTCGACCCCGACGGGTTCCGGTTCCGGTTCGGGGTGGGGTCCGGAGTCCGGCTGCGGGGGCTCGGTCTGGGCGTGGAGGGCGAGGACGGGTTCGCCGGTGCGCAGGGCCTCGATGGCGAGGCGTTCCTGTTCGGCGCTGGGGGCGGTGGGTTCGGGCTCGGGGGGCGCCTCCCCGGCGAGGACGCCCGCGACTCGTTTCACCAGGTCGGCGACGAGGGAGCCGCGCCAGGAGGACCAGGCGGCGGGTCCGGTGGCGAGGGCGTCGGCCTCGGTGAGGGCGTGCAGCAGCTCCAGCGTGCCGACCGTACCGACGGCGTCCGCGACGGCCGCGACGGTCGCCGGATCGTCCAGATCGCGCCTGGTCGCCGTCTCGACGAGCAGAAGATGGTGGCGCACCAGGGTGGCGACGACGGTGACGTCGGCGCGGTCGAAGCCGATCCTGGTGGCGACGTCGCGGGCGATGGTCTCGCCGGCCACCGAGTGGTCGCCGGGCCAGCCCTTGCCGATGTCGTGGAGGAGCGCGGCGACGAGCAGCAGGTCGGGGCGGCCGACACGGCGGGTGAGCGAGGAGGCGCGGACCGCGGTCTCGACGAGGTGGCGGTCGACGGTCCAGGTGTGGACGGGGTTGCGCTGGGGGCGGCAGCGGACCCGCTCCCAGTCGGGCAGGAGCCGGGTGATCAGCCCCTCGGCCTCCAGGGCTTCCCAGACGGGGACGGTGGGTTCGCCGGCGCCGAGGAGGGTGACGAGCTCTTCGCGGGCCTCGGCCGGCCAGGGCACGGGCAGCGGTTTGACCGCGGCGGCGAGGCGGCGTACGGCGTGGAGGGAGAGCGGCAGCGCCGACTGGGCGGCCGCGGCGGCGGCCCGCAGCGGCAGCACCGGGTCGCGCTCGGGCCTGGCGGTGCGGGCGAGGACGACCTCGCCGTCCATCTCGACGACGCCCTCGGCGAGCGGGGTGCGCTCGAGGGGCGGCTTGCCGCCGCCCAGGAGGGCGCGCAGCCGGGGGCGTACCGAGCGGGCCTTGAGGACCCGGTTCACCTCGCGCCAGGTCACGTCACCGGCGTACGAGACGGTCCGGGCGGCCTCGTACACCTCGCGCAGCAGGGTGTCGGCGTCCAGGAGCCCCAGCTCCTCGGCGACGGCGTCCTGCTCCTGGAGGGCGAGCCGGTCGGTGGCGCGTCCGGTGGTGAGGTGGAGCGCGTCGCGGGCGTCGAGGAGCCGGCGGCGGGCTTCGGCGAGGCCCGCGCGGGGGGCGTCGGCGAGCCAGGACGCGGCGACGGCGCGCAGGGCGGTCGCGTCGCGCAGTCCGCCGCGGGCCTCCTTGAGGTCGGGTTCGAGGAGGAACTGCAGTTCGCCCTGGCGTTCGGCGCGCTCGCGGCACAGTTCGTCGAGTTCGGGCAGCCGCTTGGGGGCCTGGTTGCGCCAGTCGGCGAGTACGGCCGTGCGGACTCCGGCGGCGAGAGCGTGGTCGCCGGCGACATGGCGGGCGTCCAGCAGCCCGAGCTGCGCCTTGAGGTCCTCGGCCGCTGTCCTGCGGGCTTCGGCGGGGGTGCGTACGGAGTGGTCGAGGGCGAGCCCGAGGTCCCACACCGGATACCAGATCCGGTCGGCGAGGGAGGCGATCTCGCCGGCGGGCGCGCTGCCGTCGTGCAGGAGCAGGAGGTCGAGGTCGCTGCGTGGGGACAGTTCGCCGCGGCCGTATCCGCCGACGGCGACGAGCGCCGTTCCCCGGGGCGGGCGGGCGGCGGTGAACAGCGCGTTCAGCCAGGTGTCGGTGAGCCGGGCCAGCGCCGCACGGCGCGGCGGCCCGGACTGCCCCTTCTCGGTGAGAAGGCGCAGCCGGGCCGCCGCGTAACCGCTGGGTCCCGAGTCTTCCGCTTCGGTACTGACTTCAAGGCTCGTCACCCAGCAGCTCCTGTCTGTTCGGCCGGCGTACGGCTAGAGGGCGTCCGGTCCGCGTTCGCCGGTGCGGACCCGTACGGCCGTGTCGACCGGGACGCTCCACACCTTCCCGTCACCGATCTTGCCGGTCCGGGCGGCCTTGACCACCACGTCGATGAGCTGTTCGGCGTCCTCGTCCTCGACCAGTACCTCGATACGAATCTTGGGTACGAGGTCGACGGTGTACTCGGCGCCCCGGTAGACCTCGGTGTGGCCGCGCTGCCGTCCGTATCCGCTGGCCTCGGTGACCGTGAGTCCATGGACTCCGAAGGCCTGCAGGGCCTCCTTGATCTCGTCGAGCCGGTGCGGCTTCACGACTGCGGTGATGAGCTTCATGCGTCCACCTTCTTGGCGTCCTGGGCGACGGGGGCGGGGGCGGCGGTGCTGCGCGAGGACGTGCCGCCGCCGGCTCCGCTGAAGTCGTACGCGGTCTCGGCGTGCTCGACCTGGTCGATGCCGGAGACCTCGTCGTCCTCGGGGACCCGCATGCCCATCGTCTTGTCGATGAGGAACGCGAGGACCGCCGAGACCACCAGAGAGTAGGCGAGGACCGCGAAGACGCCGATGGCCTGCTTGCCGAGCTGCTCGAGGCCGCCGCCGTAGAAGAGGCCCTTGGCGTCGGACTGGACGCCGCCGGTGGCGAAGAAGCCGACGAGGAGCGACCCGGCGACACCGCCGACGAGGTGGACGCCGACGACGTCGAGGGAGTCGTCGTAGCCGAACTTGTACTTCAGGCCCACGGCCATGGCGCACAGGAGACCGGCGATGGCGCCGATGGCGATCGCGCCGAGCGGGGAGCAGGAGCCGCCGGAGGGGGTGATGGCGACGAGGCCCGCGACCGCGCCGGAGGCGGCGCCGAGGGTGGTGAAGGAGCCGTGGCGGATCTTCTCGTAGGCGAGCCAGGCGAGCATGGCGGCGGCGGTGGCGACCTGGGTGTTGACGAACATCACCGCGCCGACGCCGTCGTCGTTGCCGAGCCACGAGCCGGCGTTGAAGCCGAACCAGCCGAACCAGAGCAGACCGGCGCCGAGCATGACCAGCGGCAGGCTGTGCGGCCGCATCGGGTCCTTCTTGAAGCCGACGCGCTTGCCGATGACGAGGATCACGCCGAGCGCTGCGGCGCCGGCGTTGATGTGGACGGCGGTTCCACCGGCGAAGTCGATCACGCCCATCTCGAAGAGCCAGCCGCCCGCTCCCCAGACCCAGTGGGCGACCGGGAAGTAGACGACGGTGACCCACAGGGCGATGAACAGCGCCCAGGCGGTGAACTTGACCCGGTCGGCGAGAGCGCCGCTGATCAGGGCGGGCGTGATGACCGCGAACATCAGCTGGAAGACCGCGAAGACGTACACCGGGATGGTGTAGCCGTCCCACAGCTCCGTGATGCCGATGCCGCTGAGGCCCACGTAGTCGGAGGACCAGCCGATGATCGACCCCGAGTCGGTGCCGAAGGCCAGGCTGAAGCCGAACAGGACCCACAGGATCGTGACGATCCCGAGGCTGATGAAGCTCATCATCAGCATGTTCAGGGTGGATTTGACGCGGACCATGCCTCCGTAGAAGAAGGCCAGCGCCGGGGTCATCAGCATGACCAGGGCGGAGCAGATGAGCATGAACCCGGTGTTGGCCGCAGACAGCTCGGGGGCGTCTGCGGCAAGGGTCGTGATGCCTGGGGGCATCGGCGTCTCCTCGTCGTCGGTAGGGCCTGTGCGGGGCGGGGCCGGGAATCTGCCGGACCATGAGGGGTGGCCGGTTATCGCCAGAGGTTGTCCCAGCGCCGTTTCCGCCGATGCCGCACGATGTTTCGGGGCAGTGACGAAGAGGTCGGCCGTGTTACGTGGCCATGAACTGCCGGATCACGGGATGGTCACGGTCGTACCCTCTGCTCGCGACGCGGACCGGCCGCGACAGTCACCCGTTGACCTGGCGGGGGGAGCCGAGTCGGGCTGTACGGGATGACTGTCGCGGCCGGAGTCTGGGCGGGCGGGGTGCGTCTCAGACCGCTTCGGCGGTCTCGGGCAGCTGAGCGGTGAGGATGTCGGTGAGACGGACGACCTCGGGTACGTCTCCGAAGTCCCTGGCGGCGGTGTCGACGGTCTTGCGGAGCCGGTTGTTGACCCGCTCGGAGCGGACGCTCCTGGCGACGGTGAGGGCCTTCTCCGCGAGGACCGTGGACTGCTCGGGCTCCCGCTTGAGGAGGTGCACGGTGGCCATGCCGATCAGGTTGAGTGCGTACGACCGCTGGTGCTCCTCGTCCTTGGCGAAGAGGTCCACGGCGCGCTCCATCACCGGCTCGGCGAGCGAGGCGTAGGTGGGGCTGCGGCCGGCGACATAGGCCAGGTCGCGGTAGGAGTGGCCGTTCTCGCCGTTCAGCTCGGCCTCGGAGAAGAAGCGGATCCAGTCGGGCTCCGGCTCGCCGTCGAGTCCGGCGTCGGAGAAGGTGTCCTCGGCCATCCGGACGGCCCGCTTGCACTTGCTGGGCTGCCCCATGTTGGCGTAGGCGCGGGCCTCCATCGCATACAGCATGGCCTGGGTGCGCGGGGTGGCGCAGTCGCGGCTCCCGTATTGCGCGAGGTGGATGAGCTCCAGGGCGTCGTCGGGCCGCCCGAGGTGGATCATCTGGCGGCTCATGGAGGAGAGGATGTACGACCCGAGGGGCTTGTCGCCGGCCTCCTTGGCGGCGTGCAGGGCGAGCACGAAGTACTTCTGCGCGGTGGGCTGAAGTCCCACGTCATAGCTCATCCACCCGGCCAGTTCGGCCAGTTCGGCCGCGCACTTGAACAGCCGCTGGGCGGTGTCGGCGGGCTGGGGCTCCTGGAGGAGGTCGGTGACCTCGTGGAGCTGCCCGACGACGGCCTTGCGGCGCAGTCCGCCGCCGCACTGCGCGTCCCACTGCCGGAACATCGCGGTGGTGGACTCCAGCAGGTCCAGTTCCGGCTTGGAGAGCCGGGTGGCGCGGCGGATCGGGACGGGTGGTTCGGCCCTTCCGGGTTCGGCGGCCGGGGTGGGCACCAGCCAGCGCTGCATCGGTTCGATGAGGGCGGGGCCGGCGGCGAGCGCCAGGGACGTGCCGAGGAAGCCGCGACGGGCGAGCATCAGGTCGCTGCGGGAGAACTCGCTCAGGAGCTCCACGGTCTGGGGACCGGCCCAGGGCAGGTCGACGCCGGACACCGACGGTGACTGGTGAGCGGTGCGCAGGCCGAGGTCCTCGATGGCGACGACGCTGCCGAAACGCTCCGAGAACAGCTCGGACAGGATGCGCGGGATGGGCTCGCGCGGCTGTTCGCCGTCGAGCCAGCGGCGGACCCGTGAGGTGTCCGTGCTGATGTGGTGCGCGCCCATCTGCCGTGCCCGCCGGTTCACTTGCCGCGCGAGCTCGCCCTTCGACCAGCCGCTGCGCACGAACCACGAGCTCAGCTGCTCGTTCGGGCGCTTGCCGGCATTCGTACCGTCTGCGCCACTGCCGCCCACTGGAACGCCCCCATCCGCTGATTCCGCTGCCCCGCGAACCCCTACCAGAATGCCGTGAGTTACGGCCGCCGTCTGGAGGTTGCCACCCTTCAAACAGGAAACCGGCTTGCCCCCGGCATACCCGCGCGTGCACTGCACTCCCGGTGTTCGTGTACCGAAAGTAACCCTACGATCACCGCTCCAGCGAGGGCGTTTCAAGAATCGCCACCATTCGCCACCCCTTCGAATGAACTCGCCTGCCGCTGAACACGATTCACTTGACATGTGACGGATGGAGTAGGCGCAGAGGTGCGTGGGGCGGCGCGCGACGGCCGGCCCGCACCACCTTTCACGCCTCGCCGTGCCGCCGCGGCGTGACGCCGTGTCACGGTTGGGCTCCGATTCGTAACCACCGGCGCGTTCGACCCGTTGGAGGGGGCATGGGCTTCACGATCGGCAGCACTCGCGGGATCAGGGAGATCCGGTCCGGCTCGCGGCGCCGGACCCGCTCGGCGGAGTGCACGGTGGTCGCCGAGTACACCGGACTGTGGGGCTGGGACGTGGTTCCCGGAGCACGCGCCTCCGCCGGCCGCTGCTCGTGCGGTGACCCCGCGTGTACGGCCCCGGGCGCCCACCCGCTCTCGTTCGCCGCCGAGGTCACGGCGGGCGCCGGCCTCGACGACGCGGCCAAGGCCTGGTCGGAGTTCCCCGGTGCGGCACTGATGCTCCCGGTGGGCCGCGCCTTCGACATCCTCGAGGTCGCAGAAGCGGCGGGGCGGCGGGCGCTGGTCCGGCTGGAGCGGATGGGGCTTCCGCTCGGTCCGGTCTGCGTGACCCCCTCGGGGCGGGCGCAGTTCTTCGTCGCCCCCGGGGCGGCGGCGGAGCTGCCGCACCTGCTCTACCGGATGGGCTGGGACGACGCTGCGCTCGACCTGCACTGCCTGGGCGCGGGCAGCCACATCACGGCGCCGCCGTCGGACTGCGGCGGCCTCGGGCCCTCGCGCTGGCTGCGGCCCCCGACCCTGGACACGGCGGGGGCGCCGCCGCAGGCGCGTCTGCTGCTGGGCACTCTGGCGTACATCATCCACCGCTCGGCGGCGTAGGCCTCCGGGTGGGGCGTGGGGTCGAGGCTCCCGCCGCCACCCCCGCCCGCACCCGACCGGCCTGAGCCGCCTGCCTATGCCTCGCCGATGAGCGCGTCCACGAACGCCTCCGGGTCGAACGGCGCCAGATCGTCCGGCCCCTCGCCCAGGCCCACCAGCTTCACCGGGACGCCGAGCTCGCGCTGGACCGCGATGACGATGCCGCCCTTGGCCGTGCCGTCGAGCTTGGTGAGGACGATGCCGGTGATGTCCACGACCTCCGCGAACACCCGGGCCTGGACCAGCCCGTTCTGCCCGGTGGTGGCGTCCAGGACCAGCAGGATCTCGTCCAGCGGCCCGTGCTTCTCGACGACCCGCTTGACCTTGCCGAGCTCGTCCATGAGGCCCGTCTTGGTGTGCAGCCGGCCGGCGGTGTCGATGAGAACGACGTCGGCGCCCTCCGCGATGCCCTCCTTGACCGCGTCGAAGGCGATCGACGCAGGGTCGCCGCCCTCGGGCCCGCGTACGGTACGGGCACCGACCCGCTCTCCCCAGGTCTGGAGCTGGTCGGCCGCGGCGGCACGGAAGGTGTCGGCCGCGCCGAGGACGACCGAGCGGCCGTCGGCGACCAGGACACGGGCCAGCTTGCCGGTGGTGGTGGTCTTCCCGGTGCCGTTGACACCGACGACCATGATCACGCCGGGGGTGTCCAGGCCGCTCTCGGTCTTCACCTCGCGGTCGAAGTCCGTGCCGAGCAGGGTGAGGAGCTCCTCGCGGAGCAGGGTCCGCAGCTCGTCGGGGGTGCGGGTGCCGAGGACCTTCACGCGCTCGCGCAGCCGCTCCACCAGTTCCTGGGTGGGCGCGACACCGACGTCCGCGGTGAGGAGGGTGTCCTCGATCTCCTCCCAGGTGTCCTCGTCGAGGTGCTCGCGGGACAGGAGGGTGAGCAGCCCCTTGCCGAGGGAGTTCTGCGAGCGGGCGAGCCGGGCGCGCAGCCGGACCAGGCGGCCGGCGGTCGGCTCGGGGGTTTCGATCTCGGGCGCGGGCGGCGCGGCGACGACCGGGTCCTCGACGGCGGCCGGTGCCTCGACCGCCTCCTCGGCGGTCGGGAGGCCGACCTCCTCGATCGTGCGGCGTGGTTCTTCCCGCGGTGCCTCCGCCTCGTCGCCGACGTGCGGCTCGGCGGGCGGAGCGGTGATGGTCGGCGTGGTGGACGGCGCCTCGGCCGGCGGCAGCTTCTTCTTCTTGCGACCGCTGATCACGAGCCCGCTGGTCACGGCGACCGCGACGATCAGAGCGATGACTACAGCAAGGATGATTTCCATAACCCGTCCAGTATCGGCCACGAGCCCGCCGAGGGGTCGTCCCCCGGCGGACCGGCGGGCCGGAGTCGTCTATTTGGACCTTTCGGGGATTCCATACGATGCTGGTGCACTTGGTGCGCCTTCGTGCCGCCTCTCCCCCGGAGTCCCCCACCTCTGTACGGCACGATCGCGGCGGGCGGCATCAGCTGGGTCCCCTCGGGCCCTACCTGCTCATCGCCCTGATCGGCATGCTGCTGATCAACTCGATGTCCATGTACTCGACGGACTTCACCGCCCAGACGCTCGGCATCAGGGTCCCGCGCGCGTGGGCGGTGAGTGTGAACGCGGTGATCAGCCTGGTCTTCGGTTTCCTGCCGATGGTGGTGGCGACCAGCTTCATCGGGTCGTTCATCTCTTTCCTGACGCTGCGGTCACCGAGGAGCGGGAGCCCGCACCCCTATCCATCTGACGTCACGTCAGCTACCGTCCCCCTTCGCCGGCTTCCCACCGCGGAGGGGGACGTTCCCATGCCCTTCACAGTCGTACGGTTCAACCTCGTCGATCCCCACGGCACGCCCGAGAGCCTCTCGGACCGCTATCGCGCGGCGCTGGAGATGGCGGCCTACGCCGACGACCGCGGTGTCGACACCGTGCAGACCGAGGAACACCACGGGGCCGCCAACAACTGGCTGCCGTCGCCGTTCACCTTCGCCGCCGCGGTGTTCGGGGCGACCCGCAGGATCGCGGTCACCGTTTCGGCGATCATCGGCCCGCTGCACGATCCGCTGCGGCTGGCGGAGGAGATCGCCGTACTGGACCTGCTGAGCCGGGGCCGGCTGGTGACGGTCGCGGGGATCGGGTACCGGCCGGAGGAGTACGAGGCGTTCGGCGTCGACTGGGGCAGGCGCGGCAAGTTGCAGGACCTGCTCCTGGAGACCCTGCTGAAGGCGTGGACCGGCGAGCCGTTCACGTACGAGGGCCGTACGGTACGGGTCACCCCCCGCCCGTACACGCGGCCGCATCCGCTGCTGCTGGTCGGCGGTTCGTCGCGGGCGGCCGCCCGCCGGGCGGCCCGGCTCGGGCTGCCGTTCTTCCCGAGCGCCCATCTGCCGGAGCTGGAGGCGTACTACACGGGGCTCTGCGCGGAGTACGGCACCGAGGGCTGGACGATGATGCCGGCCGAGAAGACGCCGCTGCTGCATCTGTCCGAGGACCCGGACCGGACGTGGGAGCGCTACGGCGAGCATTTCCTGCACGAGGCGCGGATGTACGCCTCCTGGCAGTCGAAGGACATCCGCTCGGCCGTGCGGTCGACGGCGACGACGGTCGAGGAGCTGCGGGCCGAGGGGGTGTACCGGATCGTCACGCCGGACGAGTGCGTGGCGCTGGGCGCCGAGAGTCTCGTGCTGCATCCGCTGTGCGGCGGGATGCCGGTCGACGAGGCGTGGCGGAGTCTGCATCTGCTGGGTGAAGGCGTACTGCCCCGGCTCAAGGGATGAGCCGGGGCAGTTCCGTGATCGAGGAGAGGGGCAGCGGGGATTAGCCCATCTCCTCCAACGCCTTGCCCTTCGTCTCCTTCACGTACCGCAGTACGAAGGGGATCGAGAGCACGGCGAAGACTGTGTAGATGATGTAGGTGCCGGAGAGGTTCCAGTCGGCGAGGGACGGGAAGCTCGCGGTGATGGCCCAGTTGGCGATCCACTGGGCGGAGGCGGCGACGCCGAGCGCGGCGGCGCGGATCCGGTTGGGGAACATCTCGCCGAGGAAGACCCAGACCACCACGCCCCACGAGAGGGCGAAGAAGAGCACGAAGACATGCGCGGCGATCAGGGCCACGATGCCCTCGGTGTGGGGCAGTTTGCCGCCCACGAGGTCGGCGGAGAAGGCCCAGGCCTCGAAGGCGAGGGCGATCGCCATACCGGCGGAACCGACGAGGGCGAGCGGCCTGCGGCCGACCCGGTCCACCAGCACCATCGCGATCACGGTGCCGACGATGTTGATGATCGACGTGGTGAACGAGTAGAAGAACGAGCCCGCCGGGTCGATGCCGACCGACTGCCACAGCGTCGCGGAGTAGTAGAACGCCACGTTGATGCCGACGAGCTGCTGGAAGACGGAGAGGCCGATGCCGACCCAGACGATCGGCAGGAAGCCGAAGCGGCTGCCGAGCAGGTCCTTGAACGTGGACTTGTGCTCGCGTCGCATGGCCAGCTCGATCTCGGTGACCCGGTGGTCCAGGTCGACCGAGTGGCCCTCGACCTCGGCCAGTACTTCCTTGGCCCGGTCGATCTTGCCCACGGAGATCAGGAAGCGCGGCGACTCGGGGATGGCGAAGGAGAGCAGGCCGTACAGGAGCGCGGGCACGACCATGACGCCGAGCATCCACTGCCAGGCCTCGAGGCCGCCGATCTCGCCGCGCTGGTCGCCGTCGGCGAGCTGGAGGATGCCGTAGTTGACCAGCTGGGAGATGGCGATGCCGATGACGATGGCGGCCTGCTGGAACGAGCCGAGGCGGCCGCGGTAGGCGGCGGGGGCGACTTCGGCGATGTACGCCGGGCCGATCACCGAGGCCATACCGATGGCGAAGCCGCCGATGACCCGCCAGAAGGCGAGGTCCCACAGGGCGAACGGGAGCGCGGAGCCGACGGCGCTGACGGTGAACAGCACCGCGGCGATCTGCATGCAGCGGATGCGGCCGATGCGGTCGGCGATCCGGCCGGCGGTCGCGGCGCCGATGGCGCAGCCGATCAGCGCGATGGCGATGACCTGGGCGAGCGTTCCGGAGCCGATGTCGTAGCGGTCCCGGATCGCCTCGACGGCTCCGTTGATCACGGAGCTGTCGTAGCCGAACAGGAAGCCGCCCATCGCGGCGGAGGCCGTGATGAAGATGACGTGGCCGAGATGGTCCGGGTGCGCCGCCCGTCCCTCGGAGGGCGGCGGCGCCTGCGCGGTGCTGGTCACATGTACTCCTGTGAGCATCCGGCAGCGTCGCCGGAGCGTGGGGGGCGAGCCCTTCAAGTGGCGCACACCTTCCTGCCGCGCACCACTTGAAGGTAAAAGCAACGCTGCAGAGACTATGCGTTCAAGTCCCGAAGTCAATACCTAGCCTCGGGCCGACTTCAAGAAGCGGCGCACCGCCAGGTGTTCAAGTGTTGAAGTGAGTTGTCCCTCACTCAGCGGAGGCGCTGGCTGATGACCTTGGACACTCCGTCGCCCTGCATGGAGACGCCGTAGAGCGCGTCGGCGACCTCCATCGTCCGCTTCTGGTGGGTGATCACGATCAGCTGCGAGGACTCCTGGAGCTCCTGCATGATCCGGATCAACCGCTGCAGATTGGTGTCGTCCAGCGCGGCCTCGACCTCGTCCATCACGTAGAACGGGCTGGGTCTGGCCTTGAAGATCGACACCAGCATCGCCACCGCCGTCAGAGACCGCTCGCCGCCGGAGAGCAGCGAGAGCCGCTTGACCTTTTTGCCCGGAGGCCTGGCCTCGACGTCGACGCCGGTGGTGAGCATGTTGTCCGGGTCGGTCAGGACGAGCCTGCCCTCGCCGCCCGGGAAGAGCCGGGAGAAGACCCCCTCGAACTCGCGGGCGGTGTCCCGGTACGCCTCGGTGAAGACCTGCTCGACACGCTCGTCCACCTCCTTCACGACCTGGAGAAGGTCGGCCCTGGTCTTCTTCAGGTCCTCCAGCTGCTCGGACAGGAACTGGTGACGCTCCTCCAGCGCCGAGAACTCCTCGAGCGCCAGCGGGTTCACCTTCCCGAGCTGCTGATACGCCCGTTCGGCCGACCTCAGTCGCTTTTCCTGTTCCGCGCGAACGAAACGCCGCGGCTGGTTGCGCGGATGCTCGGGGTCCTCGGGCAGCTCCTCGCCCTCCGCGGGCAGGGAGGGCGGTACGAGCTGATGCGGCCCGTACTCGGCGACCAGCGCGGCCGGCTCCACGCCCAGCTCCTCCAGCGCCTTCGTCTCCAGCTGCTCGATCCGCAGCCGTTTCTCGGCGCCCAGGACCTCGCCCCGGTGGACCGAGTCGGTCAGCTTGTCGAGCTCCGCCTTCAGGTCGCGGCCCTCGGCGCGGGCGGCGGTCAGCTCGCGTTCCCGGGCGGCCTTGGCCGCCTCGGCGAGGGCCCGCTCCTGTTCGGCGCGTACGAGGGACACTTCGGCGTGGGCGAGCAACTGGCGGGCGCCGGCGGCGACGGCGGAGGCGACCGCGGCCTCGTGGCGCAGCCGGGCGCGGCGCTGGTCGGCGCGCGCCCGTGCCTCGCGTTCGGCGCGGGCCCCCCGGTCGAGGGAGTCGGCCCGGCCCGCGAGGCCCTTGACCCGCTCCTCGTGGGTACGGACCTGGAGACGCGCCTCCATCTCGGTCTGGCGGGCGTTGGCGCCGTCGGCGGCGAGCCGGTCGCGTACGGACGTGTCGGGCTCCTCCTCGACGGGGGTCTCCTCCGCGACCAGGAGGCGCTCGGCCAACTCCTCGGCGTCCATGGTCGCCTTCTCCAGGGCGTCCTGGGCGCGTGCGGCGGCCGCGGCGGTCCGCTCGGCCTCCCCGGCGGCTCCACGGGCCTGGCCGGCGAGCCGCCCGAGCTGCTGGGCCACCGCCGACTTCTCCCGGTCGGCGGCCCGGCGCCGCTCCCCCAGCTCCTCGACGAGCGCGGTGGCGTCGGCGCGCCGGCCGGTCGCCTCACGCTGCCTGGCGGCGAGCTCCTCGCAGCGGACCGCCAGCTCCGCGAGCTCGGCGGCGGCCTCGTCCACGGACGCCTGCACCTCGAGGAGACTGGGCGCGCCCGCGGACCCGCCGTGCGCGAAGTGGGTGCCGAGGAGGTCTCCTTCGGCGGTGACGGCGGTCAGCTCGGGGTGCGCGTGGACGAGGTCCTCGGCGTCCTCCAGCGTGGAGACCACCACGATGTCCCGTACGAGCCGCCGCACGGCCCCCATCAGCTCCTCCGGGCCCCGCACCAGCTCCCCGACGAATCGGGGCGCGACGGAGGCGGTCCGGCCCATTGGCAGGGCGGCACCGGCCCGCACGGCGCCGTCCTCCCCACCGGATCCGGGCACATGAGCTCCCGCCGGGGCGGCCGGCTCCGTCGAGACGACCTGCCCGACCGCGTCCCCGGAGCTGCCCTGCGGGGCGGGGCCGGTCCCGGGGGCCGGGACGCGGCTGTCGCCGGCGAGCGCAGGTGGGAGGTCCTCCGAACCGACAGGTGTGTCCCACTGCTCGCCCGGGGCACCGCCCCGCGGAGCCGCTTCGCCGTCGCCGGCTGCGGAGAACGGGCCGTCCTCACCGACCGCGTCCACGCAAGCGCCCTGCCGGGCGGCTTCCCCCCCGCCGACCGGGGAAGAGGTCCGACCGGGCTCCCCGACCCGCTCCAGGGCGACAGCGCCCGCGGGGGCCGGGAGCAGCCCCTCCGGCGCCACCCGGCCCGGGGGGCGGCCCCCGGGTGTCGTCGCCCGGTCCGGGCTCGACTCGCCGGCCGGGGCGGGGACACGAGCGGTGTCCGGGGTGGTGGGGGCGCCGCCCAGGAGGAGGGACGCGCGGCCGGCGTCCTGTTTGCGGAGAAGGCGGATCGCCTCGGCGGCCGTGGCCGGGTCGGTCACCGCGACCGCGTTCGCCGCCGCCCCGAGGGCCGCCGCGACGGGGACCTCGAAGCCGGGGGTGACGGTCAGGAGTTCGGCGGCGGGGCCGAGCAGACCGCCGAGACGTTCCTGCGCGGCGAGCAGCGCGCCGGTGCCGTCCTTGCGGCGCAGGCCGAGGGCGAGGGCCTCATGGCGGGCCTGGGTCGCGGCGCGGCGGCGCTCGGCCGCGGTGGCCTCCTCGCGGGCGGCCGACAACGCCGCCTCCGCGGCGGCCAGTTCCCGCCGGGCCGCTTCGTGCCGCTCGCCCAGCGCCGAGTCGTCCGCGTCGAGCCCGTCGACCTCGGCCTTCAGCTGCTCGTACTCCTCCTGCGCGGCGACCGCCCGCCCCTGCGCCTCGTCCCGCGCGGCGGCGAGCCGCCCGATCTCGGCCTGGGCCGACGCCGCCCGCGAGCGGGCCGCGTTGACCTGACCGCTCAGCCGGGCGAGCCCCTCGCGCCGGTCGGCGATGGCGCGGGCGACGTCCTTGAGCCTGCGCTCCTCGACGGCCAGCTCGCGCTCCAGGTCGGCGCGGTGCGCGACGGTGTCCTCCAGGGCGCGCTCGGCCGCCTCCAGCGCGGCCTCCAGCTCCGCCTCCTGTTCGCGGATCCGGGCGGCCTCCCGCTCCATGTCCTCCGGGTCGCGACCGCGCCGCTCCTCGGCGGGCTGGGTGGTGGCGCTCTTCACCCGGGCGTCGGCGAGCGAGACGGTTCCGCGCACCCGCTCGGCCAGCTGGGAGAGTTCGTACCAGGTCTGCTGCGCGCGCTGGAGCCGGGGCGCGAGGCGCCGCACCTCGTCCTCCAGTTCGGTTTCGCGGGCCAGCGCGGCCCGCAGGTCCGCCTCGGCGCTCTCCTTGCGCTGCTTGAGGGCCGCCTCGTCGGCGATCTCGCTCCGCAGCGCCTCACGGAGGCGTACGAGGTCGTCGGAGAGGAGCCGGAGGCGGGCGTCGCGCAGATCGGCCTGGATGACGGCGGCGCGACGGGCCACGGCGGCCTGGCGGCCGAGCGGCTTGAGCTGGCGGCGCAGTTCGTCGGTCAGATCCTGCACGCGCGCGAGGTTGGCCTGCATCGCGTCCAGCTTCCGCAGCGCCTTCTCCTTGCGCTTGCGGTGCTTGAGGACGCCCGCGGCCTCCTCGATGAAGGCCCGCCGTCCCATCGGGTCGGCGTGCAGAACCGAGTCGAGCTGCCCCTGCCCGACGATCACGTGCATTTCCCGGCCGATACCGGAGTCGGAAAGAAGATCTTGAATGTCGAGCAGTCGGCACGTGTCGCCGTTGATCTGGTATTCGCTGCCGCCGTTGCGGAACATGATCCGCGTAATGGTGACCTCGGCGTAGTCGATCGGCAGTGCGCCGTCGGAATTGTCGATCGTCAGCGAGACCTCGGCACGCCCGAGCGGAGGCCGCCCGGTGGTACCGGCGAAGATCACGTCTTCCATCTTGCCGCCGCGCAGCGACTTGGCGCCCTGCTCGCCCATGACCCAGGACAGCGCGTCCACGACATTGGATTTGCCAGAACCGTTGGGCCCCACGACACAGGTGATACCGGGTTCGAACCGCAGCGTCGTGGCTGAGGCGAACGATTTGAACCCGCGGAGGGTCATGGCCTTGAGATGCACGCCCCCGGACTCTACCGGCACCTCCGGTTTCACTCGTGTAGGCGCAGGGCAGATCAGTCGTTAAGGATCGGCCGGCCGGCGAAGGCGACGGTAGGCGCGACGGGGGCGAGGCAGACGAGGCGGGGGCGAAAAGAAAGAAGGGACGCCTAAGCGTCCCTTGCATATCTCTTATCTCATTGAGCGAGAGTGTTTCTCACCTGTCCCCTGCAGGGGCTGACATCAGGTGAGCGCAGGCTCTGCATGCGGTACGTCGAGGTCGATGCCTTCGAGCAGCGAGTCTGCCGGGTGCTGAGCGGCGGCGTTGAGCGCGTCGTTCTCGGACTGGATCCGTACCAGCTCGGACTCGAGGTCCTGGACGCGCTGCTGAAGCCGTCGCATCTCGGCGAGGAGTCGCGGGTCGGAACCGCCGACGTAACCGAGAAGCGCCTTTGCCATGATGGATGGTCCTCCACACTGAGTGACCGACCGAAGCGGTGTGGGTCGTGAGGGATTCGCACCCGCGGTGCTCGGCAGTTGCTTGGTGCCACTGCATTCCTACTGCCAAACAGCTAGGGTGCGCGGGGCTTCCAGAGTCTCACCAAAAAGTTTGACGGTCAACACGATCACACGCCGTATCGACGGGCAGCCATGGGGGTCCGCGACCGCAGATACGTACGGCCGCGCCTCGCGCAGGGTGCCACGGGGGCGTCTGGATCATCCTTACTCGCGCAGCCTGGCACGGCAAGACCTTCTTGGCAACCATGCGGTCACTCAGCGCTAACCCACAGGTCACTCCGGTCATACGTACATCCCGGCGGCTGTCCTGCGGGCCCCTTGCGGGCCCCCCGGAAGACGGTCGGACCGGGAGGGGACGAGCGGTTGCTGACAAGATCGTCAGCGGATCGCGAAGGTCTCGTATCCGCCGCGGGGCTTGTCCCAGATCTCGGTGACTCCCTCGACCCGCCCGGGAGTGTCGTCGGAACGGAGCCAGTCCAGCAGACGGTGGCAATTCTCACTCGGCCCTTCGGCGACGACCTGCACCCTGCCGTCGTCGAGATTGAGGGCGAATCCGGTGAGGCTCCCGATCTCCAAAGCGTTTGCCCTGGTGAACCAGCGGAAGCCCACTCCCTGTACTCGGCCGCGTACCCAGGCGGTGAGCCGCACATCGTCATTCATGCGTGAACGCTAACTGGCCGATTGCTCACACGACACTTCACCCCCTCGCGCCATGGCGTACAGTCCCGACGCAAACCGACTTCACCCTTTCGGGTGTGTCAGGTTGACAGCCGCAGAATGCCGAAAGATCAGGAAGGCAGAGCAGATGGGACGCCATCGACGCTCCGGCGCCGTTCCCGCCGCTGACGCACACGCGGCCGGAACGGAAGAACGCCGGCACCGGGGGGCGCGCCGGAAGCGGGGCGCCCTGCCCCTGCGCACCGGGCTGCTCGGCGCCTCCGCGGCCATGGCAGTGGGCGCCGTAGCGGTCGCCTCCGGCTGGCTGCCGGGCGGGGACACCTACAACACGGTGAGCGGGAGCCGCACCGAGGCCGGCGAGCAGATCCGCACGGAGGGCGCGCCCCAGCTGCGGACGCAGGGCGGTGCGTCCAGCACTCCCTCGCAGCAGCCGTCCGGCTCCGCGAGCACCGCCGGCCGGACTCCGGCCGCTTCGAAGACGCCCTCGGCGACGCCCACGAAGCCCTCCTCGACCCCGTCGAAGAAGACCGAGGCTCCGCAGGCTTCCAAGAAGACGAAGTCCGCGACCCCGACGACCAGGCCGACGCCCACGGCGGAGAAGCCGTCCGAGCGGGTCTCCCGTTCGGTGAGGTCGGCGAGCGACAAGGCGAGCGCCGCCGAGGCGGCGGTGCTGAGCCTGGTGAACGCGGAGCGGGCGAAGGTGGGCTGCAGCGCGGTGAGCGCGAGCGCGCCGCTGGGCGCACTGGCCTCCGACTTCAGCCGGGACATGGCCCAGCGCGACTTCTTCGACCACACGGACCCGGACGGGGACACCCCGTGGGACCGCGCGGACCAGGCCGGCGTGCAGGGTCTGGGCGGCGAGAACATAGCCCGGGGTCAGGCGGACGCCGCCGCGGTGATGAGCGCGTGGATGAACAGCGACGGCCACCGCGCGAACATCCTCAACTGTGACTACAAGACGCTCGGCGTCGGCGTGCACTTCGCCGACGGCGGACCGTGGTGGACGCAGGACTTCGGCTTCTGAGTTTTCAGCTGATCGGCGACTTACGACGTTCGTGGGCCGCCTCGGGGCCGTCATCGGCGACCGGGGCGGCCCACACTGCGTGGTGGCCGAGGTACTCGTCAGGGCCCCCGAACCACCGCCCCACGCCTGAGGGGTGGGTCAGAAGATCGGCGTCTGCGCTTCGATCTCGGCGATACCTTCTTCCATGGTCAGCGACGGCAGCACGCGCACGCGGTTCCAGTGGGGGACACGAGCCTCCATCAGGAAGCGGTCGACATTCTCGACTTTGTCGGACTGTACGACCGTGACGATCGTGTGCTCACGGTTGACGAAGGGACCGGCCACGATGTCGACGCCTGCCTTCTGGGCGAGCTTCGCCATGTCAGGAGCGGTCTTCAACATCAGGTCACGCGTCGTCGCGTTGGCGGTCGGACAGACTGCCGGATCGTGGGTCGCGAGAAGGACGAAATGCATCTCAGGGCTCCCTTCCACTCGAGGACCCTTGATTTCAGGCTAAGCCGCGCGCGGGTGCTCCGCGACAGGTGATCACGGCCCGGCCGTCGGAGGAAGGTTCACGGGAAGGCCCCCGTCGCGGAAGCGACGGGGGCCTCTTTCACGCGTCCTTACGCGGCCGACGCGGCGCGGCCGGCGGCGAAGGTGCGGGCCGTCTCGGCGACCCGGCGGCCGAGGTGCTCGGCGGTGGCTATGTCGGCCTTGTGCACGCCCTCGGGGCCCTGGTCCTGGTGGGTCTGGGCGCCGGCACCGGTGAAGAAGCCGAGGCGGTTGAGGTCGTTCTCGGAGGCCTCGGTGGTGTTCCAGCCGGGCTTGAGGCCGAGGTTGACCCAGTGCATGCCGTGCTGGCCGGCCAGCGTCTGGAAGAACTGCAGGGTGTGCAGCTTGTCGCCGCTCTTGGACGAGGAGTTGGTGAATCCCGCGGCCAGCTTGTTCAGCCACGCGTCGCCGAACCAGCGCTTGGAGGTGTCCTGGGCGAACTGGTGGAAGGCGCCGGACGCGGTGCCCATGTAGGTCGGCGAGCCGAAGACGATCGCGTCGGAGGCGTCGAGCAGCTCCCACTCCGCCTCGGTGATCGTGTCCACCTTGACCAGGTGGACGGTGGCGCCGGTGTCCGCGGCGCCGTTGCGGACGGCCTCGGCGAGCACGGCGGTGTGTCCGTAGCCGGAGTGGTAGGCGATGGAGACGACGGGGGTGGTCACGGCGCGGGGCTCCTCTTGGTGCGGCCGGAGCGGGTGATCCGCTCCCTGGCGATGACCCGAGTGAAGCACTAACTTTTGGAAAGCGCAACCCACAGCACAGCGCTGCGCAGGAGTATGGTGAAGGGATGACTCAGGACATCGGGAACGACCAAGACCTGGCGTTCAACGTGTTCGCCCGGACCTGCCCCTCCCGCGCGACGCTGGAGCATGTCACCGGCCGGTGGGGCAGCCTGACGCTGGGCGCTCTCCACGAGGAGACCCTGCGCTTCAACGAACTCCGGCGTCGCGTGGACGGCGTGAGCGAGAAGATGCTGTCGCAGACCCTGCACGCGCTGGAGCGCGACGGCCTGGTGCACCGCGAGGCCCAGCCGACGAACCCGCCGCGCGTCGACTACCGGCTGACCCCCCTGGGCGAGGACGTGGCGGAGCGACTGCTCGGGCTCATCCAACTGGTCGAGGGGCGGATGCCGGACGTGCTCTCGGCGCGCGCGAGCTACGACGAGGCGCGCGGCGGCCTCTGACAGCGTGGGCAGAAGTAGCTGGAGCGGTTCATCCAGGGCCTGCGGCGCATCGGGGTGCCGCAGCGCCGGCACGGCTCGCCCTCGCGCCCGTACGCGTCCAGCGACCGGTCGAAGTAGCCGGACTCGCCGTTCACGTTGACGTAGAGGCTGTCGAAGCTGGTGCCGCCGGCGGCGAGGGCCGCGTTCATCACGTCCCGTACATGCCCGAGGAGTTCGGCCGAGCGCGGACGGGTCATCGTGCCGGTGGGGCGCTCGTAGTGCAGCTTCGCGCGCCACAGCGCCTCGTCGGCGTAGATGTTGCCGACCCCGCTGATCAGGGACTGGTCGAGCAGCGCCCGCTTGACCGTCGTACGCCGCAGGCGCAGCGCGCGGTGGAAGGCGTCGTCGTCGAAGGCCGGGTCGAGCGGGTCGCGGGCGATGTGCGCGATCACATCGGGCAGCCCGTCGGGTGAGTTGTCGTGCAGCGAGAGCCCACCGAAGGTCCGCTGGTCGACGAAGCGCAGCTCGGTACCCAGCTCGTCCTGGAAGCGCACGCGGATCCGCAGGTGCTTCTCGTCGGGGGCGCCCTCGGGCTGGACGAGCAGCTGACCGCTCATCCCCAGATGTCCGAGCACCGAGGCATCGGTGTCGGCCAGGGGGATCCAGAGGTACTTCCCGCGCCGCTGGGCCACCCCGAACCGGTGTCCCTTGAGCCGCGCCCCGAAGTCCTCCCCGCCCGCGAGGTGACGGCGTACCGCGCGCGGGTGCCGCACCTCGACGTCGGCCACGGTCCGCCCGGCCACCCAGCGCTCGAGTCCACGCCGGACGACTTCGACCTCGGGCAGCTCGGGCACGGGACTCCTCCGGAGAAAGGGGCGGACAGCGGGTGTGGTGAGCGTACCGGGGCCGCCCGCCACACCCCGGAGCGGGAGCCCGGACCCGAAAGCGCCGAAACCCAGAAATGCCGGAACGCGCCCGGAAATGGGGACCGCCCGCCTCCTGCCGGGGCAGGAGACGGGCGGGTGAGCCCGAAGGAAGGGTCGGTCAGACGCCGGGGGCGGCGTCGGCGGGGGTCGGCGTCCCGCCGTCCGGGACGTCGGCCTCGGCATCAGCCGGGGCTTTGACCTCGGCATCGGCCTTGGCGTCGGCCGTCGCCTTGGCCTCTGCCGCCAGGCGCTCGTCCGCCGCCGCGCGGATGGCCCGCCAGGCGGACTCCGCGGCCTGCTGTTCCGCTTCCTTCTTGCTGCGGCCGGTGCCGGTGCCGTACGAGACACCACCGACGCGGGCGGCAGCAGTGAAAGTCTTCTCGTGATCCGGACCGGTCTCGCTGACGAGGTACTCCGGAACGCCGAGACCCTCGGCCGCGGTGAGCTCCTGGAGGCTGGTCTTCCAGTCCAGTCCCGCACCGAGGTTCGAGGACTTCTCGATGAGCGGGTCGAAGAGCCGGTGCACCAGCTCGGACGCCACGTCGAGGCCCTGATCGAGGTAGACCGCGCCGATCACCGCTTCGAGGGTGTCGGCGAGGATGGACGCCTTGTCCCGGCCGCCCGTGCCCTCTTCACCCCGGCCGAGCCGGATGAAGGAGCCGAGGTCGAGCCCGCGGCCCACCTCCGCCAGCGCACGCGAATTGACCACCGCGGCCCGCAGCTTGGCCAGTTGGCCTTCGGGCAGGTCGGGGTGGGTGCGGTACAGCGTGTCCGTGACCACCAGGCCGAGCACGGAGTCCCCGAGGAACTCCAGTCGCTCGTTGGTGGGCAGACCGCCGTTCTCGTACGCGTACGAACGGTGGGTCAGCGCACGCACCAGAAGGGCGGACTCGAGCTGATACCCGAGCCGCCCTTCCAGAAGCGTGTGGGACGAGGCTGTGCTGAGGGTGTCTGCCTGCTTCTTGGCAGGGGACGGTTCAGACATCGTGCCTCTCACCGGCCGCTCAGACCTCGAGGACCTGGCGCTTGTTGTAGGTGCCGCAGCTCGGGCACGCGATGTGCTGCAGCTTCGGCTCCTGGCAACGCTCACACGAAACCAGGGTGGGGACCGCAGCCTTCCACTGCGACCGGCGGTGGCGCGTGTTGCTGCGCGACATCTTCCGCTTCGGAACAGCCACGGCTACTTCTCCTGCTTCTCGTCGACGCCAGCTTCGGCGCCGCTCATGTTGTCCTTCTCGTCGGTCCCGAGTGAACCGGCGAGTCCCTGCAGTGCCGCCCAACGCATGTCGACGGCGTCATGGTGGTGGTCCGGGTTGTCGTTCAGGCTGATCCCACACTGGGGACACAGGCCGGCACAGTCCTCCCGGCACACCGGCTGCATCGGCAGTGCGAGCACCACCGCATCACGCAGCACGGGTTCGAGGTCGAACATGCCGTCCTCGAGGGGGATGACGTCCTCGTCTTCCTCGACTTCATCGGTCGAGGCCGCTTTGCCGCGGCCCCGGTCGTCGGAGTCGGGGTACGAGAACATCTCCTGGAAGTCCGCCACAACGTCTTGGTGCAGCGGCTCCAGACACCTTACGCACTCCCCCTCGGCCGACGCACGGGCGGTGCCTGTGACAAGCACCCCTTCCATGACCGACTCAAGACGGAGATCGAGCTCCACGGGAGCGCCTTGCGGCACTCCGATGACCCCGTCGATGCCCAGGCTGGCCGGGGCTTCGACCGAGCGGGTCAGCCGCTGGAGGGCACCAGGACGCCGACCCAGCTCGTGCGTGTCGAACACGAGGGGGTTGCGGTGGTCGAGGCGCGTACTCAGGGCTTTTCCTGCTTTCGAATCGTGTGTGGGGGCGGCCCGGCATCAGAACGGAGGCCGATGCGGGCACGCGGGATCGCGGACGTACTCGCGACCGAAGAGCCAGGATACTGGACGCTTCGCTCACAGCCCAATCCGGGCCGGTCAGTGCCCCTGCCCGTGACCCTGCTCGTACCGGCGCAGCTGCTCCAGATCGATCATGCTCGTGTCGAAGAAGCTGGTCTCGTCGAGCGCCTGGGCCTGCTGGGGCTGGTACTGCGGCTGTTCCTGGGGCTGCTGATAGGCGTACGGGTCGGGCTGCTGCTGGTGCCCGTAGCCCTGGTCGTAGCCCTGCTGCTGGTAGGCGTACGGGTCCTGCTGGTAGGCGTACGTCTCCTGGGGCTGCGCCTGCGGCTGGTACGCGTACGGGTCCTGCTGCTGGGCGGGGATCTGCGGCTGCTGGGACGCGGCGGGCGCGGGGTCGGCCAGCTCGGCGAGGCCGGCGAGATAGTCCGCGTCGCTGGTGTGCCCCTGCGCTCCCGCGGCGTCCTGGGCGGCCATGTGCTCGCCGAGGGCGTCGCTGGTGGTGCGGCCGTGGAGCTTCTGCCGGCCGCGGCCGACCGCCTCGAGGGTCTTGGAGAGGACGTTCTCGAAGGCGCCCAGCTTGGCGTCGACGTACTCGTCGGCGCGCTGGATGAGGGTCTGGGGGTCCGCGCTGTACTCGGGGGCGTCGTCGTCGGCGTACCCCTGCGCGTCGAGGCCGGGGCCGCGGCCCAGCAGCTTCTCGCGGCCGCGGTCGACGGAGCCGATGGTCTTGTTGAGGACGACCTCGAAGTTGGCGAGCTTGGAGTCGACGTAGTCGTCGGCCTCGGCGCGGATCTCCTCGGCCTCCCGGCGGGCCTCGCTCAGAATCCGGTCCGCCTCGTCCTGGGACTGGCGGGCGACCTGGGTGTCGGAGATCAGCGAGCCGCGTTCGGCGTGGGCGGCCTCGATGATCCGCTCGGCCTCCTGGCGGGCCTGCTCGACCATCTGGGCCCGGCCGCCGATCAGCTCCTGGGCCTGGGCGAGCGAGCCCGGCAGCGCCTGGCGCACTTCCTCCAGCATGGCGAGCAGCTCGGCGCGGTTGACCACGCAGGAGGCCGACATGGGCATGGAGCGGGCGTTCCCGACCGCTTCGACGATCTCGTCGAGCTTCTTCTGCACGTCCACCGTGTGCTCGCCACTCTCTACAGCTGGATGGAGACGGACGGGACGACTGTAAGGGCAGTCGGCGCCCGTCCGACACCGGGTGACGGACTGTCAGCCCGTCACTGCTCGGCGAGACGGCGGGTCAGCTTCTCCAGGACCTGTTCGGGCACCAGGTGCGAGACGTCTCCGCCCCAGGCGGCGACCTCCTTGACCAGGGAGGACGACAGGAAGCTGTACGTGGGGTTGGTCGGGACGAACAGCGTCTCGACGCCCGAGAGCCCGTTGTTCATCTGGGCCATCTGGAGCTCGTAGTCGAAGTCGCTGACCGCCCGCAGGCCCTTCACGATGGCGGGGATGTCGCGCTGCTTGCAGAAGTCGACCAGGAGGCCGTGGAAGGACTCCACCTCGACGTTGCCGAAGTCGGCGGTGACTTCGCGGATCAGCTCGATCCGCTCGTCGACGCTGAACAGTCCCTTCTTGGACTGATTGATCATCACGGCGACGTGTACGACGTCGTACAGCTTGGAGGCGCGGGCAATGATGTCGAGGTGTCCATTGGTGATGGGGTCGAATGACCCCGGACAGACGGCGCGGCGCAACTGAACTCCCTCGCTCTCCGGTCCGGTCATCGTGCGTCTTCGCACGTAGAGGCGGCGCGACCGTACCAAAACGTTCCCTCGCCGTAGCGACGGGCCCGCAGTGGTTCGAATCCCTCCGGCCAGCCGAACTCGCCGCCCCTGGTGCTGCGCTCCACGGTGACGAGCGCATCGTCCGTGAGCCAGCCCTGAGAGCGGAGTGTGAGGAGGATCTCGCGAAGATCGTCGTCGGACACGGCGTACGGCGGATCGAGAAAGACCAGGTCGTACGGGGTGGTGGGGGGCGGGCCCGTGACGATCTGCTCCGCTTTGCCCGCGCGCACCTCGGCGCCGGGCAGAGCGAGGACCCGGACGTTCTCACGGACCGTACGTGCGGCCCGGGCGTCGGCCTCGACCATCAGGGCGTGCGCGGCGCCGCGCGAGAGTGCTTCCAGGCCGACGGCTCCCGATCCCGCGTAGAGGTCGGCGATCCGTATGCCGTCCAGGGTGCCGAGGAGCGACTCCCAGGTGGAGAACAGCCCCTCACGCGCCCGGTCGGACGTGGGGCGGGTGCCGTTGCCCGGCGGCACGGCCAGGCGGCGTCCGCCGGCCACGCCGGCGATCACGCGGGTCATTCGTGCGTCCTTGTCCTCAGGGGGAGACCTGTCGTCACTCCCACGATATGGGCTTGTGGGCGGGGGGCACGTCAGCCCTTCTCCAGGTACTCCTCGCGGTCCTTGTCGAGCAGCGCGTCCAGGGCCGTGCGCAGCTCCGGGAGGTGCTCGAGGTCCGGGTCGGCCCGGACGACCGCGGCCGCCTCCTCCCGGGCGGCGGCGATGACCTCCTCGTCCTCGATCACGGAGAGGACGCGCAGCGAGGAGCGGACGCCCGACTGGGCCTGTCCGAGGACGTCGCCCTCGCGGCGCTGTTCGAGGTCGATCCGGGAGAGCTCGAAGCCGTCGAGGGTGGAGGCGACCGCGGTGAGCCGCTGCCGGGCCGGGCCGGCCTCGGGCATCTCGGTGACGAGCAGGCACAGCCCGGGGGCGGAGCCGCGGCCGACGCGGCCGCGCAGCTGGTGGAGCTGCGAGACGCCGAAGCGGTCCGCGTCCATGATCACCATCGCGGTGGCGTTGGGGACGTTCACGCCGACCTCGATGACGGTGGTGGCGACGAGCACGTCGACGTCGCCCGCGGCGAAGCGGCGCATGACGTCGTCCTTGTCGTCCGGCTGCATCCTGCCGTGCAGGACTTCGACGCGGAGCCCCGCGAGGGGGCCCTTGGAGAGCCCGTCGGCGATCTCCAGCACTGCGAGCGGCGGGCGCTTCTCCGCCAGGTCCTCAGGGGTCGGCGCGGTCTCGGCCGATTTCTTCTTCCCGCCCCTGGGCTCCTCGTCGCCGTCGCCGATGCGCGGGCACACCACGTAGGCCTGGTGTCCCTTCTCCACTTCCTCGCGCACGCGCTCCCAGGCGCGCGTGAGGAAGTGCGGCTTGTCGGCCGCCGGGACGACATGGCTGGCGATGGGCGAGCGGCCGGCCGGCAGCTGGTCCAGGACCGAGGTCTCCAGGTCGCCGAAGACCGTCATGGCGACGGTGCGCGGGATGGGGGTGGCGGTCATGACCAGAAGGTGGGGCGGCTGTTTCCCCTTGCCGCGCAGGGCGTCGCGCTGCTCCACGCCGAAGCGGTGCTGCTCGTCCACGACGACCAGCCCCAGGTCGTGGAACTGCACCTTGTCCTCGATCAGCGCGTGGGTGCCGATGACGAGTCCTGCCTCGCCGGTGACGAGGTCGAGCAGTGCCTGCCGGCGGGCGGCCGTGCCCATGGAGCCGGTGAGCAGGACGACCTTGGTGGCGTTCTCGGCGCCGCCGAGCATTCCGCCCTCGGCGAGTTCGCCCATCATCTCGGTGATCGAGCGGTGGTGCTGCTGGGCGAGGACTTCGGTGGGCGCGAGCATCGCGGCCTGTCCGCCGGCGTCGACGACGGCGAGCATGGCGCGCAGCGCGACCATGGTCTTTCCGGAGCCGACCTCGCCCTGGAGCAGCCGGTGCATCGGGTGTTCGGTCGCCAGGTCGCCGAAGATCTCCTTCGTGACCTGCCGCTGGCCCTCGGTGAGGGTGAAGGGCAGCTTGGCGTCGAAGGCGTCGAGGAGTCCGCCGGGTACGGGTTTCCTTGCCACGGCGGGGAGTTGGGTGTCCGCGTACCGCCGGCGGGCGAGGGCGACCTGGAGGACGAACGCCTCGTCCCACTTCAACCGGTCCCTGGCGTCGGCGATGTCGGACCTGGTGCCGGGGCGGTGGATCCTGAGCAGCGCGTCGGGCAGATCGGTGAGTCCCCGGCCCTCCCGCAGAGAGGGCGGCAGCGGGTCGACCGCGTCCTTGGCGGCGGGCAGTACGGCGTCGACCGCCTTGGCGATCTTCCAGGACTCCAGACCCTTGCAGGCCGGGTAGATGGGGATCAGCGCGCCGGCCCAGGAGTCGACCTCGGTCTCCCCGCTGTCGGTGCCCAGCTTGGCGTACGTGGGGTGGGCGAGCTGGAGCTGCCGGTTGAACACCGACACCTTGCCGGCGAACATCGCGCGGCTGCCCGGCAGGAGTTCCTTGTGCGGCTTGTGGATGCCCCGGCCGAAGAAGACCAGCCTCAGCCGGCCGCTGCCGTCGGTGATGGTGATCTCCAGCCGCTGGCCGCGGCCGCCGTTGAAGGTGTGCACCCGGGCGTCGGCGACCTGGGCGACGACGGTGACGTCCTCGTCCAGCGGCAGCTCGGACAGCTTGGTGAGCTGACCTCGCTCCTCGTAGCGCCGGGGGTAGTGGTGCAGAAGGTCACCGACGGTCTGCAGGCCGAGGTGCTCGTCCATCACCTTCGCGGTGGCGGCTCCGAGCAGCTTCTTCAGGGGTTCGTCGAGCGCTGACACACGACCCATTGCACACCACACCACCGACAGCCGTCGCGTACCCGCGCGTCGTAGCCCGTCGGCGAGCGTCCCGGCCCGGTCTCACTCGACGCCGATCAGCAGGGTCGGCGCGCCCCTTCCCGCCCGGTAGGTCGTGGTGTCGACCGCGAGGTGGCCCTCGCGCACATGCGCCTCCAGGGCGTCCGACAGCTCCTGAGGCACCTCGTCCGCCAGGATCAGCGTGACGAGTTCGCCGCCCGCCGCCAGCATCCGGTCCAGGACGGTCGTCGCCGTCCCGGCCAGGTCGTGGCCGATGACCGCGACGTCGCCGTCGATCAGGCCGAGGACGTCGCCGGCCTGGCACACGCCCGCCGAGGTGAAGGACTGCCGTTCGGCCACGGCGAGTTCGCCATAGCGGGTGGCGCCCGCCGCCGCGGTCATGGCGACGACGTCCTCGTCGAAGCGGCGGTCCGGTTCGTGGACGGCGAGGGCGGCGATGCCCTGGACGGCGGCCCTGGTCGGGACGAGGGCGACGCGGATGCCCTCCGCCCTGGCCTGTTCGGCCGCCGCGGCGGCGGTGTGCCGCAGTTCGGGGTCGTTGGGCAGCAGCACGACCTCGCGGGCGTGTGCCCGCCGGATCGCGTCGAGGAGGGCGCCGCTCTCCGGCGTCTCCCCCGGCCTCGCGAGCACGGTCGTGGCGCCCGCGTCCTCGCACAGGCCCGCCAGGCCCTCTCCGGGCAGCACGGCGACGACGGCGCGCCTGCCCCGCTCCCCCGCCTCCGCGTCGTCCGCGGCAGAGGGGGTGACCACGGTCCCCGGGGCGTTCCCGGGGCCCTGGGCGCCGGCGCCGAAGTGGGTGATCCTGACGCGGTACGGCCTTCCGGCCTCGATGCCGGCCTCCACAGCCGCCCCCGCGTCGTCGACATGGACGTGGACGTTCCACAGGCCGTCGCCGCCCACGACGACGAGCGAGTCCCCCAGGCCGTCGAGGCGGGTCCTCAGCCCCGCGACGGCCTCGTCGTCCGCCTCCAGCAGGTAGATGACCTCGAAGGCCGGTCCGCCCTCCGCGCACGACGGGGGCGCCGCGGGGAGAGGAGCGCTCCTGGTCGCCCGTACGGAACGGGCCGGCGCCTCCCCCGAGAGGGCCTCGACCAGCGCGCCGAGGACGGTCACCAGCCCCCGTCCGCCCGCGTCCACCACACCCGCCCGCTCCAGGACGGCGAGCTGCCCGGGGGTGGCGTCGAGGGCTGCGCGGGCCCCTTCGTACGCGCTGCGGGCCACGGCCGCGAGGTCGTCCCCGGCCGCCTCGGCCGCCGCCGCCGTGGCCACGCTGAGGATCGTCCCCTCGACGGGGTGGGCGACCGCGTCGCGCGCCGAGTGCGCCGCCGTGGACAGGGCCCGTACGAGGTGATGTGCGTCACTGCCGGTCGACAGGACCTCCGCCATGCCGCGCAGCAGCTGCGACAGGATCGTCCCCGAGTTGCCGCGGGCTCCGATCAGGGCGCCGTGGGCCATGGCCCGTACGGCGTCGGCGGCGTCGGGCTCCGCGGGGCCCGTACCGGAGGCGGCGAAGAGCGCCTCGACGGCCTGGGCGGCCGATTCCACGGTCAGGTAGAGATTGGTCCCGGTGTCCCCGTCCGCGACCGGATAGACATTGATCGCGTCGATCTCCTCGCGCTCCCGGCCGAGCGCCTCCAGCGCCAGTGAGCTCCAGGTACGGACCGCTGCGGCGTCGAGGGTCTGCGGCACCTGGCGGGCCTCCTTGATCGGCTTTCGGGGGCGGGCTGCACCGCAGCGTAGACCTCAGGTGCCCCGGTCAGGACATGGGGCCGGGGCGGGAGGCGGGCAAGCCATGGTAGTTTCGTTCCATCGAAGCGGCCGTTGTATGCTGCTTCGGTTGCCCGATGAAAGTCGGGCCATTCCCCCGGCACTGCCACTTCAGTCACTTCGATCTGATTCCGGCACGCCGGATTTCACTGTAAGTGCACCTGAAGTCTTTGGAGTGACCCGTGGCTGCCAACTGCGACGTCTGCGGCAAGGGGCCGGGCTTCGGCAACAACATTTCGCACTCGCACCGCCGTACGTCTCGTCGCTGGAACCCGAACATCCAGCGTGTGCGTGCCGTGGTCGGTCGGACGCCGAAGCGGCTCAACGTCTGCACCTCGTGCATCAAGGCCGGCAAGGTCTCGCGCTAACCGCGACGTTCCGTCGTAGCGCAGCCTCTGCGGTTGCCTTGAAAAGCCGGTCCACCTCGGTGGACCGGCTTTTTGCCGTACCTACGAACGCCATCTCCACGCGTGGTCGACCGGGCCGATGCCGCCCCCCAGGGCGAACCCCGCCGCGATCGCGCCCGTCACGTACTCCTTGGCCGCCGTCACCGCTTCCGGGACCGTGAGCCCCTTCGCCAGCCCGGCCGCGATCGCCGAGGCGAGCGTGCAGCCGGTGCCGTGCGTGTGCCGGTTGTCGAGCCGCGGCGCCCGCAGCCAGTGCTCCTCCGTGCCGTCCGTGAGCAGGTCCACGGCATCGGCTCCGGTGGGCAGATGGCCGCCCTTGATCAGCGCCCAGCGCGGCCCGTACGACAGGACGGCCTCGGCGGCCACCCGCAGGTCGCCCTCGTCCACCACCCGCACACCGGTCAGCTGAGCCACCTCGTCCAGATTGGGTGTGGCCACGGTCGCGGCCGGCAGCAGCTTCGTCCGTACGGAATCGAGCGCGGACGCCGCGAGGAGGGCGTCTCCGTGCTTGGAGACGCCCACCGGATCCACGACCGCCGGGGCGTCGGTGGTGGCGAGCAGTTCGGCCACCGCCTCGACGAGGGCCGCCGACGCCAGCATGCCGGTCTTCACCGCCTGGACGCCGATGTCGTCGACGACGCTGCGGTACTGGGCCCGTACGGCCTCCACCGGGAGTTCCCACGCGCCTTGGACGCCGAGGGAGTTCTGCGCGGTGACGGCGGTGATCACGCTCATGCCGTGGGTGCCGAGCGCGAGCATGGTCTTGAGGTCGGCCTGGACGCCCGCCCCGCCGCCGGAGTCGGATCCGGCGACGGTCAGGACCCGGGGAGGCACCCGGGTCGGCGTACGGGAGGTCATTCGGATTCTCCGAAGTGGTCCCATCCGCCCGTGCTGGTCCAGGGCGCGCCGTCCACGGTCACCTGGGGCAGCGCCGAGGGGTTGAGCACCTCGCCGATGACCTTCCAGCGGGCGGGCAGCTTCACGTCCGGCGGGAAGGTCGCGACGATCGCGTGGTCCTCTCCCCCGGTCAGGACCCACTGCAGCGGGTCGACGCCGACGGCCTGCCCGATGTCGTTCATCTGGGTGGGGATGTCGATCGCGCCGGAACGCAGGTCGATGCGGACCTTGCTGGCCTCCGCGATGTGGCCGAGGTCGGCGATCAGGCCGTCGCTGACGTCGCACATGGCGGTGGCGCCGAGCCCGGCGGCCGCGGGGCCCGCGTGGTAGGGCGGCTCGGGCCGCCGGTGCGCCTCGACGAAGGCGCGGGGCGAGCGGAAGCCGCGGGACAGCACCGCGTAGCCGGCCGCGGACCAGCCGAGCCAGCCGGTGTAGGCGACGACGTCGCCGGGCTGTGCGCCGCCCCGGGTGACCGGGTCGTGGTTGCGCAGGTCCCCGAGTGCGGTGATGGCGACGGTGATGGTGTCGCCGCGTACGACGTCGCCGCCGACCACTGCCGCGCCGGCGACCTGGCATTCGTCGCGCAGGCCGTCCATGAGCTCGGTGGGCCAGGTGACGGGGAGTTCGGCCGGGACGACGAGGCCGAGGAGCAGCGCGGTCGGTACGGCTCCCATCGCGGCGATGTCGGCGAGGTTCTGCGCCGCCGCCTTGCGGCCGACGTCGTACGCCGTGGACCAGTCGCGGCGGAAGTGACGTCCTTCCAGGAGGATGTCCGTGCTGGCCACCACGCGCCGGTCGGGCGCGGACACGACCGCGGCGTCGTCGCCGGGCCCGATCCGTACCGCCGGTGTGGTGGTGAGCCGCGAGGTGAGCTCCCTGATGAGCCCGAACTCCCCCAACTCGCCGACTGTGCCCTTCACCGAGTCTCACCTCTTGTCGTCGTGCCGGCCGATCCGAGTGGTCGGCCGGTCCTGGTGCGCCCGGTGGAACCGGGCTCCCCCTCGTAACCCCGCGTCCCGCGCGCCCCAAGGGTCACGCGGTCGCGGGCCGTCGCCGCCGTGGGTACGGTCGAAGCGACCGTCAACTTCTGTCGTGCGTACGCCACGCTGCGGGCGCCTCCGGGCGCGCGGGTCTCCCCGTGGCCCGCGGCGACGCGGTACCGTGGCGTCCCTTTCTCTCCCCACAAGATCCTCGTGGCCGCCCTGGAGGTTCCGTGGTACAGGCGTACATCCTCATCCAGACCGAGGTGGGCAAGGCGTCGACCGTCGCCGACACCATCTCCAAGATCCCGGGGGTGATCCAGGCAGAGGACGTGACGGGCCCCTACGACGTGATCGTGCGCGCGCAGGCGGACACGGTCGACGAGCTGGGCCGCATGGTGGTCGCCAAGGTCCAGCAGGTGGACGGCATCACGCGAACGCTGACCTGCCCGGTCGTGCATCTGTAGCCCCCGTCTACCCTTGGCCGGTGTTCTCTTCCCACCGGCTCGTCCGCGTGCCCCTCGCCGTCGCCGCTCTGCTGCTGGCCGCTTCGGGGTGCTCCTCCACGGACGCGAAGGCGTCGGTCCCGGTTCCCAGCCCGCCGACGGAGGAGGCCGCCTTCTGCAGCGCGCTGCACAAGGAGCTTCCCGCGACCGTGGCGGGGCTCGACCGGAGCGATCCGGAGCCGGAGTCCGAGTTCACCGCCGGGTGGGGGGACGCGGCGATCGTACTGCGCTGCGGCGTCACGCGACCCGCGAAGATGAGCGATCCCCAGTCCCAGGCGGTCGAGGCGGACGGCGTCAACTGGCTGCTGGAGCGGCGGGAGGGCGACGGGCCGCGCTTCACGACGACCTATCGCAAGGCGTATGTCGAGGTGACGCTGGACAAGCGGTACGCGCATGACGTGGGCCCGCTGGTGGATCTCGCCGCCGCGGTGAAGAAGACGGTTCCCGACAGCCTCGGGGCCCCGGTCTCCTGACCGGGGCCCCGAGGCCGTCCTTCAGCGCAGGCCCGTGGAGCGGCGCAGGGCGGCCTGGATCAGCCGGTCGACCAGCTCGGGGTAGCTGACGCCGCTCTCCTGCCACATCCGCGGGTACATGGAGATCGGCGTGAAGCCGGGCATCGTGTTGATCTCGTTGATCACGAACTCTCCCTCCTCGGTGAGGAAGAAGTCCGCGCGGACCAGGCCCTCGCAGGACGCCGCCTCGAACGCGGCGACGGCGAGCCGCTGCACCTCGGCCGTCGCCTCGTCGCCGAGGGGCGCGGGGACGATCCCGGACGCCGAGTCGATGTACTTGGCCTCGAAGTCGTAGAAGTCGTGGTCCGTGACGGGCGGGATCTCGGCGGGCACGCTGGCGCGCGGTCCGTCCTCGAACTCCAGCACGCCGCACTCGATCTCGCGGCCGCGCAGCAGCGACTCGACCAGGATCTTGGGGTCGTGGCGCCGGGCCTCCTCGATCGCCTCGTCGAGCCCGGCCAGGTCGTCGACCTTGGTGATGCCCATGGAGGACCCGCCGCGGGCGGGCTTCACGAAGAGCGGCCAGCCGTGGTCGGCGGCGAACTCCACGATCTTCTTGCGGGCGGTGGCCGGGTTCGCCTCCCACTCGCGGGGGCGGATGACCACGTAGGGGCCGACGGGCAGGCCGAAGGAGACGAAGACCCGCTTCATGTACTCCTTGTCCTGGCCGACCGCCGAGGCGAGCACGCCCGCGCCGACGTAGGGGACTCCGGAGAGCTCCAGCAGGCCCTGGAGGGTGCCGTCCTCGCCGTAGGGGCCGTGCAGCATCGGGAAGACGACGTCGACGTCGCCGAGCGCTCTGGGGACGGCTCCGGGCTCGCTGTAGACGACATCGCGCCGGGCCGGGTCGACGGGCAGGACGACGCCGCCCTCCGCGGACTCGGCGAGGTCGTCGACGCTGGGCAGTGTGCGGCCGGTGATGGCCATCCGCTCCGGGTCGTCCGCGGTCAGCGCCCAGCGGCCGTCGGTGGTGATGCCGATGGGCAGCACGTCGTACTTGGTCCGGTCGATGGCGCGCAGGACGGCACCGGCCGTGACGACGGAGATGGCGTGCTCGGAGCTGCGTCCGCCGAAGACGACGGCCACGCGCGGCTTACGCCCGGGGCTGGTGGGGATGTTCTCGCTGCTCATATCGGCTTGAGACTACCCGCTCGGGGGGCCGACGGGGATTCCCGCGCCGCCCCCGGTACGGCTTGTTCCGCTTCTTCCTCTTGTTCCGCTTCCGGCCGGGCGGGCCCACCGGACACGACCTAGCGGCGTTCGGCCTTGGCGCTGCGCCCCATCAGCTCCTTGAGGGCCACCACGGGGGGCTTGCCCTCGTGGACGATGTCCACGACGGTCTCCGTGATGGGCATGTCGACGCCGTGGCGGCGCGCCAGATCGCTCACGGATTCACAGGACTTGACGCCCTCGGCGGTCTGCTTGGTGACCGCGATGGTCTCCTGCAGGGTCATGCCCCTGCCCAGGTTGGTGCCGAAGGTGTGGTTGCGGGAGAGCGGCGAGGAGCAGGTCGCGACGAGGTCGCCGAGACCGGCGAGGCCGGAGAAGGTCAGGGGGTCGGCGCCCATCGCGAGGCCGAGCCGGGTGGTTTCGGCGAGACCGCGGGTGATGAGGGAGCCCTTGGCGTTGTCGCCGAGGCCCATGCCGTCCGCGATGCCGACGGCGAGACCGATGACGTTCTTGACCGCGCCGCCGAGTTCGCAGCCGACGACATCGGTGTTGGTGTACGGCCGGAAGTACGGGGTGTGGCAGGCGGCCTGGAGACGCTGGGCGACCGCTTCGTCGCTGCAGGCGACGACGGCGGCGGCCGGCATGCGGCTGGCGATCTCCTTGGCGAGATTGGGTCCGGTGACGACGGCGACACGGTCGGCCGTGACGTCGGCGACCTCCTGGATCACCTCGCTCATCCGCTTGGCGGTGCCGAGTTCGACGCCCTTCATCAGGGACACGAGGACGGTGCCGGGGGCCAGCTCGGGCGCCCAGGCGGCGAGGTTGGCGCGCAGCGTCTGGGACGGCACGGCGAGCACGGTGAAGTCGGCGTCGCGCGCGGCCTCGGAGGGATCCGAGGTGGCGCGCAGATTCGGCGGGAGTTCGATGCCCGGCAGATAGTCGGGGTTGGTGCGGGTGGTGTTGATGGCCTCGGCGAGCTCGGGGCGGCGGCCCCAGAGGGTGACCTCGCAGCCCGCGTCGGCGAGGACCATGCCGAAGGCGGTGCCCCACGAGCCCGATCCGAAGACGGCTGCCTTGACGGGTCGTGTCACTTCATTTCCTCTTCCGCGGCCTTGAGCCGCTGCTGCGCCCGCGCCTTGCGGTGGTCGTACGGCTGGTGGGGGGCCTTCTCGCCCCGTACGCCCTCCAGCTGCACGGTGATCGCGGCCATGATGACCTCGGTGGCCTCGCGCAGTACGTCGGGCGTGGGTTCCCGGTCGTAGAACCGGGAGAGGTCGACGGGCGGCCCGGCCTGCACGATCAGCGTCTTGCGCGGGAACAGGCTGAGCTTGTTCTCCCTCGCGTACGGCGGCATGGCCAGGTTGGCGCCCCACTGGGCGACCGGGATGACGGGGGCCTTGGTGAGCAGGGCGACGCGGGCGGCGCCGGTCTTGCCGGCCATCGGCCACATCGCGGGGTCCCGGGTGAGCGTGCCCTCGGGGTAGAAGGCGACGCATTCGCCCTTCTCGATCGCGGCGACGGCGGCGCGGAAGGCGTCCAGCGCGTTGGTGGTCTCGCGGTAGACGGGGATCTGTCCGGTGCCGCGGAGCATCATGCCGACGAACGCGCCCTTGAAGAGGGCGGCTTTTGCCAGAAAGCGCGGCACGCGTCCGGTGTTGTACTGCCAGTGCGCGTAGGACAGCGGGTCCAGGTACGAGTTGTGGTTGACCGCGGTGATGAATCCGCCGTCGGCCGGAATGTGCTCCATTCCCCGCCAGTCCCGCTTGAACAGAACCACCAACGGCGGTTTTGCGATGACCGCCGCAAGGCGGTACCAGAAGCCGATTCTGCGGCGGGACACTCGGACACCTTCCTCTGGAACTGGCCTGCCGGGGGTCAAGTGTCGCCCCAGGCTCCTGGTCTGTCGAGAACACCGTACGCCCCGCCTCCGGGCCCGGCCGTCCGGGTTGTGGCGCCTCCGGGCCACAATGGGCCGCGATGAACACGGATCCGGACGACGGCTGGTCCCTGGTCGTGCCGCTGAAGCCCCTCGCGCTGGCGAAGAGCAGGCTCGCCGAGGCCGCGGGGGCGCTGCTGCGGCCGCGTCTCGCGCTGGCTTTCGCGCAGGACACGGTGGCGGCGGCGCTCGCTTGTCCGCGCGTGCGGGATGTGGTGGTCGTCACGGACGATTCGGCGGCGTCGGCGGCGCTGGTCGCGCTGGGGGCCCGGATCGTGCCCGACTCCCCGGCCGCCGGTCTCAACGCGGCGCTCGCGCACGGGGCGCGAGCGGTACGGGAGAGGAGGCCGGGCGCCCGGGTCGCGGCGCTCAATGCCGATCTTCCCGCGCTGCGGTCCGCGGAACTGACCCGGGTCCTGGACGTGGCCGGTCAATTTCCGAGGTGCTTTCTGGCTGATGCCGCAGAAATCGGCACAACATTCCTCTCGGCCGCTCCCGGGGTGGAATTGCGGCCCGCATTCGGTGGCTCTTCCCGGCATCGGCATTTGTCCTCGGGCGCGGTGGAAATCCGGCTTGCCCTGGTGGATTCCGTCCGCCGGGACGTGGACACCGGGGAGGATCTGGCCAGAGCCCTGGAACTCGGTGTCGGTCCCTGGACGGCGGCCCGCTGGCAGCGCGCGGCCGGATAGGCTGCCGTTCATGCAGGCGACCGCGTATACGTACGACTCCGAATCCCGCAGCGGAAGTGTGCTGCTCGACGACGGCACACCCGTGGACTTCGGCGCCGAGGCCTTCGACGCCGGCGGCCTGCGGCTGCTGCGGCCGGGGCAGCGGGTGCGCATCGAGACCGAGGGCGAGGGCGCGGCGCTGCGCGTCACGCTGGTGACGCTGCAGACCTTCTGAGACCGGAACGCCGCGGGCCGGGCTCCCCCGAGGGGAGCCCGGCCCGGCGCGTGAGTGGCCCTATGACCTTGTGCCGCTTACTTCTTGCGCGCGGTGGTCTTCTTGGCGGTGGTCGTGCGCGAGGTGGTCTTCTTCGCGGGCGCCTTCTTCGCCGTGGCCTTCTTCGCCGGGGCGGTCTTCTTGGCGGTGGTCTTCTTGGCGGCGCCTGCGGCGGTCTTCTTCGCCGGGGTCGCCTTCTTGGCGGCGGTCGTCGTCTTCTTCGCCGTGGTCTTCTTGGCGGTGGTCTTCTTCGCCGCGGCCGTGGTCTTCTTCGCGGCCGGCGTGGCCTTCTTCGCCGCCGTCTTCTTCGCGGCCGCGGCGGAGGTCTTCTTGGCGGCGGCCTTCTTGCCGGCGGTCTTGGAGATGGTGGGGGGCGGGCCCGAAAGGCTGCCCTTGGGGGCCTTCTTGACGGAGACCTCGCCGCCCTTGGGGAGCTTCTTCGTGCCGCTCACCAGGTCCTTGAAGCCCTGTCCCGCACGGAAGCGGGGGACGGAGGTCTTCTTGACCCGGACGCGCTCACCGGTCTGCGGGTTGCGGGCGTACCGCGCCGGACGGTCGACCTTCTCGAACGAGCCGAACCCGGTGACCGACACCCGGTCGCCGGAGACGGTGGCACGGACGATCGCGTCGAGTACCGCGTCGACAGCGTCCGCGGCCTGCTGACGGCCGCCGAGCTTGTCGGCAATCGCTTCTACGAGCTGCGCCTTGTTCACGTCTTCCCCTTCGGAGACATTGCCAGAACGAAAGTGTTCAAGCTTTTTCGCACGTTAGGCAGATATATACCGCAAATCAAACACGAAACGGTCTAATCACCCTAGTGCCGCAACGATGAGAGCGCGTTGCGGAGTTCCGGGGTGTCAGTCGCCTTCAGGGAATCGGCCCTCGTCGAGGTCCTTCATCAACCGGTCCAGACGCGTGGCCGCGTCCTCGAGATCGTGCTTCGCCGCTGCCGTCACGACCAGCAGCTTCCGGGACAGCGCCATCCTTACGCCCTCCGGGACTTGCAGTGAGCGCACTCTTGTGTGCGCTTCCTTCAATCGGGCGGCGACTGCCTCGTAGAGCTCGAGTTGGCTGTCGCGTTCCATGCACCGATTGTGCCATCTAGGGCGAGTTGTCGCCCGACGGGGTCTCAACAAGCGACTGCGCCCCCCACCGGACGGTGGGGGGCGCAGTCGTGGAAAAGCGCTGCTCAGGCCGTAATTGTACGAGGCTTGAAGGCCGGTCGGGAGGCCTCGTAAGCCGCGATGTCGGCTTCGTTCTGAAGGGTGAGGCTGATGTCGTCCAGCCCGTTCAGCAGTCGCCAGCGGGCGTTCTCGTCCAGCTCGAAGTCCGCGTCGATTCCGGCGGCCAGCACCTTGCGGCGCTCCAAGTCGACGGTGATCTCGGCCGTCGGGTCGGCGTCGGTCAGCTCCCAGAGCGCGTCGACGACTTCCTGCTCCAGCACGACGGTGAGCAGCCCGTTCTTCAGCGAGTTGCCACGGAAGATGTCGGCGAAGCGGCTGGAGATGACGGTCTTGAAGCCGTAGTTCTGCAGCGCCCAGACGGCGTGCTCACGGGACGAGCCGGTGCCGAAGTCGGGGCCGGCGACCAGGACCGTGGCGCCCTGCCGCTCGGGGCGGTTGAGCACGAAGTCGGCGTCCTTGCGCCAGGCCTCGAACAGGCCGTCCTCGAACCCGTCGCGGGTGACCTTCTTCAGCCAGTGGGCGGGGATGATCTGGTCGGTGTCGACGTTGCTGCGGCGCAGCGGAACGGCCCGGCCGGTGTGCGTGGTGAAAGCTTCCATGGTTCCTCAGACCCCCGCGGGCGTAGAGACGTCGGACAGATCGGCCGGGGAGGCCAGATGGCCCAGTACCGCGGTGGCGGCGGCGACCTGGGGCGAGACCAGGTGGGTGCGGCCACCCTTGCCCTGGCGGCCCTCGAAGTTGCGGTTGGAGGTGGACGCGGAACGCTCACCGGGCGCCAGTTGGTCGGGGTTCATTCCCAGGCACATCGAGCAGCCCGCGTGCCGCCATTCGGCGCCGGCCTCCTTGAAGACCTTGTCCAGACCCTCCTCGACCGCCTGCAGGGCCACGCGGACCGAACCGGGGACCACCAGCATCCGTACGCCGTCGGCGACTTTGCGGCCGCCGATGATGCCGGCCACCGCACGCAGGTCCTCGATCCGGCCGTTGGTGCAGGAGCCTACGAAGACGGTGTCGACCTTGATGTCGCGCAGCGGCTGGCCGGCGGCCAACCCCATGTACTCCAGGGCCTTTTCGGC
The DNA here is from genome assembly GCF_055600045.1 of Streptomyces sp. NPDC038280. Classification (NCBI taxonomy): domain Bacteria; kingdom Bacillati; phylum Actinomycetota; class Actinomycetes; order Kitasatosporales; family Streptomycetaceae; genus Streptomyces; species Streptomyces sp. NPDC038280. The sequence goes on from NZ_JBVJYZ010000007.1 coordinate 94,299, forward strand.
GGCGTTGCGCTCCGAAGCGTCTTCGTACGAAGCCGGGTCGGGGACCGAGGCGGACAGCGGCGCGCCCTGGCCGGGGTTGGTGCCCCAGGTGACGAACGGCGCCAGCGAGGCGGCGTCGATGACGACCTCGGCGTCGAAGACCGCGTCGTCGTCGGAGCGCAGCGTCTTCCAGTACGCGACGGCGGCGTCCCAGTCCTCGCCCTCGGGGGCGTGGGCGCGGCCCTTCAGATAGGCGAAGGTCGTCTCGTCCGGAGCGATCATGCCCGCGCGGGCGCCGGCCTCGATCGACATGTTGCAGATGGTCATCCGGGCCTCCATCGAGAGCTTCTCGATGGCGGAGCCGCGGTACTCCAGGATGTAGCCCTGGCCGCCGCCGGTGCCGATCCTGGCGATGATCGCCAGGATCAGGTCCTTGGCGGTCACGTCCTCGGGCAGTTCGCCGTCGATGGTGATGGCCATGGTCTTGGGGCGGGCCAGCGGCAGCGTCTGGGTGGCCAGGACGTGCTCGACCTGGCTGGTGCCGATACCGAAGGCCAGGGCGCCGAAAGCGCCGTGGGTGGAGGTGTGCGAGTCACCGCAGACGACGGTGGTGCCGGGCTGGGTCAGGCCCAGCTGCGGTCCCACGACGTGGACGACACCCTGCTCGACATCGCCCAGCGGGTGCAGCCGCACGCCGAAGTCGGCGCAGTTCTTGCGCAGCGTCTCCAACTGCGCCCGGGAAACCGGATCCGCGATCGGCTTGTCGATGTCGATCGTGGGGGTGTTGTGGTCCTCGGTCGCGATGGTGAGGTCGAGGCGCCGCACGTGGCGGCCGTTCTGGCGGAGGCCGTCGAAGGCCTGCGGGCTGGTCACCTCGTGCAGCAGGTGCAGATCGATGAAGAGGAGGTCGGGCTCGCCCTCGGCGCGCCGGACGACATGGTCGTCCCAGACCTTCTCCGCGAGTGTCCTACCCATCGCTTTCCCTCCGGCCGGCGTCTACGCCGGCACAACTAGAGACCCGTTTCGCGGGCCGTTGTGCGGCCGCTACTCCAGGGTCGCAAGTTACCGGCGAAATTGAACTTGCGTTTCACAGAGTGAGACGCGAGTATCGTTGCATGGACAACTCTAGCGGCGTCGGCGTTCTCGACAAGGCAGCTCTGGTATTGAGCGCACTGGAGTCCGGTCCGGCCACCCTCGCCGGGCTGGTCGCGGCGACAGGGCTCGCACGACCCACGGCACATCGCCTTGCCGTGGCACTGGAACACCACCGGATGGTGGCGAGGGACATGCAGGGCCGGTTCATCCTCGGACCGCGGCTGGCGGAGCTCGCCGCCGCGGCCGGTGAGGACCGTCTGCTGGCCACGGCGGGACCGGTACTGACCCACCTCCGTGATGTGACCGGCGAGAGCGCGCAGCTCTACCGGCGCCAGGGCGACATGCGCATCTGTGTCGCCGCGGCGGAGCGGCTGTCCGGATTGCGGGACACCGTGCCGGTCGGCTCCACCCTCACGATGAAGGCCGGCTCCTCGGCGCAGATCCTGATGGCCTGGGAGGAGCCCGAGCGGCTCCACCGCGGCCTTCAGGGCGCCCGCTTCACGGCGACGGCCCTGTCGGGCGTACGGCGCCGCGGCTGGGCCCAGTCGATCGGCGAGCGGGAGCCGGGCGTCGCGTCCGTCTCCGCGCCCGTCCGCGGCCCGTCCAACCGCGTGGTGGCCGCCGTGTCGGTGTCGGGCCCGATCGAGCGCCTGACCCGCCACCCTGGCCGCATGCACGCCCAAGCGGTGATCGACGCGGCCGCCCGTCTCTCCGAGGCGCTGCGCCGCAACGGCTGACGTCCGCCGTCACTCCTTCCCCATCCGGTTCACCGCTTCAACGCCGCAGCGGTGGGCCGGAGTTGGACTCACCACGAACCTCGTCACGAACAACGAAAACGAGGAAGCCCTCCCCTGTTGGGGAGGGCTTCCTCGTACGTGTACCCCCGACCGGATTCGAACCGGCGCTACCGCCTTGAGAGGGCGGCGTGCTAGGCCGCTACACAACGGGGGCCTTGCAGATGAGCTCTGCGAGCTGGCCTACCAGGACTCGAACCTAGAATGACGGTACCAGAAACCGTAGTGTTGCCAATTACACCATAGGCCATGGTGGTTTAGACCAATATTGGTTTGAACCAGTACCCCCGACCGGATTCGAACCGGCGCTACCGCCTTGAGAGGGCGGCGTGCTAGGCCGCTACACAACGGGGGCCCTAGCGATCCCACCCGGCACCTGAAGTGCCGGGTGATGTCACCGCATGATCACCGGGTGCGACCCTGGTGTTCCGCAGGATGGATCTGTACCCCCGACCGGATTCGAACCGGCGCTACTGCCTTGAGAGGGCAGCGTGCTAGGCCGCTACACAACGGGGGCTTTGCAGATGAGCTCTGCGAGCTGGCCTACCAGGACTCGAACCTAGACTAACTGAACCAGAATCAGTCGTGCTGCCAATTACACCATAGGCCACCAAAACGCAACCCCCAGTGGGGATTTTCGTTCGGGTTGTGCGCTTCGGATTCTGGGATGGTCTCCCGCTTCCCTCGGCGCAGGAAGAACATTACCCGAAGGTGTCCGGCGCTCCAAAACGGGTTCCCGGCCAGAGCAGGCCGGGAAGCTGCTCCAGGCCCGTGATGCTGGTCAGCTCGGGACGCCCGCCGAGGCCGGCGCGGTCCAGCCAGATTCCGGTGAGGCCGGCCTCGACCGCTCCGCGCGCGTCGATGTCGGGCTGGTCGCCGACGTAGGCGACCTCGTGAGGCTCCAGGGACAGCGCCGTACAGGCCGCGCGGAAGGCTTCCGCGGCCGGCTTGGCGACCCCCAGCTCGGCCGCGCACAGGACGACCTCGAACCGGTCCCAGAGCCCCAGGGCGCGGAGCTTGCGCTCCTGGTTGAGCAGGGACGAATTGGAGAGCACCGCGTGGCGGCAGCCGTCGAGCAGGTCCAGGGCGGGCACCGCGTCCGGGAACAGCTCCCAGGCGGATTCGTAGTGCGCGAGGTAGCGGGTGAACCAGTCGTCTGCCTCGGCGTCGCTCAGCGCGGGCGCGGCCAGGAAGTCGCGCACGCGGTCGCGCCGCTGCTCCTCGAAGAGGACGCCGCCGGCCTCGAAGCGCCGCCAGTGGACGACGGTGAGCTCCTTCCAGCGGACGAGCGCCTCCTCGGCGGTGCCGTACCGCGCCAGCAGGCCCTCGGCGGCGAGATGGGCGCGCATCCCCGTGGTGTCGGCGCGGGCGTAGTCGAAGAGGGTGTCGTCGATGTCCCACAGGACCGCTCTGATGGCCATGCCTCAGACCGTACGCGAAGCCGCGACAGCCTATCCGGAATAAGTCATTCCTATCGGAATTCAGGGCTCCAGTTTATTCGTGTTGACTTATTGACTCGCCATCCGCCTACACTCCGTCCGCCACTCTGGCGATCAAGGTTCCTGGGAGGAATTCATGATTAATATTCGGCGCGCCCTGGCCATAGCCCTTCCCGCCACAGCCGCTCTGGCCTTCGGTGTGACCCCGGCCCAGGCCTCGGTCGGCATTTACTGCACCGGGGACGCCAGCTGCGGAACCTTCTGGTACAACTCCGGCCAGAACGGCTCGCGTACCACTTTCACCGGTACCGGCGGCATCAATGGCAGTGTCAAGGACCTCGCGGGCTACACCTTCCTGGGCGATGGAGCCGGTAAGGGCTCGCCGGTCAAGAATGGCGCTGCCTCTTTCTACAACGGCAGTGGCGCCCCCACCACGATCTTCTACAACAGCGGCTGGAACGGCCCCTGTGACACCATCGCGGCCTACACCGTCGCCAACCAGCTGGTGAACACGTACAACGAGAACGCCTCGTTCGCCTTCGGCGCGTCCGGTTCGAACTGCTACAAGTTCAACTGACGGGCGACCGTTCCCTCTTTGCACGTCAGCCCCGCGTGAAGGCCACGGCCCACGCGGGGCTCCGCAGTGGAAGCAGCCTGATGAGACGTTTGGTGACACCCGCGCTGGCCCTGTTCGCCCTGGTCGGATGCACGGCGCAGGGACCGCAGGGGGATGCCGGGCAGCCGCCCGGGGCGAGCCGCGCCAAGGAATCCGCCGCATCCGAGCGCGACTACACCTCGCGGCTGCCCATCGCCGCGTACAGCTATACCAATGCCGAGTACGCGTCCATCGAAGCGGCCGAGAACGCGCTGGCGAGTACCTGCATGGCACGCTATTCACTGACCTACAAGCCACCGAAGCCCTCCCCCGCGCCGCCGGTCGCAGATCGCAGGTACGGCTTGTCGGAGGAAAACAGCGCCATTCGTTTTGGCTACCATCTGGATTCCTCCGGAGCCCCGCCCCGGCGTATGCAGCTCGGCAAGGATGAACGCACCGTGCTGTTCGGAAGGCAGGGGGTCGACGGGAAGTCCGGACCCCTTGAATACCGGGGAATGAAGATTCCGGACGACGGATGCATCGGACAGGCCAAGACCGATCTCGGCAAGGACTACGCCTATCCGGAAGGCGCCGAGAAGGCAAGCAGGATCTCGGCGCTGAGCTATCAGCAATCGATGCTTCTTCCCGAGGTGCAGACCGTCTTCAAGAAGTGGTCGGCCTGCATGAAGAAAAGCGGGTTCGACTACGGCTCGCCCCGGGACCCGTTTTCCGTGGAACACTTCAGCGAAGGCCCCCTGACGGCGCAGGAAAAGGCGACCGCCAAGGCCGACGTCGCCTGCAAGCGGAACACCGGTCTGCTGGACGTGTGGTTCACCGCGGAGTCGGGCGTCCAGAAGGCGATGATCGCCAAGGACGCCGCGGCGCTCCGGAAGCTCCGCGAGCTGCACCGGGAGAAGGTCGCGGCGGCCCGGAAGATCCTCGCCGAGGGATGAGTCCCCCGCCGCGCACGGAACGCACGAGGCCCGGCCCCCTTCTCGGGGGCCGGGCCTCGTCGGCGTACCGGAGTGGCTAGGCGGCCAGCTTCGCCAGCGTCGCGTCGATGCGGGCGAGGGTCTTCTCCTTGCCCAGGATCTCCAGGGACTCGAAGAGCGGGAGGCCGACCGTGCGACCGGTGACCGCGACGCGGACCGGGGCCTGGGCCTTGCCGAGCTTCAGGCCGTGCTCCTCGCCGGCGGCCAGGACCGCGTTCTTGAGGGACTCGGGGTCGTTCCAGTCGGCCGACTCCAGCGTGGCGCGGGCCGTGGTGAGCAGCGCGGCGGGCTCGCCCTTCATCGCCTTGTCCCACGAGGGCTGGTCGAAGACCGGCTCGGGCAGGAAGAGGAAGTCGACGTTGGCGGTGATGTCCGAGAGAACGGTGACCCGGGTCTGGGCGTGCGGGGCGATCGCCTCCCAGGCCGTCCGGTCGAAGTCCTCCGGGGCCCAGTTGGCGTGCGGGGCGCGGAGCCAGGGCTCGCACGCCTCGGTGAAGGCCTTCACGTCGAGGCGGCGGATGTGGTCCGCGTTGATCGACTCGGCCTTCTTGAGGTCGAAGCGGGCCGGGTTGGCGTTGACGTCGGCGATGTCGAACGCCGACACCATCTCCTCGATGGTGAAGAGGTCCTGGTCGGCCGAGAAGGACCAGCCGAGGAGCGAGAGGTAGTTCAGCAGGCCCTCGGGGAGGAAGCCGCGCTCGCGGTAGATGTTGAGGGACGCCTGCGGGTCGCGCTTGGAGAGCTTCTTGTTGCCCTCGCCCATCACGTACGGCAGGTGGCCGAAGGAGGGGATCTCCTTGGCGATGCCCAGCTCGATCAGCGCCTTGTAGAGCGCGATCTGCCGCGGGGTGGAGGAGAGGAGGTCCTCGCCGCGCAGGACGTGGGTGATCTCCATCAGCGCGTCGTCGACCGGGTTGACCAGGGTGTACAGCGGGGCGCCGTTGGCGCGGACGATGCCGTAGTCCGGGACGTTGTCCGGGGTGAAGGTGAGTTCGCCGCGGACCAGGTCGGTGAAGGTGATCGGCTCGTCGGGCATACGGAAGCGGACGATGGCCTCGCGGCCCTCGGACTTGTACCGCTCGACGCGCTCGGCGCTGAGGTTGCGGCAGGTGCCGTCGTACCCCGAGGGCTTGCCGGCCAGGCGGGCGGCGTCGCGCCGGGCCTCCAGCTCGACGGCGGTGCAGAAGCACTCGTAGGCGTAGCCGCCGGCCATCAGCTTCTCGGCGACGTCCTTGTACAGGTCCATCCGCTGGGACTGGCGGTACGGGGCGTGGGGGCCGCCGACCTCGGGGCCCTCGTCCCAGTCGAGGCCGAGCCAGCGCAGCGAGTCGAGGAGCTGGTTGTACGACTCCTCGGAGTCGCGGGCCGCGTCGGTGTCCTCGATCCGGAAGACCATGGTGCCCTGGTTGTGCCGGGCGAAGGCCCAGTTGAAGAGGGCGGTGCGGACCAGGCCCACGTGGGGGTTGCCGGTCGGGGAGGGACAGAAACGGACGCGGATGTTCGCGTTAGCCACGCTTGATCACCTTGTTGGTGAGAGTGCCGATGCCTTCGATGGTGACGGCGACCTCGTCGCCGACGTTGAGGGGGCCGACCCCGGCGGGGGTGCCGGTGAGGATGACGTCTCCGGGGAGCAGCGTCATGGCCTCGGTGATGTGGACGACCAGGTCCTCGATGGAGCGGATCATGTCGCTCGTACGACCCAGCTGGCGCTGTTCTCCGTTGACCGTGGCCTGGATGGTGAGGTCGGCGGGGTCGAGGTCGGTCTCCACCCAGGGTCCGAGCGGGCAGGAGGTGTCGAAGCCCTTGGCCCGCGCCCACTGCTTCTCGCGCTGCTGGGCGTCGCGGGCGGTCACGTCGTTGGCGCAGGTGTAGCCGAAGATGACGTCCTTGACGCGCTCGCGCGGGACCTCGCGGCACATGCGGCCGATGACGACGGCCAGTTCGGCCTCGTGGTGCAGTTCGCTGGAGAAGGAGGGGTACTCGATCGCGTCGCCGGAGCCGATCACCGAGGTGGTGGGCTTGAAGAAGGCGACGGGGACCTCGGGCACCTCGTTCCCGAGCTCTGCCGCGTGCTCCGCGTAGTTGCGGCCGATGGCCACGACCTTGTTGGGGAGTACGGGCGGCAGGAGGCGGACCTTGCTCAGCGGAACCTTGGTGCCGGAGAGCTCGAAGTCGCCGTACGGGATGCCCTTGATGATGTCGAGGACGAGGCTGTCGGGGCCTTCGCCCTCGACCGCGCCGAAGGCGACATTGCCGTCGATGGAGAACCTGGCGATGCGCACGAGTGCTGTCGCCCCTCACTTACTGGCTGGCTGGAGTCTGACGCTCCAGGCTAACGCCCGAGGGGCGGCCCGCCTCGCGCTTTACGGTGCGACGGGGGCGTCGATCAGGGTGGTGCGGCGCGGGTTGGCGGTCTGGGTGGGAAGCTCGTCGGTGTGCTCGGGGCGTGCGCCCCGCTCCAGCTGCTCGGCGTCCTCCAGGTGCGCCAGCGTGGTGCGGCGGGGGTTGGCTATGTTGCGGAGCAGCATCGTCGTCTTCATCGCTGGTTTCAGACCTTGTCGGTAGAGGCGCGTTTGTAAAGCGTCAGGCTAAACATTCAATTCCCTTCGAATGCATGGAAGCGGCAACGATCTACGTGTGAGTTTGCTCACCACCTGGTGGACAAAACGGGCAATACGGATAGTCACTCACCGGCCCGGAATCGGACATTGCGTAGCCGAAGCCATCATTCCGCTCCTGATCATGGCGACTGGGACACCACCGTCCCCTCGATGACTCGTAGGGATACGTCCGATTCCTCCGAGAACACCCCCCACATGGGGTGACCCGATGTTCACGGGGTGTTATCGCAATGGTGGTCCGGGACACGGCCCTTGTTGGAGATCCGGCACTGTGCTGGAATTCCACGCACCGCCGCGGGTTTCAGGCCGGCGCGCAGGTGGCGCAACGCAGCGCCGAGTGAGCGGCGGGGAAGGGGGATCTGCGCCGGTCACTGACGACCACCATGGGGCGCGCGCCCGCGCTCCACGACGCCGACACCGTCCATTCCGTTTACGCGGAGGACGCCTGGTCCAGAGGTTGCGACGCTAGTGCAGGGACGTTTCAAGAGGGATGGCAGCGCTGCGGCGGAACAGGAGCCGCGCGGCGGGACCGACCGCGGCTCCTCGCCCCAGCACACCCAGAACCAGGGTCAGGGACCGGCGGCCGGCGAGAGTTCGGACCGCCCCTCGGGCGCGACGAAGGCCGGCGCGGCCGAGCCCGCCGCGCCCCCGAAGCCCCGTGGTCCGTCCGAGACCGGTTCGCGAATAGCGCTGCGCAACTGGCGCATCAGCACGCGCCTGGTCTCCCTGCTGACGCTCCCCGTGGTCGCCGCGACCACCCTGGGCGGCATCCGCATCAACGACTCCTTGAACGACATGCAGCAGCTGGAGCACATGCAGCTGCTGACGAAGATGACCAAGGAGGCGACGCAGCTCGCGCAGGCGCTCCAGACGGAGCGCGACCTTTCCGCGGGCCCGCTGTCGCACGGCGCCACGCCGTCGGACTACACCGTCTCCACGCCGCGCGACAAGACGGACAAGGCTCAGCGCGCGTTCCTCGACGCCACCGAGGAGATCGGTGATGCCCAGGGCGACGAGGCGCTGCAGTCCATCCGCGCCAACGCCAGCCAGATCGCCCAGCAGGTCGTCACGCTCGGCGAAATCCGCCAGAACGCGTACAAGAAGAACATCTCCAACTCGCAGACCGTCGAGGCGTACAGCCGGCTGATCGACTCGCTGCTGAGCCTCTCGCAGGACATGGCGCAGGCGACCAGCAACCCGGAGATGATCAAGCGGACCCGTGCGCTGGCCGCGTTCTCGGCCGCCAAGGAGTACGCCTCCATCCAGCAGGCGATCATCGCCGCCGCGCTGCCGAAGAGCCCCAGCGACGGGCAGGGCAACCTCCAGCTCCAGGACCGCCTCTACGCGGCCGCCGCGCGCTCCAGCGAGAAGGCGCAGCTGGGTGCCTTCAGCACCACGTACGAGAGCATGGGCGGCAACCCGACCGAGCTCACGGCCCCGCTGAACAGCAGCAACCCGACGATCGACTCGGCGGACAAGTACGCGGACCGGGTACTGAGCAGCCCCAAGGGCCTGGCCGACCGGGAGCCGCGCGGTTACCTGGACTGGACCGACGAGTACAGCACCAAGATCCAGGCCATGAACCGCATCGAGGCCGACCTGCTGGGCCAGATGGAGAGCAAGGCCCGTGAGCTGCGGGCGGATTCGCAGCGCGACGCGATCATCAACGGTGCGCTGATCCTCTTCGTCCTCGGTGTCTCGCTCGTCGGCGCCTTCGTCGTGGCCCGGTCCATGATCCGCTCGCTGCGGCGCCTCCAGGACACCGCGACCAAGGTCGCCCAGGACCGACTGCCCGAGCTCGTCAAGCAGCTCTCCGAGGCCGACCCGCAGGACGTCGACACCTCGGTGGAGTCCGTCGGTGTGCACTCCCGGGACGAGATCGGCCAGGTGGCCGCGGCCTTCGACGACGTGCACCGCGAGGCGGTCCGCCTCGCCGCCGAGCAGGCCCTGCTGCGGGGCAACGTCAACGCGATGTTCACCAACCTCTCGCGTCGCTCCCAGGGCCTCATCCAGCGTCAGCTCTCGCTCATCTCCGAGCTGGAGTCCCGCGAGGCCGACCCGGACCAGCTGTCCTCCCTCTTCAAGCTGGACCACCTCGCGACCCGTATGCGCCGGAACGGCGAAAACCTCCTCGTCCTCGCGGGCGAGGAGCCGGGCCGTCGCTGGACCCGGCCCGTGCCCCTGGTCGACGTGCTCCGCGCCGCCGCCTCCGAGGTGGAGCAGTACGAGCGCATCGAGCTGGCCTCCGTCCCGGCGACCGAGGTCGCCGGCCGTGTGGTCAACGACCTCGTGCACCTGCTCGCCGAGCTGCTGGAGAACGCGACGTCGTTCTCCTCGCCGCAGACCAAGGTCCGCGTGACCGGTCACGCGCTGCCCGACGGACGTGTGCTCGTCGAGATCCACGACACCGGCATCGGCCTCTCCCCCGAGGACCTCGCCGCGATCAACGAGCGGCTCGCGTCGCCGCCCACCGTGGACGTCTCGGTCTCCCGCCGCATGGGTCTGTTCGTGGTCGGCCGTCTGTCCCTGCGACACGGCATCAGGATCCAGCTGCGCCCGTCGGACTCCGGCGGCACCACCGCGCTCGTCATGCTCCCCGTCGACGTCGCCCACGGCGGCAAGAAGCCCCCGGCCATGCCGGGCGCGGGCGGTGGCCAGGCCGGTGGACCGCAGGGCGGCCCGTCGGCTCCCGGTGGACGTCTGCCGGGCGGTCCCGGAGCGGCCGGTGGCGGCCGTCCCGGTCTGCCGGGCGGCCCCGGTGGCGCGGGCGGTCCCGGCGGAGCTCCCTCCGGTGGTCTGCTCGGCGCCGGCGCCGGTGCGCCGCGCGGTCAGGTCGGCTCGGGCAACGGGCCGCGTGCCGCGCTGCCCGGCCGTGACGGCGGCGGACGCCCCGGCGGCGGACCGCAGGGCAACCCCCAGTCCGGTCCCGCGCAGGACCCGCAGCGTCAGGGCGCCGGTGTGGCCGGCGGCTTCGGCGGCGGCGTGCAGGGCGGTGCGCAGGGTGGCATCCCGACGCGCAACGACGTCTGGCAGAACCAGAACCAGAACCAGCCCGGCAACCAGGGTGGCAACCAGTCCGGCAACCAGGGTGGTCAGCCCGGCCCCGCGGGCCAGGGCCGTCCCTCCCGCGACCAGGGCTCCCGCCCCGGCCAGAACGGCTTCCAGCAGTCCGCTCCCGGTCAGGGCGACCGCGGCCGCCAGCAGCCGCTGCCGCCGGCCGGTCCGCGCGCCGAACTGCCCGGTGGACCGTCGGGAGCGCAGCGCCCGCAGACCACCAGCTGGGGCTCCGACCAGCCGGTGGCACCCCGTCGGCAGCAGTCTCAGCCGCGCCCGGTCCAGCCGCAGAACATGACGCCGCTGGACGCGCCGCGCGGTCACGAGGACCCCGACCTCGGCGCCACCGGCCAGTACCCCCGGCCGGACGTGCACACCCCGCGCTCGGCTCCCCCGTACCCGAACCAGCCGCAGCAGCAGGGTCAGCAGGACCCCGCGGCCACGGCGCAGTTCCCGCGGCCGGACTTCAACAGCCCGCAGCTGCCCGGCCCGGGTCAGGCCCCGGCGCCGCGTCAGCGCGGCCGCGACACCGCCGACTTCGGCGCGCCGCGTCCGCCGGCCGGCACCCCGGCTCCGCAGTCCCAGCCCGATGCCCTGCCTCCGGCGTCCGGCGCCGGTGACGGGCGTACGCCGCTGTACGACACGCTGGAGACCAACTGGTTCCACGGTCAGGGCGGCGGCGAGTCGGCGGCCGAACAGACCATGCGCACGCCGGTCGTTCCGCAGCCGCAGGCGGAGCGTCCCGCGGCTCCCGCGCAGCGGCGGCCCGCCCCCGAGGCGGCCAACCCCAGCACCGCCGCATGGCGCAGTTCTCCCAACGACGAGCTGGTGCGCCAGGCCGAGCGGGTCCGCAAGCCCGCGGCCGGCGGCATCACCACCTCCGGTCTGCCCAAGCGTGTGCCCCGCGCCAACCTCGTGCCGGGCACCGCTCAGGAGCAGCCCAACACGGCCGGGCCGCAGGTCTCACGTGCACCCGATGACGTACGCGGCCGTCTGACCAATCTCCGCCGGGGCATCCAACAGGGTCGCCAGGCGGGGAACTCGACCACGGGCAGCTTCAATCCGGGCCCCAGTCACCAGCAGGAGCGATAGTTGAGCCCGATGAGCCAGGCCGCGCAGAACCTGAACTGGTTGATCACCAACTTCGTGGACAACACCCCCGGGGTGTCCCACACAGTGGTGGTCTCCGCCGATGGTCTGCTGCTCGCCATGTCCGAGGGTTTCCCCCGGGACCGCGCCGACCAGTTGGCCGCCGTCGCCTCCGGGCTGACCTCGCTGACCGCGGGTGCCTCCCGGATCTTCGAGGGTGGTCCGGTCACCCAGACCGTCGTGGAGATGGAGCGCGGCTTCCTCTTCCTCATGTCCGTCTCCGACGGATCCTCGCTCGCCGTACTGGCGCACCCGGAGTGCGACATCGGCCTCGTCGGATACGAGATGGCGCTCCTGGTCGACCGCGCCGGAAGCGTCCTCACCCCGGATCTCCGAGCGGAGCTCCAGGGAACGCTGCTCCACTAGTACGCCGCAGGAACCTGCTTCATTCGGCGGTGCGCCCCTCCGCACCGCCTCCGCCCCACTGACCGTACGGCCGCCCCACGGCCCCCCACCGGCCCTCTCAGACGGCACGAAGAAGATCTTGCTGTCACGCCCGGAGGATTCATGACCCCGCCACCCGCCTCTCACGATCCGTACGGCGTCTCGCTCGACGCGTCGTACGGAAATGAGGGCGACCAGCCGCTGGTCCGCCCGTACGCGATGACGGGCGGCCGGACCCGGCCGCGTTACCAGCTCGCCATCGAGGCGCTGGTCAGCACCACGGCCGACCCGGCCCACCTCGGGTCGCTGCTCCCTGAGCACCAGCGGATCTGTCACCTCTGCCGTGAGGTGAAGTCGGTGGCCGAGGTGTCGGCGCTGTTGTCGATGCCCCTCGGCGTGGCCCGGATCCTCGTCGCCGACCTGGCGGAGGCGGGCATGGTGGCGATCCACCAGCCGGGCAATGGAGAGGCCGGCGGCACGCCGGACGTGACGCTGCTCGAAAGGGTGCTCAGTGGACTTCGGAAGATCTAGCGGCGGCGCTGCCCGGTCGACCACGAGCGCGAAGATCGTGGTGGCCGGCGGCTTCGGCGTGGGCAAGACGACATTCGTCGGTGCCGTCTCGGAGATCAACCCGCTGCGTACCGAGGCCGTGATGACCTCGGCCTCCGCGGGGATCGACGACCTGACGCACACCGGTGACAAGACCACCACCACGGTGGCGATGGACTTCGGCCGTATCACCCTGGACCAGGACCTGATCCTGTACCTCTTCGGTACGCCCGGTCAGGACCGCTTCTGGTTCATGTGGGACGACCTGGTCCGCGGCGCCATCGGCGCCGTCGTCCTCGTCGACACGCGCCGGCTGGCCGACTGCTTCCCGGCTGTCGACTACTTCGAGAACTCCGGTCTGCCGTTCGTCATCGCCCTCAACGGCTTCGACGGACACCAGCCGTACGGTCCCGACGAGGTGCGCGAGGCGCTGCAGATCGGTCCCGACGCGCCGATCATCACCACCGATGCCCGGCATCGCGGGGATGCGAAGAGCGCGCTGATCACGCTGGTGGAGCACGCGCTGATGGCCCGCCTGAAATAGTGGCCGATATACGTCAGTTGTCGTAGTTCCAGGGTGACCTGAGGGGAGCGGACTGTGTCGTTTGACACGGTCCGCCCCGGCGTTCATAACGTTTCGACAGAGAATTGAGTGCGGTCGGACACCCGACGCATCCGAGTCGTACCGCTGCGCTCACATGAGCCCCGCCTTTTGGCGGGGCTCGCTCTTTATGCCCGTTTTATCTGCGGTCTGGACCACTTGAAATGGCCATTTCCTGCTGTTTGGAAGGGGGCCGCTTCACGTGCTGCAATTCGATGAACTCCCGAGTAGTACGGCCCTGAACGAAAAACGGCACAACGTAGGTGCCGACGCCGAGAGGTTGTTGGTCGAGTGAGGCGAAGCAAGGAAAGCTCCGCGGAGCAGCAGGCGCGGGGCAACTTCACCCCGCCGCCGCGCACAGCGGTGCAGCCTGCGGACGCGCCCGGAGTATCCGAGGCCGGCGGCACCGGCAGCTCCAGCAAGCTGTCGCCGCGCAACTGGCGGGTGCCCACCCGTCTGAACGCGATCCTCCTCATACCCGTGCTGGTCGGCCTCGTGATGGGCGGCTTCCAGGTCAAGGGTGCGATCGACACCTGGCGGGAGGCACAGAACGCCGAGAAGACGGCGCTGATCGTGCGCGCCGCCTCGGAGTACGGCCAGGCCCTGCTCAACGAGCGCGACCTCACCGCCGCGCCGCTGCTCGCCGCCAAGACCGACGAGGACCGCAAGAACCCCGACGTCCTCAAGGCCTACGCGGTCACCGAGGCCGCCAAGAAGAAGTTCGACCTGGCCGTCCAGGACATGCCCGACGGGCAGGGTCTCGAGCGCCGTCTGGAGCTCTTCAGGGACGCCGAACCCCTGCTCGGCAGCCCGGACGACGAGAAGACCCTGCGGGGCCAGGCGTACATCAAGGCGACCGACCCGGTGAAGACCGAAGAGGGCTACGTCAAGGTCCAGCACTCGCTGATGGAGTTCGCCAACGAGCTGGGTCTCGGCACCGGCAACATCACCAGCTACGGCCGTACCGTCTACGCCATCCAGCTCGCCAAGGCCGCCGCGTCCCTGCAGCGTTCCATCGGTATGCACCTGCTGGTCAGGCCGAGCAAGGACGACGCCGTCTTCGCCCAGCAGTCCGTCGCCTTCAATTCGTACAACTACCTGGAGCAGATCGCCCTCGGCGAGTACCAGTCCGGTGGTACGGAGGCCGACACCGCGCGGCTCAAGGAAGTCATGAAGGGCAAGGCCGTCGAGGGCGGCAAGAGGCTCCAGGCCGCCGGTCTGAACCCGCCGCAGGACGCCCAGGGCTCCGTCTTCGGGGGCATGGCCGCCGCGATCGGTCAGACCAAGGACGCCGAGGGCATCAAGGACCTGCGCAAGCAGGACGTCACGCCCCAGACGTGGATGGGCGCGGCCACCGCCAAGTTCGACGGCTACTCCGAGGTCGAGGCCGAGCTCGTCACCAAGGCGGTGAACGAGGCCGCCGAGATCTCCGACGACGCCAAGACCGACGCCATCGTCAACGGCCTCATCGTCGTCATCGCCCTGCTCGCCGCCTTCATCCTCGCCGGGATGATGGCCCGCCAGATGAGCCGCTCGATGCGCCAGCTGCGCACCGCCGCCTTCGGCATCGCCGAGCAGCGCCTGCCGATGCTGGTCGACCAGCTGTCCCGGACCGAGCCCGGCCGCGTCGACACCCGTGTGCAGCCCATCCCGATCGACTCCCAGGACGAGATCGGCGAGGTCGCCCGCGCCTTCGACCAGGTCCACCGCGAGGCCGTCCGGCTCGCCGCCGAGCAGGCCATGCTGCGGGGCAACGTCAACGCGATCTTCACCAACCTCTCGCGCCGCAACCAGTCGCTGATCGAGGGCCAGCTGACCCTGATCACCGACCTCGAGAACAACGAGGCCGACCCCGACCAGCTGGAGAACCTCTTCAAGCTGGACCACCTGGCGACCCGTATGCGCCGCAACGGCGAGAACCTCCTGGTCCTCGCCGGCGAGGAGCCGGGCCGCCGCTGGAACCAGCCGGTGCCGCTGGTGGACGTGCTCCGTGCCGCCTCCTCCGAGGTGGAGTCCTACGAGCGCATCGAGCTCACCGGCGTCCCGGAGAGCGAGATCCACGGCCAGGCCGTGACCGACCTCGTGCACCTGCTGGCCGAGCTCCTGGAGAACGCCACCACGTTCTCCTCCCCGCAGACGAAGGTGCGGGTCACCGCGACCCGTCTGCCGGACGGCCGGGTCATGGTCGAGATCCACGACAAGGGCATCGGCCTCACCGCCGAGGACTTCGCGGACATCAACCACAAGCTGGCCAACCCGCCGACCGTGGACGCCGCCGTCTCGCAGCGCATGGGCCTGTTCGTGGTCGGCCGGCTGGCCGACCGGCACGGCATCCGCGTGCAGCTGCGCCCCTCCGGCGAGCAGGCCGGCACGACGTCGCTCGTCATGCTCCCGGACGCCATCACCCACGGTGGCGGTGGCGAGCCGCTGCCCGAGGACGACTTCACGGTCTCGCAGATCATCCCGGAGCAGCAGGTCTTCGAGCCCGCGCCGCAGCAGAACGCTCCGATGCGGACCGCCGCCGAGCTCGGCTTCGACGACTCGCGGTACGAGGAGCAGGGCGGCGAGCGCCAGCTCGACCCGGTCGGCCGCTCGCTGCAGCGCGAGGAGCGGCGTGCGGCCCTGGAGGAGCGTGCGCAGGGCGACCGTCCGCTGTACCGCGACGAGCTCGACCAGGATCAGCAGTCGTACGTACAGCAGCAGCACGAGCAGGACTACGGCCAGGAGTACGCGCAGCACGAGCAGTCCCAGGGCGCGTACGACCAGGGTGGCTACCAGCAGACCGGCTACGACCAGTACCCCGCCGAGGAGTACCGGAACGACGAGTACCGGAATGGTGAGTACCAGACCGGCGAGTACCCCGCGGGCGGCTACTCGGAGACCCCGTATGCGGAAGCTCCGTACCAGGGCCAGGAGGCCCAACAGCCGCAGTACGACTCCTCGTTCGACGCACACTCCCACCAGGGCGAGTGGGATGGACAGGGTTCGTACCAGGGTGGCTACGAGCCGGAGTACCGGACGGAATCGGAATCTGTTCCGGGCGCTCCCGCTCACGCTCCGGAGCGCGTAGGCTTCGACCGTCCGGGTCCCACCCCGAGCAACAGCCACGCGCTGACCGACGCAGGTCTTCCGCGTCGCGGCAGCTCCGCGCAGACCCCGCAGGCCCCGCAGCAGCAGGCGCCGCAGGCGAAGCCGGCGCAGCAGCCCGAGGCGGTCCGGCCGGACCGGCAGAACGAGGCGGACGGCTCCGAGGCATGGCGCTCGACGAACGACGAGCGCTGGCAGCGGGCCGAGAAGCTCAAGGACCCGAAGGCGGGCGGGGTCACCCCCTCCGGCCTTCCGCGACGGGTTCCCAAGGCCAATCTGGTCGAGGGCACGGCGGAGCAGACCCCGCAGGGCGGCCCCCAGGTCTCCCGCGCCCCGGAGGACGTGCGGGGCAGGCTGAGCAACCTGCGCCGCGGCGTCCAGCAGGGACGCAACGCGGGAACGGACACGAACGGATCGGGCCTCGGCCCGGGTAGTACCTACAACCAGGAGCGTTAGTGTGAGCCCGATGAGCCAGGCGGCGCAGAATCTCAACTGGTTGATCACCAACTTCGTGGACAACACCCCTGGGGTGTCCCACACGGTGGTGGTCTCCGCCGACGGACTCCTGCTGGCGATGTCCGAGGGTTTCCCCCGGGACCGCGCCGATCAGCTTGCCGCCGTCGCCTCCGGACTGACCTCGCTGACCGCGGGGGCGTCCCGGATCTTCGAAGGGGGTGCGGTGAACCAGTCGGTCGTGGAGATGGAGCGCGGCTTCCTCTTCCTCATGTCCATCTCGGACGGTTCGTCACTGGCCGTCCTCGCGCACCCGGACGCCGACATCGGCCTCGTCGGGTACGAGATGGCTCTGCTGGTCGACCGGGCCGGCAGCGTCCTCACTCCGGACCTTCGCGCGGAGCTCCAGGGAAGCCTGCTCAACTGAGCGCGTGTTCTCAACCAGCAGACGGACAGTGCGTTTCGCGCCATCGCACCATAGGGTGCGGTGGCGCGGTTTCAAGGGACATGGACCGCGACGGCAGTCGGAGGAGGAAACGTGGGAACACCCCCGGGCGGACGCCCTTTCAACGGTTACGACGGTGGTCACCAGCCCAACGGTGAGAACGGCCAGAACCGTTTCAACTTTCCCTCCACGCCGAGCAGACAGGGCGCGCAGCAGCCCTATCAACAGCCCCAGTCTCCGCAGCCCTACGGCCAGCCGCAGGCGCCCCGCATGCAGTCGGGGGCTCCCCGGCGGGCCCCTGAGCGCGCCGGCACCTCGGGGACGGGCGTGAACAACCACAATCCGCTGGTCCGTCCGTATGCCATGACCGGCGGCCGTACGCGGCCCCGTTACCAGCTCGCCATCGAGGCGCTGGTCAGCACGACGGCCGATCCGGCCCGGCTGCAAGGGCAGTTGCCCGAGCACCAGCGGATCTGCCGGCTCTGCTTCGAGATCAAGTCGGTCGCCGAGATCTCGGCCCTTCTCTCCATTCCCCTCGGCGTTGCCCGGATCCTCGTCGCCGACCTGGCGGAGGCCGGACTTGTCGCCATCCACCAGCCCGGCGGCGACGAGGCCGCCGGCGGCCAGCCAGACGTGACACTGCTCGAAAGGGTGCTCAGTGGACTTCGCAAGCTCTAGCGGCGGTGCTGCCCGCTCAACCACCAGCGCGAAGATCGTGGTGGCGGGCGGCTTCGGCGTGGGCAAGACCACGTTCGTCGGCGCCGTCTCGGAGATCAACCCGCTGCGTACCGAGGCCGTGATGACGTCTGCGTCGGCGGGCATCGACGACCTGACGCACACCGGCGACAAGACGACGACGACTGTCGCCATGGACTTCGGCCGTATCACCCTGGACCAGGACCTGATCCTGTACCTCTTCGGTACGCCCGGTCAGGACCGCTTCTGGTTCATGTGGGACGACCTGGTCCGGGGCGCCATCGGCGCCGTGGTGCTCGTCGACACCCGGAGGCTCGCCGACTGCTTCCCGGCTGTCGACTACTTCGAGAACTCCGGTCTGCCGTTCGTCATCGCCCTCAACGGCTTCGACGGACACCAGCCGTACAACCCGGAGGAGGTCCGTGAGGCGCTGCAGATCGGCCCGGACACTCCGATCATCACCACCGACGCCCGCCACCGCGCGGACGCGAAGAGCGCGCTGATCACGCTGGTCGAGCACGCGCTGATGGCCCGCCTGCGGTAGTTCCGTCCCTTTGGCATGAACGAGGCCCCGCACACCGAGTCGGTGTGCGGGGCCTTCGTGCCGCTCCGGCCGCGTGACACGAGGCGCGCACGCCGAGGCCCCCGCCTCGATGGAGACGGGGGCCTCGGGTGGTGCCGTGGGGCCCCTGAGGGGGCCGGAGGCGTCCTGGGGACGTCCTGTGGGCGTCAGCCCTGCCAGGAGTGGGAGGGGCGGAAGCCGGACTGGCGCTCCAGCCGGCGCCAGCCGGCCGTGGAGCGGCCCCGGTGGGCCGGGGCGGAGTCGTCCGGCTGGGCAGCCGCGCGGGCGAGCAGGACCGCGGTGATGGCGGCCAGCTCCTCGGGGTCGGCGTGGCCCTTCTCGACGCGGAGCAGGTTGGCGGTGGCAGGTGTGGTCACAGAGGGCTCCTCTTACTGAGGGGGGTTGCCGTGCTTGCGCGACGGCAGGTCGGCGTGCTTGGTGCGAAGCATCGCGAGGGACTTGATCAGGACCTCGCGGGTCTCGGCGGGGTCGATGACGTCATCGACCAGTCCGCGCTCCGCCGCGTAGTAGGGGTGCATCAGCTCGGCCTTGTACTCCTTGACCATGCGGGCCCGCATGGCCTCCGAGTCCTCGGCCTCGGCGATCTGCCTCCGGAAGATCACGTTCGCGGCGCCCTCGGCGCCCATCACCGCGATCTCGTTGGTGGGCCACGCGTACGTCAGGTCCGCGCCGATGGACTGGGAGTCCATGACGATGTACGCGCCGCCGTACGCCTTGCGGAGAATCAGGGAGATCCGGGGGACGGTGGCGTTGCAGTAGGCGTACAGCAGCTTGGCGCCGTGCCGGATGATTCCACCGTGCTCCTGGTCCACGCCCGGGAGGAAGCCAGGCACGTCCAAAAGGGTGATAATCGGGATATTGAAAGCATCGCACATCTGAACGAAACGGGCGGCCTTCTCCGACGCCTCGATGTCCAGAACACCCGCGAGGGACTGGGGCTGGTTGGCGACGATGCCGACGACCTGCCCGTCCAGCCGGGCCAGCGCACAGATGATGTTGCGGGCCCAGCGCTCGTGGATCTCGAGGTAGTCGCCGTCGTCGACGAGCTCCTCGATGACCTTGTGCATGTCGTAGGGGCGGTTGCCGTCGGCCGGGACCAGGTCCAGGAGCACGTCGGAGCGGCGGTCGGCCGGGTCCTCGGAGTGCACGGTCGGCGGGTTCTCGCGGTTGTTCTGCGGCAGCATCGAGATGAGGTAGCGGACCTCCGCGATGCAGGTCTCCTCGTCGTCGTAGGCGAAGTGCGCCACGCCCGAGGTCTCGGCGTGCACGTCCGCACCGCCCAGACCGTTCTGCGTGATCTCCTCGCCGGTGACCGCCTTGACCACGTCCGGGCCCGTGATGAACATCTGCGAGGTCTCACGGACCATGAACACGAAGTCCGTCAGCGCCGGGCTGTAGGCCGCGCCGCCCGCGCACGGGCCCAGCATCACACTGATCTGCGGGATGACACCCGACGCGCGGGTGTTGCGCTGGAAGATGCCGCCGTAGCCGGCGAGGGCGGAGACGCCCTCCTGGATACGGGCGCCCGCGCCGTCGTTCAGCGACACCAGCGGAGCACCCGCCGCGATCGCCATGTCCATGATCTTGTGGATCTTCGTGGCGTGGGCCTCGCCCAGCGCGCCGCCGAAGATCCGGAAGTCGTGTGCGTACACGAAGACCGTGCGGCCCTCCACCGTCCCCCAGCCGGTGATCACACCGTCGGTGTACGGCTTCTTCGCCTCCAGCCCGAAACCGGTCGCCCGGTGCCGGCGCAACTGCTCGACCTCACGGAAGGAGTCCGGGTCCAGCAGCAGGTCGATCCGCTCACGAGCAGTGAGCTTCCCCTTGGCGTGCTGGGCCTCGGTCGCACGGTCACTCGGGCCACGCCGGGCCTCGTCGCGCAGGGCGTGCAGCTCGGCCACACGCCCTCGGGCGTCACTCGGCTCGCTCGGGATGGTTTCGACATCGGTCATGTACCGACCCTACGAAGCCGACCAAGGGAAACCCGCAGTCGACTCTTCACAGTCTCCTGCGCCGAATCCTGGTGGGGCTGGACAGAACGCGCGGCCGTACGGCACTTCTCAACAGCTTGGAACCCCTCGTACTTGTGAGGTTCCTATAGATGTCAGCTGAGAGCCACCTCACAGCGGTGGGTGGCGCCCACCGTTCCGGGGGTGATCCTCAGCCGGAGCGTACGGCCCGTGGCGAGCACCTCGACCGCCGGACCGCGGGAGAGGACCGCGTGGACGGGCTGGTCCCAGACGACCTCCAGAGGCTGTCCGGTTCGGACCGGCTCGCTCACGCAGAGTGTCGCCGTCCGGGACCGCCGGCGCACCAGCACGCTCGCCGGAGCGGTGGTGGTGAGGCGCCCCACCGTACCGGCTCGCCAGAAGTTCGCGGCGGTCAGCCCGAGGGAGCGGACGGCGACGGCCTGCCGGTCGGCGCTGTTGTCGAGTATGTCCAGCCAGGTGAGGTCACGGGCGCGGGCGGCGACGGTGCGGCGGGACGCGCCGGGCATCAGCAGATAGGCGTACGACGCCCCCACCGGGTCCGTGCCGTGGTCCAGCCAGAGGGTCTGGTAGCGGCGGGTGCGCCGCTCGGTCGACGAGGTGGTGTTGATGTCGGACCAGGCGCCCGCGCGGTCCTCGCGCAGGGTGCGCAACTGCCCCGTGCCGCCCGGGAGTACCCAGCCGCCGTGGCCATCGAGGTGGACCCAGCGGGAGCCGGTGGTGAGGGCGTTCGTCCCGCTCTCGCCGAGGCCGCGGTTGTCGACGACCGTCTCGACCGGCACGCCATCCGTGGCGGTGATTCCGGCACCGAGACAGATCACCGTGTCGGCGGCGCAGAACCAGGACTTGCGGGCTTCGAGGGTGGAACCAAGGCCCTTCAGGTGCTGCCCCACGGCGGCGAACTCGCCGTCGCTCGCCCCGCCGACCCAGCGCACGGCGGGCTTGGGCGCGCCCCACTCGCCGCCGGCCCGGTCGGCCAGCCGCTTGGTGGAGACGGTCGTACCGGGCAGCCGATAAGGATCGACCGTGGGCCAGAACCAGTCGGTGTACTGGGCGTCCGCCCCCGGTCCCGGGCCCCACCAGTAGAGCATTCCCGCGCCGGTGTGCCAGCCGCGCGGGTTCTCGCCGTTGCCGCACTCGTAGTACGAGATCCGGTCCGAGGCCATGGAGATGTTCGCGGCCCAGCCCGGACGGCGGTGGACGGCGCGGTCCATGGAGGCGAAGAGGCGGTGGCCGACGGGCTCGGGAGCGGCGGGCACGGGTGCCGCGGCGACGGCGTGCAGCCGGGCGAGGTCGGCGACGCCGAACTGGCGGGCGGTGAGGAGGGGGGTGACGGTGTCGCGCTCGATCCAGCCCTTCACGCGCGCGTGCCAGCGGTCGCGCTCCGCCGGGCTCGCGCCGCCCGCGAGGAGGGCGATGGCGGCGATCAGTCCCTGGCCGTGGAAGTGGTCGCTGCGCATGATCCGGCGTTCGTCGCTCTTGAGGTAACCGCGGCTGATGGCCCGGCCGTTGACGCTGTCCATCATCAGACCGTTGTAGATCAGCGGGGCGTAGGCGTGCTCGACGCTGTCGAGGATGATCTGCCGGTTGGGGTCGGTGACGGCCCAACTGGAGCCGGCGAGCAGGGTGAAGAGCCGCCCGAGGCCGTCGAGCATGACCTGTCCGTACGTCCCCGAGTACGCGACCCAGGTGTGCTGGACGAACGAGCCGTCCCGGTAGAGGCCGTCTCCCTTGGTCACGTACGGGAGGACCGGCGAGAGCGCGTCGCGGGCCAGCGCGATTTTGGCGGGGTTCTCGCCGACGATGCCGCGCAGGGCGACGGAGCGGCACAGGTCGACGCGGTTGGCGCCGGTGGAGGTCCCGGTGTAGTCGCGGAGCGCGGAGTCGGGGACGAAGTGGTCGACGGCGGCGCAGGCGGCCTGGATCCGCGCGTCCGTCAGCCTGTCGCGCAGCGTGGCGACGATGTCCATGAGGAGGCGGGGGCTGCCGATCTGCCATTCCCACCAGTTGCCGTAGCGGGTGGTGGTGGGGTTGTAGACGCGGGCGGAGAGGTGGTCGAGACCGCGGACGATGTCGGCGAGCAGCGTTTCG
This sequence comes from Streptomyces sp. NPDC038280, assembly GCF_055600045.1. NCBI lineage: Bacteria > Bacillati > Actinomycetota > Actinomycetes > Kitasatosporales > Streptomycetaceae > Streptomyces > Streptomyces sp. NPDC038280. Next base: position 116,894 of record NZ_JBVJYZ010000007.1, read on the forward strand.
TCGCCGGTGAGGCCGGTGCCCTGCTGGGCGTACGCCTGGGTCATCACCCAGAGCCTGCTGTAGCTCTGGGTGATTCCGGCGGGCGGATCGAAGGCGTAGCCGGGCCACAGGGAGGTGTCCGTGGGGGCCATGGAGGCGCGGAAGGTACGGGCGAGCGCGCCGGTCTCCGCGAGGCGGGAGGCGTACGGCTCGGCGGTCGGGTCGTAGCCGGCGCCGAGCTGGATCGCCAGCCACCGCTGCCGCAGCGTCTCGAACTCGCCCTCGACCGCGGCCCGCTGGGCGGAGGCGGGCGGGGCGAGGGCGAGTCCGAGGGCGGCGGAGGTGGTGGTGGCGAGGAAGGTGCGGCGGGACCAGGCGGGGACGATCGGTGGCACGTGAGCCTCCCGAGGGAAGTGGTGTAGACCGGTTGAGGAGGGTCTAGCACGCGCTTTCCCCAGCGTTCAATGGCTGTGACACGGCCGATCGAAAGCGCTTTCCGTCTTGTCCCGTCTCGTGGGGCTAACCGGCGCAGTGGAAGCGCGCGTTGCCCCAGTCGGCGTGGTCGTTCCCGTTACCGTCACCCCCGTCCCCGGCCACCAGGTCGACGTAGTCAGCGCCGGTGACGTCCGCGGTGAGCGCCCACGCCGCGTCCGTGGCCTTCAGGACCGGCGACTTCACCTTCTCCGTGCCGTCGGCCACGACGGCGAACTGCACGGTTCCGCGGGTCGTCTGGACGTCGTCCACGCCCACCTCGGCGGTGAAGGAGGCGCACCGCCCGCCGAGGTAGTAACGGACCTTCGCCGGGGCGTGGGTGCCCAGGCCCTTGGCGTACGACACGCCGCCGATCCGCAGCGGGCCGCCGTCGCCGGTACCCGTCTCCCCGTTGGAGAGATCGCGCTCGACAGGACCCCAGCCGTTCTCCGCGGACGTCCAGTCCAGGTCTCCGGCCCAGCTGTCGGCGGTGGGCGGCGGGGGCAGGGTACGGACCGCGGCGGCGGCGCCGAGCCGGCGCGGAGAGCCACCGATTTCGTACGTCGCCGCCGAACCGATCGTGTACGTCCGGTAGGGGGCGTCGACCGGCGGTGTCACCCGCCAGGCCGCGGTGGCCGTGGCGCCGGCCGCGACCGAGTCGAAGGAGACGGGGCCGGCCGGCTCCGCCTTCCAGCCCTCGGGGACGGTGAGGGCGAGCGTGACGTCCTTCGCGGCCGTGGCCTCGTCGTTGGCGAAGGCGACCTCGACCTCGTTCGCCCGGCCGGGCTCGAGGGTCTCCCCCGCGGTGACGGCGAGGGTGCCGCACGCGGCGCGGTCGGCGGCCGGGCCCAGGTCGGTGACGGTGAAGCCGTCCAGGACGAAGTCCGCCCCGTCGGGGGCGTCGGCGCGCTTGCGCAGCCCGGTCCAGGTGTCGCCGCAGCCGGCCGTGACGGTCTCGGAGAAGTGGCCGGTGGACCGCTGCTGCCCGAGCGGGGTGCGACGGGTCTCGACGGCACCGCCCTGGCCGGACGCGCGGTCGTAGCCGGTCACCCATTCGTAGGCGCCCGCGTGGCTGGACTGGTAGTCGTAGGCGACCCGGTAGCTGTGGCCGTCCTTCATCGGTACGGTCCAGGGCGCCGTGCGGTAGACGAGTCCGCTGTTCTCGTCGTGGGACTTGAGGGATTCGGCGCCGCCGAGCACGTCGTCGACGAGCTTTCCGTTCCAGCCGGCCTGGGTGAACGGGGCGTGGAGTTGGCTGATGTGGGTGCGGGGGTCGGTGGAGCCGCCCGCGTCGCCCTTGAGGAAGGGGCCCCAGCCCTGGTCGACGGCCTCGAAGTCCTCGTACACGGCGGTTCCCGAGCGGGTGGCGGGGGCGTTGGCCACGAGCCGTACGTCATCGATCCGTACGGTCGCCGCACCGCTCGCGGCGTCGACGCGGAGGGTCGCCGTGCCGTTCGCCGCCGCGGTGAAGTTCACCTTGGCCCGCTGGAAGCGCGTCCCGTGCCACTCCGAGGCGGCGACCTGGTCCGTGAGGGCCGAGCGGTCGACGGCGACGGACTGTCCGCCGATGGACAGGGTGGTCCGACGGGTCCTGCCCGGCTCGACCTCGATGAGCGCGGAGGCGGTGTACCGCTTGCCGGGCTCCAGGCCGGTGACGCGCTGAGAGAGTGACGTCGCGGTGTCACCGGTGAGCGCCGCGCTGGTCCGGCCCTGACCGTCGGTGTGACGTGTCACCGTGCCCGTCGTGGTCCACGCGGCCAGTCGGTTGTCGTTGAAGCCCGGGTCGGCGACCTTGCCGCCCTCGCCCCACTGCGGGTCGCGCGGCTCGGGGGCCCGGTCCGGGTAGAGGACATAGGGCTGCCCGGCGGTCGCGTCGAGGGTGATCCTTCCGTCGACGGGCCGTACGGTCGCGGTCTTCACGCGGCCGTTGTCGGTGAGCTTGTAGACGGTGTACGCGCCGGATCCCGGCACCGCCCAACTGCTGCTGCCACCCGCCTTGTTGTAGTGGTAGAGCTTCTTTCCGCCGTCCCACGGCAGGAGATAGCGGTCTCCGTCGAGGACCTTGCGGCCCCGGTCGTAGAAGGTGCGGCGCCCGTCCTCGAGCGTCCCCCGCACTCCCCCGGTGAAGGTGAGGTCGTTGCCGTCCCAGCGGGTGATCTTCTCCTGCTGGAGGTACTTGGCCGGCAGGTTCTTCTGCCAGATGTTGGCGTAGAAGGCGTTCCAGTCACTCTCTCCGGTCCACCCCTCGAACTCTTCGAGGGCGCTCTGACCGAGGACGGGGTGGTTGTTCCAGACGTCCTTCTCGTCGTTGCGGATGAAGCGGATGATCCGGGAGTTGAGCCCCTTGTTGGTGGCTCCGCCGTAGTTCAGGTCATTGGCCCAGTGCGACCAGAGCGAGGCCCGCTCGAACTTGTCGGACCATTCGGTGCCGACGTGCCAGCCCTGCGCCTGGACGGCCTGCGTCGTCCGGTCCGCGATCCAGCCGTGCGTGTAGTAGACGTCGATGTAGAGGAAGGAGAGGTTGCGGTCGGTCTCGTTCCTCAACTGCTGGAACCTGCGGGCGAGATCACCGCTGTTGATGTCCCGGCGCTGGTCGATGTAGTAGCTCTGGTTGAGCCAGTTCCAGCCCGGCCTGGTCTTGTCGACCAGGGTCTCGCTGAAGTTCCTGGCCTCGGGATAGGACTCGGTGGCGTTGACGTGGACGCCGAAGGTGGCGCCCCACTTCTTGCCGTTGACCAGCAGCTTGTTGAGGTCTTCGAGGCCACCGGCGCGCTTGTTGTAGTTGCCGCCGTAGTCGGGGTGGGCCGAGTCGTGCCCCTCGGAGCCGTAGCCCTTGAGGACGGCGAGCTGGCCGAGTCCGTCGGTGGCGAGGGAGACGCGCTTGACGTCGTCGAGGGTGCGCAGGAAGGGGTGGGTGGCCTGGCTGGCGAAGTTGAACGGGATGTGGGTGACGACCCGGTCCGCGGTCTCCTCGCCGCCGGGCGCCCGGACGCCGATGGCGCGGAAGGCGACGGCGGCGTCCTGCCAGTCGGTCCTGCGGTCTCCGTTGGCGTCGGGGGTGACGACGACCTTGGCCCAGGGGAGGTTGTCGCCGGTCTCGGGCCGCGGTGCGCCGGCGCCGCGGTAGGTCCACTGTCCGGACCAGACGCCGACGCGGGTACCGCCGTCGGCGGCGGCGCGGGCCTGGTGCCAGAAGCGGGCGTCGTCGCCGTTGGTCGCGCCGGAGGGCTTGTCGTAGCTGGAGTTCGACTCGACGGCGGCGGCCAGGGCGCCGGTGTTGACGAGGGCGTAGCTCGCCCCGACGGGGGCCGCGTCCACCGGGGTGGCGGCGGTGACCTTGCCGAAGACGTCGGCCGTCCTGGTCGAGTCGGCGTCGAGGCGGGTGAACGCGGTCTCGGCGCCCGCGTCGGACGAGCCCACCGAGATCAGGTCGTGGCCGGGTATGTCGAGGGTGGAGAGCCGGAAGGCCTCGGTGTCCCGGACGGCGGTGACCCTGAAGGTGGTGGTCCGGCCGGTGACGGTGAGGGAGGCGTCGATCTCGACGCCCGGCAGGTCGGGGAAGAGCAGCGTGTAGGCGGCCCGGCTCGCTGTGACCGTGGGCGCGGCCTTGGCCCGTACGGCATGCGGCGTGCCGTTCAGGACGACCTCGGTGACCGGGCGCGTACTGCCGAGGAGGCGGGCGCCGCCTGCGCGCTCGGTGTACGAGACGACGCGCGGAAAGTCCTTGGCGACGGCGACCGAGAGCTGCTGGGAACCGATCAGTGCGGTGGTGGCGGGATCGTCGGCAGCGGCGGAACCGTCCGGTCCGGCGGCCTCGGCGGCTCCGGCCGGGGGCGCGGCTGCGGCCGGCAGGGCGGGCCCGGCCAGGGCGAATACGGCGGTGGAGGCGGCGATGAGGGCGCACCCCGTACGGATTCTTCGCGACATGGGGACTGAGTAGTCCCTGGCGCGGGGCACGGTCAACGAGATCGCGCGGCAGTGGCCCCGCCAGTCCAACAACCCCCTTCGGTTAGTCCAAGTCGCCCTGGGACCGGGCCGAAGGGGGCACCGCGCGAGTGGCCGCGGGGCGGTCAGCAGCCGCCGCAGTTGTAGTACGTGACGTCCCAGTGGTTGCCCTCGTCGGCGTAGATGTTGCCCGAGCCGGACTTCCACTGCGGGGCGCCGTCACCGCGCAGCCCGATGTAGGTGAACGTGTTCTTGATGTAGTTCCCGACGCAGGTGTACTTGCTGTAGTCGAGCTTGTAGCCGTTCCAGTGCGAGTACGTGCCGCCCGCGTGGCCCGTCTCCGTGCCGCCGGTGATGTTGAGCGCGCAGCCGCTGGCGCTCCTGAGGGTCTGGGCACCCTTCGCGGTGGCGAGGTTGAGCTGCTCGAAGGACGTGCAGCTGGGGTTGTCGCGGTCGGAGCAGCCGCCGGACGAGGACCAGGTGATCCCGGACGAGCGGAACATCGAGGTCGCGGTGGCGTGGCTGATCTTGGTGACGGCATGCGCTTCTGTCGCGCCGCTGATGGCGCCGAATCCGGGGGCGAACAGGGCGCCCAGGACGAGGGCGAGCGCGCTGAGGACGGAGCGGAGCTTCATGGGGATTCCCTCCTGCTGTGAACCGTGGTGGGGCCGTGCAGGTGGAGCAGGGAGATGGTGCCCGAGTTCTACGCGCGTCCGCCAGAGGGCCCCGACGCCTTTCGGGTGAACAGAGACGAGAGAAGTTGAATTTTGAACGGAATGGACTTAGAGTCGATGTCGTTGAAGGTTCAACAAGAACCGATCAGCCGCAGCGACGCCTCCCCGGCGCCCGTCCCCAAGGAGCAGTCATGGGCCTCTTCACCCGCAAGAACGACGCCACCGGCACCACCGCGACCGCCACCGCCACGCTTCCCGCCGTGTCCCCGGACCTGGCCGCCCTGACCGGCGACTACACCATCGACCCGGCACACAGCAGCATCGGATTCACCGTCCGTCACGCCATGGTCACCAATGTGCGTGGCACCTTCGGTGAGCACGAGGGGACGCTGCGGCTCGACGGCGCCGACCCGGCCGCGTCCGCCGCGTCGATCGACGTCAGGATCGCCAGCATCGACACCGGCATCGCGGACCGCGACGGCCACCTGCGCGGCGACGACTTCTTCGACGCCGAGCGGTTCCCGCTGATGACCTTCCGCTCCACCGGCGCCGAGCAGCTGGGCGGGGACGACTACCGCATCACCGGTGACCTCACGATCAAGGACGTCACCCGACCGCTCTCCATCGACCTGGAGTTCAACGGCTCCGCCACCGATGTGTACGGCAACGAGCGCGTGGGCTTCGAGGGCAGTGCCGAGATCCTGCGCTCCGAGTGGGGCCTGACCTGGAACGCCGCGCTGGAGACCGGCGGTGTGATGGTCAGCGACAAGGTGAAGCTGAACTTCGACATCTCCGCCATCAAGTCCGCCGCCTGAGCCGAGAACCGAGCGCGCCCGCCCTCCGTCCCCCCGGACGGAAGAGCGGGCGCTCGGCGTATACGGCCACAGCCCGGCCGCGACCGGTCGCTGGTCTGCCGTCCGCGGCCGGTTGTCAGTGGTGAACCGTACGGTCGGCCCCATGGAATTCCGTATCGACAGCGGCGAGTTCGGCGATGCCGTCGCCTGGGCCGCCCGTGTACTCCCCGCCCGTTCCCCCGTCCCCGTGCTCGGCGGCCTGCTCCTGGAGGCGGGCGACGGCCTGCTGCGGATCTCGGGGCTCGACTACGAGGCCTCCGCGCGGATCGAGGTGGAGGCGGAGACCACGCGGCCCGGCAGGGTGCTGGTCATGGGGAGGCGGCTGCTCGACATCTGCCGGGTGCTGCCGAAGGCACCGGTGGAGTGCGCGGTGGAGGGCTCGCGCTTCTCGGTGGTGGGCGGCGAGGCCCGATTCGGTCTGTCCGTACTGCCGCTGGACGACTACCCGGCCCAGCCTCCGCTGCCCGGCTTCCTGGGAGTGGTGGACGGGACCGCGTTCGCCTCGGCGGTGGCGGCGGTGGCCGTCGCGGCGGGCCGTGACGACGCGCTGCCCGTACTGACCGGGATCCGGCTGGCGCTCGACGGCGACGCGATGACGCTGGCCGCGACCGACCGCTACCGCTACGCGGTCCGCACGCTCGACTGGAAGCCGGAGTCCGCGGACGCCCGCGCCGATGTGGTGGTCCCCGCCCGCCGCCTCACCGAGATCGCCCGCTCCCTGGCCGGGGCCGGGCCGCTGCACGTCGCGCTGGACGGCGGATCGATCGGCTTCGAGAGCGCCGGGATGCGCACCTCGACCCGTCTCCTCGACGGCCGGCTGCCGCGCCACGACAAGCTGTTCGCCCTCGACGGTCCGGCCACCGCCGTGACCGACCGGGCCCCGCTCGTCGAGGCGGTCAAGCGCGTCGCGGTGGTCGCCGAGGGCGACAGCCCGCTCCAACTGGCCTTCTCCGCCGACTCGGTGCGTCTGCGCGCCGGGTACGAGGACGATGTGGCCTCCGAGCGGGTGCCCGGGGCGCTGGAGGACGGCGAGGCTCTGACGGTCGCCTTCAACCCCGTGTATCTGATGGACGCGCTGGGGTCGTTCGAGTCGTCCGCCGTGCGCTTCCATCTGCTGGGGCCCGGGCAGCGCGTACTGATCACCGAGGCGTCGGGCCGGGCGCACGAGCATCTGCTCATGTCGGTGAAGCCCCTGATGTGAGCCGCGGGGGCGGCCTGCGCCGACGGCACCGGCCTCACGGGCCGTACGGCCTAGAAGCCGCCACCGCCGTCGAAGCCGCCGCCACCGCCGAAGTCGCCGCCACCGCCGAACCCGCCGGAGTCGCCGCCACCGAAGTCCCCGGCGTTGAAGTCGGCGCCGGAGTAGTCGCCGCCCTGGAAGTCCTGGTAGTCGGCGCCGCCGTAGTCCGCCGCGTAGGCGGGGGTGGAGAGCATCGAGCCGAGCATCGTGCCCACGAGCAGGCCCGGCAGCATGCCGCCGCCGAAGTAACCGCCGGCCCAGGGGCCGTAGGCGGGACCCGCCTCCCAGTACGGGCGGCGTCCGGTCTCCGTGTCGACGGTGCGGGCCACGGGATCGAGGCCGTCCTGGATCCGGACCGCGTCCGCCGCGCAGACCGGAACCTCGCGGGCCGAGCCGCCGGCCGGGGTCCAGGTGGCGTCGGCGGTGGAGGGGCCGTGGCGCGGGTCGAAGAAGCAGGGAGGACGGCGCTCCGGCAGCGGGCGGCCCTCGCGGCGGGCACCGAGGACGGCGAGGGAGAAGCGGCCGTCCTCGAGTGCCTGGGTCACGGCGCGCACATCACCGGGGTGTTGGGCGGCGCCCATCCTGGACTTGGCGGTGTCGTAGGCGTCGAGGGCGCGTTCGTAGTCGCCGCGCATGGCGTCGTCGGCGCCGGCCTCGGCGGGGTGGAAGTCGAGCCGGTCCAGCTCCTCGCCGAAGGCGGTGATGTCCTCGTCGACGACGACGCGGAGCCTGTCGAGCGCGGCACGCTCCTCGGCCTGCTTGCGGCCGCGGTTGCGGCGGACCACGGCGTAGGCGCCCGCGCCACCGGCGGCCACGACCGCGCCGAGGGTGATCAGGGCGCCGGTGGAGGCGCCGCCCTCGTCCGCGCTGCCGCCGCTCCAGGAGGCGGGGGCGGAGCCGCGGGTCTGCGGCAGGGCCTGGTCGACGAAGTTGTTCAGCTCGGTCGCGGTGTCCACGCCCGGCTGCCGCACCGCGTTCACCAGGTTGCGTACGGCCTGGTTCGACATGACCGCCGCGTCGGCGCCGGCGTTGAACCCGTCTCCGAGGCGGACGGCGTAGAGGCCGGTGATGCCGGTCTCGGTGCGCAGGTTCCGCAGCAGGTCGTTCGGCGGGAAGGCCGCGGTCGCGGGGAGCACCGCGACGAAGACCGGCTTGTCCGCGTCCTTGATCTTCTGAGCGAGGGCGTCCGCCTCGGCCCCGGAGAGCTGGGAGGACGCGCCGGGGTCGACATAGACCGGGCCCTGCTTGAAGGCCTGGGCCACGTCCGGGAGACCCGTGGCCTTGGCGGATACGCCAGGAGCCAGAGCCAGGAGCAGCAGGAGCGCCAGCCCGGCGAGGGCCGACAGAAGGGAAAGCGGCCTGGTCCTCATACTTCGACGCTACCCGAAAGCGGTCAAAGCAGACCATGGGGACGAGAGGGGCCGTGGAGGCCGCGCGCGCGGCGGGGGGCCGGTGCGGCGACGCGGCCGTGAGAGGCCCCGCGCGGCGGGGGGCCGGTGCGGCGACGGCGGTCCGACGGGCCGCGTGGACGCGAGGGGCCGCGGGGGCCGGGCGGCGACGGTGAGGCACCGGTGAGCACGACGGCGGCCGCGCCGGCCGCCGTCGTCCCGCGGTTTCCGGTCAACGCACTACCCATGTCGCCCATGCCGGGCGTACAGGGTGGTACGACGCGCTACTCGGCCGGGTCGACCCCCGCCCGCAGCAGCCCGTAGGTGTACGCGTCCTCCAGCGCCTGCCACGACGCGGCGATGACGTTCTCGCCGACACCGACCGTCGACCACTCGGCGTTGCCGTCGCCGGTGGTGATCAGGACCCGGGTGGTGGACTCGGTGCCATGGCGGCCCTCCAGGATGCGGACCTTGTAGTCGACCAGCTCGAACTTGGCCAGCTGCGGGTAGATCCGCTCCAGGGCCACCCGCATCGCCCGGTCAAGGGCGTTGACGGGGCCGTTGCCCTCGGCGGTGGCGACGATGCGCTCTCCCTTGGCCCAGAGCTTCACGGTCGCCTCGTTGGCGTGGGTGCCGTCCGGGCGGTCCTCGACGATCGCCCGCCAGGACTCCGTCCGGAAGTACCCGCGGGCGCGCCCCTCGGCCTCGGCGCGCAGCAGCAGCTCGAAGGAGGCGTCGGCGGCCTCGTAGGTGTAGCCCCGGAGCTCGCGCTCCTTGACCCGCTCGACGACCCGGCCGACCAGCTCGCGGTCATTGCCCAGGTCGACGCCGAGCTCCTTGCCCTTGAGCTCGATGGAGGCCCGGCCCGCCATGTCGGAGACGAGCATCCGCATGGTGTTGCCGACCCGCTCGGGGTCGATGTGCTGGTACAGGTCCGGGTCGACCTTGATCGCGGAGGCGTGGAGTCCGGCCTTGTGCGCGAACGCGGAGACACCGACATAGGGCTGGTGGGTGGAGGGCGTCAGGTTGACGACCTCGGCGATGGCGTGCGAGATCCGGGTCATCTCGGCCAGCGCACCGTCGGGCAGCACGCGCTTGCCGTACTTGAGCTCCAGCGCGGCGACGACCGGGAAGAGGTTGGCGTTGCCGACCCGCTCGCCGTAGCCGTTGGCGGTGCACTGGACGTGCGTGGCGCCCGCGTCGACGGCGGCGAGGGTGTTGGCGACGGCGCAGCCGGTGTCGTCCTGGGCGTGGATGCCGAGGCGGGCGCCGGTGTCGGCGAGGACGGTGGCGACGACGGCCTGGATCTGGGCGGGGAGCATGCCGCCGTTGGTGTCGCAGAGGATGACGACATCGGCGCCGGCCTCGGAGGCGGCCCGGACGACGGCCTTGGCGTACTCGGGGTTGGCCTTGTAGCCGTCGAAGAAGTGCTCGCAGTCCACGAAGACCCGGCGGCCCTGCTCGCGCAGGAAGGAGACGGTGTCGCGGACCATCTCCACGTTCTCGTCCAGGGTGGTCCGCAGCGCCAGCTCGACATGGCGGTCGTGCGACTTGGCGACCAGGGTGATGACCGGGGCCCCCGACTCCAGGAGCGCCCTGACCTGCGGGTCCTCGGCGGCCTTGCCGCCGGCCCGACGGGTGGAGCCGAACGCGACGAGCTGCGCGTGCTTGAAGTCGATCTCCTGCTGGGCGCGGGCGAAGAACTCCGTGTCACGCGGGTTGGCGCCCGGCCAGCCGCCCTCGATGAAGCCGACGCCGAAGTCGTCCAGGTGGCGGGCGATGGTCAGCTTGTCGGCGACGGTGAGGTTGATGCCCTCGCGCTGGGCTCCGTCGCGGAGCGTGGTGTCGAAGACATGGAAACTGTCGTCGGTCTCCGTGGTCATGGCTGTGTTGGCTCCTGTCGGATGTGGCTCCGGAAGGTCTGGATCCACTTGCCCCCATTTTCGCGCGCGTTCCGTGTCCGGTCTGGGTGGGTCCGGAAAATGAAAAAACCCCTCGCGGGTGCGAGAGGTCTGCGCGCGGGTCTGAGGCACGGTGTCCACTGCCGCGGGGGTCCTGCCGCGGGTCAGTGGTCACTGCGGACCGGCGCGCTACTGCCCATAATCATGGTGGTAGCAAGCACGGCGGCAGTCTGCCACATCTGTACGGGTGACGGGACCGCGGTCTCACGATGCGGGCGGGACCTCCGGTGGTAGGTCACCGGTGTGAGTACCCAGCCGCCCTCAGGGCCACCCACAGGACCACCGCGCGGACCGGTCTCCCATCCACCGGGACCCGGCCCCGAACCGCAGCCCGGAGGGGGCCCGTCGCCGGGCACCCCCGGCAGCCCGTCCGGCGGACGCTCCCCCCGCACGCTCGCCCTCGTCGTCGGCGGCGCGGTGGTGGTGCTGGGCCTGGCCGTCCTCCTGGTCTTCCTGCTCCGTGGCGGCGACGACAAGGGCACCGACCGGGCGACCGGTGACGGCTCGACGTCGGCCCCCGGCGACACCGCCTCGGCGAAGGCGGAGGCCCTGGTCCACGCCAAGCGGGTGGCGCTGACCCCCGCGGACTGGGGGCCCGGCTACGAGAAGGCCACGACGTACGAGACCACGCCCGTCGACGAGTCCGACGTGCTGACCAGCTGCGAGTGGACCAGGAAGGGAAGCCGCACCGGCACGCTGGCCTCCCTCTCCCGCACGGCCGTCCACACGCCGTCCCAGATCACGGGCTACTCCGAGGTCCGGATGTACGCCGACGAGCCCACGGCGCGGACGTACGTCGAGGAGGTCGCGGACGCCATCCACCGCTGTCCCAGCCAGCACAGCGGCAAGAGCCGCTGGACCGGCGTCCGCGAGGCGACCGCGCCCTCGGTGACCGGGTTCGACGCGATCGTGTCCGAGGAAGGACGGCTGGTGGTCGACGAGAACGGGAAGAAGGCGAACTCTCTCTACGTCCTCCTCACGGGCCGGGCCGGCGAGAACGTGCTGAGCGCGAGCACGATCGGGGACCCGAAGAAGGAGACGCAGCTGCGCGAACAGGCGGCCACCGCCCTGCAGAAGCTCCAGCAGCGGATGGCCGCCGAGGGGCAGTGACCGCCCGCGTCGACCCCCGTCACCGCGCCTCGGCGGACTCCCGGATCTCGGCGGCCCGCGCGGATACCGGCGGGGCGCCGACGCGGCCCAGGTCGATGTCCCGGGTCTCGCGCATCGTGAGGTAGACGATCAGGGAGACGGCGGCGCAGCCGGCCACGTACCAGTAGTAGCCGGACTCCAGGCCCGCGTCCTTGAACCACAGGGCGACGTACTCCGCCGTGCCGCCGAACAGCGCGTTGGCGATGGCGTACGGCAGGGCGACGCCCAGCGCGCGGATGCCCGTCGGAAACAGCTCGGCCTTCACGCACGCGTTGATCGAGGTGTAGCCGGTGATCACGACCAGGGCCAGCAGGGACAGACCCAGCGCCGGCCAGAAAGAGCCCGCGTGCCGGAGCAGCGTCATGATCGGGACGGTCAGGAGGGTCGAGCCGACGGCGAAGGTGATCAGCAGCGGGCGGCGGCCGATCCGGTCCGAGAGGCGCCCGGCGAGGGGCTGCAGACAGGCGAAGACGATCAGCGCGCAGAAGGAGACCAGGGTCGCGGTCTGCTTGGAAAGGCCGGCGGAGTTGGAGAGGTACTTCGTCAGATAGGTGGTGTACGTGTAGTAGGCGACGGTGCCGCCCATGGTCAGCGCGATGACCAGGAACGCCTCGCGCTTGTGTGCCCACAGCGCCTTCAGGGTGCCCTTGGCCTCGGCGGGGGTGTCGTCGGCGGTCTGCTCGTACACCTCCGTCTCCAGCATCGTGCGCCGCAGATAGAAGACGACGGCCGCGCCGAGCGCGCCGACGATGAACGGGATGCGCCATCCCCAGCTGTGCAGGGCGTCGGCGGACATGGTGCGCTGGAGGATGATCTGCAGGCCGAGGCCGAGGATCTGACCGGCGGTCATCGAGACGTACTGGAAGCTGGAGGCGAAACCCCGGTGCTCGGGGGCGGACGCCTCGGTGAGGTAGGTGGCGCTGGCGGCGTACTCTCCGCCGACCGACAGGCCCTGGAGCAGCCGGGCGACGAGCAGCACGGCCGCGCCGCCGTATCCCGCGACCGCGTAGGTCGGCGCGACGGCGATGAGGACGGCCGACGCGGACATGAGGGTGACGGTGAGGGTCAGCGCCGCCTTGCGGCCCCTGCGGTCGCCGACGCGTCCGAGGAGCCAGCCGCCGACGGGCCGCATGAAGAAGCCGACGGCGAAGATGCCGGCGGTGTTCATGAGCTTGGCGGTGTCATTGCCCTCGGGGAAGAAGGCTCCCGCGAAGTACGTGGCGAAGCTCGCGTAGACGAACCAGTCGAACCACTCGACCATGTTGCCGGCCGAGCCGACCCAGATCTTTTTCCAGTGCTCTCGTCCCATGGTCCGAACCGTGCCAACAGGCCCGTCGGGCGGACAAGGGTGCACTCGGCAACGATCGGGAGTACTTGCGTGCGTTACGGTCGCGGGATCAGCGTTTGCTGGAGGAACTCCCTTACATGGCCCAGGACTTGTTCGCGTCCGGTGCCCGGTATCCCCACCGCGACATGGACGCTGAAGCCGTCGAGGAGGGCGCGCAGACGGGCGGCGTAGCGGTCCGGGTCGACGTTGAGGAGCTCACCGCGCGAGATGCCCTCGGCCAGCAGGGCGACCAGGTCGCGGTGCCAGGCGCCCTCGATGGCCGCCTGGCGGCCCCGGGCGTCGGCGTCCGCGTTCTGCGAGCGGTTCCAGACCTCAAGCCAGAGCGTCCAGTGCGGGTCGCGGGGGCCGTCGGGGACGTACAGATCGACGTAGGCGGTCAGCCGCTCCCGTACCGGAGCCTGCCGGGAGAGCAGCGCGCTCCGCTCGGCGCCGAGCTGCGCCTCGCTCCACTCCAGGGTCTGCAGCAGCAGTTCGTCCTTGGTGCGGAAGTAGTAGAGCAGGTGCCCGCTGCTCATCCCCACCTCGCGCCCGAGCCCGGCCATGGTCAGCCCGTCGAGTCCGCGCTCGGCGATGGTGGCCATGGCGGCGGCGAGGAGCTCCTCGCGGGGCGGGGCGGTGTTGCGGCGGCGATGATTGCTGGTCACCCGTACGTTTTACCCGATCGTCCAGCCCCACTCGGCCATACGGCCGCGCAGGGCGGTGACCTGCTCCTCGGTGGGTTCGGCGAGTACGCCGAGGTCGGCCCCGAAGGCGCCCTCGGTCACCGCGTCGAGGTCGGCCGGCGGGAGCCGGTCACGCAGCAGCGCGAGGAGCGCCGGGAAACCGTCCTCGATCACGCCGTCCTGGTCCATCTCCCGCAATCGGCGGATCATGTCGACCAGTTCGGGGCGCAGCGCCATCCAGCCGCGGCTCACCCGGTTCTCCCGGTCCATCTCGGCCATGAACCAGCGCATGACGTCGTACGGGACGTGATGGTGGGTCTCGGCCTCGGTCAGGCAGACGGTCGGCTCGCGGTCCGGATCCTCGTCGGGCACGATCCCGATCGCGAGGATCGCGTCCCGGGCGAGGTCCGTCAGCTCCAGGTACCAGGCATCGTCCGGCAGCGCGTACATCAGCCGGATCGCGTAGGAGCCGCCGGGGTGTTCGATCAGGGGCATGGCCGCAGGCTGTCACACCGCCCGCGGCCGCCCCCACCGGATATCCGCCTCGCGGATCAGACCTTCGGCTGCTGCTGGGTGATGCAGTGGATGCCGCCACCGCCCGCGAAGATCGCCCTCGCGTCCACCAGCGTCACCGTGCGGTCCGGGAAGAGCCGGCGGAAGATGCCCGCCGCTATCTCGTCGCGCGGGTCGTCGAAACCGCACAGCACCACTCCGCCGTTGCAGATGTAGTGGTTGATGTAGGAGTAGTCGACCCACTCGCCGTCCTCCTCGAGGACAGTCGGCGCCGGGATCTCCACGACCTCCAGGCGGCGGCCCTTGGCGTCCGTCTGGGCACGCAGGATGGCCGCGTACTCCTTGGAGCGCTCGTAGTCCGGGTGCGCCGGGTCCTGCTGGGCGTGGACGACGACGACACCGGGGCGGGCGAAGGCCGCGACGATGTCGACATGACCCTGCGTGCCGTAGGTGCCGTAGTCGCCGGCCAGTCCGTGCGGCAGCCAGATCGCCTTGGTGGTGCCGAGCTTGGCGTGGATCTCCGCCTCGACCTGCTCCCGGGTCCAGTCGGGGTTGCGGCCGGCGCCGAGCTGGACCGTGTCGGTCAGCAGGACGGTGCCCTCGCCGTCGACGTGGATGGCGCCGCCCTCGTTCACGAGGTCACTGCTCAGGACCGGGACGCCGGCGAGATCGGCGACATGGCGTGCGATCTTGGAATCGTGCTCCCAGCGTGCCCAGTCCTGGCCTCCCCAGCCGTTGAACACCCAGTCCACCGCGGCGAGCCGCGTGCCGTCGGTGACGAAGGTCGGGCCGATGTCCCGCATCCAGGCGTCGTCCAGGTCCCGCTCGACCAGGTCGATGTCGTCGCCGAGGAGCGCGCGCGCGGAGTCGCCCTGACCGGGTCCGTGGACCACGGTCACCGGCTCGAAGCGGCGTACGGCGCGGGCCACGGACGCCCACGCGGCACGGGCCTCGGCCAGCTCCTCGTCGTTGGTGAAGGTGGGGTTCGGGCCGGGCCAGGCCATCCACGTGCGCTCGTGCGGCGCCCACTCGGGCGGCATACGGAAGGTCATGAAGGTTCCTCAGAGGAAGTAGAGGCGGTTGAGGGAGATGGAGTCGGCGGGCTCGGAGCGGATCGGCTCGCCGTCGAGGCTGACCAGTCCGGTCCTGCCGTCCACGGACACGTCGCCGATGCGGGAATTGAGCAGCAGGTTCCCCGGGCCGATGCCGCGGGTGCCTCGGACGGCGACCCGGCGGCGGCGCGTCGGCATGTGGTCGGAGCCCAGGTCGACGGCCGCCTGGGCCACGAAGGCGACGGAGATGTCGGCCGGGGTGGCGCCGTACGCACCGAACTGCGGGCCGAGGACGAGAGGCTCGCAGGTGTCGGTGGCCGCGTTGGGGTCGCCGACGACTCCGTACGCGGGGAAACCCGACTTGAGCACGAGCTGCGGCTTGGCGCCGAAGTACTGCGGCTGCCACAGCACGATGTCGGCCATCTTGCCGACCTCGATCGATCCGATCTCGTGCGCCAGGCCGTGGGCGATCGCGGGGTTGATCGTCAGCTTGGCCATGTAGCGCAGCACGCGGGCGTTGTCGTCGTGCGCGCCGTCGCCGTCCATCGGGCCCAGCTCGGCCTTCATCTTGCCGGCCATGGCGAAGGTCCGGCGTACGGTCTCGCCGGCCCTTCCCATGCCCTGCGCGTCCGACGACGTGATGCCGATCGCACCGAGGTCGTGCAGGACGTCCTCGGCTCCCATCGTTCCGGAGCGGATCCGGTCGCGGGCCATGGCGGCGTCGCCGGGCAGGTCCGTCTTCAGGTCGTGGACGGAGACGATCATGCCGTAGTGCTCGGCGACCGCGTCCCGGCCGAAGGGGAGGGTGGGGTTGGTGGAGGAGCCGATGACGTTCGGCACGCCCGCCATCTTCAGGACGTTCGGTACGTGACCGCCGCCGCAGCCCTCGATGTGGAAGGCGTGGATGGTCCGGCCGTCGAGGACGCGCAGGGTGTCCTCGACGGAGAGGCATTCGTTGAGGCCGTCGCTGTGCAGCGCGACCTGGACGTCGTGCTCCTCGGCGACCCGCAGGGCGGTGTCCAGGGCCCGGGTGTGGGCGCCCATGTCCTCGTGCACCTTGAAGCCGGACGCGCCGCCCTCGGCGAGCGCCTCGACCAGCGGCGCGGCGTCGGAGGACGAGCCGCGGGCGAGGAAGCCGATGTTGACGGGCCAGGCGTCGAAGGCGTTGAAGGCGTGCTTGAGCGCCCACGGAGAGTTGACGCCGACACCCCAGACCGGACCGAACTCCTGGCCGATGACCGTGGTCACACCGGAGGCGAGCGAGGCCTCCATGATCCGCGGCGAGAGCAGGTGGACATGGGTGTCGACGGCTCCGGCGGTGGCGATCAGGCCCTCGCCGGACACGATGGACGTGCCCGTGCCGACGACGACGTCCACTCCGTCGAGGGTGTCGGGGTTGCCGGCCCGGCCGATCGCGTGGATCCGGCCCTCGCGGATGCCGACGGACACCTTCCGGATGCCCTGGACGGCGTCGATGACCAGCACGTTGCTGATGACGACGTCACAGGTCTCGCGGACGGCGGCGGCCTTCAGGTGCAGGCCGTCGCGGGCGGTCTTGCCGAAGCCGGCGAGGAATTCGTCGCCGTGCTTCTGGGCGTCGGACTCGACGCGGACGACGAGTCCGGAGTCGCCGAGGACGACCCGGTCGCCCGCGCGCGGGCCGTGCACCGACGCGTACTCGTACGGGTCCATCAGTTGCCCTCCTTCTCGGGTCCCGCTCCGAGGTAGCCACAGGCCGCCGCACGCCGCAGGGCCTCCTCCTTCGCGCCCGGCGCGTCCAGCGGGCCGTCGACCAGACCGGCGAAGCCGATCGCGATCCGCTCGCCGCCGATGGGGACGAGCCCGACCTCGGACGAGCCGCCCGGGTCGAAGCGGACCGAGGAACCGGCCGGGACGCACAGCCGCATGCCGTAGGCGGCGGCGCGGTCGAAGTCGAGGCGCGGGTTGGCCTCGAAGAAATGGAAGTGGGAGGTGACGCTGACCGGCACCGTCGCCGTGTTGTGCACACGGAGGGTGACGATCGGCCGCGGTTCCTCGTGCGCGGGCGCGGGCAGCAGCGCTCCCGGCGCCTGCGCGCCGGAGCCCTCGCCGATCGGCTGCGAGACCACGGCGAGCCGCGATCCGTCGTCGAACACGGCTTCCACATGGACCTCGGTGACCACGTCGGCCACGCCGGGAAGGACGTCATCGGGGCCGAGGACGGACCGTGCCGCCTCGATCGCCTCGGCGAGCCGTCGGCCGTCACGGGCCGCCTCGCAGACCGTGTCCGCGATCAGCGCGGTCGCCTCGGGGACATTGAGCCGCAGGCCCCTGGCCCGGCGGGCCCTGGCCAGTTCGGCGGCGCCGAACAGCAGCAGCCGGTCCCGCTCCGTGGGAGTCAGTCGCACGTCACCACACCTCCTGTTTGAACACCACTCTAACCGCGAGTTTCCCGCACTCAAAGCATTGACGGACGAGGGGGGCATGGGTCACATTGAGCGTCACTCTAAATGTCGTCCGAAGAGCAGGGAGAGCGCTTATGCCGATTGAACAGCGCGGAGTCGACACGATCCCGGAGGCTGAACGCACCAGCGGGCCGCGGGACCTCATGGCGATCCTGCTGGGGTCGAACCTCTGCCTCGGCGTGATCATCTTCGGCTGGCTACCGGTCTCCTTCGGCCTCGGCCTGTGGCCCGCGGTCACCTCGGTGGTCGCCGGTACGGTCGTCGGCGTCGTCGTGACCGCACCGCTCGCCCTGGTCTCACTCCGCACCGCGACCAACCTCTCCACGTCCAGCGGCGCCTTCTTCGGCGTACGCGGCCGGCTCGTCGGCTCGATCGTCGGCCTGCTGCTCGCGCTCGGTTACACCGCGTTGACGCTGTGGATCGGCGGCGACGTCATGCTCGGCACCCTCGACAGGCTGATCGGCCTGCCCACCGGCGGGCTGCCCCATGCCCTCGTCTACACCGTGCTCGCGGCCTGCACCGTCGTCGGCGCCGTCTACGGCTACAAGCTGCTGCTGAAGCTGAGCAAGGCACTCGCCGTCGGCATGACCGTGCTGCTCGCTCTCGGCATCTTCGCCTACGCGGGCGACTTCACCACCGCGGCCCCGCCCGACGCCCCGTATCTGCTGGGCTCGTTCTGGCCCACCTGGGTGCTCTCCGCGGTGGCTGCCGGGCTCAGCGGTCCGATCGCGTTCATCACGCTGCTCGGTGACTACACCCGCTACATCTCCCCCGAGCGGTACAGCTCCCGGACCGTCTGGCGGGCCACCTGTCTGGGCCTCGTCGCGGGTCTGCTGGTCCCTCAGCTCTTCGGCACGTACACGGCACTGGCCGCGCGCGGCTCCCTCGACTACGCGGGCCCGCTGGTCGACGCCTCCCCCGTCTGGTACCTGGTGCCGCTGCTGATCGCCGCGACCGCCGGCTCGGTCGGCAACGCCGGACTGATGCTCTACTCGATGGGCCTGGACCTCGACGCGATCCTGCCGCGCGCCACCCGCGCGCGGGCCACCCTGGTCGTCGCCGTGGTCGCCACGGGGTTCGTCTTCCTGGGCCACTTCGTCTGGGACGCGCAGTCGGTGATGACGTCGTTCGTCCTGCTGCTCACCGCGATCGGCACCCCCTGGGCCGTCATCACCCTGATCGGCCACTTCCGCTGCGGCGGCGTGTACGAACCGGACGCCCTCCAGGTCTACAACCGCCGCGCGCAGGGCGGGATCTACTGGTTCCGTGCCGGCTGGCACCCGCGCGCCGTGGTCGCCTGGGCGCTCGGCGCGGTAGTGGGCCTCGCCGGCGTCTCCACCCCGATCTACGAGGGCCCGCTGCTCTCCCTGACCGGCGGGATCGACTGCAGCTTCGTCCTGTCGGGCCTCGTCGGCGGCGCCCTGTACCTGGTGCTCACGCCCGGGCGGGCCGCGACCACGGGCGACGTCACGGGCGCCGGCCCGGAGGCGGACGACTACTCGGTCGCCGAGAGGTCCTTGGCGTAGTACTCGATCGCCTTGCGGTAGCGCGCGACCTCCGTCATGGCGTGATCCTCGCACGGGGCAGGACGCCGATGGCCCCGGTCCGACGTACGGACCGGGGCCATCGGCGTGCCTCAGGGAGCTAGTGCGCCAGCGCGTGCGTCCAGCCGTGGACGTCCTCCGCCTTGCCCGTCTGGATGTCCAGGAGCGCCTTGCGGAGCTTCATCGTGACCTCGCCCGGCCGGCCGCCGGACTGCTGCCACTCGCCGCCGGCCGACTTGACCGTGCCGATCGGGGTGATCACCGCGGCCGTGCCGCAGGCGAAGACCTCCTTGAGCGTGCCGTTGGCGGCGTCGGCCTTCCACTGGTCGATGGAGACGCGGCCCTCCTCGGCGGCGTAGCCGAGGTCCTTGGCGAGGGTGAGGAGCGAGTCACGGGTGATACCGGCGAGCAGCGAACCCGTGAGCTCGGGCGTGACGATCTTGAGCGGCTCGTCGGGCCCGGTCTCGTACACGAAGTAGAGGTTCATGCCGCCCAGCTCCTCGACCCACTTGTGCTCGACGGCGTCGAGGTAGGCGACCTGGTCGCAGCCCTTGGACGCGGCCTCGGCCTGGGCGAGCAGGGACGCGGCGTAGTTGCCGCCGGTCTTGGCGTCGCCCATGCCGCCCGGGACGGCGCGGACGCGGTCCTCGGAGAGCCAGATGGAGACCGGCTTGACGCCCCCGGGGAAGTAGGCGCCGGCGGGCGAGGCGATGACCAGGAAGAGGTACTCGTTGGCGGGCCGGACGCCCAGGCCCACCTCGGTCGCGATCATGAACGGGCGCAGGTAGAGCGACTCCTCGCCGCCGTGCGCCGGGACCCATGCCCTGTCCTGCTGGACCAGGGCGTCACAGGCCGCGATGAACGTCTCGACCGGCAGCTCCGGCATGGCCAGGCGGCGGGCGGAGGCCTGGAAGCGGAGCGCGTTGGCCTCGGGGCGGAAGGTGGCGACGGAGCCGTCGGGGCGCCGGTAGGCCTTGAGCCCCTCGAAGATCTCCTGGGCGTAGTGCAGGGTCATGTTGGCCGGGTCGATCGACAGCGGCGCGTAGGGGGTGAGCTGCGCGTCGTGCCACCCGCGCCCATCGGTCCACTTGATCGTCACCATGTGGTCCGTGAAGTGGCGGCCGAATCCGGGGCTGACCAGGATCGCCTCCCGCTCCGCGTCGGACAGCGGGCTGGAGGAGGGCTTGAGCTCGATCGTGGGCGTCGTCATGAGTGCGTGTCCTTCACCGGTTGTTTGTGACGGACCGCGCTCACGCCGCTGCTGCTAGGACGTCCGAGCTTTCCCGCATGCCGCGGCCCCACGTTCGATTATCGCTCGCGTGGGCCCGTGGGTGAAACGGTGTGATTGCGGTCCAGGGTCTGATGGTGGCACCCCGCGACCGCATAGGAGAAGCCGCCGGGTGCGGATGCGACCCGGCGGCTGTGCCTCTTGGAGGTGTTCAGTCGGCGGGCTAGCTCGCTACTCGTACCGCGAGCGCGTCGCCGATTTCGCCGGTCGTCCGGGCGGAGCCGTCCCTGGCCGCGAGGTCGGCGGCGACGGCCTCCTCGATGCGGGCGGCCTCGGCGTCGAAGCCGAGGTGACGCAGGAGCAGCGCGACGGAGAGGATCGTCGCGGTGGGGTCCGCCTTGCCCTGGCCCGCGATGTCGGGCGCGGAGCCGTGGACGGGCTCGAACATGGACGGGAAGATCCGGTCCGGGTTGATGTTCGCCGACGCGGCCAGGCCGATGCCGCCGGTCACGGCGGCGGCGAGGTCGGTGAGGATGTCACCGAAGAGGTTGTCGGTGACGATGACGTCGAAGCGCTCGGGCTGGGTGACGAAGAAGATCGTCGCGGCGTCGACGTGCAGATAGTCGGTGGTGACCTCGGGGTATTCCTGGCCGACCTTGTCGAAGATGTTCTTCCACATGTGGCCGGCGTAGACGAGGACGTTGTTCTTGTGGACCAGCGTCAGCTTCTTGCGGGGGCGCGCGTTGGCCCGCTCGTACGCGTCGCGGACGACGCGCTCGACGCCGTACGCCGTGTTGAGGCTGACCTCGGTGGCGACCTCGGCGGGCGTGCCGGTGCGCAGCGAACCGCCGTTGCCGGTGTACGGACCCTCGGTGCCCTCACGGACGACGACGAAGTCGATCTCCGGGCGGCCGGCCAGCGGGGTCGCGGTGTTCGGGAAGAGCTTCGACGGACGCAGGTTGACGTAGTGGTCGAAGGCGAAGCGGAGCTTGAGGAGCAGGCCCCGCTCCAGGACGCCGGACGGCACGGACGGGTCACCGATCGCGCCGAGCAGGATGGCGTCGTGGGTCTTGAGGGAGTCGAGCTCCGCGTCGGGGAGGGTCTCTCCGGTGCGGTGCCAGCGCTGGGCGCCGAGGTCGTACTCCTTGGTCTCCAGCTTCACATCCTGCGGAAGGACAGCCGAGAGGACCTTCAGGCCCTGGGCCACGACCTCCTGGCCGATGCCGTCACCGGGGATCACTGCGAGATTGATGCTGCGAGACATGTCGGCACCCTACTCCCCGTCCCATCCGCTGACACCCGTCGTCCACCATTCGGACGCGCTACGGATTTCGCGGTCTCGTCTTTTTGAATTTCGTTCATCCCGCGTCTGGCGAACCGCCAGAAGTTACTGGCAAGTTGCCCGCCATGACTGAGGACACCCCACGCTTCGGTATACCCGAGCTCCTCGCCCGGCGCATGTCCATGCCCGAGCAGCACGAGTACCTGCGCACCAAGCTGTCCCGCCGCCGGGTGCTCGCCGGTACGGGCGCGGCCGGAGCGGGCCTCGCGCTCGGCGCCGGCCGGGCCTCCGCGGCCGCCTCCCCCACCCTGGTGGCCGCGCCCCTGTCCGCCCGGGTGGACGGCTCGCTCGTGGCGCCCTTCGGGCGTCATCTCGCCTTCGGCGCCGATCCGAAGACCCAGATGCGGATCTCCTGGCAGGTTCCGTTCGCCGTCCGGCGGCCGTACGTGCGGGTGGGGCTGCGGCCCTGGGACCTGGGCCCTCGCGTCGAGGCCGAGGTGCGGGCGCTGCACACCCCCGCGCTGTCCCGCACATCGCCCGCCGTCGACCAGTACTACCTGCACGCGGGGCTGGACGGGCTGCGGCCGGGGACGACGTACTACTACGGGGTCGGGCACGACGGGTTCGACCCGGCGGACGCCTCCCGGCTGGGCACGGTCGGCTCGTTCCGCACGGCTCCCGCGGCGCCCGAGACCTTCGTCTTCACGGCCTTCGGCGACCAGGGCGTGAGCTATCACGCCCTCGCCAACGACCAGCTGATCCTCGGCCAGAACCCGTCCTTCCATCTGCACGCCGGCGACATCTGCTACGCGGACGGCAGCGGGCAGGGCAAGGAGTCCGACACCTACGACGCGCGGGTGTGGGACCAGTTCCTGGCGCAGACCGAGAGCGTGGCGTCCCGGGTGCCGTGGATGGTGACCACCGGCAACCACGACATGGAGGCCTGGTACTCCCCCGACGGCTACGGCGGGCAGTCGGCGCGCTGGTCGCTGCCCGGGAACGGCCCGGACCCGGCCGGTGCCCCGGGGGTGTACTCGTTCGTCTACGGCAATGTCGGCGTGGTCGCGCTGGACGCCAATGACGTGTCGTACGAGATCCCCGCCAACCGGGGGTACACCGACGGGAAGCAGACCGCCTGGCTCGACCGGCGGCTCGGCGAGCTGCGCGCCCGGGCCGGGGTGGACTTCGTGGTGGTCTTCTTCCACCACTGCGCCTACTCCACGTCCACGCACGCCTCGGACGGCGGGGTGCGCGACGCCTGGGTGCCGCTGTTCGCCAAGCACCAGGTGGATCTCGTGATCAACGGGCACAACCACGTCTACGAGCGCACCGACGCCATCAAGGGCGGCGAGGTGGGAAGGCCGGTGCCCATCGGGGCGACGACCGACCCGACGCGCGACGGCATCGTCTACGTCACGGCCGGCGGCGCGGGCAAGGAGCTGTACGGCTTCGGCCTCGGCGTGAAGGACAGTTACGAGGGGCATGTGCACGACCACGAGCACATCGTGACGTTCCACTGGACGAAGCTGCGGCTGCCCGACCCGGACGCCGTGGAGTGGTCGCGGGTGCGGTACACCGGCTTCTCGTTCCTCGCGGTGGAGGCCGAGGCCGGCGCGTCGCCGGTACTGAAGGTCTCCGCGCTCGCCGAGAGCGGCGAGCGCATCGACCATTTCGAGGTCAGGCGCTCTTCCTAGCGGCCCGGGCAAGCCGGCTCGATGGCCGGCTCAGTGGCCGGTCGCGCCGCCGTTGTCCCTGCGGTCGAGAGCTCGCTGCAGGGCGGCGGCGGCATTCTTGCGGTCGGCCTCGCTCGTACGGGCGGAGTGGCGGACGCGGCGGACGGTTCCAGCGGCCATGATGATCGACTCCTTGGATCACAACCACGCGGCGGAGCCGCGTGATGTCTCGGAAGGCGCCGGAAGGGGCGGGGAGCGGTGCCGCAGGGGTTGCCTGCCTGGGGGCACTGCGCTCGCGACCGCCATTCGCTGATGGAGCGAGACGTTCGGCTTCTACCAAGCTAAGGGAGCCCGGGCTGTCTGTCTGCACAGTTACTCGGACTTCCTAGTATCTGAGACGGTCGGCGCCGCCAGCCAGATGGCACTCCGACCCAGATTGGTTCACTAGATAGGTTGCAATCCTATCTAGGTGGTGCTGGAATACAGCCATGGCCGCAGACCGCAGATCCAGTTGGCTCAAGGGAGTTCTCGATCTCCTGGTGCTCTCCTCCCTGACCGAGGGCGAGAGCTACGGGTACGAGATCTCCAAGTCGCTCGCCGAGGCGGGCCTCGGGGAGATCAAGGGGGGCACGCTCTACCCCGTACTCAACCGACTCGAGGAAGCCGGTCTCGCCGAGGGCGAGTTCCGGGCCGCCGAGCGCGGGCCAGGGCGCCGCTACTACCACCTCACCGACGAGGGGCGGCGCCATCTCGCCGCCGAGACCGACGCCTGGCTGGACTTCCACACCGCCGTCAAGACCGCACTGCACGCAGGGGGACCCCGATGAAGACGCCGCACACGCCGCACTCCGAGCAGACGACCTACTTCGAGACGCTCTCCACGGCACTCCGCACCGCCGGGGTCCCGCGGGAGCAGATCACCTCGACCGTCGCCGAGCTCACCGGCCACCTCGCCGAGACGGGCACGGACCCGGAGGACGAGTTCGGTCCGGCCGAGGCGTTCGCCGCGCAGTTGGGCGGCTCGGCAACCCCGACCGTGAAGCCGACCCAAGAGGCGCAGATCTGGACCTGGACGGCGGACATCTACAACGACCGCAAGCAGCTCGCCCACTTCGGCGACCAGGGCTGGGAGGTCGAACGGCTCGACGGTCTCGGCCGCTTCGTCTGCCGCCGGGTGCCGGGCGCGGCCCTGCGCTGGGAGTACCGCCGTGAGGTGATATCCGGCAGGCGTCGCGCCGAGGTGCTGGAGCGACTGACGCCCGAGGGCTGGGAGATCTGCGGGGAGTGGATGGTCTACGCCTACTTCAAGCGGACCAAGGCGGCCAGCGAGGGGCCGGCGGCGGCGCTCGACACCCTGCCCGAGAGGCCGAAGGGCCGGCTTTTCCTGAGCGACAAGGGACGGTGGATGCTGGCCGTCTGGGCGATCCTCACGCTGGCGCTGGTCGCGCTGTCCCTGACGGGGGCGGTCGACCTTCCCGGGTACGTCGTCGCGTGCGCGATGGCGGGCGGCATCGCCGGCGGGGTGTACGGCGTCAAGCGGGACATCGACAAGGGCTGCGAGGGCTGAGGAGCGCGGCGGGCCGGCCACCGGCCGACGTCACGCGAGGGGTCACAGCACGTCGCCGTCGCGCCAGTCGAAGAGCAGGGCTCCGGCAGCCGGCTCCGGGAGGGGGTGGCCGGCCGCCGGCCACAGGAAGGTGGAGCCCTCCTCGTCGGGGAGGCGGGTGACTCCGCCGGGCGCGAGCGTGTCGATCCGGCCGCGCCACAGGCTCCACCCCCGGGAGGCGTACATCGCGGCGCCCTGGTCCGACGCGGAAAGCGCGCCCAGGTCGTACGCCCGGTCGATGACCTTCTCCAGCTCCGCCATCACGCGACCACCCAGGCCCTGTCCGCGGCGGTCCGCACGCACCGCGACCGCCTCGACGTATCCGACGCGGTGGGAACGGCCCGCGTGCACGACCCGCCGCATGATGACGCTGCCGTGCGCGGCGAGACCGCGGTCGTCCCCGAGGTACGCATGGACGCCGCCGAGGCCGTGGTCCCAGTCCTCGTCACTGAAGTCCCCGCCGAAGGCGTCGTCGAGGAAGGCGCGGATCCCGGCGAGACGGGCGGCCGTCAGCTCGTAGGTGTGGGCGAGACGCGGGAGATCGCTCATGCGCCCATGATGCACCGGCGCTTTTCTAACCTCTCAAAATGAATTGACAGGTTAAGCGAGGCGTGGTTACCTCACCCTAACCAGTGAAGGCAATATGAGGGGTTAGCCATGACGGAACCGCAGGTCCATCACCGCACGGCCACCGTCCGCGGACACGAGATCTTCTACCGGGAGGCCGGACCGGCGGACGCTCCGGTGCTGCTCCTGCTGCACGGTTTCCCGACGAGCTCGTACATGTTCCGCGACCTGATCCCGCGGCTCGCCCGGCGGTACCGCGTCATCGCCCCCGACCACCTCGGCTTCGGCCACTCGGCGGCGCCCTCCGCACAGGACTTCCCGTACACCTTCGCCGAACTGGCCGCCCTGACAGCCGAGTTCACCGAACAGCTCGGCCTCGACCGGTTCGCGCTCTACATCCAGGACTACGGCGCCCCGATCGGCCTGCGTCTCGCCCTTGCCCACCCCGAGCGGATCACCGCGATCATCAGCCAGAACGGAAACGCCTACGAGGAGGGGCTCGGCGCCGACGCCTGGGCGCCGGTGCTCGCGCTGATCGCCGAACGGACACCCGAGACCGAGGAGCCCGTGCGGGCGATCCGCTCGCTCGACGGCATCAGATGGCAGTACGAAACGGGCGTTCCGCAGGCGTACCGCTCGCTGCTGAATCCCGACGCCTGGCACCACGACGCGGCCCTGATGGCCCGCGAGGGGCAGGACGACATCCAGCTCGGCCTGATCGCCGACTACGGCTCCAACTTCGCGCTGTACCCGGCCTTCCAGGAGTACTTCCGCGCCGGCCGGGTCCCGCTGCTCGCGGTCTGGGGAGAGGGCGATCAGGTCTTCGTCCCGGCGGGCGCCGAGGCCTTCCGCCGCGACCTGCCGGACGCGGAGATCCACCTCCTGCCGACGGGCCACTTCGCCCTGGAGACCCACGCGCCCCGGATCGCGTCACTGATCGACGACTTCCTCGGCCGGGTCGTTCCGGGCGTCTCCTGAGCCGTCTCCCGGCGGCCCTGCCGTTTCCTCCCGGAGGCCGGGGGAAACCGGGGAGGGGGAGGTACGCCGATGAACACGCACAGGATGACGCTTCGTGGACACGCCAGTGCCCGCAGGGCGGCTCACAGTTCGGCCACCCACGCGGCGGCGCGGTGCGGGTTCGCGGCGCGGGGGGTGATCTACGTACTCGTCGGGCTGCTGGCCCTGCAGATCGCCTTCGGCGACACCGGGCAACAGGCGGACCGCGGCGGGGCGCTCGCCGAGCTGGCCGAGAAGCCCATGGGCTCCGTCCTGCTGTGGGCCCTCGGGGCCGGCCTGGTCGGCATGGCCCTGTGGAGGCTCACCGAAGCCCTCTTCGGGGCCGCCGGCCCCGACGGTCACAAGACGACCAAACGGCTGGCGTCCGCGGCCCGCTGCGTCTTCTACGCCTTCGTCGCCTACTCCGTCCTGGCCTTCGCCGCCGGTGACCGCGGCAGCGGAAGCGGGTCCAGCGACCAGCAGTCGCAGGATGTGACGACGAAGGTGCTGGAGCTGCCCGCCGGACAGTGGCTCGTCGGCGCCGCGGGCGTCGGCATCGCGATCGCGGGCATCGTGATCGGCGCCCGCGCCGTGGCCCGGTCGTTCCACAAGCAACTGCGGCTGGGAGAGATGACCCGCAGGACCCGGCAGGTCGTGGACGTCACCGGCGTCGCGGGCGGCGCGGCGCGCGGCGTCGTGTTCACGGCCGTCGGGGTGTTCATCGTGCGGGCCGCCGTCACCTACCGGCCGGACGAGGCCAAGGGCGTGGACGACACCCTGCGCACCTTCGCCGACACGCCCGCCGGCCCGTGGCTGCTCGTCGCGGTCGCCGTGGGCCTCGCGCTGTTCGGCGTCTTCTCCTTCGCGATGGCGCGCTGGCGCCGGCTCTGACCGGCGGATCCGCTACGCCGACACCTTCGCGGTCAGATCCTTCGCGAGCCCGGCGACCCACTCCGTGAACTCCTGCCGTTCCCGTGGGTGCTCCGCGCACAGCGCGCCGGCCTGTGCGTCGGTGAGCCGGTCGGGGCCGTCGACCGCCAGCAGCCCGCCCAGCTGGCGAAGCACGGAAGCGAGCCGTACGGCGTCGGTGTGCTCGATCCAGTCGATGGGGTGCCCGTGGCCCAGCGTGGTGGAACCAGGCATCGCTCTCTCCTTCCCACGCCCCCTTCTCGCAGCGTAGACCCGCCGGACGTGGACCGCCCCCGTCCAGGCGTGGGGGCCGGGGCGGGGGCGGGTCTGGGGAGGGCGGAGATCAGCCCATGTGGGGGTAGCCGTAGTCGGTCGGCGGGACCAGCGTCTCCTTGATCGCGCGGGTCAGCGTCCAGCGCATCAGGTTCTGCGGGGCGCCGGCCTTGTCGTTCGTGCCGGACGCGCGGCCGCCACCGAAGGGCTGCTGGCCGACGACGGCGCCGGTCGACTTGTCGTTGATGTAGAAGTTGCCCGCCGCGTAGCGGAGCTTCTCCATCGTGTGCGCGGCCGCGGCGCGGTCGTTCGCGATGACGGCGCCGGTCAGCGCGTAGTCGGAGACCGACTCCATCTGCTCCAGCATCTCGTCGTACTTGGCGTCCTCGTAGACGTGCACCGCGAGGAACGGGCCGAAGTACTCGGTCGTGAAGACCTCGTTGGCCGGGTCGGAGCACTCGACGACCGTCGGGCGGACGAAGTAGCCCACCGAGTCGTCGTAGGTGCCGCCCGCGACGATCGTGCAGGTCGGATCCTGCTTCGCCCGGTCGATAGCGGCCTTGTTCTTGGCAAAGGCCCGCTCGTCGATGACGGCGCCGATGAAGTTCGACAGGTCGGTGACGTCACCCATCCGGATGCCGTCGACCTCGGCCGCGAACTCCTCCTTGAAGCCCGAGTTCCAGAGGGAGGCCGGGATGTACGCACGCGAGGACGCGGAGCACTTCTGGCCCTGGAACTCGAAGGAGCCGCGGGTCAGCGCGGTCTTCAGCACCGCGCGGTCGGCGCTCGGGTGCGCGACGACGAAGTCCTTGCCGCCCGTCTCGCCGACGATGCGCGGGTAGGAGCGGTACTTCTCGATGTTGTTGCCGACCGTCTTCCACAGGTGCTGGAAGGTCTTGGTCGAACCGGTGAAGTGGATACCGGCCAGGGACGGGTGGTTCAGCGCCACCTCCGAGACGGCGATGCCGTCACCCGTCACCAGGTTGATGACGCCCTTCGGCAGGCCGGCCTCCTCCAGCAGCTCCATCAGGAGCACGGCGGCGTGTGTCTGCGTCGGGGACGGCTTCCAGACCACCACGTTGCCCATGAGGGCGGGGGCGGTGGGCAGGTTGCCGGCGATGGCCGTGAAGTTGAACGGCGTGATCGCGTAGACGAAGCCCTCGAGCGGGCGGTGGTCGAGCCGGTTCCAGACGCCCGGGGAGTTCGCCGGCGGCTGCTCGGCGAGCAGGTCGCGGGCGTACTTCACGTTGAAGCGCCAGAAGTCGACGAGCTCGCACGGGGTGTCGATCTCGGCCTGCTGGGCGGTCTTCGACTGGCCCAGCATGGTGGAGGCGGCGAGCGTCTCGCGCCAGGGGCCCGCCAGCAGCTCGGCGGCGCGCAGGATGATCGCGGCGCGGTCGTCGAAGGACATCGCGCGCCACGCCGGGGCGGCGGCGAGTGCGGCGTCGATCGCGTCCTGGGCGTCCGCCTGCGTGGCGGCCGCGAAGGTACCGATGACGGCCTGGTGGTTGTGCGGCTGGACGACGTCGAAACGCTCGCCGCCACCCATGCGCTTCTCACCGTTGATGGTCATCGGGAGGTCGATGGGGTTCTCGGCCAGCTCCTTGAGCTTGGCCTCCAGACGGGCGCGCTCGGGCGAACCGGGGGCGTAACCGTGCACCGGCTCGTTGACCGGGGCGGGGACCTGGGTCACAGCGTCCATGAGTTCCGTAACTCCTTAGGGGTGTCGGGTGGGAGCTCAGCCCTTGGTGAGAATGGAGCGGGCGAAGAAGAGGAGGTTCGCGGGCTTCTCCGCGAGGCGCCGCATGAAGTAGCCGTACCAGTCGGTGCCGTACGCCGTGTAGACGCGCATCCGGTGGCCCTCGGCCGCGAGCCGGACGTGCTCCTCGCTGCGGATGCCGTACAGCATCTGGAATTCGTACTCATCCAGTTTGCGCCCGGCGCGGCGGGCGAGCTCCTGCGTGATGGAGATCAGGCGCGGGTCGTGGGACCCGATCATCGGGTAGCCCTTGCCCTCCATCAGGATCTTCAGGATGCGGACGTACGCCTTGTCGATCTCGGACTTGTCCTGGATGGCGACGGAGGCGGGCTCCTTGTAGGCGCCCTTGACGATACGGACGCGGCTGCCGGCGGCGGCGAGGCGGCGGGCGTCGTCCTCGGTGCGGAAGAGGTACGCCTGGATCACACAGCCGGTCTGCGGGAAGTCCTTCCGCAGTTCCTCGTGGATGGCGAACATCGAGTCGAGGGTGGTGTGGTCCTCGGCGTCGAGGGTGACCGTGGTGCCGATCGCGGCGGCGGCCTCGACGACCGGGCGGACGTTGGCGAGGGCGAGCTCGTGGCCGCCCGGGAATGTGGCCGCGGGCCCGGAGGGTCCTCCGTTGAGGGTGGTGGTGGGCGACGGGAGGGACTGGCCGAACATCGACAGCTTGATGGACATCTCGGCCTTGGTGCCGAGCCCGAGGTCCTTGAGGTGCTCGATGAGTTCCAGGTAGGCGTCGCGCGCGGCGAAGGCCTGCTCGCGGGTGGTGATGTCCTCGCCCACGACGTCCAGGGTGACCTCGAGGCCCTTGGCGACGGTGTCCTTCACGATCGGGATCACCTGTTCGACCGTCTCACCGGCGATGAACCGGGCGACGACCTGCTTGGTCCCCGGGGCGGCCGACACGAAACGGCGCATCTTGTCGCTGCGTGACGCGGCGAGGATCACGGGACCCAGCACGGGGCACCTCCACGGAACAGGGGTTGAAGGAGGCCGTACCCGAACAATCCGGGAACAGCACGGAGAACCACCGTGAAACCTAAGGATCGCTCCGATCCTCGGCCATCGACAGCTGTCACGCATCCGTGGACGGCATCTCAGACATCTGTCTGAAGGGGGTGCGAGAATGTCCGGGTGAAAGGCGATTACCAGGACCTGGTCGACGAGATCTCGGCGCTGCTCGGCGCCCCCGCCACCCTGGAGAACCGGGATTTCGGGCTGATCGCCTTCGGCGCCCACGACAGCGACGACGACTCGGCCATGGACCCGGTCCGCACCCGGTCGATCCTCACCAGGAAGTCCACGCCCGCGGTGCGCGCCTGGTTCGAGGGCTTCGGCATCACCCGGGCGACCGGCCCGGTCCGTATCCCGGCCGCCCCGGACGCCGGTGTCTTCCGCGGTCGGATCTGTCTGCCCGTACGCCACCGGGGCGTGGCTCTCGGCTATGTCTGGCTCCTCGACGCCGAGCCCGGCCCTCCGCCCGCCCAGCTCGCCGCGGCGATGGAGGTGGCCTCCCGGATCGGCGCGCTGCTCGCGGACGAGGAGCGCGCCGGGGCGGACCTCTCACGCGAGCTGCGGGCCGCGCTGACCGCGGAACGCGGCTGGCAGTACGACATGGCACTGGCCGCGCTGCGCACGGCGCTGGGGCCCGGAGCGGAGGGGCTGCACGCGCTGGTGTGCGTGGCTCCGTGGCCGGGCGACGAAAGCCCCTCGGTGCGTACGGCCCCGGGCGCGGCCGCGATGTGTACGGTGCCGTGGTCCTGGGCCGGCCCCGGATCGGCCCGGGACGGCGGGTCCAGGTCGCACGGCGCGGGCTCACCCGGCACAGGATCCGGCCGCGGGTCCGGGTCGAACGGGGACGGACGGCCGGGCGCTCATGCCCTCGCGGCGCTCATCCGGCTCCGCTCGCCCGGCGCCCTGTCCCCCGCCGTCACGGCGGCCGTCCGGCTGCGGGCCGCGGCGGGAGCGGCCGCCACAGCCGGTGTCGCCACACCCCGGCACGGCCTCGCCGAACTGGACGTCTCCTGGCGCGAGGCCACCGCCGCGGCCCGCGCGACCGCCGCCCAGCCCCGCCTCGGCGAGGTGGCCCAGTGGGCGGACATCGGTCCGTACCGTCTGCTCACCGCCCTCCCGACCGCACACGACGATCCGGCGGTCCGCCCTCTGCTGCAGCCGGCGCACGCGGAACTGGCCCGCACGGCCGAGGTGTTCCTCGACCACGCGGGCCAGGCGGGCCGCACGGCGGCGGCCCTGGGGATCCACCGGCAGACGCTGTACTACCGGCTGTCGCGGGTGGAACAGCTGACGGGCCTGGACCTGGACGAAGGCGAGGACCGTCTGCTGCTGCACATGGCACTCAAGGCGGCGAAGCTGTAGGGCCTAGCGTGCGTGCAGGGCGTCGCACGCCAGGCAAGACTTTCCGGACACGACCTAGATCCGCCGCCGTCTGCGGCGGCCGGCCCACAGCACCGCCACCGCCACGACCAGCGCCGCACCGGCGGCCACCGGCAGCCACGGCGGAGACGACGTGGAGGACGTCTCTTCCCCCGCCGCCTCGGGCGCGGGGGCGGCCGCGGGCGAGGAACCGAGCCAGATGCCCCCGCGACCGTCGGAGGTCGGCCGGCTCACGGAACCGTCCACCACCTTGGAGAGGTCGCCCCAGCGCTTCTGGAACGCGGTGGCGTCGACCTTGACGAACGGAACACTGCTGAAGTCGACCCCGCCGTAGACATAGGTGTGGGTGTAGATGTACTGGCCGTCCCGACGTTTACGGGTGACGTTGAACTCGCCGTTCTTGTACGAGTCGACGTACTGGTCGAACACCTGTCGCGACGACCAGGTGGCACGGGCCGGCCAGCGACGCACGTCATTGCGGTCGATCAGATGGCCGTAGGTGGTCTCCTGACGGGCGCTGCGCTGCCGGTACCACTCGGCCGCCACCCTGCTCAGATACACCCTGCGCAGGTCGGCGTAGTCCGGCGCGGTGTTCACCGCCTGCTGGACCCTCGGCAGGATCAGCGTGCGGAACACCCGCTCGTTGTTGCTCTCGATCGCCTTGTCCGGCGCGGGACAGGCTCGGCCGTTGCCGGAGATCCCGTGCTTGGCGAGATAGTCCGACTCCAGTTTCACCTCGAGCGGCGCATCCATGATGTAGAGGCTGTCGCCGTCCTGCCGGACGGTCGCCGGCGCGGGCACGATCCACTGCCGGAACGACAGGCAGATCCGGTTGCCACTGGACTTCAGCTGCCCCCAGAACTGCTTGCCCAATGTGCTGTCCGGATGGATCAGCTTGCCCACCGTCTTCTTCATCCGGAGATCCGCCTGCAACAGGATGCGTCCGGCGTCGGTACTGCCCAACTTCGGGTCGACGATCCGGTCCGGTTCCGACGGGTTGAGGTTCACCCAGAACTTGTCCGGGGTGAGCTCCAGCCACACGAAGAAGGCGTCCGAGGACTGCAGCGCCGCCGTGCGCCCGACCGCCGGATCCGGGTTTCCTCCGGGAGCCGTGCTGAAGGCGTAGCGCAGCCCTTGGCCCTCTCCGGGAGGCGCGTCCGAGAGATAACGCAACTGCAGCGCGGAGAAGTCGATGCCACCGGGCGGCGGTACACCGAGTCCTGTGAGCAGGTTGGCCAGTTCTCCTGCCGCTACCGGGTTCTTGGTGTCCCGGAACATCACCTGGAGCTCGTCGATTTCCTCGTACAAGTCCCGTACGTCCGACACCAGGTCCTTCACGCCCTGCTTTCTGGTGGCGGCGTCGTGATAGTCGTGGTTGTAACTGACGGCGGCGTTCTTGTACTTGGGGATCACCCGCACCGAGCAGTTGTTCGCACGCAGGTTGCAGGGCTCCAGCTCGGTGAAGATTTCCTTCACCCGGTCGGGGTGGATGTCCCACTTCTCCAGGACCATGTCGATGAGTTGTTCGGAATGCTTTCCGCTCACCGATTGCCGGGTGTCCTTCTCGTTCGGCCCCACCTGTTCGGTTTCGTTCTTCACCCGGAATTCGTCGCGCAGCGGGCCGTCCCCGTCGGGTAACCGCACCAGCCTTCCCTGGGCGTCCCTGACGTTGAACACCGCGACCTTGGGGCCCTTGCCCAGCGACGACACCGACGCCGCCGTCACGTAGTAGGTCTTGCCGTCCTTGGTGTACTGGAACGTGGCCACGTTCCTGGTCGGCTCGATGCGGTAGCGCGCCCGGTACATGTTGTTGATCTTGGCGATGAAGGTGCTGCCGAACGGCACCTTGGTGGTCTTTCCCGGAGCCGGCGGGGCCGAGGAGACGGGGTGGGCCACTGCCGGCAGCGCGCCTGTCGCGCCGAGCAGCGTGGCGATCAGGCCGACGAGGCCGATGAGCGCCAGGCGGGCTAATCGGCTCACAAGTACCCCTCCCTTGCTTCCGCCAACACGGTGGGCCACCAGCTGTCCGGATCGGCGAGCGCGGCGGCGTCATGCGCGGCGAACCGTGCCTCGACCGCGTCCAGCCGTGCGTCGACCTCGGCGGGTTCCCGGTCACGCAGCTCGTCGACCAGTGGCAGCAGAATGCCGACGAACAGCACCAGGAACCCCGGGTGGCTGTTGACGAACATCGGCTGGTCGCGGTCGGCGGCGCCCGGCACCCACACCTCGTCGGTGTGTGCCTGCAACGCGACCGGCCCTCCGGATTCCTCGGCCAGCGCGAGGTACTCCACGCCCGCCACCGTGACCGGCCGCAGCAGCCGTTCGTCCTGGGGGAAAGTGATCAGTTCGCTGTACCGGGTCGGCAGACCGACCTCGGTCAGCAATGCCCTGCTGGTGGGAGGGACGGTGTCGGCCGGAACCCGTTCCGGCGGTACCGGCGCCAGCCCGCCGTCGCTCCACGCCTCTTTGATCTCCTGGCGTAGCGCATCAGTCAGCACATCCATGGTCGACGTGTCCTTGTCGCCGTTTGCCGATGGTCTTTCTCAGACTGCGCGACGAACCGTTGCGGTTCCCGTACCGGAAGTATGTCGGGCCGGACGGCGTGGAGGGACGTCTTCAGGCAGACCCCGGATCAACGGTCAATTCCCCTGCCCCATCAGCACCTTCAGCCCCTCGGTGAGGTCCTCCGCCGAGGGTGCCGTCTCCGGGTCGACCATCCACTGGATCATCACGCCGGCCGAGAGCGCCTGGCACAGCAGCCCCGCGACCCGCGCCTTCTCCGGGTTCTCGGCCGGGTCCAGGCCGAGGAAGGCCTCGGCCATGCCGAGCCGTCCCTCGCGCTGGGGCTCCTTGATCGCCTCCCGCAGGCTCTCGTCCTCGTCGAGACGGGCGACGATCTCCAACTGGAGCTTCCAGACGGCGCGGCTCGCCTCGGCCGAGGCGATGACCTGCTCCCAGATGCCCTTGAACCGCTCGTACGGGTCGGCCGGGGGCGTGGGCGCGTCCTTCCCGGAGCCGCCCACCGCGTTGCCCCACTCCTCGGTCACCGCCAGGAAGGCCTGGTTGAGCAGGGCCTCCTTGGAACCGTAGTGGTAGCCGATGGAGGCGAGATTGGTACCGGACGCGGCCACGATGTCCCGGGCGGTCGTCCTGGCGTAACCCTTCTCCAGCAGACAGTGCTTGGCGCCTTCGAGCAGATCTTCACGGTGTCCCATGACAGCAGTGTACCCGGCTCTTAGACGTCCGTGTAAGACGGTTGTCTAAGGAGCCGGGTACGGATGCTGGTACGGGTACTGGTGCTCCGCGTCAGTCGGTGAGGTTCACCGAACGGGCCGAGCGGGCGCCGATCTCCTCGGAGATCTCCGAGAGCACGGCCGGCGGGACGGTGTCGTCCACGGTCAGCACGACGAGCGCCTCGCCGCCCTCCTCGGCGCGGGAGACCTGCATGCCCGCGATGTTGAGCCCGGCTTCACCGAGGATCCGGCCGACCGTGCCGACGACACCGGGACGGTCCTCGTAGCGCAGGACGACCATGTGCTCGGCGAGCGCGAGGTCCACGTCGTAGTCGCCGATGGCGACGATCTTCTGGAGGTGCTTGGGGCCGGCCAGGGTGCCGGAGACCGCGACCTCCTCGCCGCCCGAGAGCGTGCCGCGCACGGTGACGACATTGCGGTGGTCGGGCGACTCGGAGCTGGTGGTCAGCCGGACCTCCACGCCGCGCTCCTGCGCGAACAGCGGCGCGTTGACGTAGCTCACGGTCTCGTCGACCACGTCCTCGAACACGCCCTTGAGCGCGGAGAGTTCGAGCACCTTGACGTCGTGCTGCGTGATCTCGCCGTACACCTCGACGTCGAGACGGACCGCGACCTCGCCCGCGAGCGCGGTGAAGATGCGGCCGAGGCGCTCGGCCAGCGGCAGACCCGGCTTCACGTCCTCGGCGATGACGCCACCCTGGACGTTGACCGCGTCCGGGACCAGCTCACCGGCGAGCGCGAGACGCACCGAGCGGGCGACGGCGATACCGGCCTTCTCCTGGGCCTCGTCCGTGGACGCGCCGAGGTGCGGGGTGCAGACGACCTGGTCGAGCTCGAACAGCGGGGAGTCCGTGCAGGGCTCCTTCGCGTACACGTCCAGGCCGGCGCCGGCGACCCGGCCCTCCTTGAGCGCCGAGAACAGCGCGGCCTCGTCCACGATCCCGCCGCGCGCGGCGTTGACGATCCGGACGCTGGGCTTGACCTTGTGCAGCGCCTCGTCGCCGATGAGACCGACCGTCTCCGGGGTCTTCGGCAGGTGGACGGTGATGAAGTCCGCGGCCTCGAGCAGCTCGTCCAGGGACAGCAGCTTCACACCCATCTGGGCGGCGCGCGCGGGCTGCACGTAGGGGTCGTACGCCACGATCTTCATGCCGAAGGCCGACATGCGCTGGGCGACGAGGACACCGATGCGGCCGAGGCCGACGACACCGAGGGTCTTCTCGCTGAGCTCGACGCCGGTGTACTTGGAGCGCTTCCACTCGCCGTTCTTCAGGGCGGTGTTGGCCTGCGGGATGTTGCGCGCGGTGGCGACCAGCAGACCGCAGGCGAGCTCGGCGGCGGTGACGATGTTGGAGGTCGGGGCGTTCACGACCATCACGCCGGCCTTGGTGGCGGCGGAGACATCGACGTTGTCGAGGCCGACACCGGCACGGGCGACGACCCGGAGCTTGGTGGCGGCGGCGATGGCCTCGGCGTCGACCTTGGTCGCGGAACGGACCAGGATGGCGTCCACGTCGGTGATGGCCGGGAGCAGCTCGGCGCGGTCCGCGCCGTTGCAGTGCCGGATCTCGAAGTCCGGGCCCAGCGCGTCGACGGTGGCGGGCGACAGCTCTTCAGCGATGAGTACGACAGGTTTCGAGCTCACGTGAGTCCTCACAGATCCAGTGCGGACGGCCGTCCCGACGGCCGCAGGCGGTGGAGGGGCTTGCCGCGTGGAAGACGCACGACGCTGTGGGCCTGACGCGAATGTTGTTGAGCAGTCTAGTGCTGCCACCGCGTCCATCATGCGCCTCGGTGGAGGGTTCACCCACACGAGGATGGACGCGGTGGACAAGCGGGGCGGGCCCTGAAGGACCCGCCCCGCCCGAGGCTTACGCCTCTTCGTCGTTCACCCAGCTCATGAGCTTGCGCAGCTCCTTGCCGGTGGTCTCCAGCAGGTGCTCGGAGTCCTGCGTCTTGTACTCGTTGTACTTCTTCAGACCGCCGTGGTACTCGTCCATCCAGTTCTTGGCGAACGTGCCGTCCTGGATCTCGGCGAGGACCTTCTTCATCTCGGCCTTGGTGGTGTCCGTGATGACACGCGGGCCGGTGATGTAGTCGCCCCACTCGGCGGTCTCGGAGACCGACCAGCGCATCTTCTCCAGGCCGCCCTCGTACATGAGGTCCACGATCAGCTTCAGCTCGTGGAGGCACTCGAAGTAGGCGATCTCCGGCTGGTAGCCGGCCTCGACCAGGGTCTCGAAGCCCGCCTTGACCAGCGCCGAGG
This sequence comes from Streptomyces sp. NPDC038280, assembly GCF_055600045.1. Taxonomy (NCBI): domain Bacteria; kingdom Bacillati; phylum Actinomycetota; class Actinomycetes; order Kitasatosporales; family Streptomycetaceae; genus Streptomyces; species Streptomyces sp. NPDC038280. The sequence continues at coordinate 154,325 of NZ_JBVJYZ010000007.1, forward strand.
CGCCGCCGCAGAGCACGGCCTGCTCACCGAACAGGTCGGTCTCGGTCTCCTCGGTGAAGGTCGTCTTGATGACACCCGCGCGGGTGCCGCCGATGGCCTTGGCGTACGAGAGGGCCAGCGCGAAGGCGTTGCCGGTGGCGTCCTGCTCGACGGCGGCGATCGCCGGAACGCCGCGGCCCTCCTCGTACTGACGACGGACCAGGTGGCCCGGGCCCTTCGGGGCGACCAGGGCGACGTCGACGCCGGCCGGGGGCTTGATGAAGCCGAAGCGGATGTTGAAGCCGTGGGCGAAGAACAGCGCGTCGCCGTCCTTGAGGTTGTCCTTGATGGACTCCTCGTAGACCTGGGCCTGGATCGGGTCCGGGATGAGGATCATGATGACGTCGGCCTCGGCGGCGGCCTCGGCGGGCGTCACGACGCGCAGGCCCTGCTCCTCGGCCTTCGCCTTGGACTTGGAGCCCTCGTGCAGACCGACGCGGACGTCGACACCCGAGTCACGGAGCGACAGCGCGTGGGCGTGGCCCTGGCTGCCGTAACCGATCACCGCGACCTTGCGGCCCTGGATGATGGACAGGTCGGCGTCGTCGTCGTAGAACAGCTCGGCCACTGGGATTCTCCTTGGTTCATGCCGGTCTTGCTGGCTTTGCATCCCACCGTACGGCGGGAGGGGTGAGGGAAGTGTTCGGGTCTCGCCTGGCGGACCGCCGGACGGGCCGGCGGCCGACGTCAGGCGCTGCGGTCGAGCGACCGCAGCGAGCGGTCGGTGATCGACCGGCTGCCACGCCCTATGGCGATCGTGCCGGACTGGACGAGTTCCTTGATACCGAACTGCTCGAGCATCTTCAGCATCGCGTCGAGCTTGTCGCTCGATCCGGTGGCCTCGATGGTGACCGCCTCGGGTGAGACGTCCACGGTCTTGGCGCGGAACAGCTGGACGATCTCGACGATCTGGGAGCGGGTCTCGTTGTCGGCACGGACCTTCACCAGGACGAGTTCACGCTGGATCGCGGCGCTGGGCTCCAGCTCGACGATCTTCAGGACGTTGACCAGCTTGTTGAGCTGCTTGGTCACCTGCTCCAGCGGCAGGTCCTCGACATTGACCACGATGGTGATGCGGGAGATGTCGGGGTGTTCGGTGACACCGACCGCGAGCGAGTCGATGTTGAAGCCGCGGCGGGAGAACAGCGCGGCGATCCGGGCCAGGATGCCGGGGGTGTTCTCCACCAGGACGGAGAGCGTGTGCTTGGACATGTGCGTCGTTCCTCTTCCTACGGCTCTCAGTCGTCTTCGTTGTCGCCGAAGTCCGGGCGGACGCCACGGGCGGCCATGACCTCGTCGTTGGAGGTGCCGGCGGCGACCATCGGCCACACCTGGGCGTCCTCGTGGACGATGAAGTCGATCACGACGGGGCGGTCGTTGATCGCGTTGGCCTCGGCGATGACCTTGTCCAGGTCGTCGGGGCTCTCGCAGCGCAGGGCGACACAGCCCATGGCCTCGGAGAGCTTCACGAAGTCCGGGATGCGGGTTCCCTTGCGGGGCGCGGTGCTGGCGCCGACCTGGGAGCCGGCCGTGTGGTGGCCGGTGTCGTCGGCGTGCAGGACCGTGCTGGAGTACCGCTGGTTGTAGAAGAGGGTCTGCCACTGGCGGACCATCCCGAGCGCGCCGTTGTTGATGATGGCGACCTTGATCGGGATGTTGTTCAGCGCGCAGGTGACCAGCTCCTGATTGGTCATCTGGAAGCAGCCGTCACCGTCGATCGCCCAGACCGTACGGTCCGGCTGACCGGCCTTCGCACCCATGGCGGCCGGGACCGCGTACCCCATCGTTCCGGCGCCGCCGGAGTTCAGCCAGGTGGCCGGCTGCTCGTAGTTGATGAAGTGGGCGGCCCACATCTGGTGCTGGCCGACGCCGGCCGCGTAGATGGTGTCGGCCGGGGCGAGCTGGCCGATGCGCTGGATGACCTGCTGCGGCGAGAGGCTGCCGTCCTCCGGCTGGTCGTAGCCGAGGGGGTAGGTCTCGCGCCAGCGGTTGAGGTCCTTCCACCAGGCGGTGTAGTCGCCCTTGTTGCCCTCGCTGTACTCGGCCTGGACGGCCTGGACCAGGTCGGCGATGACCTCGCGGGCGTCACCGACGATCGGGACGTCGGCCGTGCGGTTCTTGCCGATCTCGGCCGGGTCGATGTCCGCGTGGACGATCTTCGCGAACGGCGCGAAGCTGTCCAGCTTGCCGGTGACGCGGTCGTCGAAGCGGGCTCCGAGGGCGACGATCAGGTCGGCCTTCTGCAGCGCGGTGACGGCGGTGACCGCACCGTGCATGCCGGGCATTCCCACGTGCAGCGGGTGGCTGTCGGGGAACGCGCCCAGCGCCATCAGCGTGGTGGTGACGGGGGCGCCCGTGAGCTCGGCGAGGACCTTCAGCTCCGTGGTGGCGCCGGCCTTGAGGACACCGCCGCCGACGTAGAGGACGGGGCGCTTGGCCGCGGTGATCAGCTTGGCGGCCTCGCGGATCTGCTTGGCGTGCGGCTTGGTCACCGGGCGGTAGCCGGGCAGGTCCGTCTGCGGCGGCCAGCTGAAGGTGGTCTTCGCCTGGAGCGCGTCCTTGGCGATGTCGACCAGGACCGGGCCGGGGCGGCCGGTGGAGGCGATGTGGAACGCCTCGGCGATCGTCCTCGGGATGTCCTCGGCCTTGGTGACCAGGAAGTTGTGCTTGGTGATCGGCATCGTGATGCCGCAGATGTCCGCCTCCTGGAAGGCGTCCGTGCCGATGGCCTTGGAGGCGACCTGGCCGGTGATCGCGACCAGCGGCACGGAGTCCATGTGCGCGTCGGCGATCGGGGTGACCAGGTTGGTGGCGCCGGGGCCGGAGGTGGCCATGCAGACGCCCACCTTGCCGGTGGCCTGGGCGTAGCCGGTCGCGGCGTGCCCGGCGCCCTGCTCGTGGCGGACCAGGATGTGACGGACCCGCTTCGAGTCCATCATCGGGTCGTACGCCGGAAGGATGGCGCCGCCGGGGATGCCGAAGACCGTGTCGGCCCCCACTTCCTCGAGAGAACGGATGAGGGACTGCGCACCCGTGACGTGCTCAACGGAGGCGGAGGACTGTCCGCCGTTACGGGACCGCGGCTGCGGATGGTGGGCCCCGGTGGCCTGCTCGGTCATCGGCATTCTCTTCTCGAAGCTGAGGGTTTTCGCGAGGGTTTTAGCTGGTTTTGACTGGTACCAGTGCAACAAAAAACCCCTCGTGCCGTGAGGCAAGCGAGGGGAGCGCGTCGGGTGCTTTCAAGCCGGGCCGTCGTGGCCCTGCTTCAGCCGACGCGCTTTCCAAGTACGAGAATTCGGGTGCGCATGGCAATGACCCTCCCCCCGGCGCACTACCACTGTCAAGTGGGTGGGACGGGCGTCTCAGTATTTGAGCGGATTGGGGGAAGGGATCGGCCACTCAGAACGGGCAGCGCGACACCCGCCGACGCACCCGCCGGGCCGCCTCCGGGAAGGGCCGGAGAGGCACCCGGCCGGGCCGGGCCGGGGACCGGATACTCGTCGCGGACCAGGGCCCGCCGGAGCCGGTACTCGTCGAGCGGGCCGGAGAAGGCCATGCCCTGACCGTGGGTGCACCCCATCGCACGCAGGGCCAGCACCTGCTCGGGCACGTCGACACCGTCCGCCACCGACTGCATACCGAGGTCGCAAGCGATACGGAGGAGGCCGCTCGTGATCTTGTGGAGCCGAGCGGACTCGACGACACCCTCGACCAGACCTCTGTCCAGTTTCAGTACGTCGACGGGGAGCCGCCGCAGCGCGTTGATGGCCGCGTAACCGCTGCCGAAGCCGTCCAGGGCGATGCGTACGCCGAGTCTACGCAGCGCCACCAGGCGGTGCTCCAGCTCGTCGAAGGAGGTGCGCGGGTCGCTGTCGGCCAGCTCGATGATCAGTGCGCCGGAGGGCAGACCGTGCCGGGTGAGCAGGGCCTCGACGGTGGCGAGCGGCAGGGACTTGTCCAGCAGCCGGCGGGCCGACAGGCGCACCGAGACCGGGACGTGGTGGCCGAGACCGCGCCGCTCGGCCGCTTGCTCGACGGCTTCCTCGAGCAGCCAGCGGCCGAGCTCCCCGGTGCGGTCGCCGTCCTGGGACGCCGTCTCGGCGACCCTGAGGAACTCGGCGGGAGTGAAGAGGACGCCCTGGGCGGAGCGCCAGCGGGCCTGGGCGGCGACGGAGGAGACACGGCCGGTGGCGAGGTCGACCACCGGCTGGTGGAGCAGTACGAACTCGCCGTCGTGCAGGGCGGTGCGCAGGCGGGCCGCCAGTTCGGTCCTGCGCATGACCTCTGCCTGCATCTGCGGAGCGTACATCTCGACCCGGTTCTTGCCGCCCGCTTTGGCGCGGTACATGGCCAGGTCGGCGTTGCGCAGCAGATCTCCCGCGCTCAGACCGGGGTCGGCGAACGCGACGCCGATGGACGCGGCGACCCGGACATCGTTGCCCTCGATGCGGTACGGCTGGGAGAGCGTGAGGCGCAGCCGCTCGGCGATCTCGTGGACCTGGTACTCGCGGGCGCCCCGGTCGCGGCCGCCGTCGCCGAGGATCAGCGCGGCGAACTCGTCGCCGCCGAGGCGGGCTGCCGTGTCCCCGGCCCGTACCGAGTCCTGGAGGCGGCGGGCGGCCTGGATCAGCAGCTCGTCGCCTGCCTGGTGGCCGAGGCGGTCGTTGACACCCTTGAAGCCGTCGAGGTCGATGAAGAGCACGGCGGTGCCGGGGTCACCGGCCCGCCGGCCGCCGAGCGCCTTACGGACCCGCTCGGTGAACAGGGCGCGGTTGGGCAGTGCGGTGAGCGGGTCGTGTTCGGCGTTGTGACGCAACTGGGCCTGGAGGCGGACCCGTTCGGTGACGTCCCGGCTGTTGAAGATCAGGCCGCCCTGGTGGCGGTTGACGGTGGACTCGACATTGAGCCACTCCCCCGTGCCGGACCGGAAGCGGCATTCGATGCGCGTCGTGGGCTCCTCCGAAGGAGGAGCGGCCAGAAACCGCCGCACTTCGTGGACCACGCCGCCGAGATCCTCGGGGTGGATGAGCGAGGCCAGCTCGGAGCCGACCAGGTCCTCGGCGTCGCGTCCGTAGACCCCGGAGGCCGCGGGGCTGACGTAGCGCAGTATGCCGGTGGGGGCGGCGATCATGATGACATCGCTGGAGCCCTGCACCAGGGACCTGAAGTGGTTCTCCTTCTGGGCCAGTTCGTGGGTGAGGGCGATGTTGTCGAGCAGCATGATGCCCTGCCGTACGACCAGGGCGAGCACGACCGTACAGCCGGTGAAGACCACGACGCGGTCCACTCTGCGCCCCTCGACGACGTTGTAGAGGATGCCGAGCGTGCAGACGGCGGCGGCGAGGTAGGGGGTGAGGGCGGCCAGGGAGCCCGCGATCGGGCGGCTGGTGAGGCGGGTCCCGAGGGGCGGCCCCGCGCTCTCGGCGATGCGGCGCACACCCCAGGGCGCATAGGCGAGGATCAGCGAGCCGGCGAACCAGCCGGCGTCGAGCAGCTGGCCCGACCGGTAGTTCTCGCGCAGGAGCGGCGAGGTGAAGAGGGCGTCGCACAGCACGGTCAGGGCGAGCCCCGCGATGGCGGTGTTGATCGCCGACCGGTGGTTGTTGGAGCGGCGGAAGTGCAGGGCGAGCACCATGCTGACGAGAACGATGTCAAGCAGCGGATAGGCCAGCGAGAGCGCGGCCCTGGCGACGGGTTCGCCCTGGAAGTGGGCGGTGTGCGCGAGGGCGAGGCTCCAGGAGAGCGTCAGCAGCGAGCCGCCGATCAGCCATGCGTCAAGAGCGAGGCAGACCCAGCCCGCCCGGGTCACGGGCCTCTTCGCGAGGACGAGGAGGCCGATGATGGCGGGTGGGGCGAAGAGCAGGAAGAACAGGTCGGCGACGGAGGGGCTGGGCACGGGGCGCTCGAGCACGACTTCGTACCACCCCCAGACCGCGTTTCCCGCGGCGGCCATGGCGGACGAGAACGAGAACAGCAGCCACGCGGGGACGAACCGGCTGCCTCGCGCGCGGGCGTAGAGGAGGCATGAGACGGAGGCGATGAGGGCGGCCGCGCTGAGCCCGAAGTCCCCCATGATCAGGCTCACTTGCTGGGAACCCCAGCCGAAGAGCGCCCCCAGTGCGTACCCCGCGCAGGCCAGGGCGAGCAGCAGCTGCGAGAGGGGGCCACCGAGCACACCGCCCGAGCCGCCGATCCCACCTCCGCCCCGCGCGCCCCCGCCCGGCCCGCCACTGGGGCCCGCACCGGCGCCCGGGACGCGAGGGCGGCCGATGAGCGCGCCCGGGGCGCTCACCGGAACGCCCCGGTGAGCGACTTCGGATGGCTCGATCGGCTCGCTCGCTCGCGGCGGCGCAGTGAAGCGCGGGAGGGTCGCCGACCCAGCTCCCGTCGCGTCGGATCTCCGGTCCTTCGGCCGTACTTCACCCGTCGCCCCCCTCGGAATCTGATGGCCCGTCACATCGCTCCCCGGCGTCATCCCGTACCCGACGCAGTCCCCCGTTCGGGACGATACACCAGGACCGTCACTCAGCGACAGGGCACCTCTACGCTCCGTGACCAGCAGGGGTGTTGCGCGTACGCAGCGCGCGCGGGCGGCTCCGGAGCGTGCCTACCCGGTGGTGAGCACGACGTTGCGCAGCGGCTCGTCGGCGGCGAAGGCCGAGAGCTGTCCGGCCAGCAGACGCTTGGCCCGGGGCATGAAGGCGGAGGTCGAGCCACCCACGTGCGGGCTGATGAGCACGCCGGGAGCGTGCCACAGCGGGTGGCCGGAAGGCAGCGGTTCCGGGTCGGTGACGTCCAGGGCGGCGGTCAGACGTCCACTCTCGGCCTCCGCCAGCAGCGCCTTGGTGTCGACGACCGGGCCACGCGCCACGTTCACCAGGAGGGCGCCGTCCTTCATCCGCGCCAGGAAACCGGCGTCCGCGAGGTGACGGGTGTCCGCGGTCAGTGGAGTGGAGAGCACCACCACGTCCGCCTGGGGAAGCAGGGCGGGCAGATCGGCGAGTGCGTGCACGGGACCGCGCTCCGTAGTGCGGGCGGAGCGCGCGACGCGTACCACCCGCGCGCACTCAAAGGCCGCGAGCCGGTCCTCGATGGCGGCGCCGATCGATCCGTACCCCACGATCAGTACGGACTTGTCGGCGAGCGCGGGGTAGAAGCCCGCCCGCCACTCCTCCGCGTCCTGGCCGCGCACGAAACCCGGGATGCCGCGCAACGAGGCGAGGATCAGCGCGAGGGTGAGCTCGGCGGTACTGGCCTCGTGGACGCCTCTGGCGTTGCAGAGCCGTACCCCCGCCCGGAGGGAGTCGAGCCCCGGCGTCACATGGTCCATCCCCGCAGAGAGGGTCTGCACGACCCGCACGGAGGTCATCGCGGCCAGCGGCCGGACCGCGATCTCCGATCCCTTCATGTACGGGACGACGTAGAAGACGCAGTCGGCGGGATCGGCCGGGAAGTCGGGGCCGCCGTCCCAGAACCGGTAGGTCAGCCCCGCCGCAGCGGGGTCCGGGAGCCCGGCGATCTCGTCGGCCGGAATGGGGAGCCACACATCAGCAGTCATGGTCAGGAGGTTAGTTTGGGGAACGGCACAAGGAGGGGTACGGGGAGTTGGAGCGCAGGACAATCGGGGCGACGGCGCTCGAAGTGGGAGCGATCGGCCTGGGCTGTATGCCGATGAGCTGGGGCTACAGCGGTTCGCAGCAGCGCGGCGACCGGTCTGTGCGCACGGTGCACGCCGCGCTCGACGCCGGCGCCACCCTGCTCGACACGGCCGACATGTACGGGCCGTTCACCAACGAACTACTGCTGGGCCGGGTCCTGAAGGAGCGCCGGGCGGACGCCTTCGTCGCCACCAAGTGCGGGCTGCTCGTCGGCGAGCAGCACATCGTCGCCAACGGGCGCCCCGGGTATGTGCGGCGCGCCTGCGACGCCTCCCTGCGCCGGCTCCAGACGGACGTCATCGACCTCTACCAGCTGCACCGCGCCGACCCCGAGGTGCCGGTCGAGGAGACCTGGGGGGCGATGGCCGAGCTGGTGTCCGCCGGGAAGGTGCGGGCGCTGGGGCTGTGCGCGGTCGGGGCGCGGGCCTCGCGCCGCTCGGGCGCGGGGATGCATGACGGAACGATTCGCCAGCTGGAGCGCGTACAGCAGGTCTTTCCCGTGAGCGCCGTCCAGGCAGAGCTGTCGGTGTGGGCGCCGGAAGCGCTGGACCGGCTCCTTCCCTGGTGCGAGGCGCGGGGTGTGGGCGTACTGGCCGCGATGCCGCTGGGCAACGGTTTCCTGACCGGGACCCTGACACCGGGCGGCGGCTTCGAGCCGGACGACCTGCGGGCCCGGCACCCGCGGTTCACCGCCGAGATGATGGCGGCGAACCAGCCGGTCGTGGCGGGGCTGCGGCGCGTGGCGGCGCGCCACGGGGAGCGGGTGACCCCGGCGCAGGTGGCGCTGGCGTGGGCGCTCGGGCGGGGGCGGCACGTGGTCCCGATTCCGGGGACGAAACAGGAGCGGTGGGCCGTGGAGAACGCGGCGGCGGCCGGTCTGGAGCTGACGGCCGAGGACTTGGCGGAGATCGCGGCGCTTCCGGCGGCGCGGGGGTCCTGGGACTGACACCTGGGCCGGCCGGGCGCCTGCCGGGTCCGTCGAGGAGATCGGGAACCTGATCCGGTCGAGCGGTGTATGAAGGGTAGAGGTGCGCGAGACGCAGCTCACACCGCCGCTGGGAAAGGGATCAGAACTGTGCGACGTCCTGCAGTGACGGCCTTGCTGGCCACCGCCGTGCTGGTGCTGTCGGCCGGGTGCTCGTCCGGTGACGGCCCGGCGCCGACGGGCGGTTCGAGCTCCGCGCCGCGTCCGTCCGGCTCGGTGTCGGCCGCTCCTTCGCGTACGGCTCCGCCCGCGAAGGGCTCGGTGACCGTGGTGGCCACGCTGACCGAGGGCCTGAAGTCGCCCTGGGGCCTCGCGGCCCTGCCCGACGGCGACTTCCTGGTCTCCTCGCGGGACGAGGGCACGATCACGCGCGTCGACGCGGAGAGCGGGCGGAAGACCGAGATCGGGTCGGTGCCGGGGGTGGCGCCGGCGGGCGAGGGCGGGTTGCTGGGGCTCGCGGTGTCGCCGTCGTTCGCCACCGACAACATGGTCTACGCCTACTTCACCACCGCGTCGGACAACCGCATCGCGCGGCTGCTGTACGACGAGAGGAAGCCGGCCGGCCAGCAGCTCGGGGCACCGGACACGGTGCTGCGGGGCATCCCCAAGGGGACGGTGCACAACGGCGGGCGGATCGCGTTCGGCCCCGACAAGATGCTCTACGCCGGCACGGGAGAGACCGGCGAGACGGGGCTCGCCCAGGACAAGAAGTCGCTGGGCGGGAAGATCCTGCGCATGACGCCCGACGGACAACCGGTCCATGGCAATCCCTCGGCGGACTCGGTCGTCTACTCGTACGGTCACCGGAATGTGCAGGGGCTGGCCTGGGACGCCGACAAGCGTCTGTGGGCGGCCGAGTTCGGGCAGAACACCTGGGACGAACTGAATCTGATCGAGCCGGGTGGGAACTACGGCTGGCCGGAGGTGGAGGGCAAGGGCTCCAGGGCCGGGTTCGTGGATCCGGTGGCCCAGTGGAGGACTTCCGAGGCGTCGCCGAGCGGGATCGCGTACGCCGAGGGCTCGATCTGGATGGCGGGTCTGAGGGGCGAGCGGCTCTGGCGCATCCCGCTCTCCGGGCCGCGCCGATCCGCCGATCCGCAGGCCTTTCTGGCGGGGAAGCACGGCCGGCTGAGAACCCTTCTCGCCGCCGGTGGTGACAAGGTCTGGCTGGTGACCAGCGAGACGGACACCCGGGGCACGCCCGGGCCCGGCGACGACAAGATCCTCCAGCTGCGGGTGAGGTAGCGAGCGGGCGAGGCAGCGGACGGGCGAGAGCAGGCGGGCGACGGCGAAGGAGCTGGGCATGGCCGATCGGAACACCTCGGGACGGAGCCGGTGGCCGTTCCGCAGGCGCGGGGCGACTCCCCCCACCGGGGCGACTCCCCCGAGGGCCAGCGGGCCCGGGGACGGCGCGGCCGGGGATGGCCCGCGGGAGGCGGGGGCGCCCCAGGAGGGGGCCCGACAGGAGAGGCAGGAGACGGCGGAGGAGAGAGCGCCGCAGGAAAGGGCCCCGAGGCAGCGGGCACCTCGGGAACCGATCTACAGCGAGGGCGAGTTGCCCTCCCTGGGGTCCTACCGCTCCACCGTGCGCGACGGCGAGAACGGCGTCCCCGTGGTGGAGATGCACCTGCGGCTGACGCCGTCCGGTGCCACCCGCCTGAAGCTGGAGCACCTCGCCCGCGAGCACGGCGCGCACGACCCCCGAGTGGTGGACCTCTCGTTCGAGCTGGCCCGTGAGCTGCGCGCCGAGGGGCAGTTGGAGGAGGCGGAGGAGGTGTACCGCTGGGTCCTGGCCGAACGCAGGGCCGACCTGGGGCCCGTGCACCGGGACACGCTCGCCGCGGAGCGAGCCCTCGCGGCCCTCCTGGAGGTGCGCGGGAGGCCGCAGGAGGCCGAGCGGCTGCACCGTTCCCTGCTGGCGCGGCGCGAGCGGGTGCTGGGCGCCGATCACCCGGACACCCTGGGCTCGATGGCGGACGTGGCCCGCGTCACGCAGGTGCTCGGGCGGCTCGACGAGGCCGAGGAGTTGTGGCGTGCGGTGCTCGCCGGCCGGACACGCGTCCTCGGCGCGGAGCATCCGGACACGCTCGTCGGCCGCGGGCACATGGCGGGACTGTTACGCAGCCGGGGCCGGCTGGAGGAGGCTGGGGACGCCTACCTGGCACTGCTGCGCGACGCCGAGCGCGTGCTGGGCCCCGACGCCGTGCTGACCCTGAGTTCGCGCGCCAATCACGCGGCGGTGCTGTTCCACCGCGGCCGTGTGGCCGAGGCCGCCTCGGTGATGCGGACCGTCGCGCGGCGCTGGGAGGAGATCAACGGGCCCGACCACATGGACACGCTGGAGGCACGCGCCAACCTGGGGGCCGCCCTTCAGGCGCTGGGCGAGGGCCAGGAGGCCCTGGAGCATCTGCGGGCGGCGACCGAGGGGCTCGCGCGGATCCTCGGCGCCGACCATCCCGCCGTGCTGAAGCGCAGGACCAGCCTCGCTGCCACCTTCCACCGCGCGGGCCGGCACGAGGAGGCCGAGCGGGAGTGCCGTACGGTCCTCGCCGCGTACGAGCGGCTCTACGGGCCCGGGGACGCGCGTACGGCGGAGGCTCGGGGCAACCTGCGGCTGGTCAGGGCAGCACGGGGATAGGGCGCCCGAGTGCGGTGGCTCCCAGGCGGCGGAGCCCTGGCAGGAAGGGCGGGCCGCTCGAAGGCCAGGACGCCTGATGCGGCTGCCCCGGGCCGGAGGGGCCGGGGGCCGGGCCCCCCGCAGGGCCTGGAGACGGGGATCAGGGGCCGACGTGGATGTGCGCCCCCCACAGCGAGGGCAGCAGGGGGAACTCGGCGTGGGCCTCGCGGACGGCGGCGTGCAGCGCGTGCGCGGCACCGTCCGCGAGGTCGGCGTAGAAGCGGCGGGCGATGCGCGGGGCGATCTGATCCGCGACGGGCCACAGGGTGCCCACGACATGGCGGTATCCGGCGAGTTGGAAAGCGTTGGTGATGTGGATCGCCTCGTCCGCGAGCTCGTGCCGGGTCCGGGAGGTGGAGCAGCTGGACAGATAGGCCAGGTCCGCTCCCGAGGGCCGCAGGGCCGAGATGTCGGCGACGGTGAGCGAGCGTTCCAGGTGGTCGTGGGTGAGGATCCGGGAGGCGGAGGGGTCGTCCGGGTCGGTCAGGGCGTGACAGACGAGGTGCGCGGAGGCGCTGGTGCGCAGGGCGTCCCGTACGCGCTCCCGGGTGGCCTGCTCGTCGGCCAGCAGCCGGGCGGAGGTCGCGCCCGGCAGAAGAGGCGCGACCGTTTCGGCTTCGTCCAGGGCGTTCGGCAGGGGCGCGGCGCCGGGGGTGTTCCGTATGGCCACGAGCAGCGGCGCCCCGGGCCCCTGGGAGCCGGGCTCCGATCGGCGGCGGGCGTGGTGCAGGGCGCCGATGGTCGGGGTGTAGGAGGAGACCACCAGGTCGAGCGCGCAGCGCGGACGGCCCGGGTCGGCGCGGGTGCCGTGATAGCCGGCGGCGTGCAGGGGCAGGAAGGCCAACTGGCCCTGGGGGCACCACCAGATCCGGCGTGGAGCGGTTCCCGTCGCCGCGGGTTCGGTGTAGCCGAGACGCTGGAGCACCGGTCCGGTGATCGTGTCCCAGAGCCATTCGAGGACCCCGGAGAGGGCTTCCTGCGCGGACCAGATCTCCTCCAGCGAGGCGCCCTTGCGGGAGGCGTCGCGGGTGGCGGCCAGGAAGGTGGCGACCTTCTCCGTCACGGCCGCGGAGAACGTACGCAACGGCAGGACGTCGATCGTGCCGCCGGCCACGATGAGGGCGTCGCAGCGGATGCTGATGTTGACGAGGACGACGGGGCCCTCGCCGGCCTGGCGCAGGATCTCCTCGGCCGACGGCGGGAGCAGGAAGTCGTCGAAGCCCGGCAGGGCCCGGATGTGGTGCAGCAGCCCCTGCCACTGGGCGGCCCGGGCGCGTCGGCGCTCGGCGGCCGGGGCGGGGCCGCCGGGGAGCGACGGAGCGGAGGGCGCGGCCGGCCCCTCGTCGTTCTCGTCGCGCAGCCGGAGGAAGTGGCCGGCGAGATCGGGCGCCGCGGTGCGCAGCCGTTCGACGTCGAGTTCCCGGGTGCGCAGCAGTCGGCCGAGGAGGACTCCCCGGCCGTGTTCGAGGACTTCCAGGGCCTGTTCGTACCGGCCGGCCTGGACGGCGTACGCGGCGGCTTCCGCGGCCAGACCGGGCCGCTTGGCGAGGGCGTACTGCTGGTCGCTGCGGGTGAGGCTGCGGGTCGCCAGTTCGGGCAGGAGGGCGGTCGCCGCGCGCAGTTCGCGCGCGGCGATCTCCCAGTCCTCCATCACGCCGGCCACCTGGCCCCGGGTGACGTGGGTGCGGAGCCGGTCGAGCACCGGCGCGCCGGGGACCGCCGCGGCGTCGCGGGCGGCGCCGGCCGCCTCGGTCAGCAGATCCCGGTCCCCTGTGCGCAAGGACAGCTGGTGCAGGCATTCGGCGAGGGCCAGGCAGGGGCTGATCCGGTCGGGGTGGTCCGCGGGGCGGGAGCGCACGACGGCCCGCAGCAGCTCGACGGACTCCTCGAGGTCGGTGAGGTCCTGGCCGATCTCGTAACGGGAGCGCAGGGACTGGGCGAGGTTGTAGCCGCTGGTCTCCTGGTCGGCGGGGAGCAGGGCCCGGGCGCGGCGCTGGAGTCCGATGGCCTCGTCGAGGTCGGCCGCCGCGCCGCCGGCGTGTTCGAAGCGGACGAGGAGCGCGGAGGCGAGGTTGCCCAGGAGGGCTCCCTGTTGGTCGCCCCGGTCGGTGGAGATGGCCTGCCGGTAGGCGCCGAGCGCCGCGTCCAGGGCTTCCCCGCGCCCGGTGTGGCGGTACATGGCCAGGTGGGTGTCGCCCAGGCGGACGAGCGTGGCCGCGCGGTTCACGTGTCCTTCGGGGAGGACGAGGAGGGCCTGACGGCACAGTTCGGCGCTCTGGTCGAGATCGGCCGTGTCGCCGTGGAATTCGAAGCGCTGCTTCAGACAGGCGGCCAGGCCGGCCTGGTGCGCGGCCCGGTCCAGGGCATCCGTGTCATCGGTGACCTCAGTGACGTCTGTGTCGTGGGTGACTCGGCCGGCCAGGGCCGACCGGTGCACGGCGATCGCCTCGTCCAGATCCGCCGCGCCGCCCCGTTCATGGTGCCGGTGGCGCAGCGCGTCGGCGAGCATCGCACGCAGGGCGGAGAGGTTGTGGGCGGTGGGCCGGGGGGTCTCCACGGCCGCGCGGAGCAGGGCGACGGCCCGGTCCCGGTCGCCGGGCTCCCCCGTCAGGTCGTGCCGGACGCCGTAAGCCGTCGCCAGCGCCCCCAGCAGCGCGCCGCGGTTGATGCCGTCGGGCGGCTCCGCCGCGACGGCGCCTTCGAGCAGGCCGATCGCCTGGCTCGCGCGATGGGGGTCCGCGGTCGTCCGGGCCCGGGCCAGCAGCGCTTCACCGGCCTGGTCGGCGGCCGCGGCGTGCTCGGGCGTGCCGGGGCGGGTGGCCGCGGCGGACCGCTGGAGCAGCGCGATCGCGGTGTCCAGGTCGTCGAGGCCGCCGCCGTCCTCGTACCGCTCCCGCAGCGCCGTGGCCAGCGCCTCCTGCAGGGGCAGGCGTTCGGGACGGTCGCGCGGCAGCAGGGCCAGCGCCTCCGCGTAGGCGTCGATGTGCTCGTCGCGTCGGGCCGGGTCACCGGTCAGCCCGTACTGGGCGCCCAGCGCCGAGCCCAGGTTGACCAGCCGGGCGGCGCGGTCCGGATCGTCCGCGGGGGCCAGGCGCAGGGCGTGGCGGTACAGCCGTACGCACTCCGCCAGGTCGGACGGGTCGCCTCCGACTTCGTAGCGGTCCAGTAAGGACTCGGCGAGGCCGCCGAGTTGGGTGGGCAGTTCCGCCGTCGCGTCGGACCGCTCCTCGGGCAGCGCCCGGTACTGCCAGGCGATGGCTTCGTCGAGAGGGACGGGATCGCCGGTGGCGTGGTGCAACTGCCGCAGGGCGCGCCCCAGTCCGTACGCGTACGCGGACCGGTACGCGTGCCCGGGCGGGACGGCGTCGAGGGCCCTGCGGTAGAGGACCACGGCGTCCCGGAGCGGGGCGAGCGCGCCGGAGCGCTCGTGGGTCATCACCTCGGTCAGGGCGAGGTTCCTCAGGTGCACATCGACGTGCGGGGTGGCGGGGGTCATGGCTGACACGGTCTGGCGGAAGAACGTCCGGGCGCGTTCCAGCGCGGCGGGGTCGCCGGTGCGCAGGTGGGCGTCCAGTTCGCGCATTCCGAAGGTGTGCAGGACGGTGACCCGGTCGTCGCTGGTGTGAGCGCCCATGGCGTCCACGGTAGAGCGCCGGGTGCCGCCTGGGGAGCGAGTGAGCCGAAGTGGTGGTCTCCCGTCCCGGATCCGAGCCCTAAGCGGGATCGGGGTGTTCGTAGCGGTCCGGCGGCGGCAGGCCCTGTCGCCAGGAGGCGCACAGGGCCCGGGCCAGGGTCCGCTCCTCGGCGAGGTCCGCCGGCAGCGGCAGGTGCAGGCCGCTCAGGAGATCGAAGCGGTGCAGGTCGAAGGCGGTGCGTACGGCGTCCCCATAGGCGAGGGCGGCCTGGACGGCGCCGTGGTAGGCGAGGCAGGCGACGGCCAGCGGGATCAGTGCCAGCGCCAGCCACCAGCCGCTGGAGCGCAGCAGGACCGCCGCGGTCAGCGCGGTGACGCCGCCGGTCACGCTGAGCCGTACCGCGGCGTCGAGGGAGTCGCGGGAGTCGTCGACGAGTGCCCGTGACCGCTCGCCGAGTACGAGATAGAGCCGGGGCCAGGCGATGGCCGCGTCCCAGCCGTGGTCGCGGCCCGCGGTGTCGAACGTCGCGGTGAGCACATTGCCCAGGGCCGTGGGCCTCACGAGGTGGTCGGGCAGCGGGTAGCGGCGGCGCAGCCGGGCGGCCGCGGCTCCGGCCCGCTGTACGTCCTCGGCGCTCACCGCGTCCGCCGCGCCGTCGGCCGCCGCCCCGGGCAGGCGCGTACGGCGTTCCAGCCGGGCCTTGCGCCGGCGCTGCAGGGCGAGGCCCGCGCCGGCGCCCAGGAGGCCGGGCTTGCCGCCCTCCAGAAGGCGCACCATGGCCAGTTGGAGGGGTTGGAAGACGACGGCGACGACGGTGATGCCCGCCGCGATGAGCAGGGCCTCGCCGATGCCGAGGCCGGCCGCGGTGTCCCAGGCCCGGCGCATCGAGAGCGGCCCGCCGGGGGCGCCGGCCCACACCAGCCACAACAGGCTCAACGCGCCCGCGTAGGTGGGCAGATAGGAGACCAGGAAGAACCGTCCGGAGGCGAGTCCGGACGGCGCTGCGGCGGCCGTGCCCAGGCTGATCTGGCTCACGGGTGGCTCACCGCAGATCCATGGGGCCGTGGCCGGGTGTCTCGCAGACCGGCCGGTAGCGCTCGTCGTAGAAGGCCGTGGCGGCCGACCGCTCGCACGAGGCGCAGCGGAACATCAGCAGGGTGTACTGGGTGGACTCGGCCGGCTGGTGCGCCCTGTCCTCCTCACCGGCGCTCCGCACGACTCCGAGCGCGCGCAGCGTGCGCAGGTGGTCGGGGCCGGTGGCGCCGACGGTCCGGCCGCCGACGACGAGCACCACGCCGTCCGACGGCGGCCGCGTCGCCAACAGCCCTTCCAGGGCGGCCGCCACGTCGTCCAGGGACGCGCCGTCGGGCACCTCCAGCCGGGCGGCGCCGTCCGGCACCTCCCGCCGCTGCTGGATCAGCATCGCGTACTTCATTCCAGGGCGCTCCCCGCGTCCTCAGACCGCCTCTTCCAGGAGGTGGAGGCGGTGTGCCAGGGCCGCTGCCTCGCCCCGGCCGGCGACACCCAGTTTGGCAAGGATGTTGGAGACGTGGACGCTCGCCGTCTTCGGGGAGATGAAGAGCTCCTCGGCGATCTGGCGGTTGGTGCGGCCGGCCGCGACATGGCGCAGGACGTCCTGTTCCCGGGGGGTGAGGCCGAAGCCGTCCTCGTCGGGGGCGGGGGCGGGTTCCGGGGCGGCCAGGGAGAGGCGCGCGCGGGTGGCGAGGAGTTCGAGGCTCTCGCGCAGCGGACGGGCGCCGAGGTGGACGGCTATGAGGTGGGCCTCGCGCAGCAGGGCCGCCGCCTCCTCGCGCCTGCCGCCCTCGACGAGCAGCGCGTCCGCCCAGCGGTGCCGGGCCCTGGCCAGGTCGTAGGGACGCTCCAGCGGTCCGAAGGCGACGGCGACCTCGGCCCAGCGGTCGGCCCTCTCCAGCCCTTCGGCGCGGGCCAGTTCGGCCGACACGAAGAGGGAGTGGGCCACCCACACCGCCTCGGGGGCCGCCAGGCTCTTGGCGGTCGAGCGGATGAGGGCCAGTGCCTCGGCGCGGCCCTCCGCGGCGGCCGGGAGCCCCCGGGTGTCGGCCTCGGCGGTGACGGCGGCGAGGAGCAGCGGCCAGGCGTAGCGCTGGCTGCCGGGCGGGAAGCCCGCTTCGGCGGCCTCGGCCAGTACCGCGCGGGCGTCGGCGAGCCGGCCCTCCGCGGCGGCGATGCCGAGCGCGACCCGGGCCATGGGCAGGGTGTACTGCATCATCGGGTCGTGCTTGCCGTACGTCTCGCGGGCCAGCCGCAGATACTCGGTGGCGGCGGTCAGCTCGCCGCGCGCCTCCGACAGTTGGGCCAGCCGCAGCGCCGCGGAGCCGCGCGGCTTGGCGCTGTAGGCGATGCGCTGGAGCCGGATGGCGCCGTCGTAGGCCTCGTCCCAGTGGCCCATGGACATCTGTGCCTCGGTGAGGTTGCCGAGGATCCACCCCTCGGGGTCCAGGAGACCCCAGCACTGGGCGAGTTCCAGGCCCTCACGGGCGACGACGGCCGATTCCCGGGAGCGGCCGACGCTCTCCAGGCTGGACGAGAGGTTGGTGTGGGCCCGGGCGGCCTCGCTGACCATGCCCAGTTCGACGGTCCGGTCCCGCACGGCGTACATCTCGGCGAGCCCGCGCTCGATGTCGCCGGAGTCGGTCATGAGGGCGCCGAGGGTGAGCCGGGCGTTGAGCTCCATCTCCTCGGCGTTGACCAGCCGCGCGTACTCGACGGCGCGCTCGGCGGCCGCGAGGGTCTCCAGGCCGGGGGCGTGCAGCATGCCCCAGCCGGCGGCGCTGGCCAGGACCTGGGCGTGGACGGCCGACGGCGGCAGGCCCCGGACCAGTTCCTGAGCCGTGGCGAGCTCCGCCCAGCCGTCGCCGCGGGCCAGGCCCGCGACGAGCCGTGAGCGCTCGATCCAGAACCAGGCGGCGCGCGCCGGGTCGGCATGGCCGTCCTTCTCCCGGCCGTCGCCCTCGATGAGCCGCAGGCCCGTCTTGACGATTTTCAGGGCTCGTTCGCGCTCTCCGCACAGCCGGGCGGCGACGGCCGCCTCGGCGAGCAGGTCGAGGTAGCGCAGCGGGGTGGTCTGCGGGTCGCAGCCGCACGGCGGGTAGGCGCCGGCGTAGTCCATGGGCCGCAGGGAGTCGCGCACTTCACCGGGGACCTCGTCCCACAGCTCCATGGCCCGCTCCAGCAGGCGGAGTTGCTCGGAGTAGGCGTGGCGCCGGCGGGCCTCGACGGAGGCGCGCAGCACGACGGGAAGGGCCTTGCTGGCGTCGTGTGCGTGGTACCAGTAGCTGGCGAGCCGGGTCGCGCGCTCGTCGGCGCGGACGAGCGCGGGGTCGGCCTCCAGGGCTTCGGCGTAGCGGCGGTTGAGCCGGGAGCGCTCGCCGGGCAGCAGGTCGTCGCTGACGGCCTCGCGGACCAGGGAGTGCCGGAAGCGGTATCCCTCGCCGTCGGGCACGGCGAGCAGGATGTTGGCGCCGACGGCGGCGCGCAGGGCCTCGATGAGGTCGTCGTCGGCCAGCCGGGCGACAGCGGCGAGCAGGTCGTACTCGACGGTGGAGCCGCCCTCGGCGACGATCCTGACGACCTTCTGGGCGTCCTCGGACAGCGCCTCGACCCGCACGAGCAGGAGATCGCGCAGGGAGTCGCTCATGCCCCCGGAGGAACAGCCGCTCTCGTGGCAGACGACGAGTTCCTCGACGAAGAAGGCGTTGCCGTCGGAGCGGCCGAATATCTCGTCGACGAGCGCGGGCTCGGGCTCGGCGGCCAGTATGCCGGTGAGCTGGCGGTGGACTTCGGTGCGGTTGAACCGGGGCAGCTCGATCCGCCGCACGGTCCGCAGCCGGTCGAGCTCGGCCAGCAGGGGCCGCAGTGGGTGGCGCCGGTGGATGTCGTCGGCACGGTAGGTGCCGACGACGACGAGCCGGCCGCGGCGCAGGGTGCGGAAGAGATAGGCGAGCAGATGCCGGGTGGAGGCGTCGGCCCAGTGCAGGTCCTCCAGTGCGAGGACGATCGTACGGTCCGTGGCGAGGCGCTCCAGGAGCCGGACGGTGAGCTCGAAGAGCCGGGCCGTGCTGTCCTCGTGGTAGGCCTCCTGGCGGTTGGCGTCGCCCAATTCGGGCAGCAACCGGGCCAGTTCGCCCTCCTGGCCCGCGGCGGCGGCGGCCAGTTCGTCGGGCAGCCGGCGCCGGAGAGCGCGCAGGGCGGTCGAGAACGGCGCGAAGGGCAGCCCTTCGGCGCCGATCTCGACGCAGCCGCCGACCGCCACCACGGCGCCGCGCTCGGCGGCCTCGGCGAGGAACTCCTCGACGAGGCGCGTCTTGCCCACGCCCGCCTCGCCGCCGATCAGCAGCGTCTGCGGCTCTCCCCCGGACCCCGAGGCATCGGAGGCGCCGCCGGCGGAGGCGCGGGCGAGCGCGTCGGTGAGGGTGGTCAGTTCACCGGCTCTGCCGACGAACACCGGACTGACGGACGAGTTCTCCACGTCGCCGAGCATCGCACAGACCTCCGACAATGCGGCACCCTTGATCGGAACCACCGTCGCCATCGGGAGGTCACGCGGCCCGGGCGAAGGAGTTCCGCAGTGAATTCACCGGCCCCTCCGGTGCGTTGTCACTGGACCGGCGGGCGGCGCGGCGGGCCTTGCGGGCCTCCTTGGCCAGGCGCTGGGCGGAGGCCTCGCGGATGAGCTCGGCGTGGCGCATCTGCTGGATCTCGTACTCGAACATCTTGTTCTCCCTGGGTCTTCCGGTTGAGGTATCGCCGTCTTGCGATGTCTCAACTTTCGCGTCCCAGGGGGTCTCCCCACATCGGGAGTGTGCCGCATGTTCCGGGCCGGGGGTGCCTTAGACGGCGGCCGGGGGTCTCGGGTACGGCCTAAGGCCCCCGCCCGGACCACCCGCCGGGGCCTTAGCCGGCCGCCGTCGGCATCGGTACCAGCAGGTCGAAGTACATGACGGCGGACAGGAGCAGTCCCAGGACGCCGAGTACGGTTCCGGCGACGGCGACGGCCCTGACCCAGGTCGGGCGCTGCGGGCGGGCCACCACGGCCAGGCCGGCGATCACCGCGAGGAGCCCGAAGACTCCGTTGACGAGGGCGGTGCTGTGCCAGGCGTCGCCGTAGATCGCGGAGATCTGCTGGGCGGCGGTGCCGCTCTGGGAGGTGGTGATCTGGCCGATGAGCGTCTCGCGTTCGGCGACGACCCGTCCGATCCAGGTGCCGGTGAGGGAGGCGAGGCCAAGGCCGGCCGCGACGACGGCGGAGGCTCCCGCGACGAGCCCGGAGGGGGCCGCGGCGTCCTCGTCGTCGAGGGCGGCCATGAGGTCGTCGTCGGTGACGTCGAGGGTCTCGTCGTCGGTGGCGTCGAGGGCGACGGCGACCTGGTCGGTGACCACGTCGTCGGGCCGGGAGGGGACGGCGGGGGCGTCTGCGGATGTGTCGGTCGTCGTACGGTTCATGCGTCGCACGCTAGGTGCCGAATCTGAGATTCCTCTTAACGGGACCGGCTCGGCAGGGCGCGTTCCCTCAAGTGGCCCGGCTCGCCCGGAACCCGGGTCGGATGCCCCGCTGCGGGGTCATGGGGTCCGGGTGACCCGGCTCGGGCGATCGGACCCCTGCTCGTGGATCGTCACCCGCGGCCCGACGATCCCCGCTCGGGCGGTGGCGGCCTCCCGGTACTCGGGCGGCTCGATGCTGATGCGCGGCAGACGCCGGTCGAGCCACCGCGGCAGCCACCAGTTCGCGCCGCCCAGCATGTGCATCAGGGCCGGTACGAGGAGTGTGCGCAGCACGAACGCGTCCAGTGCGACGGCGGCCGCGAGCGCGATGCCGAACATGGCGATGACACGGTCCCCGGACAGGACGAAGGCGAGGAAGACGGAGATCATGACGACCGCCGCCGAGTTGATCACCCGGCTGGTCTCGGCGAGGCCGACGCGGACCGCGCGGCGGTTGTCACCGGTCTCCAGCCACTCCTCGTACATCCTGCTGACCAGGAAGACCTGGTAGTCCATGGAGAGCCCGAAGAGCACCGAGACCATGATCACGGGGAGGAAGGGTTCGATCGGTCCCGCACTGCCGAGGCCCAGCAGCTCGCTGCCCCAGCCCCACTGGAACACCGCCACGACGATGCCGAAGGCGGAGGCGACGGCGGCGACGTTCATCAGGGCGGCCTTGAGAGGGATGCCCAGGGACCGGAAGGCGACCAGCAGCAGCAGACAGCCGAGCGCGATGACGACACCGACGAAGAGCGGCAGCTTGCCGACGATGATCTCGGCGAAGTCGTCGTAGCCGGCGGTGACACCTCCGACGTGCGTCTCCAGGGAGGTGCCCTCCTCGGCGTCCGGCAGGACGTCCTCGCGGAGCCGGTCGACGAGGGCGCTGGTGTCCTGGGACTGCGGCGAGGATTCCGGTACGACGGTGAGAACCGCGGTGTCACCGGTGCTGTTGTACGTGACCGGGCCGACGGACGCGACGCCCTTGGTGGCGCCGAGGGTGGCGGGCAGCTCGCCGAGCGCGAGCCGGTCGTCGGCACCGTCGATCTGGGCGACCAGGGTGAGCGGCCCGTTGACCCCGGGCCCGAACCCCTCGCCGAGCAGGTCGTACGCCTGGCGGGTCGTCGCGGTGGCGGGCCCGTTGCCCTGGTCCGATGTGCCGAGGTGGAGCGAGAAGGTCGGCAGCGCCAGGACCAGCATCACGACGGCCGCGACCCCGCCGAGGATCTTCGGGTGGCGCTCGACGAACACGGACCAGCGGGCCGCGAAGCCGGTGGGGAGCTCGGGCTGCGGGCCGTGCTCGGCGAGCCGGGCGCGCTCACGGCGGCTGAGTGCCCGCATCCCGATGAAGGAGAGCAGCGCGGGCAGCAGGGTCACGGACGCGGCGACGGTGAGGACGACGGTCAGGGACGCGGCGATGGCGACGCCGTTGAGGAAGCTGAGCCGCAGGATCAGCATGCCGAGCAGCGCGATGCAGACGGTGGCGCCGGCGAAGACGACGGCCCTGCCAGTGGTGGCGACGGCGTTCTGGGCTGCTTCGGGGACGCTCAGGCCGCGTTTGAGGCCCTTGCGGTGGCGGGTGACGATGAAGAGCGCGTAGTCGATGCCGACGCCGAGGCCGATGAGCAGGCCCAGCATGGGGGCGAAGTCGGCGACCGTCATGACATGGCCGAGCAGCACGATGGCGGAGTAGGCCGTGCCGACGCTGACGAGGGCGGTCGCGATGGGGAGGGCGCTGGCGGCGAGCGAGCCGAAGGCGAGGAGGAGGACGACGGCGGCGACCACGATCCCCACGACCTCGGCGAGGTGTCCGCCCGGGGCCTCGGTGAGCGCGACGGCGCTGCCGCCGAGCTCGACCTGGACGCCGTCCGTGGCGGCCGCCTTCGCGGTCCGGACGAGGGCCTCGGCCTGGGCTTCGGGGATGTCGTCGGCCTGCTGATCGAAGGTGACGGTGGCGTACGCGGTGTGTCCGTCGGCGCTGATCCGGCCCTGGTCGTGGCCGGTGGAGCCCTCGGAGCCGTAGGGGCCGACGACCGAGGCGATACCGGGCAGGCCGGCGACCACGTCGAGCATCCGGGTCATGCGCTGCTCGACCGCGTCGGCCCGGACGCTGCCCGCGGCGGGCCCGGTGTGCCAGACGATGGTGTCGCTGTCGCCGCCCTGCCCGTGGAAGCCCCGCTCGAGGAGGGCGACGGCGCGGCCGGACTCGGTGCCGGGGACCTCGTAGTCGTTGGAGTAGGCGCTGCCTGCCACGGCCGCCGCGGCGGTCACCCCACCGAGGGTGGCGAGCCAGAGGAGTACGGCGACAAGGCGGTGCCTGACGCACCACCGTGCGATAGCTGCCAACGTACGGGCTCCCTGGGTGGTTCGTGGATCTTTGTCGGGAACAGCCCGCAAAGAGCGCAAGACCTACGGAGCATCCATGGTCGCAGTCAAACGAGATCCTTTGCCCCATTCGTGGCGATACTCACAAGGATGCGGCCGGCCCGGCGCGGGGAGCCCCGGGCCCGGGACGGGGAGCCCCGGGCCCGGGACGTCCGGCGGGCCGGACGTCCCGGTGCGGCGGCCCGGCCGGGTCAGCCGGGTCAGCCGGGTCAGCCGGAGACGCTGGGGCGCCCGTTCTCGATGTGCCCCATCAGCCGTCGCCGGAAGCCGTCGGCCGCTGTCACCTCGATGTCGTACCAGCCGTGCGCGTCGGCGGCCGAGTGGACGAGGGTACGGCCGCGGCCGGGCTTGACGGTCACCCTGCGCGTCCAGTCACCGAGGTCCGCCTCGTCGACGTAACCGAGCGGCCTGACGGTGAAGGTGACCGGCTCGTTGCCGCCGTTGCGGACGGTGAGGTGCAGGTCACGGTCGTGGTGGTCGATGCGCGAGGAGACCTCCGAAGCCGCAACCGCCGAGGGACGGGGCGGGGCGCGGCGCGGCGGGGCCGGGCGGGCCCAACGGGCCAACGAGACGGCACCGCAGCCGCGACCGCCGAGGGGCGGCGGCCCGGGTTTTCCCCCGGGTCGCCGCCCCTCGTGCGGGACGCGAAAGGCTCAGCCCTCGCTCACGCCCAGCTTCTCCAGGATCAGGTCCTTGACGCGCGCCGCGTCCGCCTGGCCGCGGGTGGCCTTCATGACCGCGCCGACCAGCGCGCCCACCGCGGCCACCTTGCCGCCGCGGATCTTGTCCGCGATCGCCGCGTTGCCCGCGATGGCCTCGTCCACGGCCGCGCCGAGCGCGCCCTCGTCCGAGACGACCTTCAGGCCGCGCTTCTCGACGACCGTGTCCGGGTCGCCCTCACCCGCGAGAACGCCCTCGATGACCTGGCGCGCCAGCTTGTCGTTCAGGTCGCCGGACGCGACGAGCGCCGCCACCCGGGCGACCTGCTCCGGGCTGATGGGCAGCTCGTCCAGGCCCTTGCCCGACTCGTTGGCGTTACGGGCCAGTTCGCCCATCCACCACTTGCGGGCCTGGTCGGCCGGCGCGCCCGCCTCGGTCGTCGCGACGATCAGGTCGACGGCACCGGCGTTGAGGATCGACTGCATGTCGTGCTCGGAGATCCCCCACTCCTCGCGCAGCCGGTTGCGGCGCACGCGCGGCAGCTCGGGCAGCGTGGCGCGCAGCTCCTCGACCCACTCGCGGGACGGGGCCACCGGGACGAGGTCGGGCTCCGGGAAGTACCGGTAGTCCTCGGCGTTGTCCTTGATGCGGCCGGACGTCGTGGAGCCGTCGTCCTCGTGGAAGTGCCGGGTCTCCTGCACGATCGTGCCACCGCCGCTGAGCACGGCGGCGTGCCGCTGGATCTCGTAGCGGGCCGCACGCTCGACGCTGCGCAGGGAGTTGACGTTCTTCGTCTCCGAGCGCGTACCGAAGGTCTTGGTGCCGTTGGGGCGCAGCGACAGGTTCACGTCGCAGCGCATCTGGCCCTTGTCCATCCGGGCCTCGGAGACCCCGAGCGCCCTGATGAGCTCGCGCAGCTCGGCGACGTACGCCTTGGCGACCTCCGGCGCGCGCTCACCCGCTCCCTCGATCGGCTTCGTGACGATCTCGATCAGCGGGATGCCGGCCCGGTTGTAGTCGAGCAGCGAGTGCGAGGCGCCGTGGATTCGGCCCGTCGCACCGCCGATGTGCGTCGACTTGCCGGTGTCCTCCTCCATGTGGGCGCGCTCGATCTCCACGCGGAAGATCTCCCCGTCCTCCAGCTGGACGTCCAGATAGCCGTTGAAGGCGATCGGCTCGTCGTACTGCGAGGTCTGGAAGTTCTTGGGCATGTCCGGATAGAAGTAGTTCTTCCGGGCGAAACGGCACCACTCGGCGATCTCGCAGTGCAGCGCGAGGCCGATCTTGATGGCCGACTCGACGCCGATCGCGTTGACGACCGGGAGCGAACCGGGCAGGCCGAGACAGGTGGGGCAGGTCTGCGAGTTGGCGTCGGCGCCCAGCTCCGTGGAGCACCCGCAGAACATCTTCGTCTTCGTACCCAGCTCGACATGGACCTCGAGGCCCATGACGGGGTCGTACGCAGCGAGGGCCGCGTCGTACGACAGCAATTCAGTGACGGTCACGGTGAGACTTTCCCTCTCAGCCCAGCAGGACGTCGTCGTCGCCCAGGCGCTTGAGCTCCCGGTAAAGGATCGCAAGGCCGGTGACGATGGCGGCGGCGGACACCGCGGCGTCGATCAGCCGCAGGGTGTCGTTGTCGTTCCGGGCCAGCTTGGCCTGCTTCGCGACGCTGATGGCACCGAAGGCGGTGGTGCCCAGCGAGACGTACAGCCCGGTCTTGGACTTCTTGAAGTTCTTGGCCTTCTTTGCCATGGCACTCACAGCGACGGAGCCTCCTCGAGCAGCGGGTGGCCCCACCTTTCCACGAAGGCGGCCTCGACGGCGGCTCCGACCTTGTAGAGCCGGTCGTCCTTCATGGCGGGGGCGATGATCTGCAGTCCGACCGGCAGACCGTCCTCCGGCGCGAGACCGCAGGGCAGCGACATGGCCCCGTTGCCGGCCAGGTTGGTCGGGATGGTGCACAGGTCGGCCAGGTACATCGCCATCGGGTCGTCGGCCCGCTCGCCGATCGGGAAGGCGGTGGTCGGCGTGGTCGGCGAGACGATCACGTCGACGTCCTGGAAGGCCGCCTCGAACTCACGGGTGATGAGGGTGCGGACCTTCTGCGCCGAGCCGTAGTACGCGTCGTAGTAGCCGGAGCTGAGCGCGTACGTACCGAGGATGATGCGGCGCTTGACCTCGTCGCCGAAGCCCGCCTCACGGGTGAGGGCGGTGACGTCCTCGGCCGACTTCGTGCCGTCGTCGCCGACCCGCAGGCCGTAGCGCATGGCGTCGAAGCGGGCCAGGTTCGAGGAGCACTCGGACGGCGCGATCAGGTAGTACGCGGAGAGCGCCAGGTCGAAGGACGGGCAGTCCAGCTCGACGATCTCGGCGCCCAGCTCGCGCAGCAGCTCGACGGACTCGTTGAACCGCTGGACGACGCCGGCCTGGTAGCCCTCACCGCGGAACTGCTTGACGACGCCGACGCGCATGCCCCGCACGGAGCCGTTGCGTGCCGCCTCGACGACCGGCGGGACCGGGGCGTCGATGGAGGTCGAGTCGAGCGGGTCGTGACCGGCGATGACCTCGTGGAGCAGCGCCGCGTCCAGGACCGTACGGGCACAGGGCCCACCCTGGTCGAGGCTGCTGGAGAACGCCACCATGCCGTAGCGGGAGACGCCGCCGTAGGTCGGCTTGACGCCGACCGTGCCGGTGACGGCGGCGGGCTGGCGGATCGATCCGCCGGTGTCCGTGCCGATGGCCAGCGGGGCTTCGTACGCGGCGAGGGCGGCGGCCGAGCCACCGCCGGAGCCGCCGGGGATCCGGGTGAGGTCCCAGGGGTTGCCGGTGGGCCCGTAGGCGCTGTTCTCGGTCGACGACCCCATGGCGAACTCGTCCATGTTGGTCTTGCCGAGGATGACGACGTCGGCGGCCTTGAGCTTCTTGGTCAGCGTCGCGTCGTAGGGCGGGAGCCAGCCCTCGAGCATCTTCGAGCCGACGGTCGTCGGAACGCCCTCGGTGGTGAAGATGTCCTTCAGTGCGAGGGGGACGCCGGCGAGCGGCCCGAGCTTCTCGCCACGGGCCCTCTTCTCGTCGACGGCGCGAGCCTGCGCCAGGGCGCCTTCGCGGTCCACGTGGAGGAAGGCGTTGACCTTCTCGTCGACTGCCTCGATGCGCGCCAGGTGCGCCTCGGTGACCTCGACGGCCGTGAGCTCGCCGGACGCGATCTTCGCGGCGGTCTCGGCGGCGGTGAGCTTGATGATGCTGTCCGTCATGGTGATTAGTCCTCCCCCAGGATCTGCGGCACCTTGAAACGCTGCTGCTCCTGGGCCGGGGCGCCGGAGAGCGCCTGCGCGGGGGTGAGCGACGGACGGACCTCGTCCGCGCGCATGACATTCGTCAGCGGCAGCGGGTGGGAGGTCGGCGGAACGTCTTGGTCGGCGACCTCGGAGACGCGGGCGACCGCGCCGATGATGTCGTCGAGCTGACCGGCGAAGTGATCGAGCTCTTCGTCCTTCAGCTCCAGACGCGCCAGCCGTGCGAGGTGGGCGACCTCCTCGCGCGTGATGCCAGGCATGCAGCGATCCTCAGGGGTGAGTGTGTGTGGTTTGGGCTCAATCCTATGGGGCTCGGCCCCCTGCCCGTTAAACGGTTTGCCGGAGGCTCCTCCTTCGCGTGCCTCAGCGGCCCGGGACGCGGGGTCGCCCACCCCGCCGTCGCCCCGGGCGCGGCCTCGCCGCGCCGGACCGCACCGCCGGGTCCCCTACACCACCTGGTCCGCCTCCGACGGGCCCGGCGACTCCGCCGCCAGCAGCTCCGCCGGACGTCGCCAGCCGCCCTCGCCGCGGGCCCTGAGCCAGGCCGTCGTCTCGTCCGGCGGCATCGCCGCCGCGACCAGCCAGCCCTGGACCGCGTCGCAGCCCAGATCCCGCAGGCGCTCCCAGGTCTCGTCGTCCTCGACGCCCTCCGCGACGACGAGGAGGCCCAGCGAGTGGGCCAGGTCGACCGTGCAGCGGACGATCTCGGCGTCCTCGGTGTCCACGGCGAGGCGGGCGACGAAGGACCGGTCGATCTTCAGCTCGCTCACCGGGAGGCGGCGCAGATGGACCAGCGACGAGTACCCGGTGCCGAAGTCGTCGAGGGACATCTTCACGCCGTGCCCGGTCAGTCCGGCGAGGGTGTCGGCCGCGCGCTGCGGGTCCTCCAGGAGGACGTGTTCCGTTATTTCCAGCTGGAGGGAGCCCGCCGGGACGCCGTGCCGGGCCAGCCGCGCGGCGACCGCGCCCGCGAAACCCGGGCTGTGGACGTCCCGCGGGGAGACGTTCACGGCGACGGGCACGTACAGGCCCTGTGCGCGCCACCGCGCCACCTGCGCGAGCGCCGTCTCCAGGACGTACTCGGTCAGGTGCGGCATCAGCCCGGAGGACTCGGCGATCGCGATGAACTCGTCCGGGGAGACCCGCCCGCGCTCGGGGTGCACCCAGCGCACCAGCGCCTCCAGACCGGCCACCTGTCCGTCGAACCGGACCTTGGGCTGGTAGTGGAGTTCGACGTCTCCGGCGTCCAGCGCCCGGCGCAGGTCACCGAGGAGGCCGAGCCGGTCCGGGGTGTTGGAGTCCCGCTTGGACTCGTAGACCTCCACGCCCGTGCGGTCACGTTTCGCCTGGTACATCGCGACGTCCGCGCGGCGCAGCAGACCCTCCGCGTCCACCGCGTGGTCGGGGAAGACGGCGACGCCCGCGCTGGCCTCCAGGACGAGGGTGAGCCCGTCGAGGTCGAGCGGTGAGGAGAGCTCGGCCACCAGGTGGCGGGCGACCCGCTGGGCGCTGGTGGTGGAGTCGGCCGTCGGCAGCAGTACGGCGAACTCGTCGCCGCCGAGCCGGGCCGCCTCCGCCCCGCGCGGCAGGGCGAGTCGCAACCGGTCCGCGATCTGGAGGAGCAGCCGGTCGCCCGCGAGGTGCCCGAGCGTGTCATTGACCGATCGGAAACGGTCGAGGTCGATCAGCACCAGCGCGGCCCTGGCGCCGGCGCCCTCCGCCTCCTCCAGCGCCGTCCAGGTGCGTTCGAGAAGCCACTGCCGGTTGGGCAGGCCGGTCAACGGGTCGCGGAGCTGCTCCTCGGCGCGGGCCCTGGCGATCCAGAGCGTGGAGTCGAGGGCGATGAGCGGGACGGCGAAGAGCGGCAGCAGTATCGGCCGGGAGACCGCGACCGCGCAGATCAGCGGGGCGATGCCGAGCAGGGCGACGGCCACCAGCCCCTGTCTCAGCAGGGCCGTGCGGGCGACGGTCGGCAGGCCGCCGCCCTGGGGCGCCAGCGCGTACCAGAGCAGGATCCGGGTCACCAGGAGATACGCCCCGGCCGCAAGCGCGACTTCCGGTAGCGCGGCGAGCCCCCATCCGAGGGGCCCCCACGGTTTCTCGACGGTCGGTACGTCTCCGAAAGCGGCGAGGACCAGCGCCGCCGCGCCGATGCCCAGGATGTCCGCCGCGCCGTGCAGCAGCCCCTGCCGCCAGCGGTGCCGGCGGGCGACGCCGACCAGGACGACGACGGCCAGGCTGACGAGCCCGGCCGGCACCCATCCGTACAGCAGCAGGACGGCGAGGGTCAGGGCGGCGCCGGAGCCGGTGCCGCCCCACCAGCGGTCGCGTCCGAGGGCCACCAGATGGCCGACGATCACTCCGGTGAGGACGGCCAGCGACCAGCCCTCGGCACCGCCGGGGAAGAGGGCGTGGCCCTCGCTCAACGCCTGGTAGATCCCGGCGGTGAGCAGGACGGCGGCGAGTCCCAGCATGGTGCTGGGCAGCCCGGTGGAGATGCCCGCGAGGGCCGCGCGACCACGCGGCCGTGCGACCGGGGCGGCACTCTCGGTCGGTTTCATTCGGTCCCTCTCACAGCCGGCGGTGCCGATGCCACGATGGCCCGTTGTCATGCCACCACGACTGAGAACCACCACGCAGCCGTGCACGACAGGCGCACACCTCAACAGTAGGCCGCGGACGGCTCGGAAGGGCAGCGCTCTACAGGTCTTGCCCGAATGCGACCCGGCCACCCTTATCGGTCTGGTATGCGCTGAACGGGTGACGTCCGCTCAGTGTCCCGGCCCCTACCCGGCGATCGGGACCGCCGCCTCCCGGGCTGCCTCCGGACCCTGCTCCAGCAGGACCGCGAAGCCCTCCTCGTTCAGAACCGGAACCTTCAGCTGCATGGCTTTGTCGTACTTGGAACCAGGGTTGTCACCGACCACTACGAAGGCGGTCTTCTTCGAAACGGAACCTGTCACCTTCGCCCCGAGGCTCTGCAGCGCCTCTTTTGCGCCATCCCGGGTGTGGTTCTCCAGCGTGCCCGTCACGACCACCGTGAGTCCCTCCAGCGGACGCGGCCCCTGGTCCTCGCCCGAGCCCTCTTCCTCCATCCGGACGCCGGCGGCCTTCCACTTGCGCAGGATCTCCCTGTGCCAGTCCTCGGCGAACCACTCCTTGACCGCCTTGGCGATGGTCGCCCCGACGCCGTCGACCACGGCCAGCTCCTCCTCGGTGGCCTGGTCGATGCGGTCGATGGAGCGGAACTCCCGGGCCAGCGCCTGGGCCGCGACCGGGCCCACATGGCGGATCGAGAGGCCGTTGAT
This sequence comes from Streptomyces sp. NPDC038280, assembly GCF_055600045.1. Taxonomy (NCBI): domain Bacteria; kingdom Bacillati; phylum Actinomycetota; class Actinomycetes; order Kitasatosporales; family Streptomycetaceae; genus Streptomyces; species Streptomyces sp. NPDC038280. The sequence goes on from NZ_JBVJYZ010000007.1 coordinate 184,491, forward strand.
GATGCGGGCGAGCGGACGCTCCTTGGCGGCGGCGATGTTCTCCAGCATGGCCAGGGCGTTCTTCTTCGGCTCGCCCTTCTGGTTGGCGAAGACCGTGACGATCTTCTCCTCGCCGGTCTTGGGGTCGCGCTTGGGCAGGCCGCTGTCCGGATCCACGACGTACGCCTTGATCGGCAGCAGCTGCTCGATGGTCAGATCGAACAGGTCGCCCTCGTCGGCCAGCGGCGCCTCGGCGGGCTCCGCGGGGCGGGTCAGTGCCGCCGCGGTCACCGCGCCGAAGGCGTCGATGTCGAGGCACGCCCGGCCGGCCAGATAGAAGAGACGTTCACGCAACTGCGCCGGGCACGTGCGGCCGTTGGGGCAACGGATGTCGATGTCGCCCTCCTTCATGGCCCGCAGCGGCGTCCCGCACTCGGGACACTCGGTCGGCATCACGAACTCCCGCTCGCTGCCGTCCCGCAGGTCCACCACCGGGCCGAGGATCTCCGGGATCACATCGCCCGCCTTGCGCAGCACGACCGTGTCACCGATCAGGACGCCCTTCGCCTTCACCACCTCCTGGTTGTGCAGGGTGGCGAACTCGACCTCCGAACCGGCCACCGTCACCGGCTCCACCTGGGCGTACGGCGTCACCCTGCCCGTACGGCCCACGCCCACGCGGATGTTCACCAGCTTGGTGTTGACCTCCTCCGGCGGGTACTTCCAGGCGATCGCCCAGCGCGGCGCGCGCGCCGTCGAGCCGAGCCGCCCCTGGAGCGGGATCTCGTCGAGCTTGACGACGACACCGTCGATCTCGTGCTCCACGGAGTGCCGGTGCTCACCGAAGTACGCGATGAACTCCCGGACCTCGTCGAGCGAACCGACCACCTTGTTGTGCCGGGCCGTCGGCAGACCCCACTCGCGCAGCAGCTCGTACGCCTCCGAGAGCCGGGCGATGTCCAGGCCCTCGCGGGCTCCGATGCCGTGGACCACCATGCGCAGCGGCAGGGTCGCGGTGACCTTGGGGTCCTTCTGGCGCAGCGAACCGGAGGCGGAGTTGCGCGGGTTGGCGTACGGCTGCTCACCCGCCTCCACCCGGCGCGCGTTGAGCTCCTCGAACGCCTCCATCGGGAAGTAGACCTCACCGCGGATCTCGACCAGGTCCGGGATCCGGTCGCCCTTCAACCGGTCCGGGATGCCCTTGATGGTCCGCGCGTTGGGCGTGATGTCCTCGCCGGTGCGGCCGTCGCCGCGGGTCGCGGCCCGGGTCAGCCGGCCCTTCTCGTACGTGAGGTTGACCGCGAGGCCGTCGACCTTCAGCTCGCACAGGAAGTGGTAGCCCGGGGTGCCCACGTCACGGGCGAGCCGCTCGGCCCAGGCGGTCAGTTCGGCCTCGTCGAAGGCGTTGTCCAGGGACAGCATCCGCTCGCGGTGGTCGACCTTCGCGAGGCCGGTCTCGTAGTCCCCCGCGACCTTCTGGGTCGGTGAGTCGGGGGTCCTCAGCTCCGGATACTCCTCCTCCAGGGCCTCCAGTGCCCGCAGCAGGATGTCGAACTCGGCGTCGCTGACGACCGGCTGGTCCTTCACGTAGTACCGGAAGCGGTGCTCCTCGATCTGCTCGGCCAGCTGCGCGTGCTTCTCCCGTGCCTCCGCCGGCACATCTGCGTGCTGTTCGACAGCCACCGTCTCGTCCTCCCGTTACTTCAGCCCGTGGTGCTTCGACCCGTTACTCAGGGTTGTCCGCGAGCGATCGCGCCGCTCGCGCGCAGTGGGCGAGGGCCGCCCGGGCGTAGGCGGGTGAGGCACCCGCGAGCCCGCACGACGGGGTGATCACCAAGGACTCGGCGAGAGTCCCCGGATTCAGCCCCAGCCTGCGCCACAGCGTTCTGACACCCATGACGCTACCGGCAGGGTCTGACAATGCCGCGTCGGTGGACGGCACCACGCCCGCGAACAGCTGCGTACCGCCTTCGACGGCCTCGCCGATCTGCTCCTCGTCACGTTCGGTGAGGAGAGCGAAATCGAACGACACACCCGCGACGCCCGCCCGGCGCAACAGCGCGAAGGGCACGTCCGGCGCGCAGCTGTGCACCGTGACCGGTCCGTCGCTGACCCCGATCACCTCGCGCAGCGCGCTCTCCACGACCTGGCGGTCGACCGCCCGATAGGTGCGGTAGCCGCTGGCCGTGCGGATCTGTCCGCGCAGGACGCCGGTGAGCGACGGTTCGTCGAGCTGGAGGATCACCCGGGCGCCCGGCACCCGGCGCCGCACGTCGGCGAGATGGTCCCGCAGCCCCTCGGCGAGGGAGGCCGCGAGGTCCCGGCAGGCGCCGGGGTCGCCCAGCGACGCCTCGCCGCCGCGCAGTTCCAGGGCCGCGGCGAGCGTCCACGGGCCCACGGCCTGCACCTTGAGCGGGCCCTCGTAGCCCTGGGTGAACTCCTCCAGCGCGTCGAGGTCCTCGCCCAGCCAGGACCGGGCGCGCCGGGTGTCGCGGCCCGGCCGGTCGCTCACCCGCCAGCCGCTGGGCTCCAGGTGCGCGTACATCTCGACGAGCATCCCGAGGGTCCGCCCGATCATGTCGGCGCCGGGCCCGCGAGCGGGCAGCTCCGGGAGGTACGGGAAGTCCTCGAAGGACCCGACGACGGTCTTGGCGGCCTCCCGGGCGTCACCCCCGGGCATGGACCCGACACCGGTGGCCGGACCCCAGCTGAACTCGTTCTTCTCGCTCACGCAGGAAGCGTACGTCCGCCCGGGAGGACGGTCGTACGGCTCCCCCCGGGCCTCAGCGCCCCGGCCGCACCGACAGGTCGTTGATCTCCGCGTCGCGCGGCAGGTCGATGGCCGTGAGGATCGCCGTGGCGACGGACTCCGGGTCGATCCAGCGGGAGGCGTCGTACTCCTTGCCCTCCTGCGAGTGCACCTTGGCCTGCATGGGACTGGCGGTGCGGCCCGGGTAGACCGAGGTGACGCGGACGCCGTTCCCGTGCTCCTCGTGGCGCAGGGAGTCGGCCAGCGCCCTCAGGCCGTGCTTGGAAGCCGCGTAAGCACCCCACTCCGCATGGGCGTTGAGCCCGGCGCCGGAGTTCACGAACAGCACCAGGCCCTGACCGGCCCGGATCTGAGGGAGGAACAGCCGGGTCAGCTCGGCGGGGGCGATCAGATTGGCGTTGAGCTGCTGGTGCCAGGTCTTGGGGCGCAGGTCCGCGATCGGCCCCAGGTCCACGATGCCGGCGATGTGCAGCAGGGAGTCCAGCCGGTCCGGCATGGCCTGCTGGCCGAGCGCCCAGGAGATGCGGTCGGGGTCGGCCAGGTCGGCGACGAGCGTACGCGCGCCGGGGTGGGCGGCGGCCAGCTCCTTCGCCCGTCCGGCGTTGCGCGCGAGGAGTACGAGGTCGTCGCCGCGCTCGTGCAGCCGGCGCGCGACGGCCGCGCCGATGCCGGACCCCGCGCCGGTGATCAGATGGGTAGCCATGCCCCCATGCTCGCACTACCGGATGCCGGCGCTCTCTTCGAGGTAGGCGAGGGCCGAGACCCCGTCCTCGGCGAAGAACACCAGCTCCGTGAGGGGCAGCGGCAGGAAGCCCTCGTCCTCCATCCGCCGGAACTGCTCCTTCAGACCGTCGTAGAACCCGGCGGTGTTGAGGAGCACGACCGGCTTGGTGTGCTTCCCGTGCTTCTTCAGCTCCAGGATCTCGGTGGCCTCGTCGAGGGTGCCGGTGCCGCCGACCATGATGACGATCGCGTCCGACTTGGCGAGCAGCAGGGCCTTGCGCTCCGCGAGGTCTCTGGCGATCACCATCTCGTCGGTGTCCGGGCGGGCCTTGTGCGCCAGGAAGTCGACGGAGACACCGACGAGCCGCCCGCCCGCCTCCTGCACTCCGTCCGCGACGACCTTCATCAGACCGACGTCGGAGCCGCCCCACACCAGGGTGTGGCCGCCCTTGCCGAGCAGCTCGGCGAATTCGCGGGCCGGTCCGGTGTAGCGCTCGTCGAGGTCGGCGGCCGAGAGGAATACGCAGATGTCCATGGGCTCCACGGTAAGCCCCGCCACCGACAGCGAGGATGCCGCGGGAAGGCAGCCGAAGACCGGTGGGTTCCGCGCGAGCGAGCGGCCCGGGGGCCGCTGCCGCTCAGACGCCCGCTTCGGCCGTACGCCGAGCCGTCGTCGCGATCGTCGCCGAACCGACCACGCGCGTGCCGTCGTAGAGAACGATCGCCTGGCCCGGAGCCACCCCGCGCACGGGCTCGGCGAAGGTCACGCGCAGCGTTCCGTCGACCAGCTCCGCCGAGACCTCCGTCTCGCCGCCGTGGGCGCGGAGCTGCGCCGTGTAGGTACCGGGGCCCTCCGGGGCCGTACCGCACCAGCGGGGCTTGATCGCGGTGAGGGCGGTGACGTCGAGCGCCTCCACCGGGCCGACCGTGACCGTGTTGTTCACCGGCGAGATGTCCAGGACGTAGCGCGGCTTGCCGTCGGCGGCCGGGTGGCCGATGCGCAGGCCCTTGCGCTGGCCGATGGTGAAGCCGTACGCGCCCTCGTGGGTGCCGAGCTTCTGGCCGGTCTCGTCGACGATGTCACCCTCGGCCGTACCGAGCCTGGACGCCAGGAAGCCCTGGGTGTCGCCGTCGGCGATGAAGCAGATGTCGTGGCTGTCGGGCTTCTTCGCCACCGCCAGCCCGCGCCGCTCCGCCTCCGCCCGGATCTCGTCCTTGGTGGTCAGCGTGTCCCCGAGCGGGAACATGGCGTGGGCGAGCTGCTTCTCGTCCAGGACGCCGAGCACGTACGACTGGTCCTTGGCCATGTCGGACGCCCGGTGCAGCTCGCGGGAGCCGTCCTCGGCGACGACCACGGTCGCGTAGTGGCCCGTGCAGACGGCGTCGAAGCCCAGCGCGAGCGCCTTGTCGAGCAGCGCCGCGAACTTGATCTTCTCGTTGCAGCGCAGACACGGGTTGGGCGTCCGGCCCGCCTCGTACTCGGCGACGAAGTCGTCGACGACGTCCTCGCGGAACCGCTCGGCGAGGTCCCAGACGTAGAAGGGGATGCCGATGACGTCCGCCGCGCGCCGCGCGTCGCGGGAGTCCTCGATGGTGCAGCAGCCGCGCGCGCCGGTGCGGAAGGACTGCGGATTCGCGGAGAGCGCGAGGTGGACCCCGGTGACGTCGTGCCCGGCCTCGGCGGCGCGGGCGGCGGCGACGGCGGAGTCCACGCCGCCCGACATGGCGGCGAGCACGCGCAGGGGGCGCTGGGGAGTCTGAGTCATAGCCCTACCAGGGTACGGGCCCGCGGGAACCAGGAGCACGTGAGTATGCGTTGGCGCTCGTATGGGGAGCGAACCGAAGCGGGGGGTCGGCCGGCGGACCGTGCTGATCGGCGGCGGAGCCGCGGTGGCGGGTGCGGCGCTGCTGGCCAGGGACGAGCTGAGGCGTGCCTGGTGGCGGCTGCCCGGTACGGAGAAGAAGCGCGTGGAGGGTGAGCTTGACCACCCGGGGGCGGAGTGGACGTCGGCGGCGCGGGCGAACTGGCGGCGGGCGGACCGCCCGGACGACTTCACGATCGACCGGGTCGTCATCCATGTCGTCCAGGGCACCTATCCGAGCGCCCTGAAGGTCTTCAAGAACCCGGGCCACGGAGCCGCGACGCACTACGTGGTCCGCAAGGACGGGCACATAGCGCAGATGATCCGCGAGCTGGACGTGGCGTTCCACGCGGGCGACCGCGACATGAACGAGCGCAGTGTCGGCATCGAGCACGAGGGGTTCGTGGACCGCCCCCAGGGCTTCACACCGCAGATGTACGCGGCGTCGGCGCGGCTGACCGCGGGGATCTGCGGGCGGTACGGCATCCCCGTCGACCGCGAGCACATCATCGGCCACGTCGAGGTGCCGGGCACGGACCACACCGACCCGGGGCCGCACTGGGACTGGGACCGCTACCTGGGGCTCGTGCGGTCCGCGTCCGTCGTGAGCGCGGCTAGCTGAGTCCTGCCGTACGGGCCCGCTCCACCGCCGGACCGATGGCCTCCGCCACGGCCGCCACGTCCTCCTTGGTGGAGGTGTGGCCGAGGGTGAAGCGCAGGGTGCCGCGCGCGAGGTCGGGGTCGGTGCCGGTGGCCAGCAGCACGTGGCTCGGCTGGGCGACGCCCGCGGTGCAGGCGGACCCGGTGGAGCACTCGATGCCCTGGGCGTCGAGGAGCAGGAGCAGGGAGTCGCCCTCGCAGCCGGGGAAGGTGAAGTGGGCGTTCGCGGGGAGCCGGTCGTCCGGGTCGCCGCCGAGGATCGCGTCGGGCACCGCGCTGCGGACCGCCGCCACGAGGTCGTCGCGGAGCGCGCCGATCTCGCGGGCGTACTCCTCGCGGCGCTCGGCGGCGAGCCGGCCCGCGACGGCGAACGCCGCGATCGCCGGGGCGTCGAGGGTGCCGGAGCGGACATGGCGCTCCTGCCCGCCGCCGTGGAGCACCGGGACGGGGCTGTACTCGCGGCCCAGCAGCAGGGCGCCGATGCCGTAGGGGCCGCCGATCTTGTGACCGGAGACGGTCATGGCGGCGAGTCCCGAGGCGGCGAAGTCGACCGGAAGCTGACCGAGGGCCTGGACCGCGTCGGCGTGCAGCGGGACGCCGAACTCACTTGCCACGTCGGCCAGTTCACGCACCGGCATGACGGTGCCGATCTCGTTGTTGGCCCACATGACGGTGGCCAGGGCCACGTCGTCGGGGTTCCGCGCGATCGCCGCCCGCAGGGCCTCGGGGCTCACCCTGCCGTACCGGTCGACCGGCAGATACTCGACCGTCGCGCCCTCGTGCTCGCCGAGCCAGTCCACGGCGTCCAGGACGGCGTGGTGCTCCACGGGGCTGGCCAGGACCCTCACGCGGCGGGGGGCGGCGTCGCGGCGTGCCCAGTACAGGCCCTTCACGGCGAGGTTGTCGGCCTCGGTGCCGCCCGAGGTGAAAACGACCTCGCTGGGCCGGGCGCCCAGTGCGGCGGCGAGCGTCTCGCGGGCCTCCTCGACGGTGCGGCGGGCCCGGCGTCCGGCGCCGTGGAGCGAGGAGGCGTTGCCGGTCACGGTGAGCTGGGCGGTCATCGCCTCGACCGCCTCCGGCAGCATGGGAGTGGTCGCGGCGTGGTCGAGGTATGCCATGGTGATCCGATTCTACGAGCCCACTGGCCCCCTCCCCGCCGGGCGTACGGCTTGGCCGGTTTACGCCATCCAGCGTGGACGCCCGGGGGACGAACCGAGGACGGCCCGAAGCGCTCAGCCGCACAGCGCGACGGCCTCGGCCGCCTCGGCCGGGGGAGGGCCCGGGCGGTGGCGGCGCGATCCCTCCGTGCCGGCCGCGCTCCGGGTACACCGGGACCCCGGACGCGGGGAGCGCCCCGACGTCCCGGTGGATCGTGCGTACGGGGACTTCGAGGCGCTCGGCGCGCTCGGTCGCGGGGACGGGACCCCGGGTCCGGAGCAGTAAGCGGTATGAGGAGGGAGAGCAGCCGGCCGGGCTCAGCCGGCCGACGCTTTCCCGCGTGTGCGCGGGCGGTCGGGCTTCAGCCGGCCGACGCTATCCCCGGGGCGCGCGGGCCAGTTGGCGGGACTGGGCGACGAGCCGGTCGGCGCTGTCCCAGACCTCGGCGTCCTCCTCCAGGAAGCCCCCGGCGAGGTTGCGGGTGGTGATGGCGACGCGCAGCGGGCCGGGCGCGGGACGGCAGCGCACATGGGTGGTGAGTTCGACGGTCGGCGTCCAGCCCTTGAGGCCGAGCTCGAAGGAGGTCGGCGGCAGCGCGTCGACGGTGAGCAGCAGCGAGAGGGGGTCGGCGTCGCGGCCGTCGGCGAGACCGAACCAGCCGCGCATCTCGCCCTTGCCGGACGGAGCCCCGACGGCCCAGCCCACGGTCGCGGGGTCGAGCTTGATGTCGAGGCGCTCGGTGATGGCGGACGACCCGGGGATCTTGGGCGCGGGGCCGTCGGAGGGGCCGAAGCAGTGGTCGCGCGGCGGGATGGCCGGCGGCGTCGCCGTGGTCCGGACCTCGTCGGCCAGCGTGTCGAGGTCTCCGTACGAGGCCAGGACCCGGATGCGCTCGACCTCGGTGCCGTCCTCGGCGTACTGGAAGAGGGACGCCTGGCCGGTGGAGAGGGTGCGGCCGGTGCGGACCACCTGGGTGCGGATGACGGCCGGACCCGGGGCGGACGGAGTGAGGTAGTGCGCGGAGACCGTGAACGGGTCGGGGTGGGGCAGGGCGTCACCGAGGGCGCGGCCGAGGAGGGCGAGGAGGTATCCGCCGTTGACGGCGTGAATGATCGTCCAGCCCGCGGAGAGGTCCGCGTCGTAGACGCCCGGTTCGCGCAGGGTGACAGCGGTGTCGCGGTCGAACTCGCTGTCCCCGATGGTTGCCTGTGCCTGTGCTGCCTGTGCCATGGCGGCACCGTACAACAAACAATTACTAAGCGGTAGCTTTTTGGGGGTCCTCGCTCGCCGAGGAGCGGCGGTTCCAGGCGCGGGGGGCCCGCCAGTGGAAGCGCATCGCCAGCAGCCGCAGCAGGAACGCGGTCACCACGGCGAGGCCGCTGGTGCCGGCGTTCAGCACGTCGAAGCGGATGCAGAGCACCACCATCGTGGATCCGACGATCGCCGGGACGGCGTAGAGATCACGGTCCCAGCGCAGCAGCGAGGGCACCTCGTTGGCGAGCACGTCCCGCAGCACACCGCCGCCGACGGCGGTGGCGAGGCCCAGCGCTGCGGAGGCGGTCAGACCGAGGCCGTACTCGTACGCCTTCGTGGTGCCGGTGACGCAGAACAGCCCGAGACCGGCGGCGTCGAACACGTTGACGGCGGTCTGGGTGCGCTCGACCTGCGGGTGGAGGAAGAAGACGAAACCCGTCGCGACGAGCGGCATGAGGAAGTAGCCGAGATCGGTGAAGGCGGCCGGGGGTACGGCGCCGATGATCAGGTCGCGGAAGAGTCCTCCGCCGAGCGCCGTGACCTCGGCGAGGACGGCGATGCCGAAGACGTCGAAGTTCTTGCGGACGGCGAGGAGGGCGCCGGAGATCGCGAAGACGAAGATGCCGACGAGATCGAGCGCGTGCTGGACGGAGGGGGTGAACAGTTCGTGGAGCACCGCGTCATTGTGCCGGGCCCGCCCACGGCCGACGGCCCCGGGCACGCGCGCGGGGCCCCACGGGGCGCGGGCGGTCGCGGCGGGGCCGTTCCTCGTGACCGCGACGGCCCCGGGCACGCGCGCGGGGCCCCACGGGGCGCGGGCGGTCGCGGCGGGGCCGTGAAGCACGGCCGCCCGGGCCTGCCCGAGTCCGGGCGAACCGCCGGCCCCGGCGCCCGGGGGCGCCGGGCGCGCGCAGGCCAAGAGCCAGGGGCGGCGCTGATACCCCCGGAGGGCCCACCGCGCGCAGGCGAAGAGCCAGGGGTCGGGCGCTGATCCCCCGAGCACAGCCCACCGCACGCAGGCCAAGAGCCAGGGGTCGGGCGCTGATCCCCCGGGCACGGCCCCCGCGCGCAGGCCGAGCCGCCGACCAGAGTGCGCTCCGGCTGGAAGGCTCACCATCCGCATGATCTACGGCACGTCGGCCGGCGAGACCGTGGCGGCGGCCGCCGAGGACCTGGCCGACGCCTGGAAGAGGATCGGCGTCGACGTACCGCTGGGGGCGCTGTCCGACGCGGCCACGCCCAGAGCCAAGGGCCGGGGCGCCGGGCCCCCGGCCCCGGCGCTTCCCCTTCTTACTTCTCCGGCTCCCGAGCCGGCTTCGCCGGCTCGGGCTCCTCTGCCGAAGGCGCCTTCGTCACCGAGACGATCTCCACCGCTTCCCGGGCGGACGGCAGCACCGTCTCCTCCGGGGCCTGGTCCGGCGCGTTCTCCGGGTGGTGGCAGGCCACCTGCTGGCCCGGCTTCAGCTGCAGCAGCGGCGGTTCCTGCGTCTTGCAGATCTCCGTCGCCTTCCAGCACCGCGTGTGGAAGCGGCAGCCGCTCGGCGGCGCGATGGGCGACGGCACGTCTCCCTTGAGCAGGATGCGCTCGCTCTTCACGCCCTTGCGCCGCGGGTCGGGCACCGGCACGGCCGACATCAGCGCCTTGGTGTACGGGTGCATCGGCGCCTCGTACAGCGACTTCCGGTCCGCCAGCTCGACGATCTTGCCGAGGTACATCACGGCGATCCGGTCCGAGACGTGACGGATCACGGACAGGTCGTGCGCGATGATCACATACGTCAGGCCCAGCTCCTCCTGGAGGTCGTCCAGCAGGTTCACGACCTGGGCCTGGATCGACACGTCCAGCGCGGAGACCGGCTCGTCCGCCACGACCAGCTTCGGGTTGAGCGCGAGTGCGCGGGCGATGCCGATGCGCTGCCGCTGGCCGCCCGAGAACTCGTGCGGGTAGCGGTTGTAGTGCTCGGGGTTGAGGCCCACCAGGCCCAGCAGCCGCTGGACCTCCTTCTTGACCCCGCCCTCGGGCTCGACGCCCTGAAGCCGGAACGGCGCGCTGACGATCGTGCCGATCGTGTGGCGCGGGTTCAGCGACGAGTACGGGTCCTGGAAGATCATCTGGATGTCGCGGCGCAGTGGCCGCATCGCGCCCGCCGACATGTGCGTGATGTCGTGGCCGTCGAACTCGACCTTTCCGCCGGTCGGTTCGAGCAGCCGCGTGATCAGCCGGCCCATCGTCGACTTGCCGCAGCCGGACTCGCCCACGACGCCCAGGGTCTCGCCCGGCAGCACGTCGAAGGAGATGCCGTCGACCGCCTTGACCGCGCCGCTCTGGCGCTGGAGCAGGCCTTTGCGGATCGGGAAGTGCTTGACCAGCCCCTCGACCTTGAGCAGCGGCTCAGCGGATGCATTCTTGTCGGTCACATCGGTCACAGCTTCGGCGCAATCTCTTCGGTCCAGATCCGGGTCCGCTCCTCCTGCGACATGTGGCAGGCCGAGAAGTGCCCGCTGCCGACGCCGCTTCCGGTCTCCGTCAGCTCGGGGCGGGTGGTCCGCGTGATGTTGTCCTTGGGGATGTCCGCGTACGGGCAGCGCGGGTTGAAGGCGCAGCCGCTGGGGACGTTGATCAGGGACGGCGGGGAGCCCTTGACCGGAATGAGGCGTTCGGTCTGATCCCGGTCGATGCGCGGCATCGAGCCCAGCAGGCCCCAGGTGTAGGGGTGCCGGGGCTCGTAGAAGACCTGCTCGGCCGTGCCGCGCTCGATGCACCGGCCGCCGTACATCACGAGCAGCTTGTCGGCCATCTCGGCGACGACACCCAGGTCGTGCGTGATCATGATGACCGCGGAGCCGAACTCCTTCTGCAGATCCCGGATCAGGTCCAGGATCTGCGCCTGGACGGTGACGTCGAGCGCCGTCGTCGGCTCGTCCGCGATGAGCAGCTGCGGGTTGTTGACCAGGGCCATCGCGATCATCGCGCGCTGGCGCATACCGCCGGAGAACTCGTGCGGGTAGGAGTCGACGCGCTTGCCCGGCTCGGGGATGCCGACGCGGTCGAGCATCTCGATCGCCCGGGTGCGGGCGGCCTTCTTGGTGACCTTGTTGTGGACCCGGTACGCCTCCACGATCTGCGCGCCGACCGTGTAGTACGGGTGCATCGCGGAGAGCGGGTCCTGGAAGATCATGGCCATCTTCTGGCCGCGCAGCTGCCGCACGTGGTCGGCGTCGGCGCCGATCAGCTCCTCGCCGTCCAGCCAGACCTCGCCGGAGATCTTCGCGTTCGGCGCGGCGCGGTGGAGTCCCATCACGCCCAGCGAGGTGACCGACTTGCCGGAGCCGGACTCGCCGACGATGCCGAGGGTCTCGCCGGCCTTGACGTCGAAGCTGACGCCGTCGACCGACTTGACCAGGCCGTCGTCGGTGGTGAAGTGGATGCGCAGATCGCGCACGGAGAGGAAGGAGTCCTCGGTGCCGGACCGCTGGGCGGGCACCGGCTCACCCAACGCGGCAGACGGCGCGGCAGACGCCATACCGGCGGTCTGCTCCTTGGAAACCTCGCTCACGAGTACCTCACCCTGGGGTCGATGGCGGCGTACACCAGGTCCACCAGCAGATTGCAGAAGACGATGAAGAAGGCGGCGGTCAGGGTCACGCCCATCACGATCGGCAGGTCGTTGTCCCGCACGCTCTTGATGGCGTACTTGCCCATGCCCTCGAAGGAGAACACCGTCTCGGTGATGACGGCGCCGCCGAGCAGCAGACCGAAGTCCATGCCGAAGATGGTGACGATCGGGGTGAGTGCGGCCCGCAGCCCGTGCTTGCCGATGACCTGGCTCTCCTTGAGGCCCTTGGCGCGGGCGGTACGGATGTAGTCCTCACCCATCGTCTCCAGCATTCCGGCCCGGGTGAGCCGTGCGTAGAGCGCGGAGTAGAGGAAGGCCAGCGAGCACCAGGGGACGAGCAGGTTCCACGCCCACTCGGCGGGGTTCTCGGTGAACGGCACGTAGTTGATGCCGTCCCAGACCGGCCACTGGACCGTGAGGACGCCCAGCGCGAGCATGCCGGTGAAGAAGATCGGGAGGGAGACGCCGGCGAGGGCGACGCCCATGAAGAAGCGGTCGAGCAGGGAGCCACGCTTCAGCGCGGAGACGACGCCGGTGGCGACACCGGTGACCAGCCAGATCACCGCCGCACCGATGGCCAGCGAGAAGGTGACCGGGACGCGGCCGATGATCTCCGGCCACACCTCGATGTGGCGCTTGAAGGAGTAGCCGAAGCACGGAGCGTCACAGTGCGAGGCGTCGGGACCGAACTTGTAGTCGGCGCCGACGAAGATCTGCCGGATGAAGTCCCAGTACTGGACGTACAGCGGCTTGTCGAGGCCGAGGTTCGCCTTGACCGCGGCCACTGTGTCGGGGTTGGCGTCCTTGCCCACGTACTGGGCCGCCAGTTGGTCCATCGTCTGGCCCGCGAGGCGGGGGACGAGGAAGAAGATCGCGAAGGTGACTGCGCTGACGATCAGCAGCAGTAGCACCGCGCCGAAGACGCGTCGGATGAAGTACGCAGCCACAGCTATCCGGCGCCGGTGCCCGCCGGCCGCCGGCCCGCTCCCTTGTGAGGAGCGGCCGGCCGGCCGGCGGACACCGGAGCCATCACCTGCCTTTCGAACTCTCGGGGTGGGACCCGCCTGCTACTTGGCGGAGCCCATCAGCAGGTAGTCGTACATGCCCAGGTAGGCCTGGGTGATGGTGACGTTGGTCGCCGACTCGGGCCGCAGAAGCAGGTTCTTGCGGTAGATCAGCGGGACCGCGGTCGCGCCCTCGATGACCGTCTTGTCGACCTCGCCCCAGACCTTCTCGCGGGCGGCGGTGTCCGTGGTGGCGATGCCCTCGTTGAGGAGCTGGTTGACCTTCGGGTCGTTCAGCTCCTGGACGTTGTTGCCACCGGCCGGCTTGATGGCCGAGCCGTTGACGATCTGGTCGAGGAAGCCGAAGCCCGTCGGCCAGTCCGCACCCCACGCGGTCATGATCATGCCGAGCTTGTTGGCGTGCACGTAGCTCGGGTTGCCCGCGAAGTTCTGGAAGTACTTACCGGCCGGGAAGGTCTTGATCTCGGCCGTGATGCCGATCTTCTTCAGCGACGCCTGGACCGCGGTGGCCATGGCCATCTCGGCCGGACGGTCCGAACGGGCCGACAGGTTGGTCTTGAAGCCGTTCGGCTGACCGCACTTCTTCAGCGACTCCTTGGCCTTGGCCATGTCGCCCTTGAAGCCCTCGGACGGGTACAGGTCGAACTTCGTGTAACCGGCCACGGTCGGCGGGATCAGCGTGGTCGCCGGGTCACCCTTGGGCGCGCCGCCCTGGGCGGCCGCGACGGACGCCTTGTCGATGCCCCACTGAACGGCCTTGCGGCACTCGATGTTGTTGAACGGGGCGACGTTGACGTTCAGGCCGATGTACGACGTGGCGCCCGCGTACGGGTTGTCCGTCTGCTTCTTCAGCTTGGCGTCGGTGAGGACCTTCGGCTGGGTGGCCGGGGCGACACCGGTGCCGGCGCCGTCGACGGTGAGGTTGTCGGAGATCAGGTTGCCGTCGATCGTCTCCTGCTTCACGCCGAAGCGCAGGGTGATCTTGTCCGGCAGGGCCTTGCGGACCGGGTCGGTCTTCGGGTCCCAGTTCTCGTTGCGGACGAGGGTGGCGCCCTTGCCCTCCTCGTACGACTGGAACTTGTACGGGCCCGAGGAGACCATCTTCTTGACGTACTCGGCGCCCTTGTCGGCCGCGCGCGGCACGGGGGCCGTCTGCGAGAAGGTCGCCAGGTAGTCGAAGTCCGCGAAGGCGTTCTTCAGCTTGAAGACGATGGTGAGGTCGTCCGGCGTCTCGATGGAGGCGAGGCCGGCCGGGTTCTTGTCCTTGTAGGGACCCTTGTAGGTGTCACCACCGATGAGGTGTGCCTTGAAGTACGTCGGACCGTTCGCCAGCGCCTCGGGGCTGAAGTTCGAGCGCTCGACGGCGTACTTGACGTCCTTCGAGGTGATCGGCGTGCCGTCCTCGAACTTCAGGCCCTTCCGGAGGGTGTACGTCCAGGTCTTCGCGCCGTCACTGGGCTTGCCCAGCGACTCCGCGAGGTCGGGGACGACCTCCAGGCCCTCCTTGTCGGCGGCCGGCTTGAAGGAGGTCAGCGTGCGGCCGTACAGGCGGGCGAAGTTCTGGATCCAGCCGTAGTACGTGTTGCCCGGGTCGAGGGAGTCCGGCTCGTCCGAGAACTCGTAGGAGACCGTGCCGCCCTTCTTGTCGGACTTGTTGACGACGGAGGTCAGCGCGGCGTCAGCCGTACCGGAACCGCCCTTGCCCTTGTCGTCCTTGGAACCACCACACGCGGACGCCCCCAGCGCCAGCACCACTGCTGTGGCGACCAGAACTGTCGCTTTTCTAGTCTTCACCTGAGGAAAGCCCCCTCATTCGTTGGTTACTTGCTGCGCGGGTCGAGGGCATCTCGCAGCCCGTCGCCCAGCAGGTTGAAGGCCAGGACCGTGATGAAGATCGCGATGCCCGGCACGAGCATGTACTGCGGATCGGCCGCGTAGGTGTCGACCGCGGTGGTGAGCATTCCGCCCCAGGAGGCCTGCGGCGGAGCGATGCCGACGCCGAGGTAGCTGAGTCCCGCCTCGAAGAGGATGTTGGTGGGGATCAGCAGCGTGGCGTAGACCAGGATCGGTGCCACCAGGTTGGGCAGCAGCTCACGGAAGAGGATGAACGGGCCACGTGCGCCGAGCGACCTGGAGGCCTCGACGAACTCGCGGTTGCGCAGCGTCATCGTCTGGGCCCGCACGATTCGGCCCATGTAGGGCCAGCTGAAGAAGCCGATCACGAAGATCAGCACACCGATCCGCAGCGGCAGACCGCTCAGGCCGAACGCGCCGTCCTGAAGGGTCGCCGAGAGGGAGATGGCGAAGAGGAGGAGCGGGAACGCCAGGAAGGTGTCCATCATCCGGCTGATCAGGGCGTCGACCCAGCCGCCGTAGAAACCGGCGACGATGCCCATGACCACGCCGATGACCACGGAGAGCACGGTGGCGCCTCCCGCGACGAGCAGCGAGACCCAGGAGCCCTCGATGACACGGGCCAGGATGTCTCGGCCGAACTGCGGGTCGACACCGAGCGGGTGGTCCCAGCTCATGCCGCCGAAGGCACCCTTCGGGGCCAGCAGGGCCGGGTCGATGAGGTCCTGGTGGAACTCATTGGGGTCGAGGCCGAAAACCGCCTGGATCGGCTTGGCCAGGACGGCCATCAGTACGAGCAGGATCACGATGATTCCGCCCGCTATCGCCATCTTGTCGCGCTTGAAGCGCGCCCAGGCGATCTGACCGAGGGAACGGCCTTCGATCTGGCTCTGTTTGACCCCCGTGAGTACTGCCTCCGGCTGAGCCTCGGCAGCCGATCCGGTGGTCTCGATCGGTGCGGTCACAGTGCCTTAGACCCCTCCCGGCCGGCGGTGACCGGCCCGTACCCGCTGCTGTCACGGCTTGTCTCGCATCAGGTGATGGCGCAAGTCATGCCGATGGTGCGGAAATTACCCATGACGCCGCATGTGATGCGACTCGTACAAAGGACCGACGGTTCTTTGTTAGCGGGGAGTCTTCAACGGGTTTGCGATCACCCGCCAGACCTGGCGGGGAATGGTTGCTCAAACGTGATGCGGGGCGTGAGGTTCCGTTATCCGGACGCGGTGATCGCGTCAGCGGACCATCTCGGTCACTATTCCACCAGATCGGACATGACGGCCAACTGCCCCAACCGCTGGCGCAATTGGGGCAGAAGGATCGTGCGGATGTCAGTACGCGCGGGGAGCGGCCGGCGGATAGCCGTAACCGGGTGCCTGCGGCTGCGGAGCCGCGTGCGCGTCCCGGTCGTAGAAGGGCCGGGCGTTGGCCCGCAGCCACATCGTCACCGGGTCGTACTCGTCGGACATGGCGACCGTCGAGACGGGCAGCCCGTCGGGCACGGCGGCGATGGACTGCTGCATCATCGCGCGGACCGCGTCGACGGACGGGCCGCTGGTGTCGTACAGATCGAGGCCGATCGCGAGGTACGGGGAGCCGAGCGCCGGCTGGACCCAGGCGCGACGCAGCGAACGGACCGCGGCGGTGCGGTGGGCGTTCTGCGTGAGCAGGGCGTAGAACTGCGGGATCTCGATGGCCGGTTCGGTCAGCCGCAGGGGTCCCGCCGGCATCCGGTCGAGGCCGGTGGCGATCCGACGCAGATCGGCCCAGGGGATGCCGAGACCGCCGCCGGGGGCATGGGGATTGAGCCAGATGCCCCACCGGTCGGGATAGAGGGCGCGGGCGACGTCGCGGCCGCTGATCACTTCATGGGCGCGGGTCCAGCCGGAAGCGGAGAGCTCCTGGGTGGAGGTGACGCAGGGCGCGTAGCCCAGGCCGTCGACCTCCATGTTCCCGTACTGCGCCTCGGGCGAGCCGGCCGTGCCGTGCCACAGCAGCATCCAGACCTGGCCGTCGGCGAGCGCGTGCAGCAGCGACTCGTACGCGTCGTAGCGTCCGGGCGTCACCTGGCGCAGCATGTGCTCGACCTGCCCGGCCGCAGCGGTGCCTGACGCGCTCACCTTGGGTTCCGCCCCTCTTCGATCCACCGAACCAGCTTATGCGTGCTTGTGCGCGGTCCCGCTTACGCGGGCACCCGCTGGTAGAAGGGGCGCACCTTCTCCAGCATCCAGTCGCCGACCGGGTCCTGGGCGACGTCCAGGAGGACGAGGTTCACCGGCCACGACACGGCGGCCCGGCCGAGCGCGCGGCCGAGGGCATCCATCGGCGCGTTGCGGTCGGCGCCCTCCCAGGAGGCGAGCTGGACACCTATGAACAGGGACGGCGCCTCGCCTTCGACGCTGGCCAGGCCGCGGCGGGCGCTGAGGACCACACCGGTGGCCTCGAACTCGGCGGAGGCGACGGCGAGGAAGTCGACGGGGTCGTCCTGCCAGTCGGGCTCGAAGAGCCGGACCCGGCCACCGCTCGCGGGACCGTCCAGGGGGGTGCGGCCGACCCGGCACAGTTCGGCCACGGCGGGCGGCGGCAGGGGGAGGCCGACGGCGCCGCCGGGGTTCACCGCGATGCCGAGCTGCGGCGGCAGACCACGGGCGAGGTCACGGGCGGGGGCGACGGTGAAGGACATGTGGCCGCCGACGCAGGCGAGGAACTGCTGCTCGGAGCTGAAGACGGGGACGTACGGAAGTCCCTCGATCTCCATGGTCGGCAGATCGAGGTCCCTGCTGTCCGGTCCTCCGCCGTTGGGCAGGGGCACCCAGACGGAGCTGCGTCCCAGTACTTCGACGAGCCGGCCTCCCGCCGAGGGGTTGCCGAGCGAGGCGGCGAGCACCTCTTCCAGCTCGTTGCCCGGCCATGCACTGTCCACTGGTCGCTTCCCCTTCTGACCCGATCCCGGCAGAACCCTAACGCCGGGGCGGCGGCGGAAGGGCGCGCTGTGTCGAAAAGGACAGTGAGGGCCGGCTTCCGGTTCCACGGTTCCCCGGAACGGGCGGGTCGGTGGAGGTGGGTCCGGGCGGGGCGGTTCAGGCGGGGGCCGCGAAGGAGATGCGCTGAAGGGCGGTCGCCGCGTCACGGTCCAGAAGCGTCACGGAGGAGCAGCCGCGCGGGAGGTGGGCCGACTCCGCGTCGCGCAGCAGCCGGGAGACGGCGCGACGGTGGCGGGCGAAGGCGTAGCCGGAGACGCCCCGGCCGCGCTCGCGCTGGCCGGCCCTGGCCGTCCCGGGCGTGACGTCCAGCAGGAGCAGGTGCAGCGCGCCGCCGCGGCGCCGCGCCTCGCGGGCGAGCAGGCGCCTGACCCAGGTCTGGGTGCCGCAGTCGTGGACGACGACGCTCTCGCCGGAGCGCAGCGCCCGCCACAGGCCCGCGTAGTGGGCGATCCGGGCCGCCGGGCGGTAGACGGCATAGGGAAGGAAGGACGGCATCCGCGCCTCCCAGCGTTCGCGGGCGTCCTGCGAGTCGATCCCGCACTCCTGGGCCGTGCGCCGGATCAGCGTCGACTTTCCGCTGCCGGGCAGCCCGGAGACGACCACGATGTCCCCGGCCGCGAAGGTGAGGGCCCTGGGTCCCCGGCCGCCGCGCTCCCGCAGGTCGCGCGGGACCGGCGCGGCGGCCGCCGCGCGCACCCGCCCGCGCGGCGTGGGCAGCCCCGCCGTCGTCGCGTACGCACCTGTCCGCTGCAACGTCATCGCTTCTCCCCTGTCGGGTCGTCGGACCCTTGCCCATGGAGTGTAAAGAAACAGTAATGAGGCACAAGCGATTTGCCGATGAGATCCCTCGTGCAATGATGTGCGCGCCAAGCGCACACGCGTGCGCAGACAACCTCATACCGGCCGCTTGAATCCGCGCGGGAGAGTCCCGGGGGCGCAGTGACACCCCGGGCGCCGAAGGAGCAAGTTCCTCCCTTGAATCTCTCAGGCCCCGTACCGCGTGGATGAGGCAGATCTGAAAAGCGAGCCGCCTGGCGGCTCCACCCAAGGTGCAAGTCATGACCCGATGTACGTAAGGGTCGTGGTGAACCTCTCAGGTTCCGATGACAGATGGGGAGGATTGTCCTCGCCATCTCATGCCCTGGGACCCGGGAGCCACATCCATGAGCACTGCCCCCCGCCTGACAGCCCTCGATGCCCTGCATCGTTCGCTGGGCGCGACCATGACCGACTTCGCGGGCTGGGACATGCCGCTGCGGTACGGGAGCGAGCGCGACGAGCACAACGCCGTACGGACCAGGGCGGGTCTCTTCGACCTGTCCCACATGGGCGAGATCGCCGTCACCGGCCCGCAGGCCGTGGACCTGCTGAACTACGCGCTGGTCGGCAACATCGGCACCGTGGGCCCCGGCCGCGCCCGCTACACGATGATCTGCCAGGAGGACGGCGGCATCCTCGACGACCTGATCGTGTACCGGCTCCAGGAGCAGGAGGCCGCACCGGCCGAATATCTGGTCGTCGCGAACGCCTCCAACGCGCAGGTCGTCCTCGACGCCCTCACCGAGCGCGCCGCGGGCTTCGACGCCGAGGTACGGGACGACCGTGACGCCTACGCGCTGATCGCCGTCCAGGGCCCCGAGTCCCCCGGCATCCTCGCCTCGCTCACCGACGCCGACCTGGACGGGCTGAAGTACTACGCCGGCCTGCCGGGCACGGTCGCCGGGGTCCCCGCGCTGATCGCCCGTACCGGCTACACCGGCGAGGACGGCTTCGAGCTCTTCGTGGCCCCCGAGCACGCCGTGGAGCTGTGGCAGGCCCTGACCAAGGCCGGCGAGGGCGCCGGTCTGGTCCCGGCCGGTCTCTCCTGCCGCGACACGCTGCGCCTGGAGGCGGGCATGCCGCTGTACGGGCACGAGCTGACCACCGCCCTGACCCCCTTCGACGCCGGTCTCGGGCGCGTGGTCAAGTTCGAGAAGGAGGGTGACTTCGTCGGCCGCGCGGCCCTGGAGGCGTCCGCCGAGCGCGCCGCCACCAACCCGCCGCGCAAGCTGGTCGGCCTCGTCGCCGAAGGCCGCCGGGTCCCCCGTGCGGGCATGGCCGTCGTCGCGGGCGGAAAGGTGATCGGTGAGGTCACCTCCGGGGCCCCCTCGCCGACGCTGGGCAAGCCGATCGCCATGGCCTATGTGGACGCGGCGCACGCCGAGCCGGGCACGCCCGGTGTCGGTGTCGACATCCGCGGTGCCCACGAGCCGTACGAGGTCGTGGCGCTGCCGTTCTACAAGCGCCAGAAGTGACACTCGGTACCTCCCGTATCTCTCCCCCGTTCATCAGCACTCCCCCGCGTACAGGAGAATTCAGGTCATGAGCAACCCCCAGCAGCTGCGCTACACCAAGGAGCACGAGTGGCTGTCGGACGCCGAGGACGGCGTGTCGACGGTCGGCATCACGGAGTTCGCGGCGAACGCGCTCGGTGACGTCGTCTACGCCCAGCTCCCCGAGGTCGGGGACACGGTCGCCGCGGGCGAGACCTGCGGTGAGCTGGAGTCGACCAAGTCGGTCAGCGACCTGTACTCGCCGGTGTCCGGCGAGGTCGTCGCGGCCAACCAGGACGTGGTGGACGACCCGTCCCTGGTGAACTCCGCTCCCTTCGAGGGCGGCTGGCTGTTCAAGGTACGGGTGAGCGAGGAGCCGAACGACCTGCTCTCCGCCGACGAGTACACCGCGTTCTCCGGCAACTAAGGATGTCCCCGATGTCGCTTCTGAACACCCCTCTCCATGAGCTGGACCCGGATGTCGCCGCCGCCGTCGACGCCGAGCTGCACCGCCAGCAGTCCACCCTCGAGATGATCGCCTCGGAGAACTTCGCTCCGGTCGCCGTCATGGAGGCCCAGGGCTCGGTCCTCACCAACAAGTACGCCGAGGGCTACCCCGGCCGCCGCTACTACGGCGGCTGTGAGCACGTCGACGTGGTCGAGCAGATCGCGATCGACCGCATCAAGGAGCTGTTCGGCGCCGAGCACGCCAACGTCCAGCCCCACTCGGGCGCGCAGGCCAACGCCGCCGCGATGTTCGCGCTGCTCAAGCCAGGCGACACGATCATGGGCCTGAACCTGGCCCACGGCGGTCACCTGACCCACGGAATGAAGATCAACTTCTCCGGCAAGCTCTACAACGTGGTCGCGTACCACGTCGACGACGCCACCGGTGAGGTCGACATGGCCGAGGTCGAGCGCCTCGCCAAGGAATCCAAGCCGAAGCTGATCATCGCCGGCTGGTCCGCCTACCCGCGTCAGCTCGACTTCGCCGCCTTCCGCCGGATCGCCGACGAGGTCGGCGCGTACCTGATGGTCGACATGGCGCACTTCGCCGGCCTGGTCGCCGCGGGTCTGCACCCCTCGCCGGTGCCGCACGCGCATGTCGTCACCACGACCACGCACAAGACGCTGGGCGGCCCCCGCGGCGGTGTCATCCTGTCGACCGCCGAGCTCGCCAAGAAGATCAACTCGTCGGTCTTCCCCGGTCAGCAGGGTGGCCCGCTGGAGCACGTGATCGCGGCCAAGGCCGTCTCCTTCAAGATCGCCGCCTCCGAGGAGTTCAAGGAGCGCCAGCAGCGCACGCTGGAGGGTGCCCGCATCCTCGCCGAGCGCCTGGTCCAGGCCGACGTCACCGAGCACGGCGTCTCGGTCCTGTCCGGCGGCACCGATGTGCACCTGGTCCTGGTGGACCTGCGCAACAGCGAGCTGGACGGCCAGCAGGCCGAGGACCGTCTCCACGAGGTCGGCATCACGGTCAACCGGAACGCGATCCCGAACGACCCGCGTCCGCCGATGGTCACCTCGGGTCTGCGCATCGGTACGCCGGCGCTGGCCACGCGCGGTTTCCAGGCCGACGACTTCGCCGAGGTGGCGGACATCATCGCCGAGACCCTGAAGGCCGCCTCTCCCTTTGGGGCTGCCGAAGCGGACGCCCTCAAGGCACGGGTCTCGGCCCTCGCCGACAAGCACCCGCTGTACCCCGGTCTGAAGTAGTTTCGACCCTTTCTGTTGTAGTTTCGTTCGTACGAGCATCCGGGGCACCGCGCACACTGGACAGTGAGCGCGGTGCCCCATCCCTTCTCCGCGCTTTCTGCTCCACCCCGGCAGACAACGGCGTCTACCCACCCCCACAAGGAGTTCCCCCGTGGCCATCTCGGTCTTCGACCTGTTCTCGATCGGCATAGGCCCGTCCAGCTCCCACACGGTGGGCCCGATGCGGGCGGCGCGGATGTTCGCCCGTCGCCTGAAGAACGAGGGCCTGCTGGCCCACACCGCCTCCATACGGGCCGAGCTGTACGGCTCGCTCGGCGCGACCGGCCACGGCCACGGCACGCCCAAGGCCGTCCTGCTGGGCCTGGAGGGCAATTCCCCCGGCACGGTCGACGTGGAGAGCGCCGACGAGCAGGTCGAGCGGATCAAGTCCGCCAAGCGGCTCAGCGTCCTCGGGGTGCACGAGATCGGCTTCGACTTCGACGAGGATCTGATCCTGCACCGCCGCAAGGCCCTGCCTTACCACGCCAACGGCATGACGATCTTCGCCTACGACGCCGAGGGCGCCCTGATCCTGGAGAAGACGTACTACTCGGTCGGCGGCGGCTTCGTCGTCGACGAGGCCGCGGTCCAGGGGGAGAACCCGATCGTCCCGGACGACACCGTGCTGAAGTACCCCTTCCGCACCGGTGACGAGCTGCTGCGGCTCTCCCGCGAGACGGGTCTGTCGATCTCCGCGATGATGCTGGAGAACGAGAAGGCCTGGCGCTCCGAGGAGGAGATCCGCGCGGGTCTGCTGGAGATCTGGCGCGTCATGCAGGCCTGCGTCTCGCGCGGCATGTCCCGTGAGGGGATCCTGCCCGGCGGCCTGAAGGTCCGCCGGCGCGCCGCGAACTCGGCCCGCAAGCTGCGCTCCGAGGGGGACCCGGCCGCGCTCGCCATGGAGTGGATCACCCTCTACGCCATGGCCGTGAACGAGGAGAACGCGGCGGGTGGCCGGGTCGTCACCGCGCCCACGAACGGCGCGGCGGGCATCATCCCGGCGGTCCTGCACTACTACATGAACTTCGTGCCCGGCGCCGACGAGGACGGTGTGGTCCGCTTCCTCCTCGCCGCGGGCGCCGTCGGCATGCTCTTCAAGGAGAACGCCTCGATCTCCGGCGCCGAGGTCGGCTGCCAGGGCGAGGTCGGCTCGGCCTGCTCGATGGCGGCCGGCGCGCTCGCCGAGGTGCTGGGCGGCAGCCCGGAGCAGGTGGAGAACGCGGCCGAGATCGGGATGGAGCACAACCTCGGCCTGACCTGCGACCCGGTCGGCGGTCTGGTCCAGATCCCGTGCATCGAGCGCAACGGCATGGCGGCGGTGAAGGCGGTCACGGCCGCGAAGATGGCGATGCGCGGCGACGGCAGCCACCTGGTCTCCCTCGACAAGGTCATCAAGACCATGAAGGAGACCGGCGCGGACATGTCGGTCAAGTACAAGGAGACCGCGCGCGGCGGTCTCGCGGTGAACATCATCGAGTGCTGAGGCTCATCCCGCGCCGATCCAGTGGGGGTCGGGAACGACGGTCAGGACGGCCGACAGGAGCATGACCCCCATGAGCGCGGCCAGCTCGATCCGGGCGGGCGGCCCCGGGTCCCCTCCGCCCACCATCCGGCGGCGGGCGACGAGCGCGAGGCCGCTGGCCGCGCCGACCACCACGAGTTTGGCTATCAGGACCCTGCCGTAGGCCGTGGTGAACACGGCCTCCAGCGGAAGCTTGCGCAGCGTGGAGCAGATGCCGGTGCCCACGACGGCGGCGAAGGCCCATGCCGCCATCCTGGCGTATCCGGCCAGTACGTCCCGGCCGCCGCGGCGCAGGGCCATGGTGCGCAGCACGCGCAGCAGCGTGCCGGACCACAGGGACGCGGCCGTCAGGTGGACGACGGTCAGCGCGGTGCCGATGGCGGGCCAGTAGGTCTCGGGGTGCGCGCGAACCGCCTCCGCCGCGATCACGACCACGAGCGGCACCACCGCCCATCGGGGCTGCCCGAGTGCCAGACAGCCGGCCGCGACCGCGAAGCCGTTGATGGTGAACAGCAGCAGGCGGCCCTCGCGCAGTCCGTGGACGGCGGCCAGGTCCAGACCGCTGACGGCGGACAGGAGCGCGATCTGGCCGGTCGACGCGACGACGCCGGCGAGGGCGGCGGGCAGGGCCCACGAGCCGGGGCGGGGTCCACGGCCGGCCAGGTGCTCGCCGGCCAGGTCGCCGATCGTCACGGCGAGCCCGGCGAAGACCACCACGCGCAGGACGGATGTGATCCCGGCGGCGGGGACGGGGAGCTCCCCGGTGCCGCGGGCGGCGAGCCGGGCTCCGAGCAGGGCGATGCCGAACCCGGTGAGCGCGGCGCCGGTGAGCAGCAGGGCACGCGCCGTCGACCGAGTGCGGAGCTGGGTGCCGTCAGGTCCGGAGAGGGTCACCGGACGATCGTCACCGAGCCGCCGTGGGGCGGCAACCGGAGACGAGGCGGGCGGCGTCGGCGTGGAGCGCGACGCCGCCCCCGCGAGGTCAGGCCTTGTTGATGTGGGCCCAGAACTCGTCGAAGGACAGCTTGCCGTCGCCGTTGCCGTCCTGGGCGTTGATGACCGCCTGGGCGACCGGCTCGGTGACGTTGAAGTCACCCAGCTGCGCCATGACGCTCTTGTACTCGGCGGCGGTGATCATTCCGTCCCCGTCCACGTCGAACCGCTCGAATGCCGTGCGCGCCGACTCGATGTCCGCCACTGCTTCCACCCCATTCTTGGTGCCTAACTGACGGGGGTCAGATTATCGGCAGCGCCCGGTGCGTCCGGCCTCGGCCCATGGCGGATCATGGGCGTATGAGTGAGTACGTAGCGCGGATCCTGGCGGCGGCCGCGCGGGGGCGGTTCCCGCCGGCGGACGGGGCGACGGCGGTGGTGCCGCAGCCGAACCGGCGCGACGCCGGGGTCCTGGCGTTCACCGCGCACACGGTGGTGTTCACCGACGAGGACCCGGCCTGGGTGCGCGCGGCGCTGGCCGCCACGTCGGGCGATCCGCTCGCCGCGTCGATGAACCCCGGTTTCCTCGGCGCGCTGATGGCCAGGACCGGCCGGCACATGAACACGATCGATCTGCTGACGGTCGCGGACGCCCTGCCCGGGGGGCCGGAGATCGCGCTGCGGGAGATCGAGGACCCGGCGCACCCGCGCGTCGCACGGGCGATGAAGTACCGCGACGACGTCCGGGTGTGGTCGGCGCCGGGCGGCGTACTGATCCTCGGCCGTGGCGTCGCGGGCCGCTGGGAGGCCGCGATCGAGGTCGACGAGACGGCGCGCGGCGGGGGCCTGGGCCGGGCCCTGGCGGTCGCGGCCCGGCATCTCGTCCCGGACACGGTGGTGTGGGCGCAGCAGTCGCCCGGCAACGCACGGAGCGTGCGGACGTTCCAGGCGGCGGGCTACCGCCCGGTGGGGTCCGAGGCGCTGCTCATCGCCGACTGACCGCCCTCGGTGTGCGCTGCGGGCCCCCGCGACCGTGCCGGGGGGCGCGCGGCGTCGTTCACACCGGTCAGCGGAAGATGCCGGTGTGGCCGAGCGAGTAGCGGCCGGGCTGCGGATAGACCGCGAGTCCGTGCGGTCCCCCGCCGACCGGGATCCGGGCGAGCTGCCGACCGGTCTTGGTGTCGATGGCGTACACCTCGGAGTTGTACCGGCCCGACAGCCACAGCACCTTGCCGTCGGCCGAGACCCCGCCCATGTCCGGGGAGCCGCCGTCCGGCAGCACCCACTTCTTCGTCAGCTTGTTCTGCGGGAAGTCGAAGACGGAGATGGTGCCCTCGCCGCGGTTGGAGACGTACATCTCCTTGGAGTCCCGGGAGACGTAGAGACCGTGGCAGCCCTTGCCGGTCGGCAGGAGCGTCGGGGTGGTGAACTTCTCGCCGTCCAGGACCCACATCCCGTGCGCCATCATGTCGGCGATGTAGAAGGTCTTGCCGTCCGGGGAGATCTTGACGTCCTGCGGCATGGCGCCCCCGAAGGGCAGCTTCTGCTGGCCGACGACCTTCATCTTCTCCGTGTCGACCTTGAGCAGCTCGCCGGAGAACTCGCAGGAGACGATGAAGTACCGGCCGTCCGCCGAGAAGTCGGCGTGGTTGACGCCGTAGCAGCTGACCGGTTCGGTGTGCACCCTGTCCATGGTGTGGGGGTCGCGGAAGACCAGCTCGCGGTCCATGGAGGCCATGACGACGGCGTACTTGCCGTTGGGCGTGAAGTACAGGTTGTACGGGTCGTGCACCTCCACCGGCTTGCCCGCGACACCGGTGGCCGGGTCGATCGGGGTGAGCGTGTGGCCGCGGTTGTTGTTGACCCAGAGGGTCTTCATGTCCCAGGACGGGACGACGTGCTGGGGCTGGACGCCGACCGGGATGGTCTCGACGACCTTGTACGTGGCGGGGTCGATGACCGAGACGGTGTTGGAGTTGGTGTTGGGTACGTAGACCCGGGAGGGGAAGCCCTTGACCGCGGGCGAGAGCTTGCCCGGCCGGTCGGCCGCGTAGATGTCCTTGGGGTCGAGGACCGGCGGCATCCCGGGCAGCCCCTCCGAACGCACGGGCTTCTTCTTGACGACGGGGGGCGCGGCGGCTTCGGTGCCGTGGCTCGTCTGCTGGGTTGCGGTGGTTCCACAGCCGGCGAGCGCGGTGAGCAGCGCGGCGGCGACGAGACTCTTGGTCAGCTTCGTGGGCATCAGGTCAGCAGCTCCGTGGTGGTCACCGCGCGCAGGCCGCGGCGGTCGAGGTCGTCGAGGAGGGCGGGCAGCGCGCCGACCGTGTCCGCGTAGCCGAAGTGCAGGCTCACCACGGACCCGCCGCGGACCTGCCCGGTGACGGTACGGACGACGGTCGGGGCGCCGGGCGAGGTGAAGTCGAGCGAGTCGACGTCGTAGGACAGGACGTGCGGGTAGCCGGCCCGCTGGGCGAGCTTCTGGACGAGCGGGGTCGCGCTCTGGGTGCGGGACGGGCGGAACCAGGTGCCGATGGAGCCGGTGAGCCGTCGCAGCCGGGTCGCGCACCCGGTGATCTCTGCGTAGGCCTCGGCCTCGGGCATCGCGTTGATGTCGAGGTGGCGCTGGGTGTGGTTGCCGAGGTCATGGCCACCGTCGAGGATCCGGCGGGCCATGTCGGGGTACTGGTCGAGCCAGTCGCCGACGGCAAGGACGGTGACATGGGCGCCGGCCCGCTCGGCCTCGCCGAGCAGCGCGCGGGCGATGGCGGGATCGCCTTGTCCGTGGAAGGTGAGGGCGATCCCGGGGCGGTCCCGGGGGCCGTTGCTGATCTGGGTGGGCCGGCCGGGAAAGCGCCGGGGGGCGGGGGCGGCGGGCGCGGCGGCCGGCCGGGTGGCTGCGGGGGCGGCGGGCGGTGCGGGAGGGGGCGACGGGGCGGGACCACTGTCCGTACAGGCGGTGGTGAAGGCTCCCACGGCGGCTGCCGCTGTCCCCGCGCGCAGTACGCCGCGGCGGTCGGTCAGGGTCACTCGACCATTTAAGGGGTGGTAGGACCGAAAGGTAATGATTGACCCAATTGACGCCCTTTGCGGGTCGTCTTGGAGCAGCCGCCCCACCATGGCTCCATTCAGTGAAGCACGCAGTAGATCCCATATTTATTCATGCTTTACGAGGCGAGTGACCCATCCCACCTACGATTCACCGGCGATCTGTCCGTGTTTGTAGATTTTCGACCCGCTATGGCCTTTTGGCGGCATGGCCCCCGTCTGCCATAGTCGGTGACACGACCCCCATTGACCCGGGCCAGGTCGTTCACAGCGGCCGTGGATACACCCCCTTGTCCACGGCGCTCCACACAGAAGCCCCCAGGCTGCCGCACCACGGCATACGGGGGCTTCTGTGCGTTCAGCGGTCGGAGACCCGCATCTCGAACCAGGTGGTCTTGCCCCGGGGCAGCAGATCCACGCCCCACCGGTCGGAGAGCTTGTCCACGAGGAAGAGCCCGCGGCCGCTGGTGTCCATCTCGTGCACCGGCATCAGACAGGGCAGCCCGCGGGAGGGGTCGCGCACCTCGATCCGGATCCAGCCACGGCGGCGCAACATCCGCAGCCCGAAGACGCGGGCCCCGGTGTGCCGGACCGCGTTGCCGACGAGCTCGGAGACCAGGAGGACGGCGTGTTCGGCCACCTGGGGGCCGAGCGCCCACTGACGCAGGATCACGCACTGGGCGAGCCGGCGCGCGGTGGCGGCGGATTCGGGGCGGGACGGAAGCCGCACTTCCTCCTCGACCGGATTCCCGAACAACTCGAGTGCCTCGAGCGCCTGTTCGTCCTCGACGGCCGGCGCCCACCGGGCGGCGGTCGCGCCGCCGCGCTGCCGCGGTTGATCCATGTCCTCCAGGCCCGCCATGCCCCCATCATGGCCGCCCCGCGCGGCCTCCGGGGCCGTTCCGGGGGAATCGGCCCCCCGGACTCGGTCATTCCGGGGGAACCGTCGGGCATATGCCAGAGGCAGTCTGCGAGCCGAAAACCTGGCCCCACCTGCGGTGACACCCTGTGCACGTATGATCGCCGAGCGCAGCGCGACCGCCGCGCTTAAGACTGCCTTAAGGCTGCGCTAAACCACCCACATGGTTGACGCCGACTCACCCGGACATGACGCCGGGGCTACTCGGCACGACTCGAATCGGCAGGGGTCAACCCGGCGTGGCTCAGAGGAACTTGGCCTTGCCCGGACCCTCCTCCACGAAGCTGCGCATCCCCCGCTCGCGGTCCTCGGTCGCGAACAGGCCCGCGAACCAGTTGCGTTCGATGGTGAGCCCGGTGTCGATGTCGGTCTCGAGACCGGCGTCGACGGACTCCTTGGCCGCGCGCAGGGCCAGCGCCGGACCCTGGGCGAGCTTCGCGGCCCAGGCGAGCGCCTGCTCGTACACCTCGGCCGCGGGGACGACCCGGTCCACCAGGCCGATCGCCAGGGCCTCGTCGGCCTTGACCATACGGCCGGTGAAGATCAGGTCCTTGGCCTTGGACGGACCGACGAGCCGGGCGAGGCGCTGGGTACCGCCGGCGCCCGGGATCAGGCCCAGCAGGATCTCCGGCTGGCCGAGCTTGGCGTTGTCGGCGGCGATCCGGAAGTCGGCGCACAGGGCCAGCTCGCAACCTCCCCCGAGGGCATAGCCGGTGACGGCCGCGACGACGGGCTTGGGGATCCGGGCCACGGCGGTGAAGGAGTCCTGGAGCGCCTTGGACCGCAGAACCATGGCCGCGTGGTCCATGGCCTGCATCTCCTTGATGTCCGCGCCGGCCGCGAACACCTTCTCGCCGCCGTAGAGGATCACGGCGCGTACGTCGTCCCGGCGGGTGGCCTCCTCGGCGAGCTCGCGGAGCCGGTCCTGGGTGGCGATGTCCAGGGCGTTCATCGGGGGGCGCTCCAGGCGGATGGTGCCGACGCCTTCGGAGACTTCGAGAGAAACGGTCATGGGAGGAAGGTTAGTGGCCGTTAACGCGCCGGGGCCCGGTGCCGTTGGTCACAGCACCGGGCCCCGCGCGTTCCGCACCGGGCGGACTACTTGATCCACTCCGACCAGGACATGTTCCAGCCGTTCAGACCGTTGTCCGGCCTGATCTGCTTGTCCTTGGAGTTCTTCACGATGACCACGTCACCGATGATGGAGTTGTTGTACATCCAGGCCGCCGGGGTCGAGTCGTCGCCGGCGCCGCGGGCGTCCCGCAGACCCACACAGCCATGGCTGACGTTCGAGGAGCCGAAGGTCCCCGGCGGGGCCCAGTAGTTGCCGTGCATGAACGTGCCCGAACTGGACAGGCGCATCGCGTGCGGCACGTCCTTGATGTCGTACTCGCCGCCGAAGCCCACGGTGGCGCCGTTCATCCGGGTCACCTTGTACTTCTCGCTGATGACCATCTCGCCGTTGTACGTCGTCGTGGACGGCGCGCCGGCGGTGATCGGGATGCTGCGGATCTGCTTGCCGTCCCGCACGACCTTCATGGTGTGCGCGCTGGCGTCCACGGTGGAGACCTGGCTGCGGCCGATGGTGAACGTCACCGTCTTGGTCTGCTTGCCGTAGACACCCGGGCGGCCCTCGACGCCGTCCAGGTTGAGCTGCAGCGTCACCTTGGTGCCGGAGGCCCAGTACTTCTCGGGGCGGAAGTCGAGGCGGTCGTTGCCGAACCAGTGACCCTCGATCGGCACCGACGGCTCGGCCGTCACCTTGATGGCGTTCTCCACGGCCTTCGGGTCGGTGATGCCCCGGGTGAAGTTGATGGAGACCGGCATGCCCACGCCGACGGTCGCGCCGTCCTCGGGGGTGTAGTGGCCGACGAAGGTGTTCTTCGGGACGAGGGTGGTGAAGGTGGTGTCCTTCGCCGACTCGCGGCCCTCGGCGTCCTTGGCGATCGCGTGGACCTTGTACTTGGTGGCGGCGGAGAGGTGCCGCGTGGGCTCCCAGCTCGCGCCGCCGGCCGCGATCTTCCCCTCGACGGGGGTGCCCTTGTCATCGGCGACGGTGACCGTGGTCAGCGTGCCCTGAGCGGCGGTCACCTTCAGCACGCCACTGGTGGCGACCGAGTCGGCGCCGTCCTTGGGACTGACCGTCACCACCGCCTGCGAGGCGGTGTTCTCGGCCTTGCCGCCGTCCTTCTTCCCCGCGTCGTCCTTGCCGCCGCCGGAGGCGCCGCCTCCGCACGCCGTCACCAGGAGCAGGAGCGCCCCCAGTACCAGAGCCAGCAGACCGGTCCCCCCACGGTTCCGCCTGCCGGCCACCCCTGCCGATTCGCCCGATATCGGCTGCCCGTTCACGATGCTGTTCTCCCCTCGCACGGCCTGGCACCGCCACGGCCCGCACCCCCGCGCGCTCCTCAGCGCGCACGGCGTTAGATAATCACACCGAAGGCGGCGAGAGTTGCTCGGGAATGTCACCGTTCAGTAGCAACTTGTCCGTGACGGGGGCGGACCATGCAGGTCAGCACGTGTCAGCGCACGGCGGAACCGGCCTTCCACTGGTTCCAGTCGAGGTTCCAGCCTCCGAGGCCGTTGTCGGGAGCGACGCTCCGGTCCTGGCTGTTGACGACCTCCACCACATCGCCGATGAGGGTCCGGTCGAAGAACCAGCCCGCCGGGGAGTCGGGGCTGCCGCCCTTCACATCACGCAACCCGACGCAGCCGTGGCTGACGTTCGCGGAGCCGAAGGTGTCCGACGAGGCCCAGTAGTTGCCGTGCAGGAAGGTCCCCGAGGTGGTGAGCCGTACCGCGTGCGGCACGTCCTTGATGTCGTACTCACCACCGAAGCCGACCGTCCGGCCGTCCATCCTGGTCACGTCGAACAGCTCGGTGACGACCATCTTCCCGTTGTACGTCGTCGTCTTGGGCGCCCCCGCCGTGATGGGCAGGGTGGAGACCAGCTCGCCGTCCCGGCGCACCTCCATGGTGTGCTCCTCCGCGTCGACGAGGGAGACCTGGGAGCGGCCGATCGTGAATCCGACGGTCTTCTGCTGGATGCCGTAGACGCCCTTGGCGGCCTCTACGTCGCGCAGCCGCAGGTCCACCGTGACTCGGGTGCCGGGCTTCCAGTACTCGCTGGGGCGGAAGTCGAGCCGTTCCTTGCCGAACCAGTGGCCGACCACCTCCACCGGCGGCACCGAGGTGATCCGGATGGCGCGCTCCACGGCCGCGCGGTTCTCGATGGCGCGGTTGAAGGAGAAGGACACGATCATGCCGGTGCCGACCGTGGAGCGGTTCTCCGGCTTGAAGTAGCCGATGAACCGTTCCGCGGGCACATAGGTGGTGAAGGTGGTGTGCCGGGCGGAGCGGCGGCCGTGACCGTCGAGGGCGACGGCGTCCACGCTGTACTTGGCGGCCAGCGTGAGGCGCGTGCCATCGGCGGGCTGCCAGCTGAGACCGTCCTCCGAGACGTTGCCGAGCACCTCCGTCCGCTGCGCGTCCTCGACCTGCGTCACACGGACCCGCTCCAGGCGGCCATTGGGGACCCTGACCTCGAGGGGCGCGTCGGCCGGGACGCTCCTCGCGCCGTCCTCGGGGGTGATCCGGATGATGTCCCCGGGGGCCCGGGCCTTGCCGGGGATGGGCAGTCCGCCCAGACCGCCGCCTCCCGAGCCGCCGGTTCCAGTGCAGCCGGCGAGACCGGCCACGAGTCCTGCCGCCGCGAGGGCGAGGGCCAGTCCGGCGCGCGTCCGCTTCAGTACGTCTCTCACGACTGGCCCAACGACCACCACCCTCCAGGGGAAACGTGCGTGCGGGTCATGTTGGGAGGTGACCGCGCCGGGAAGAACAGGTGGGAGGACCAACGTGCGGGGAGCCGCGGCCGGGACGCCGTTCGCTTCCTCTGGGCACAGGGCCCGACGAGCCGCGGGAGGCCGACAGGTGTCGAGCGCAGCCGAGCAGGAGGCAGTACGGGAGCCGGTGACGGATCCCGTACGGGAAAGGGTGCGGGAGCCGGCGCGGGGCGGGCCTTCGGGGCTGCCCCGTGGCCCGCAGGTGTGGCCGGGGGCGCCGACGCCGCTCGGGGCGCGGTTTCGCGTCGGCCCCGACGGCACGTCGGGGACCAATTTCGCGCTGTGGGCGGGTGGGGCGGAGGCCGTGGAGCTCTGTCTCTTCGACGAGTCCGGGACGGAGACGAGGCTGCCGCTGGTCGAGCTGACCCATGAGATCTGGCACGGGTTCGTGCCCGGCGTGCGGCCGGGCCGGCGGTACGGCTTCCGGGTGCACGGCCGGTGGGACCCGTGGACGGGCGCCCGCTGGAACCCGGCGAAGCTGTTGCTGGACCCGTACGCCCGGGCCGTGGACGGGGACTTCACGCTTCCCCCCGAGGTCTACGGGCACGTCCGGGACTGGCCGCAGCAGCATGTCGCCGACACCGTCCGCGACGACCGGGACTCGGCGCCGTACGTCCCCAAGGGAGTCGTCGTCCATGACGACGACGACTGGGCCGACGACCGCAGGCCGAAGACGCCATGGGCGGACTCGGTCATCTACGAGCTCCATGTGCGGGGGTTCACCAAACTGCATCCGGGGATCCCCGAGGAGCTGCGCGGCACGTACGCGGGGCTGGCGCACCCCGCGGCCGTCGAGCACCTCGTGGGGCTCGGGGTGACCGCGGTCGAACTGCTGCCGGTGCACCAGTTCGCTCACGAGGACCACCTGCTGCGGCGCGGGCTGAGGAACTACTGGGGGTACAACTCCATCGGCTACTTCGCGCCGCACGCCGGGTACAGCGCGTCGGGCACGACCGGTCAGCAGGTCGGCGAGTTCAAGCGGATGGTGCGGGCACTGCACGAGGCGGGCATCGAGGTCATCCTCGACGTCGTCTACAACCACACGGCGGAGGCGGGCGAGCTGGGCCCGACGCTGTCGCTGCGCGGCATCGACAACCGCGGCTACTACCGCCTCCAGCCCGACTCCCGCCGCTACGCCGACTACACGGGCTGCGGCAACACCCTGCACGTGGTGCGGCCGCAGGTGCTGCGGCTGATCACCGACAGCCTGCGCTACTGGGTCACCGAGATGGGCGTCGACGGATTCCGCTTCGACCTGGCGGCCGCCCTGGCCCGTTCGATGCACGACGTCGACATGCTCTCCCCCTTCCTGGCCGTGATCGCCCAGGACCCGGTGCTGCGCCGGGTGAAGCTGATCGCCGAGCCGTGGGACGTGGGCAACGGGGGCTATCAGGTGGGGGCGTTCCCGCCGCTGTGGACCGAGTGGAACGACCGGTACCGCGACGCCGTACGGGACTTCTGGCGCGGGGCGCTGCCGGACGTGCGCGACCTCGGCTACCGGCTGTCGGGGTCGAGCGATCTGTACGCCTGGGGCGGACGCCGCCCGTACGCGTCCATCAACTTCATCACCGCGCACGACGGATTCACCCTGCGCGACCTGGTGTCCTACGAGCACAAGCACAACGAGGCCAACGGCGAGGGCAACCGGGACGGTACGAACGACAACCGGGCCTGGAACTGCGGCGCCGAGGGCGAGACCGACGACGAGCGGATCAACGCGCTGCGGCGCCGCCAGATCCGCAACCTGCTCACCACGCTGCTGCTGTCGACCGGGGTGCCGATGCTGGTCTCGGGCGACGAGATGGGCCGTACACAGGGCGGCAACAACAACGCGTACTGCCAGGACAACGAGATCGGCTGGCTGGACTGGTCCCTCCTGGAGGAGCCGGGTCCGAGCGGGCTGCTGGAGCTGACCTCCCGGCTGCTCACCCTGCGGCAGACCCATCCGGTGCTGCGCCGCCGCGCCTTCTTCGACGGCCGTCCGCAGGGCGCCGACGGCTTGCGGGACCTGGCGTGGTTCACCAGCGACGGCAAGGAGATGACGGAGCCCGACTGGTACGCCCCGAGGGCCACGCTCGGCCTCTACCTGTCGGGCCGTGACATCCCGGGCCGTGACGCCCGTGGGGTCCAGATCACCGACGACAGCTTTCTGACGGTCCTGCACGCCGGGGACGGGCCGGTGGAGTACCGCCTGCCGGGGCCGCCCTGGGCGGAGGCGTACGAGCTGATCGTGGACACCTCCCTGGAGGACCAGTCACAGGCCCCGGGCACGGTGCATCCGGGCGGCGAGGTGCTGACGGTGCCGGCGCGGTCGGCGCTGCTGCTGAGGGTGCGTACGTAGGGCATGGGGACGGGACCCGGGCGCGCGCTTGCGCTCCCGGGGACCGCCGGGCCGGGCGGGTCAGCCCAGGATCCCGCGCTCGTAGGCGACGGCCACCGCGGCGGCCCGGTCCCTGGCGCCGAGCTTCCCGTAGACGTGGGTGAGATGGGTCTTCACGGTGGCCTCGCTGATGAACAGCTCGGCGGCGATCTCCCGGTTGGACGTGCCCTTGGCGACCAGTTCGAGCACTTCGCGCTCCCGGGCGGAGAGCCCCTCGTGCGCCGGTCCGGCGGCGGGCGCCCGCACGGCGGAGACGAGCCGGGAGGCAACGGCCGGCGAGAGGACCGTACGACCGTCGGCTGCCGCGCGGACCGCCGCGAACAGCTCCTCGCGGGGCGCGTCCTTGAGGAGGTAGCCGGTGGCGCCCGCCTCGATCGCGGGGAGCGTGTCGGAGTCGGTGTCGTACGTGGTGAGGACGAGGACCTTGGAGCGGGCGCCGCGACGGGCCAGTTCGGCGATCGCGTCGACTCCGCCGCCGCCCGGCATCCGCAGGTCCATCAGGACCACGTCAGGGTCGAGGCGCAGGGCGAGTTCCACGGCCTCGACCCCGTCGCCGGCCTCGCCGAGGACGGCGAAGCCGGGGCCGGCGCGGAACATGCCGCGCAGGCCGTCCCGTACGACGGGATGGTCGTCGACGATCAGCAGGGTGATGGGGGTGTCAGCCATGGCGCACCAACGGTACGCGAGCGGAGACGGCCGTGCCGCCCTCCGGTTCGGTCTCCACCGAGACGGAACCCGCGATGCGGGCGGCGCGGGACCGCATGCCGTCGAGGCCGAAGCCGCCGCTGCGGGAGCGCGGCGGCAGCGCCGGCGGGTCGAAGCCGCGTCCGTCGTCGCGGACGTCCAGGGTCACTTCGTCGCCCATGTAGGACAGGGTGACGCCGGTGCGGGTCGCGCCCGCGTGCTTGGCGGTGTTCGCGAGCGCTTCCTGCGCGATGCGCAGGAGGGTGGCGGCGACCTCGTCGTGCAGCGGTTCCTCGGTGCCGGTGACGGTGAACCGGGCGGGCACACCGGTGCGTTGGGTCCATTCCGTGACGGTCTTGCGCAGCGCCTCCGGGAGCGTGTCGTGCTCCAGCGCGACCGGGGAGAGGTTGTGCACCGAGCGACGGGCCTCGCCCAGCGAGTGTCGGGCGAGGGCCTGGGCGCGCTCCAGGTGGGTGCGGGCGAGGCCGGGGTCGGAGGTGGCGGTGACCACCTGGAGCTGGGCGATGATGCCGGTCAGTCCCTGGGCGATGGTGTCGTGGATCTCCGCGGCGAGCCGGCGGCGCTCGTCGGCGACGCCCGCCTCCCGTGCCTGGACGAGGAGTTGGGCGTGCAGCGCCGCGTTCTCCTGGAGGGCGTGCTCGAGGGCGGTGATGGTGGCGGCCTTCTGCACGGCGTTCTCGGCCTCCTTGGCGCCGATCCGGGCGAAGATCACGGCAAGGCCGCCGTTGATGACGACCAGCCCGGCGAACAGGAGCCATTGGAGGGGCGAGCGGGGCGGCAGTCCGCCGGACTGGGAGCCCGCGAGGGTGACGGCGACGACGAGCACGGCCGGGTGGGTCCAGCGCCGGGGCACGAGATGGCCGGCGTCGAAGTAGCCGACTGAGGCGTAGACCGCGAAGAGGGGGTTCAGCCAGGTGAGCGCGAAGGCGAGGCCGGTGCGCACGCCGTAGTACAGCGTGCCCCGCCCGGACGGTTCCGGCAGCCCGTCCGGGGAGGTCAGCCGCCACCAGAGCTGGAGGGCGAGCGCCGCCGCGAGCAGGACGCCCGTCGCGTACATCTCCCCGGTGCTCATGAGGGAGCCGGCGGTCGCGGACGCGAGGACGGTCGCGACGGCGAGGAGGACGAAGGGTCCGTCGCGGAAGAACTGCGCCCAGCGCTCGTCGGTCGTCTTCGCGGTCGTCGTTGTCATCGGCCTTCTACTCCCACCTGAACCAGCGCCGGGCCGCGGCGATCAGGAGGACCGCCCACAGGGCTGTCACCCCCAGATGCGTCCAGCTCGGCCACGCTCCGGTGGCGGCCTGGTCGAGAGCCTGCGCCGCCGCTCCGAGGGGGGTGAGGCTCACGATGTCCTGGAGGATGTCCGGCATGGCGGCGACCGGCAGCCAGACTCCCGAGGTGAACATCGCGGGGAAGAATACAGCGGACCCGACCGCCTGGGTGATCTTGGTGGTGCGGCCGACGGCGGAGACGGTCGCGCCCATCGCGAGGGTGGCGAGCACGGCGAGCACCAGGGCGATCAGATAGCCGGCGAACTGGCGGGGCAGCGCCACGTCGAACGCGAGCCGCCCGACGGCCAGGACGATCAGCGCGGAGACGACGACGGCGGCGGCGTGCAGCGCGATCTGAGCGCCGATGAGGGAGCCGGGTTTCATGGGGGTGGTGGACATCCGGCGCAGGATGCCGCGTTCGCGGTAGCCGGCGAGGACCGGGGGCATCGCCTGGATGCCCGCCATGATCACGGCCAGGAGTACGGCGATGGGGACGTAGAAATCGATGATCCTGCGTCCGCCGAGGTCGTCGGACACCTCTCGGAACGACGGGATCGCGCCGAGGATGACGAGCAGGACGGTCGGGAAGGCCAGGATCCAGAAGAGGGCGGCGGGCTCGCGGGTGAAGAGACGGGCCTCGGCCTTCAGTACGGCGGTGCTGGTGCTCATGCGTCGACTCCGGTGAGATCGAGGAACGCGTCGTCCAGGGACGCCTGGGATACGCGGAGTTGGTGGGCGGTGACGCCGCGGCCCGCGAGCAGCGAGAGCAGGGCGTTGACGGTCTCGTCGGCGCCCCGCACGACGATCCGGCCGTCCTTCGCCTGCTCGACGGAGGCCAGGGACGGCAGCGCGGACAGCTCGCGGCTGTCCAGAGGGGCGGAGGGGACGAACGAGGCGACGGTGTGGGCCGCGGCACGCCCGATCAGACCGGAGGGGGTGTCGAGGGCGGTGACCCGGCCCTGGTCGATCACGGCGATCCGGTCGCAGAGGCGCTGGGCCTCCTCCATGAAGTGGGTGACCAGGAGGACTGTGACGCCGCTGTCGCGGACGTCCTCGATGAGCTGCCAGGTGTCGCGGCGGGCCCGGGGGTCGAGACCGGTGGTGAGTTCGTCGAGCACGACGACACGGGGGTTCCCGATGAGGGCCAGCGCGATGAAGAGGCGCTGCTTCTGTCCACCGGAGAGCTTGCCGAAGCGGCTACCGAGCTTCTGGGTGAGTCCGAGCCGCTCCGCGAGCGCCCGCCAGTCGGCCGGCGCCTCGCAGCAGGCCGCATGGAGCTCCAGCGCCTCGCGCACGGTGAGCTTGGCCTGCAGTTCGCTCTCCTGGAGCTGCGCCCCGAGGATCCTCGTCACCTGGTCGTGGTCGGCGACGGGGTCGTACCCGGCGACCCTGACGGATCCGGAGTCGGGCACCCGCAGGCCCTCGACGCACTCGACCGTGGTGGTCTTGCCCGCGCCGTTGGGGCCGAGGATCCCGAAAATCTCCCCCTCGTCGACGGAGAAGGACACATCCGCGACGGCCGGCCTGTCTCCATAGGCCTTGCGCAGCCCGCTGACTTCGATGATTGCCATGCCCATGAGACTGCCGGTCCGGGCGGGGGCGGCACATCGGCCATCGCGCTCGGACCGGCATCAGCCGATCGGTTGACGGGCGGTACGGCGACCGGGGGCCGGAAGGCGCCGCGGCCGGAAAGCCCCGTGAGCGTTGTCAGCGGGGAACCGTAGGCTCGGCTCGATGTGTCAGACACGTGTAGCCGCCGAGGACCGTTCCACCGTGCGTGCGTTGCTGCGCCTGTGGCCCTACGTACGCCCCGTGCGGGCGCGGCTGTCCCTCGCCGCCCTCGTCGCCGTCGTCGCCTCCTGTCTCGGGCTGGTCATCCCCCTCATACTGAAGTGGCTCGTGGACGGCCCGGTCGCCGACGGGAATCCGGGCGGGGTCTGGCTCGGGGCGCTGTACGTGCTGCTGCTCGGCATCGCGGAGGCCGGGCTGTTCGGGATAAGACGCTGGCTGGTGGCGCGGCCGCTGGCGGGGGTCGAGGCGTCGATGCGCGCCGGGCTCTACCGTCATCTGCAGCGGCTCCCGATCGCCTTCCACGACCGCTGGCCGTCGGGGCAGCTGTTGTCGCGCGGCACGACGGATCTGATGCTGGTGCGGATGTTCCTCGCCTTTCCGCTGACCTTCCTGCTGGTCAACGGCGTGACGATCCTGGTCGGTTGTGTGATTCTGCTCGACCAGGAATGGACACTCGGACTGGTGCTGCTCACGCCGGTCGTGCCGCTGGTCGTCCTCTGCTCGGTCTTCGAGACGAAGTACGCGCTGGTCGCGCGGCGCGCCCAGGACCAGGTCGGGGATCTGACGACGGTCGTCGAGGAGAGCGTCCTCGGGATCCGGATCATCAAGGGCTTCGGCCGCCACCGCAGCCAGGCGCGCGCGTTCCGTGAGCTGTCGCAGCGGCTGCGCGGGACGGAGCTGGGCAAGGCCCGTCTGCTGGCGGGCATCTGGGCGCTGATCACGACGGTGCCGGAGCTGGCGGTGGGCGCGGCGCTGGTGCTGGGGACGCTCCAGGTCGCGGACGGGGCGCTGTCGGCCGGCACGCTGGTGGCGTTCCTGTCGACGGCGCTGGCGCTGCGGTGGCCGATCGAGTCGGTCGGGTTCCTGCTGGCGATGAGCCAGGAGGCGGCGACGGCGACCGAGCGGTTCTTCGAGGTGATGGACGAGCCGGAGGAGAGCTCCGGGCCCGGGACCGTGCCGTCCGGGCAGCCGGCGGCGGGCGGGGACGCTCGGCGATCCGACGGCGAGCGGTCCGACGGCGAGCGGTCCGACGGCGTGCGGTTCGAGGGCGTGGAGTTCCGGTACCCGGACGCGCCCGAGGCCAGCCCGCCCGTCCTCGCCCGTGTCGATCTGCACATCCGGCCCGGCGAGACGATGGCCCTGGTCGGCGCGACGGGCTGCGGGAAGACCACGCTGACGGCGCTCGTGCCCCGGCTGCACGAGGTCACCGGCGGGCGGATCCTGCTCGACGGCGAGGACATCGCGGCGATGGACCGCGAGCGGCTGCGCGGACTGGTCTCCGTGGCCTTCGAGGAACCCACTCTCTTCTCGGCGAGCGTCGGGGAGAACGTCCTGATGGCTGTGGGACCGGGCGCGCCACCGGGTGCGGAGAGCGGGGGCTCGGGCGCGGACGCGGGCGTTCTGCGGCGCGCCCTGGACGTCGCCCAGGCGGGGTTCGTGGACGCGCTGCCGCAGGGCGCGGACACCCAGGTGGGCGAGCAGGGCCTCAGTCTCTCGGGCGGTCAGCGGCAGCGGCTGGCGCTCGCCCGGGCCGTCGTCGGCACACCCAGGTTCCTGGTGCTGGACGACCCGTTGTCCGCGCTGGACGTGCATACGGAGGCGCTGGTGGAGGCGGCCCTGCGGCAGGTGTTGCGGGACACGACCGCGCTGGTCGTGGCGCACCGGCCGTCCACGGTCATGCTCGCGGACCGGGTGGCGCTGCTGTCGGAGGGCCGGATCGCGGCGGTGGGCACCCATCAGGAGCTGCTGCGGGGCAACGCGGAGTACGCCTGGCTGATGTCGGGAGCGGGCTCCTTCGACGAGGAGGCCGGGGACGGGTCCGGCGACAGGGTGGACGAGCGGGCTCCGGCCCTCGCCGCCGAGGAGGACGGGAAGCGATGACGAGCATGACGACGGGTTCGGACAGGCCCGCGGGCGACCACACCGGCGACACCCCGCAGGAGCGGCTCGCCGGCGACGCGCACGGCGGGCCCGGCACCGAGCCCCGACCGGCCGACGGCGACGGCGACGACCCGTTCGACCGGGACGCCCTCCCCACGCCCGAGGGGGCCACCGGCGCCCTCCTGCGCTCGCTGCTCGCCACGCACCGCGTCCGCGTGGCCCTCGCCGCCCTTCTGCTGCTCCTTCAGCAGGCCGCCGTGCAAGCGGGCCCGCTTCTCGTCGCGTTCGCCATCGACCGGGGCGTGCCCGCCCTGCGGCACGACGACTACGGGCCGCTGGTCGCCGTCGCGGCGGGGTACGTGCTCTGCGCGCTGGGCGGCGGACTCTTCCAGTACGCGTTCGTCCGCACCTCCGCCCGGGTCAACCAGGACGTGCTGCTCGATCTGCGCGGCCGGATCTTCCGTCACGCGCAGGCGCTCAGCGTGGACTTCCACGAGCGGTACACGTCCGGCCGGCTGATCTCCCGCTCGACCACGGACGTCGAGTCGCTGCGGGAGCTGCTCAGCGAGGGGCTCCAGGAGCTGATCGGTGTCATCCTCGCCCTCGTCTACATCTCGGCGTTGCTGCTGTGGCTGGATCTCGGCATCGGCACGGTCGCGGTGGTCTCGTTCGGGCCGCTGTATCTGCTGGTGCGGAGATACCGGCGGCGGGCGGCCGTCGTCTTCGCCGTGCGGTCCACGGCGATCGCGGCCGTGATCGTGAAGTTCGCGGAGACGATGAACGGGATCCGGCCGGTACGGGCGTTCCGGCGGGAGCGGATGAACGACGAGCAGTTCCGTGCCCTCAACGAGAGTCATGCGCGCAGCAACGGCGACGCGCTGCTCGAGATGGCCCGCTATGTCGTCGGCTCCCGGCTCGTCGCGAACACGGCGGTCGCCGGGATGGTGCTGTGGGGGGCGTACCGGGTCGCGGGCGGGACGCTGGCGCTGGGGGTGCTGGCGGCGGCCGTGCTGTACATGCGACGGCTGTACGACCCCATCGACCGGCTGGGGATGTTCCTCAACTCCTACCAGTCCGCGGCCGCCTCGCTGGAGAAGATCGCCGGACTGCTGGCACAGACGCCGTCCGTCCCCGAGCCGCCGTCGCCGCGTGAACTGCCGCCGCGCGACGGGAATCCGGGCCGGGAGGTCGTCTTCGAGGACGTGAGGTTCGCCTACCGGACGGGCGGCGAGGTGCTGCCGTCGTTCGGGCTGACGATCCCGGCGGGCCAGACGGTGGCGGTCGTCGGCTCGACGGGCGCGGGCAAGTCGACCCTGGCGAAGCTGCTGGCCCGCTTCTACGATCCGACCGAGGGCCGGGTGCTGCTGGACGGTGTCGACCTGCGTGAGCTGGCCGTTCCGGAGCTGCGGCGCGGGGTGGTGATGGTGACCCAGGAGGCGTTCCTGTTCTCCGGGACGGTCGCCGAGAACATCGCGATCGGGCGGCCGGAGGCGACGCGCGAGGAGATCGAGCGGGCGGCGAAGGCGATCGGCGCGCACGACTTCATCAGCGGCCTGCCGGACGGCTATGACACGGACGTACGCAAGCGGGGTGGCCGGATCTCGGCGGGGCAGCGGCAGTTGGTCGCGTTCGCGCGGGCTCTGCTGGCGGACCCGGCGGTCCTGATCCTGGACGAGGCGACGAGTTCGCTGGACATTCCCGGTGAGCGTGCCGTGCAGCGGGCGATGAACACCGTCCTGCACGGGCGCACGGCGGTGGTGATCGCCCACCGTCTCTCCACGGTGGAGATCGCGGACCGGGTGCTGGTGATGGAGTCCGGCCGGATCGTGGAGGACGGGCCGCCCGCCGAACTGATCGGCGGGCGGGGCAGGTTCGCCGTACTGCACCGGGCGTCGCGCGAAAGCCTGGTCTGAGGGGGTGGGCGCAGGGGGCCTCGCCCGCTGTTTCCACGGGCCGGCCCCGGCTCATACCTGTTCCGCCGCCACGCGGCTCCGGGGTTCCGGGGACCCCGGAAACACGGGGGGCACCGGGGACGCGGACGAACGCGCGCCACGCAGCAGCCACAGGGCGAGGATCGCCGCGGCCGCCATCGTCAGGGCCGCGCCCCACGCGGCGAAGGTCAGACCACGGGTGAACGCCTCGCGGGCGGCGGTCAGCAGGGCGTCGTCCCCCCGGACCGTGGCGAGCGCCCCCGCCAGGGTCTCGCGGGCGGCGGCGGGCGCCGCGTCCGGCATGGCGTGACCGTAGACCGCCGCGCCGAGGGAACCCAGGACGGCCATGCCCAGGGCGCCACCGAGTTCCTGGCCGGATTCGAGGACGGCGGCGGCCGATCCGGCGCGCTCGGGCGGGGCCGCGCCGAGGGCGAGTTCATTCGCGAGGGTCATCGCGGAGACGAGGCCGGCCGCGTAGACGGCGCAGGCGG
Source organism: Streptomyces sp. NPDC038280 (assembly GCF_055600045.1). Lineage (NCBI taxonomy): Bacteria > Bacillati > Actinomycetota > Actinomycetes > Kitasatosporales > Streptomycetaceae > Streptomyces > Streptomyces sp. NPDC038280. The sequence goes on from NZ_JBVJYZ010000007.1 coordinate 227,152, forward strand.
TGAGCATGAACCAGAAGGGGGTGGCGGTGGTGGCCCGGGTGAGGAGGGTGAAGCCCGCGGCCGAGACGAGGAAGCCGCCGCACATCACGTACGCGGGGTCGACGCGTCCGGCGAGGGCCGCACCGAGCGGGGCGGCGGCCATCACGCCCACCGACGGCACCAGGCTCCACAGGGCGGCCTCGAAGGGGCTCTGGCCCAGTACCGACTGGAGGTACTGGGTGAAGAAGACCGCGAAGCCGACGGTCGCCGCCATCGCCAGGAGGTTGACCAGGACCGCTCCCCCGTACCCCCGCTGCCGTACCAGCGCCAGGTCGACCATGGGATGGGCGAGGCGGGCCTGGCGGCGGACGAAGAGCAGTCCGAGGACGAGGCCGGCCGCGATACCGAGGAACGGCCGTGGCGCGAGGCCGTCCTTGGCGAGCTCCTTGATTCCGTGGATGACGGGCAGCAGCGCGGCGAGCGACAGGACCGCGCTCAGCAGGTCGAAGCGGCCGGGCGTCGCGACCCTGAACTCGGGGAGCAGAAACGGCGCGAGGGCCAGCAGCAGGGCCATCGCGGGCAGGTTGATCAGGAAGACCGAGCCCCACCAGAAGTGTTCGAGGAGCGCGCCGCTGACGACCGGGCCGAGCGAGATGCCGCAGGCCATGACCGTGGTCCACAGGGTGACGGCCTTGGCCCGCTGACCGGCGTCGCGGAAGAGCGTGCGGATGAGCGCGAGCGTGGACGGCATCAGGCAGGCACCGGCGACTCCGAGCAGCGCCCGGGCGGCGATCAGGGTCGCCGGGGAGTCGGCGTACGCGGCGGCGAGGGACGCCGCGCCGAAGAGTGCCGCGCCCATGAGCAGCAGCCTGCGGCGGCCCACGCGGTCGCCCAGCGCGCCCATGGTGATGAGGAGGCCGGCGAGGACGAAGCCGTACATGTCGAGGATCCAGAGCTGCTCGGTGGCGCCGGGCCGGAGATCCTCACTGATGGCGGGGATCGCGAAGTAGAGGATGGAGACGTCCATCGAGACCAGGAGGAGAGGCAGCATCAGCACGCCGAGCGCGGTCCATTCGCGGCGGCCCGCAAGGGGGGTCGTAGAGGTCATGCGGCGGAGCGAACCAGCGTGCCGCGTACGCCGCAAACAGCGACCTAGTGCACCCGTGCCCAATGCCGCGCGCTGACAGTCCAGTTGACTGGTCGGGAGCGTGTACGGGGCAAGGGGCGCACTAGTACACTGCGGCACCGTGCCGACACAGCCGCCCTACCTCAGGATCGCCGCCGAGATCCGGGGTCGCGTCGTCTCCGGCGAGCTCGCCCCCGGCGATCCCATCCCCTCCACGCGCGCGATCACGCGGGAGTGGGGCGTGGCGATGGCCACCGCGACGAAGGTGATCGCGGCGCTGCGCGAGGAGGGACTCGTGCGGGTGGTGCCGGGCGTCGGGACCGTCGTCACGCACGCCGGGTCGGAGCGCCCGGCGGCCGGCGGGGCGCCGCTGACGCGGGACCGGATCGTGCGGACCGCGATCGGCCTGGCCCGCGCCGACGGCCTGGCCGCTCTGTCCATGCGCCGCGTGGCAACCACCCTGGGCCTGTCGACGATGGCGCTGTACCGCCATGTGCGCGGCAAGGGCGAACTGGTCGTGCTGATGACGGACGCGGCGTTCGCGGAGGTGCCGCTGGGCGCGGTGCCGGATCACTGGCGGGCCGGTCTCGAGCAGGCGGCGCGGTGGCTGCGGGGCGCGTACACGCGGCATCCGTGGATGGCCCAGGCGATGGCGTCCTTCACCCGGCCGACACCCTCCCCGCACGCGATGGCGTACACGGAGTGGGTCCTGGCGGCGCTGCGGAGGACCGGCCTTTCGCCGTACGCCATGGTGCATGTCCATCTGACGGTCTTCGCGTATGTCCAAGGCGTGGCCATGGCAGCCGAGTTGGAGTCGCAGGCGATCCAGGACACCGGGCTGTCGGACGAGGAATGGATGGCACGGAACGAGCCACAGTTCGAGGCGATCGCCGCGGGGGGCGGGTATCCGCTGCTCAACACCCTGTTCACACAGGACGACTTCGAGCTCGACCTCGATTCCCTCTTCGAATTCGGGCTTCGGCGAACACTGGACGGCGTCGCCGTGTTGATCGCCGAAACGTCCGGTTAACGAACATCACCTTTCGGGCACCGGACGATTTCCGGCCAACTTCTTGACGCGGTCCTGACAGCGAGCCGTCACGGCTGCCACTCTTCCCCCGGTTCTGCGCATCACTGCTCCACCACTCTGTTTGCTCCTCCCGGACGGCCCACCCAGCCGCCGGTACCCCCCTCGCAAAAGGAGTTCGCGTGAGATCCACGCCAAGCCGTCGCGCCACAGCGACGGGCGCTCTGATCGCCGCCGCGGCCATGCTCGCCGTCGGTGTCCAGACCGGTTCCGCCACGGCGGCCGGTGACGCCGGTACCGCCGCTCCGAAGGCCCAGGCCACCGGCCAGGCCGACCCCGGCGCACTGCCCGCCGACCTCTCTCCCGCCCAGCGCACCGCGCTGATACGCGCGGCCGACGCCTCCAAGGCGGACACCGCCAAGAGGCTCGGCCTCGGAGCCCAGGAGAAGCTGGTCGTCCGTGACGTCGTCCAGGACCGTGACGGGACGACGCACACCCGCTACGAGCGCACTTACGCCGGACTCCCCGTACTCGGCGGTGACCTGATCGTCGAGGCCACCAAGGCCGGGAAGACCGCGAGCGTCACCAAGGCCTCCCACGAGCGGCTGGCGAACGTGGACACCGCCGCGGCCATCGCCCCGGCCGCCGCCAAGTCGCAGGCGCTGAGCGCCGCCAAGGCGGAGGGCTCGAAGGCAGCGGACGCCAACCGCGCCCCGCGCAAGGTTGTCTGGATGGCCCAGGGCAAGCCCGTCCTCGCGTACGAGACCGTCGTCGGCGGCCTCCAGCACGACGGCACCCCGAACGAGCTGCACGTCGTCACCGACGCCAAGAGCGGCAAGAAGCTCTACGAGTGGCAGGGCGTCGAGACCGGCACCGGCAACACCATGTACAGCGGCCAGGTGACCCTCGGCACCGCGCCCTCGTACACGCTGACCGACACCGGTCGCGGCAACCACAAGACGTACAACCTCAACGGCGGCTCCTCCGGCACCGGAACGCTCTTCTCCGGCGCGGACGACATCTGGGGCGACGGCACGCCGCAGAACAAGGAGACGGCCGGCGCCGACGCGCACTACGGCGCCGCGCTCACCTGGGACTACTACAAGAACGTGCACGGCCGCACCGGTATCCGGGGCGACGGCGTCGGCGCGTACTCGCGGGTCCACTACGGCAACGCGTACGTCAACGCCTTCTGGCAGGACAGCTGCTTCTGCATGACGTACGGCGACGGCTCGGCCAACACCAAGCCGCTCACCTCCATCGACGTGGCCGCGCACGAGATGACGCACGGCGTCACCTCCAACACGGCGGGCCTCCAGTACAGCGGCGAGTCCGGCGGTCTCAACGAGGCCACCTCCGACATCTTCGCGGCGGCCGTCGAGTTCTACGCCAACAACGCCCAGGACAAGGGCGACTACCTGGTCGGCGAGAAGATCGACATCCGCGGCAACGGCACCCCGCTGCGCTACATGGACAAGCCGAGCAAGGACGGCTCCTCCAAGGACGCGTGGTACTCGGGCATCGGCGGCATCGACGTCCACTACTCCTCGGGCCCGGCGAACCACTGGTACTACCTGCTCTCCGAGGGCAGCGGCGCCAAGACCATCAACGGCGTGAACTACGACTCGCCGACCTCGGACGGTCTGCCGGTCACCGGCATCGGCCGGGACAAGGCCTCGCTGATCTGGTTCAAGGCGCTCACCACCAAGTTCGGTACGACCACGAACTACGCGGGTGCCCGCACCGGCACGGTCGACGTGGCCAAGGCCCTCTACGGCGCCACCAGCCCCGAGGTCACGGCCGTCGAGAACGCCTGGGCCGCCATCAACGTGGGTACCCGCCCCGGCGGCGACCCCGGCACCGGCAAGGTCTTCGAGAACACCGCCGACGTCTCCATCCCGGACAACGGCGCGGCGGTCACCTCGGCGGTCAACGTCACCGGCATCGCCGGCAACGCCCCCTCGACCCTCAAGGTCGGCGTCGACATCATCCACACCTGGCGCGGTGACCTGGTCGTCGACCTGGTGGCCCCCGACGGGTCGGTCTACAACCTGAAGCCCTTCAGCTCCTCCGACTCGGCGGACAACGTCCAGGCGACCTACACCGTCAACGCCTCCACCGAGGTGGCCAACGGCTCCTGGAAGCTCCGCGTCCAGGACAAGGCCGCCCAGGATGTCGGCTACATCAACAGCTTCAAGCTGACCTTCCCGTAACCGGGAGACAGCGGGAGTGACACCGGCCGCCCGGAGGGACATCCGTCCCTCCGGGCGGCCGCGCGTTCAGTGGGGGTTGCCCGCGTGGGTCAGCGTCTCCCAGGCGACGAAGAGGTTGTTGGAGCCGGCCGGCCGCTGCTGCTCGGTCAGCCGCTGGGTGCGGGACATCGCGTATCCCATGCGGTGGTGCAGGGCGTTGAAGCCGACCTCGGTCACCGGGCCCATGTGGTCCTTCAGACTGCCGCCGCAGAGCCAGGACGGCACGGGCTCGCCCAGTTCGTAGGTGGCCTGGAGGCCGAGTGCGTGCCGCAGCCGGTCGGCGATCTCGGGGTAGAGGTCCTGGCCCTGGATGCGGCTGGTCTCGGCGATGTGGGAGATGGCGGAGAGGCCGTACCCGGTGTGGGTGAGGTCGCGGCAGGTCTCCTGGGTGAGGCCGTCGGTGAAGGTGCTCTGGCCCTGCCAGTAGCGGACGATCTCGTCACGGGTGTCGAGTCCGCTGCCGGGGGCGGTCCTCGGCAGCGATCCGTCGGAGTTCAGGTAGATGTACGCCGGGACCCGCCCGCGGAACTTGCCCACGGCCTTGTCGTAGGCCGCCCGGTCCTCCAGGAAGACCGCGATGCCGATCGCCGCCTCCGTCATGCTCAGCTCCCAGTTGCCGTTGGAGTGGGAGCCGCCCGCGACCTCGGGCAGATAGACCGTGCGGAGCATCGTCCCGAAGCGGCCGGCGTTCGGCCAGCCGCTGTAGGTGTACCTGATGATCTCGGCGGCCCTCGGCCACGAGGAGCCTGCCCAGCCCGTCTGGAGCGGGGCGTTGGAGTTGGTGTGGTCCCTGATCACGGCCGACCAGGCGTCCATGATCTCGATCGCCTTCTTCGCGTACCGGCTGTCTTGCGTGACGTACCAGGCCAGCGAGAGCGTGTACGCGGCCAGGGCGTCCTCGCGCTCGTCCGTGCAGCCGTAGTTGGGCTGGGAGTACGAGCCGCACTCGACGATCGCGCGGGGCCTCGGCGTACGACTGAGCGAGGCGTACTTGCTCGCGAGCATCTGGTCGTACGCCGCCTTCCACGGCTGCGCGCCGGCCTGCACCCTCGCCCGTACGAAGTCGAGCTGCGGACGGCTGACCAGGACACCCGGATGGGTGAACGCCGCTGGGGCGGCGGCCTGTTCGGGTGCGGCGACCGCCATGGGGGTGAGGGTCAGGGCAGCCGCCACGGCCAGGACCAGAGCTCTGATTCCGCTACGCATAAGGGGTGCCCTTTCGTTCAGCCACATGAACAACGGGCGACACAATGAACGCCGCGTTGAACGTGGAAACTAAGGGCACCCCATGGACACGTCAAGACTCTGGTACGGACCAACCGGTCCGGGTCATCGCATCAGCACCCCGGCCCCCTCCCCCGTCGCCTCGGTCGGCAGCGCCACCAGACCGAGGTCCGCGCCGGTCGCGAGCAGCGGGTGGGCCGGCAGGATCCGGACCGTGCAGCCGTAGGGGCCCGTCCGGTCCAGCGCCAGCGGTCCCTCGTACAGCCAGCGGCCGTCCATGTCGGGACCGCCCCCGGCCGGTTTCAGCGAGCAGAGCCGGGCGTCGTCGATCGCGTCGTCGGTGTCGACCCGCCCGGCCACCGCCTGGACCTCCACGTCCTCCGGCTGCAGCGGGCCGAGCGCGACGCGCACCCGCAGCGCGAGGGTGGCGCCCAGTTCGACGACTCCGCACTCCTCGCCGGCCTCCACATGGCCGACCGCGACCTGCGGCCAGGCGGCCCGTACCTTCGCCTTCCAGGCGGCGAGCTCCCGCGCCCGGTCCTGGTCGAGCGCCCGGTGGGCGAGGGCGGCCGGCGCGTACAGCCGCTCCACGTACTCGCGCACCATCCGTCCCGCGAGCACCTTCGGGCCGAGCGTGGTCAGCGTCCTGCGGACCATCTCGGTCCACCGCTCGGGGACGCCCGAGGCGCTCCGGTCGTAGAAGCGGGGCGCGACCCGGCCCTCGATCAGCTCGTAGAGCGCGTGGGCCTCCACGTCGTCGCGGCGGTCCTCGTCCGGGGAGCCGTCGGCGGTCGGGATGGCCCAGCCGAAGTCCGGCTCGAACCACTCGTCCCACCAGCCGTCGAGCACGGAGAGGTTGAGGCAGCCGTTGAGCGCGGCCTTCATCCCACTCGTGCCGCAGGCCTCCAGCGGCCTCAGCGGATTGTTCAGCCAGACGTCACAGCCGGGATAGAGCCTGCGCGCCATCGCCATGCCGTAGTCGGGCAGGAAGACGATGCGGTGACGCACCCGGGGATCGTCCGCGAACCGCACCAGCTCCTGGACCAGGCGTTTGCCGCCGTCGTCCGCGGGGTGGGCCTTGCCCGCGACGACGATCTGCACCGGGCGGGTCGGGTGCAGCAGCATCTCCGTCAGCCGGTCCCGGTCGCGCAGCATCAGGGTGAGCCGCTTGTACGAGGGGACCCGGCGGGCGAAGCCGATGGTGAGGACGTCGGGATCGAGGACCCCGTCGATCCAGCCGAGCTCGGCGGTGAGGGCGCCGCGCTGCCGCCAGGAGGCGCGCAGTCTCTCGCGCACCTCGGTGACCAGCTGTTCGCGCAGGGTGCGGCGCAGGGCCCAGAGGTCCTGACTGCTGGTGTCGGGGCCGAGCCGGGTCACCTCGGGGGCGACCCAGGTGGGGGCGTGCACTCCGTTGGTGACGGAGGTGATGGGGACTTCCTCGGCGTCGAACCCGGGCCACAGACCGGCGAACATCTGACGGCTCACCGCGCCGTGGAGGGTGGAGACGCCGTTGGCCCGCTGGGCCAGGCGCAGTCCCATGACGGCCATGTTGAACAGGCGCGGCTCGCCGCCCGGATAGGTCTCCATGCCGAGGCCGAGGATCCGCTCGACGTCCACGCCGGGCAGTTCGCCGCCGTCACCGAAGTGGCGGGCGATCAGATCGCGGTCGAACCGGTCGATGCCGGCGGGCACAGGGGTGTGGGTGGTGAACACGGTCCCGGCCCGCACCGCCTCCAGGGCCGCGTCGAAATCGACCCCCTGATCGGAGAGTTCGCGGATGCGTTCGAGTCCGAGGAAGCCGGCATGGCCCTCGTTGGTGTGGAAGACCTCGGGCTCGGGCCGCCCGGTGAGCCTGCTGTGGATGCGCACGGCCCGGACGCCGCCGATGCCGAGGAGCATCTCCTGAAGCAGCCGGTGCTCGCTGCCGCCGCCGTAGAGCCGGTCGGTGACCTCGCGCTCGCCGGGCTGGTTCTCGTCGACGTCCGAGTCGAGCATCAGCAGCGGGACGCGGCCGACCTGCGCGACCCAGATGTGGGCGTGCAGCGAGCGGCCGGCGGGCAGGGCGAGGGAGACCCGCGCGGGTGTCCCGTCCGCCTCCCGCAGGAGGGTCACCGGCAGCTCGTTCGGGTCCAGGACGGGGTAGTGCTCCTGCTGCCAGCCCTCGCGGGAGAGCGACTGGCGGAAATAGCCGTGGCGGTAGAGCAGACCGACCCCGGTGAGCGGTACACCGAGGTCGCTGGCGGCCTTGAGATGATCCCCGGCGAGGATGCCGAGGCCGCCGGAGTACTGCGGAAGAGCGGCGGTGACGCCGAATTCGGGCGAGAAGTAGGCGATGCCGGCCGGGAGCTCGCCGAGCTGCTCCTGGTACCAGCGGGGTCGGTGCAGATAGTCGTCGAGGTCGGCGGAGGCGGCGGCCAGCTTCGCCAGGAAGTCCTGGTCCGCCGCGAGCTCGCCCAGCCGGGCGGCGGGCACGGAGCCGAGCAGCCGGACGGGATCGCCGTCGGCGGCCCGCCAGCCGTCGGGGTCGACGGAGTGGAAGAGCTCACGGGTCTCGGCGTGCCAGGACCAGCGCAGATTGCGGGCCAGGTCGCTGAGTGGTCGAAGGGTGTCGGGGAGGACGGGGCGCACAGTGAATCGACGGATTGCCTTCACGTGTTCCACCTTCGCAGGGGAGGTACGGATCGGGGCGGACACACCACGCTGTGCGTCCGACCGTGTCCCCGAAGACCGTAGGGCACCCGGCCCCGCGCGACCACGGCGCACGGGGGCGGGGCGGCGCAGTCAGGAAAGCGCCCCCACCGGCACGTCGTAGGGCGAACCGTCGTTGACGGCGGCCGGGTCGAACGCGCCGGCCGCCGCGTACCGGGCGGCGATCTCCTCCAGTTCCCGCCGGGGAATCACCTCGTGGACGTCGGTGAAGCCCTCCGGGGCCCGCTGATGGGCCAGATTGATGACGACCTCCGGGCCGAGCTTCCGGTTGGCGCGCTGGAGCGCGGTCATGGCGGGCCTGCGGTCCGCCTCGTACGCCGCGAGCGCCACCGCCGGGTCGCGGTGCACGGCCAGGGAGTGGGCGAGGGCGCGGCCGTCGACGATGGACTGGGTGGCGCCGTTGGAGCCGATGGGGTACATGGCGTGGGCCGCGTCGCCGATCAGGGTCGTACGGCCGTGGGTCCAGCGGTCGAGGGGTTCACGGTCGACCATCGGGTACTCGAACGCTCCGTCGGCGGCCCTCAGGGTGTCGGGGACGCTGACGCCGTCGAACTCCCAGCCCTCGTAGTGGTGCAGGAACCGCTCCACCGGCACCGGCCGGTTCCAGTCGCCCCGCGAGAGCCGGGCGAGCCGCGACGCGTCGTCCACCGATTCCGCGGGCATCGCCAGGGCCCAGTTGACCAGCACCTCCCGGTGGGCGCCGGCCGGCTCGGTCATCGGGTAGACGACGGCCTTCTGGCGGTCGTCCCCCGCGATGATCATGGCCGAGCCGGCGCTGCCGGCCGGCATCCAGGAGGTGCCGCGCCACACCAGCATGCCGTTCCACGGCGGGGCGCCCTCGCCGGGGTTGAGGGCGGCGCGGACCGCCGAGCGAATGCCGTCGGCTCCGATCAGGAGATCCGGTTCGAGCGAGGCACGGCCGCGCAGCTCGCCGTCGCGGTGCTCCAGCTGGATGCGGGGGCGGCCGTCCGGAAGCATCTCCAGGCCGATGACCCGGACGCCGGTGACGAGGGCGCCGGGGCCGAGCCGTTCGCGTACGGCGTCCGCGAGGACCTCCTGGAGATGGCCGCGGTGGATCGAGAGCTGGGGCCAGCGGTAGCCGGCGCCCAGCCCGCGCGGTTCACCGGTGATGAGCGCGCCGGAGCGGTGGTAGTAGCGCAGCTCGCGGGTGCGCACGGCGCGGCTCTCCAGGCGCGGGAGCACACCGAGCGCGTCCAGTTCGCGGACGGCGTTGGGCATGATGTTGAGCCCGGCGCCGACCGGCTGGATCTCCCGGGCGGCCTCGACGACGGTGACGCGGTCGAAGCCCGCGGTGTGGAGGGCGAGGGCGGCGGTGAGCCCGGCGATGCCGCCGCCCGCGATGACGATGTGCCGGGACCGGTGTGCGGCATGGGGGGGCATGGTCTCCTCCTCAGGCGGCCGTGGGGCCGGCGCCGGACCGGGGCGTGGAGCGGCGCACCAGCGTCTCGTTGTCCCGGGTCAGGTCGAGTATCGAACGCAGCAGGACCACGGGGGCGCCTCCGCTGCCCTCGTCGTAGAGGCGTATGTCGTCGCTGTAGGCCTTGCGGGCGATGCCGAGGTGGCGGGCCCGGAAGGTCTTGAGGATGCGCAGCACCCGGGCCAGGGACGCGGCGGAGGCCGCCAGTTGCGGGGGCAGTCGGTGGACGGTCTCCCAGCTGATCGCGGCGGACAGCTTGGAGACGGCGGAGGTGCCGCCCGCGTGCCGGGCGTGGAAGGCACGCCAGCTCGGCAGGCTGTACTGGACCGATTCGGCGAGGAACGCGTCGTAGGCCGGGTTGGAGCGGTCGGACTGCCACAGCGTCAGATCGACGAGCCAGAGCGGCACCTGCGCGGCGGCCGGGCCGAGGTAGTCGCGCCCGGCCACGTCTATCTCCTCGAAGTAGGAGCGCAGGGTCTGCGCGAAGTACACCGGGGAGACATGGGCGACGGTGAAGTCGATCGAGTCGACCATCGACTGGACGTGGTGGGCGGTGCGGTCCAGCGTGAGGGCGAAGCCCGGGTCGTACGGTTCCAGCCTGGCGAGCTCGCCGCAGGTGTCGAGGGCGGCGACCAGACCGGGGAAGACCATCCGGACCGCCTCCTGGAGGTCGGCCTCCATGGGGTGCCCGGTGTACATCCGCTGGCGTCGGCCGAGCGGGTTCCAGGTGGTGTAGTGGTGCACGGTGTCGCGGGGCACCATGTCGGTGCGGCGGGCCAGTTCCTCCAGGACCGGCAGGACTTCGGGGACGGCGGCGACGGGCTGGGTACCGTGCCGTTTGAGCGAGCCGAGCAGCATGCCGAGGTCGCGCATCGCGGCGAGCGCGTCGACGACGCTCCACTCGGCGACACGGTCGAGGTCGGGCACGAGTGCGCGCAGGGCGACGGTGAGCGCCGCGACGTCGGCGTCACGGTTCATCGCGGGCAGCGCGGCGAGCAGGGCGTCGGCGCCGAGCGGGTCGGCCGCGCGGATCTCGGCGATGCGGTAGCGCGGGTCGCCGTGTGTATCGAGACCGGGCGCGACAAGGTCGTACAGGGTCAACGGAATGTCCCCCTCGGGCGAGGTTGGGCAGCGGGTGGATGCGGTCCGCTCAGCGGTTACCGCGGGTCGCCCACCCGGTCCGGGCGCGGTGGCGCCGTCGCGGGCCGGGGCAGGCGAAGCCGTACGGAGAGCAGGGCGGCCGCCCCGGCGAAGGCGGCGCCGACCAGCAGCGCCGTCCTGTAGCCGGTGGTCTCGGCGACCGCTCCGGCGGTCTCGGTACGGGCGGTGGCTACGGCCACCAGAACGGCCAGGCCGAGCACCGAGCCGAACTGCTGGCTGGTGTTGACGAGTCCGGAGGCGAGTCCGGTCTCCTCGGCGGTGGCTTCCGCCGTGGCGGCCACATTGGTGGTGACCATGACCAACGGCAGGGCGGCGCCGAGCACGAGGCTGGGCGCGAGGACTGTGGTGAAGAAGGTGCCGTCGGCGCGGAGCGCGAGGGCCAGCCAGAGGGTGCCGGCGAAGAGCAGCCCGAAACCGAGGGTCATGGTCCGGGTGAGACCGAGCCGGTGGATGATCCGGCCGGTCTGCGGAGCGACGGCGACGACGACCAGGGACAGCGGAAGCAGCCCGAGGCCGCCGGTCAGCGGGGAGTGGCCGAGCACGCGCTGCAGATAGAGGCTGACCAGGAAGAACATCGGGAACAGCGCCATCTGGGCGAGCGCGCTGAGGACGTTGGCCAGACGCAGCGCGGGCCGCTTGAGGACCGCGGGCGGCACCAGGGGCCGGGCGGTCCTCGTCTCCAGTACGGCGAAGACGGCGAGCAGGGCGAGTCCGGCGGCGCCGGTGACGAGGGTACGGGCGCCGGCCCAGCCGTTCTCGCCGGCGCCGACGAGGGCGTAGGCGATCAGGCCGAGGCCGCCGGTGACGGTGAGGGCGCCGCCCAGGTCGAAGCCCGCTCCGGCGCGGGCGGCGTCCTTGGCGCCCGCGGAGCCGCGGGGGAGCCTCCCCCCGTCGAGTACGCGCAGTGCCAGGGTGGCCAGGAGCAGCCCGACGAGCACATTGAGCCAGAAGGTGGAGCGCCAGCCGAGGACGTCGGTGAGGATGCCGCCGAGGACGGTGCCGACGACGCCGCCGAGTCCGCCCATGGCGGCGAACGCGCCGAGCGCCTTGTGCCGGGCGGGGCCGTCGGGGAAGAGCGTCAGCAGCAGCGCGAAGGCGGCCGCGCCGGCCAGTGCCGCTCCGACGCCCTGCGCGGCACGGGCGGCGACCAGCACACCGGCACTGGTCGCGAGACCACCGGCGGCGGAGGCGGCGCCGAGCAGCGTGAGCCCGGCGACGAACAGCCGCCGGTGGCCCAGCAGATCGGCGGTGCGCCCGCCGAGGAGCAGCAGCCCGCCGAAGGTGATCAGGTAGGCGTTGGCCACCCATGACAGTCCCGCCGAACCCGAGCCGAGGTCGTCGCCGATCGAGGGCAGCGCGACATTGATGATCGCGGTGTCCATGATCAGCAGCAGCTGGGTGGAGGCGAGCAGCCCGAGGGCCGCGCGCGGGGAGACCGTGGTCACCGGCCCGGCCCCAGGCTGTAACCGTCGAGGCACGCCTGGGCGAGGCTCTCGCAGTGCGCGCCCTCCCCCTCCCAGGCCTGCTGCATCAGATAGATGTGCGGGGCTCCGTGGTAGAAGCGCTCGTACTGCTCGTGGCGGCCGGCGAACTCCGAACCGAGCGCGTCCCAGGCGAGCTTGAGGAGCTTGACGCGGTTCTCGGCCGGGGTCCCGGGCGAGCGGATGTACTTCCTGATCAGCGGGCCGAGCTCGGGGTGCAGCAGGTCGTCGCCGGACGCGGGCAGCTGGATGACGCCGCCGCCGGCGAGGAGCTTGATCTCCTGGACGGCCTGCGGGTAGATCTCGCCGGCCATGATGCGCTGGGCGAAGGAGATGTCCTTGCCGGGCATGACACCGCCGTGGCCGCCGTCGACCTGCTGACAGGACGCCTCGGCTGCCAGGACGAAGGCCTTGGCCTGGGCGACCTTGCCGAGAAGACGACCGATGGCCTGGGTGACGGGCGGCAGTTGGTACGTGTTGTTCGCCTTGGTCAGCAGGATCGCGATGCCGGTGAGGAATTCGAGCTTGGTCCAGAAGCGGGTGGCCGCCTGGTGCACGAAGTTCAGATAGGCGGGCGTCTGCCACCACATCCGGAAGGACACGTCGACGTTGCGGTAGGCGAGGACGTTCTCCCAGGGGACGAAGACGTCGTCGCAGACGAGCAGCGCGTCGTTCTCGTCGAAACGCGAGGAGAGCGGGTTGTCGAAGACGCTGCGGGCCTGCGCCTCGTACGAGGTCCGGGAGATGAACTTCAGCCCCGGGGTGTCGATCGGCAGCGAGAAGCAGACGGCGTGCTCGACGTCCTGCGGGGCGAGCGGTTCGATGGTGCCGACGATCACCTCGTTGCCGAAGACGGCGGCGGTGCCGATCATCTTGGCGCCGCGCACCACGATCCCGCCGTCCTTCTCGGCGACGACCCGGACGATCAGGTCGTCCTCCTCCTGCTCGGAGGCTGATGCGGTCCGGTCGATCTGCGGGTTGGTGATGGTGAACGTCGGATACAGATCGCCCTCGGCGAGCCGCCGGTGGTAGGCGAGGGCGTTGCCGGCGCCGTCGAACGCGTCGGTGGTGAAGACCTGGGGCACCGCGGCGAAGCCGGCCGCCGCGCCCGCCATGTAGTCGGGTGTGCGTCCCAGGAAGCCGAAACTCGCCTCCGCCCACACCTTGTACGCGGCCCTGCGGGAGACCAGGTCCTGGTACGAACGCGGAACGGCGAACGCGCGGTGGACGCCTCCCTGGGTCAGCACCGGTGTGTGCTCGGAGTCGTGCGCGAGGTCGTACAGGTGGGCGATCGACGCGGCGGTGTTGCGGAACGCGGGGTGCCGTGTGACGTCCTTGATCCGCTCCCCGTCGAGCCATACCTCCCGCCCGTCGCGCAGCGACTCCAGATAATCCCGACCGGACCTCGTCACCAGTTCTCCTCATCCGTACGGCCACGCCCCGAGCCGAGCCTCTCCTCCCGTACCCACCTGCGGCAATGAACGTCCGTCCACTGGTCCTTAAGAACCGGCCAGTCCGGGTCAAGGCGGCGCGCCGGGGCATATTCCGTTTCGTCGGATCAGGCTGCGCTGGCGACGCTCGTGCGGTACTCACCCGGCGTCTTGCCGAACCATTTGCGGAACGCGAGATGGAAGCCCACCGAGCTCTGGTAGCCGACGCGCTGCGGCACGGCCGACTGGGGCAGCGAGGTCTCCCCCAGCAGCCGCGCCGCCTCCTGCATCCGGCGGCCGGTCAGATGACGGGCCGGAGCCTCGCCGACGAGCTCCCGGAAGGCGGCGGTGAACGCCGAGCGGGACATCCCGACCTCCTTGGCGAGCGAGTCGATGGTCCACGGCTCGGCGAACCGGGTCGCGATCGTCACCAGCGCCCGGCTGATCCCCGGGTGCCGCAGGACGGGCAGCGAGGCCGGGTTGTCGGTGAGCTCGCGCAGCAGCGGCCGCAGGGCGAGGACGAGCGCCATCTCGAAGGCGCGCAGCGTGATGAGCCGGTCCCCGGGCCCGATCGGCCGGTCCGGTGACGCCAGCAGGCGCAGTGTGTCGCGCAGCAGCGGCTCACGGTCGACCTGGGAGCCGTCCAGGACGAGCGCCCAGGGCAACGCCTGGTAGAGACCTGTGGCGGCGCTGGCGTCGTAGTGCAGGCCGGCGCAGAGCAGCCGGCTCCGCGGGCCGGTGCCCTCGATCCGGATTTCGCCGGAGGTGCCGGGCTGACGCTCCGGCAGTACGGCCTTCAGTGGTACGCCCTGGCGGTCGGGGCGGTCGGAGAGCCGGTGCGCGGTGCCGGTGGGAAAGACGATCAGGTCGCCGGCCCGCAGTTCGAGCGGGGTCTGCTCCTCTCCTGTGATCCAGCAGCCGCCCTCGACGATGTAGTGGAGGACGGCGCAGCTCTGTTCGGCGTCACCCTCGATGGCCCAGGGGGCGCTGACGTGCCAACGGCTGTCGAAGACTCCGGTGAGCCGGAGCGGCTTCAGCAGCTCACTGAGGAGGTCGTCGCTTTCGGTACCCACGGTGTCCATGGACGATCCTTCAACTTCCGCCCCGGTTTGTTAATTGATCGGCCAAAGCCGCCGCCATCAACCTGAGAAAGCCGTTGACGGCAGCAGCCACACCCTATCGAAGGGCACTTCAGACACATGTCCGATCACATTCCGATGCGCGTGGCGGTCGTGGGAGCGACCGGCTTCCAGGGCGGGGCCGTGGCCCGTCTGCTGGCCGAGCGGCACCACCGGATCCGTACGCTGACCCGGCGGCCCGACGGCGACCGGCCGCCGCTGCCGGGCGTCTCCTTCGTCGCGGGTGACCTGACCGACGCGGCGGACGTCCGGCGGCTCTTCGAGGGCGCGACGCACGCCATGGTGACGATGCCGCTGGTGTACGACACCGAGCGGGTGCGCCGGTACGCCCGGAACATCGCGCGGGCGGCGGCGGACGCGGGGATCCTGCGGCTCGTGTACAACACCAACACCCGGATCCCGCAGGAGCGGACCCGGATCACCGCGTTCGAGACCCGGCGGATCGCCGAGGAGGTCCTCCGGGAGAGCGGCGTTCCGCTCGTGGTGGTGCGGCCGCCGGTCTATCTGGACAACCTCTTCAGCCCGTGGAACGGTCCCGCCCTGGTCAATGAGGGCGTCCTCGCCTATCCACTGCCGGCGAGCGCCCCGACGGCCTGGCTCTCCCACCGCGACCTGGCGGAGGCGGTGTACGCGGCGCTGACGGGTGAGGGTCTCGACGGCCGTACGTTCGACATCGGCGGCGCGCACTCCCTGACCGGGACGGACCTCGCGGAGGCGTTCTCCCGGGGGCTGGGCCGGGAAGTGCGGTATCTCCCGCTGGAGCCCGCGGCGTTCGAGAAGGGGCTGGCCCAACTGCTCGGCGCGGAAGCCGCGGCCGGCGTCGCGGGGATCTACCACTACATGGCGACCGGCGCGGACCCGCTGCTGATGGCGGGCGACGACGGCGTCGCGGCGGACGTCCTGTCGGTGCGGCCCGCGCCGGTGGAGGAATGGGTGACGCGACAGCCGTGGCAGGTGTGGGGCAGCGATACGGAGGAGAGGGACGCGCAGCCGCAAGGCTGAATTCGGTCCACCCTCGTCCGGCCCCGCCACACTCAGGCGGGGCCGGACTTTTGTTCGGAGCGATTTCCGGACGCCCCACCGAAAACCCGCCGCCGCGGTCCGATCGTCTTGTGCGCTTCCCCACGCCCTAGTAGTACTGCGATCGCCGGGGGGCGACCACCGGACCCCCAGCCGGAAAACCCGCCTCGCGGGCCCGATCGTCTTGTGCGCTCCCCTACGCCCTAGTAGTTAACACAGCACCGGATTGCCCACCCGAAAACTGTGGGAAGGCTCACCCGGTACGCACACCCGAGTGCACGCCGTAGACCCGCTATCCGAGTGAACGCGGACAGGAGCGGCCATGCCCGCAGCCCGCCATCCGTCGACGGAGCAGCTACAAAGAGCGCACCCGCACCCCTTTGAGCAACCCCAGGTGATGCCGTGAAGTCGCTGATTGGTCGCATTCCCGTGCTCGACGTCCGCCCCCTGGTGGACTGCGGGCGAAGGCCCGCCAAGGCGGTGGCCGGAGAAACGTTCCAGGTCACCGCCACCGTTTTCCGTGAGGGCCATGACGCGGTCGCCGCCAATGTCGTCCTGTGCGATCCCTCGGGCCGCCCCGGGCCCTGGACTCCCATGCGGGAACTGGCCCCCGGCACCGACCGCTGGGGTGCCGACGTCACCCCGGACTCCCCCGGCCACTGGACGTACACGGTCGAGGCCTGGAGCGATCCGCTGGCCACCTGGCGCCACCACGCCGGGATCAAGATCCCGGCCGGGATCGACTCCGAGCTGGTCCTCGCCGAGGGCGCCGAACTCCATGAGCGCGCCGCCGCCGGGGTCCCGAAGAAGGACGGCCGGGAGGCCGTCCTTGCCGCCGTGGACGCGCTGCGCGACGAGCGGCGGCCCGCCGCCGCGAGGCTCGCGGCGGCCCTCGCACCGCAGGTCACCGAGGCCCTGACGCGTCATCCGCTGCGCGAACTGGTCAGCTCCAGCCCTTCCCTGCCGCTGCTCGTGGAGCGGGAGCGGGCGCTCTTCGGCTCCTGGTACGAGCTCTTCCCCCGCTCCGAGGGCGCCCGGCTGCGCAAACGGGGCGGCCCGGTCTCCGGGACTTTCCGTACGGCCGCCGAGCGGTTGCCGGCCATTGCCGCGATGGGCTTCGACGTCGTCTATCTCCCACCCATTCACCCCATTGGCACCACCCATCGCAAGGGCCCCAATAATTCACTGAAGCCCGGTCGGCACGATGTCGGCGTGCCATGGGCCATCGGCTCTCCCGAGGGCGGCCACGACGCGATCCACCCGGCCCTGGGCACCATTGAGGACTTCGACGCCTTCGTGGCCCGGGCCCGCGAACTGCGGCTGGAGATCGCTCTGGACTTCGCGCTCCAGTGCTCACCCGATCACCCGTGGGTGGAGAAGCACCCGGAGTGGTTCCACCACCGCGCCGACGGCAGCATCGCCTACGCCGAGAATCCGCCGAAGAAGTACCAGGACATCTATCCGATCGCCTTCGACAAGGATCTGGCCGGAATCGTTCAGGAGACCGTACGCATTCTGCGGTACTGGATGGACCACGGGGTACGCATCTTCCGTGTGGACAATCCCCACACGAAACCGGTCGTCTTCTGGGAGAAGGTGCTCGGGGAGATCAACCGGACCGACCCCGACGTGATTTTCCTGGCCGAGGCATTCACCCGGCCGGCGATGATGCACACCCTTGGCGCGGTCGGATTCCAGCAGTCGTACACCTACTTCACCTGGCGCACCACCAAGCACGAGCTGACCGAGTACCTCACGGAACTGTCCGGGGACGCCGCCGCCTACATGCGGCCCAACTTCTTCGTGAACACGCCCGACATCCTGCACGCCTACCTCCAGCACGGGGGCCGGCCCGCCTTCGAGGTGCGGTCGGTGCTCGCCGCGACCCTCTCCCCGACCTGGGGCGTCTACGCGGGCTTCGAGCTCTGCGAGAACACCCCCCTGCGCGAGGGCAGCGAGGAGTACCTGAACTCGGAGAAGTACGAACTGCGCCCGCGCGACTGGGAGTCCGCCGAGCGCGAGGGCCGCACGATCACCCCGCTGATCACCGCGCTCAACCGGATCAGGCGCCGCCACCCCGCCCTGCGGACCCTGCGGACCCTCCGTTTCCACCACGCGGACAACGACGCGGTGATCGCCTACAGCAAGCGGTCGGGTTCGAACACCGTTCTGGTGGTCGTCAACCTCGACCCGCACCACACCCAGGAGGCCACGGTCTCGTTGGACATGCCGGAACTCGGCCTGGAAGGACTTCAGGGGCACGAGACCGTTCCGGTGCGCGACGAGCTCACCGGCGAGACCTATCACTGGGGCAGGGCCAACTATGTGCGCCTGGAGCCGGGCGTCACGCCCGCGCACATCCTCGTCATCCGGGGGTCCGGAAGCCGCGCGGCGGAAGCCGCGGACGTCGCGGCACCGGACGAGTACAGCGCCCTGCGACCGTCCCCGCCGATCGGAGGGTCACCCACATCATGATCGTCAACGAACCCGTCCCCGACACCTTCGAGGACACCCCAGCCAAGGACCGCGACCCGGACTGGTTCAAACGAGCCGTCTTCTACGAGGTCCTGGTCCGGTCCTTCCAGGACAGTAATGGCGACGGGGTGGGCGACCTCAAGGGCATCACCGCCAAGCTGGACTATCTCCAGTGGCTGGGCGTGGACTGCCTCTGGCTGCCGCCGTTCTTCAAGTCCCCCTTGCGAGACGGTGGTTACGACGTCTCCGACTACACTGCCGTGCTGCCCGAGTTCGGCGATCTCGCCGACTTCGTGGAGTTCGTGGACGCGGCGCACCAGCGTGGCATGCGGGTGATCATCGACTTCGTGATGAACCACACCAGCGACCAGCACCCGTGGTTCCAGGAGTCCCGGGCCCACCCGGACGGGCCCTACGGCGACTACTACGTCTGGGCCGACGACGACAAGCAGTACGCGGACGCCCGGATCATCTTCGTCGACACGGAGACGTCCAACTGGACCTTCGACCCGATCCGCAAGCAGTACTTCTGGCACCGGTTCTTCTCGCACCAGCCCGACCTGAACTACGAGAACCCGGCGGTCCAGGAGGAGATCCTCTCCGCGCTGCGCTTCTGGCTGGACCTGGGCATCGACGGCTTCCGGCTGGACGCGGTGCCGTACCTCTACCAGGAGGAGGGGACGAACTGCGAGAACCTCCCCGCGGCGCACGCCTTCCTCAAGCGGGTCCGCAAGGAGATCGACGCCCACTACCCGGACACCGTGCTGCTGGCCGAGGCGAACCAGTGGCCGGAGGACGTGGTCGACTACTTCGGCGACTTCGCCTCCGGCGGCGACGAGTGCCACATGGCGTTCCACTTCCCGGTGATGCCGCGGATCTTCATGGCCGTCCGGCGCGAATCCCGCTACCCGGTCTCGGAGATCCTGGCGAAGACCCCGGAGATTCCGGCCAACTGTCAGTGGGGCATCTTCCTGCGCAACCACGACGAGCTGACGCTCGAGATGGTCACGGACGAAGAGCGCGACTACATGTACGCGGAGTACGCCAAGGACCCGAGGATGCGGGCCAACATCGGCATCCGGCGGCGGCTCGCCTCGCTGCTCGACAACGACCGCAACCAGATGGAGCTGTTCACCGCCCTCCTGCTGTCGCTCCCCGGCTCGCCGGTGCTCTACTACGGCGACGAGATCGGCATGGGCGACAACATCTGGCTCGGTGACCGGGACGCGGTACGGACACCGATGCAGTGGACGCCCGACCGGAACGCGGGCTTCTCCTCGTGCGACCCGGGCCGGTTGTACCTGCCGACCATCATGGACCCGGTCTACGGCTACCAGGTCACCAATGTCGAGGCGTCGATGGCCTCCCCGTCGTCGCTGCTGCACTGGTCACGGCAGATGATCCAGATCCGCAAGCAGAACAAGGCCTTCGGTCTGGGCACGTACACGGAACTCCCGTCGTCGAATCCGGCCGTGCTCGCGTTCCTCCGGGAGTACGGCGACGACCTGGTGCTGTGCGTGAACAACTTCTCGCGTTTCGCGCAGCCGACCGAACTGGATCTGCGGGCCTTCAACGGACTGCACCCGGTGGAACTGCTCGGCGGGGTACGGTTTCCGGCCATCGGTGAGTGGCCCTATCTGTTGACCCTTGCCGGTCACGGCTTCTACTGGTTCCGTCTCCGCCGGGAGACAAAGCCGAGTTGACCATGAATGCCCGGGGGTGGGGCGGTTTCCACCGCTCCTCCCTGGGCAGGGTCACCAGCACACCGCATCTGGTCCATCCGGACCGTCTTGTCGGGCCCATACGGACCTTCCCCGCCCGACACGTCCCGCACAGCCGGACAGTCAAGCCGCAATCCGGGACACTCTGCGCATTCCGAGCTGCGCCCGGGGAAAGGACGCGACGCCATGCCGGAGACCGCTTCCACCACCCGGGCCCCGGCCGCCCTCCTCCCGTCACTCGCGCCGCTGCTGCATGAATGGCTGCCCCGGCAGCGCTGGTTCGCGGGCAAGGGGCGGCCGGTGAACGGGTTCTCCCTCGTCTCGGCCACCGAGCTGCTGCCGGTGGACGGCGCGGGGCCGGGGCTGCTGCATCTGCTGGTACGGGTCCAGCAGCCCGGCCCGCCCTCACGGGCCGGGGCCGACTGCTACCAACTCCTCCTGGGCGTACGCACCGCGCTGCCGCCCAGGCTGGCGCCCGCGTTGATCGGCCGGGTCCACGAGGGCCCGCTGGCCGGCCGCACGATCTACGAAGGGCTGCGCGACCCGCGCCTCGCCGCGCTGCTCCTGGAGCGGCTGCGCACACCGGGCGCCCTCGGACCGCTGCGGTTCGCCCGCATCACCGAGCTCCCCGAGGGACTCGCGCCCCGGGTGCTGGACGCCGAGCAGTCCAACTCCTCGCTGGTGTACGGCGATGCGTACATCCTCAAGATCTTCCGCCGGGTCGGGCCGGGCGCCAACCCCGACCTCGAACTCCCGCTCGCGCTGGCCCGCGCGGGCTGCGGCCGGGTGCCGGCGCCCGTCGCCTGGTACGAGGCGGCAGAGGGACCCGAGCCGAGCACCCTGGGTGTGCTCCAGCCGTATCTGCGGGATTCCCGGGACGGCTGGCGGCTCGCTCTCGACGCCCTCACCGCCGGGCGGGAGTTCACCGCGGAGGCCCACGCGCTGGGGCGGGCCACCGCCGAGGTGCACACCGCGCTGGCCGAGGCGCTGCCCACCGAAACCCTCACCGAGGCCGGCACCGAGCAGCTGGTGGCCGCCATGTGCGAGCGTCTGGACGCGGCCGCGCAGGCGGTGCCCGCGCTCACGCCGTACGTCCCCGGGCTGCGCGCGGTGTTCGCAGAGGTCACCGCCAAGTCCGGGCCCGGGTTCGTCCAGCGGGTGCACGGCGATCTGCACCTGGGCCAGACCCTGTGCGCCACCGACGGCAGCTGGTCCGTCATCGACTTCGAGGGCGAACCGGCCAAGCCCGTGGCCGAGCGGCGCCGCCCCCACCCGCCAGTCCGCGACGTCGCCGGAATGCTCCGCTCCTTCGACTACGCGGCCCGCACGCACCACCCGTGGAACCCCGAGTGGGCGGCGCGCTGCCGGGAGGCGTACTGCGCCGGATACGCCGAGGCGTCCGGCACCGACCCGCGGGACGAACCTGCGCTGCTGCGCGCCTACGAGACCGACAAGGCGGTGTACGAGGTCGTGTACGAGGCACGGCACCGCCCCGACTGGCTGCCGGTGCCGATGGCGGCGATCCACCGCCTCGCCGGCCGCTCCTGAGACCGCCGCGCGCTCCGCGCGTCCCCCTCTCCCCGTTCACTCTCCAAGGAGGCCATCCCCCGTGACCGCCCGCCACCCGTCCCGCGAACCTGCCCGCCAGGTGTCGGACGAGCAGCCCTCCGCGCCCGTCCTGCCGCCTCCCGCGACGTCGCCGGAACCGGCACCGGCTCCGGCACCGGAACCGGCCAAGACGAAGCGAGCCGCCAAGGCGCCGGCCAAGACATCGGCCAAGGCCCCGGCGAGGGCTTCCACCAAGGCGTCGGCGAAGGCCCCCGCTCCCCGCAAGGGAGGCGGGCGGGGCGCCCGGCTCGCGCCACCCATCGAGTTCGGGGACCGGGCACGACTGCTCGCCGGTGAGCACTACGACCCGCACGCCGTGCTGGGCGCGCACTCGGTGCGCGGCGGGGTGGTGTTCCGGACGCTGCGGCCGTACGCCAAGGCGGTCACGGTGGTGGGCAAGGGGCTGCGGGCCGAGCTGTTCGACGAGGGCGACGGGTTCTTCGCCGCGCTGCTCCCGCTGCGCAAGGTCCCCCAGTACACGCTGCTGGTGCGTTACGACAAGGACGAGATCGAGGTCGGCGACCCGCACCGCTTCCTGCCCGCGCTCGGAGAGCTCGACCTGCATCTGATCGGCGAGGGTCGGCACGAGGAGCTGTGGACGGCGCTCGGCGCACGGCCGATGGTCCACGAGGGCGTGAGCGGGACCCGGTTCACCGTCTGGGCGCCCAACGCGCGCGGGGTGCGGGTGAGCGGCGACTTCAACTACTGGGACGGCACCTCGCTTCCGATGCGGTCGCTGGGCGCGACCGGGGTGTGGGAGCTGTTCGTGCCGGGCGTGGGCGACGGCGCGCTCTACAAGTACGACATCACCCGGCCGGACGGCTCGCACACGCTGCGCGCGGACCCGATGGCCCGGCGCGCCGAGGTGCCGCCGGCCACGGCGTCGATCGTCACCGACTCGCACCACGAGTGGGAGGACGGCCAGTGGATGGCGCGCCGCGGAGCGCATCCCCACCACGAGTCGCCCATCTCGGTCTACGAGGTGCACCTGCCGTCGTGGCGGCCGGGCCAGACCTACCGCCAGCTGGCGCAGCAGCTTCCCTCGTACGTGCGCGACCTGGGGTTCACCCATGTCGAGCTGATGCCGATCACCGAGCACCCGTTCGGCGGTTCGTGGGGCTACCAGGTCACCGGCTTCTACGCGCCGACGTCCCGGATGGGCTCACCGGACGACTTCAAGTACCTCATCGACGCGCTGCACAGGGCCGGTATCGGGGTCCTGATGGACTGGGTGCCGGCGCACTTCCCGCGTGACGACTGGGCGCTCGCGGAGTTCGACGGACGCCCGCTGTACGAGCACACGGATCCGCAGCGGGCCGCGCACCCGGACTGGGGCACCCTCGAATTCGACTACGGCCGCAAGGAGGTCCGGAACTTCCTTGTCGCCAATGCGGTGTACTGGTGCGAGGAGTTCCACATCGACGGGCTGCGGGTGGACGCGGTCGCCTCGATGCTCTACCTCGACTACTCGCGCGAGGAGGGCGAGTGGTCGCCGAACGAGCACGGCGGCCGGGAGAACCTGGACGCGGTCGCCTTCCTCCAGGAGATGAACGCCACGGTCTACCGGCGCTGCCCCGGGGTCGTCACGATCGCCGAGGAGTCCACGGCCTGGGACGGCGTGACCCGCCCCACCGACCAGGTCGGTTCCGGTGGCTTCGGCGGCCTCGGCTTCGGCATGAAGTGGAACATGGGCTGGATGCACGACTCGCTCGGCTATGTCTCCAAGGAGCCGGTGCACCGCAAGTACCACCACCACGAGATGACCTTCTCGATGGTGTACGCGTACAGCGAGAACTACGTTCTGCCGATCTCGCACGACGAGGTGGTGCACGGCAAGCGGTCACTGGTGTCCAAGATGCCCGGTGACTGGTGGCAGCAGCGCGCCAACCACCGCGCGTACCTGGGCTTCATGTGGGCACATCCGGGCAAGCAACTCCTCTTCATGGGCCAGGAGTTCGCCCAGGGTGCGGAATGGTCGGAGGGCCACGGCCCGGACTGGTGGCTGCTCGACCCGTCGTACGCGGCGGAGGCGGACCACCGGGGTGTGCGGGACCTGGTGCGCGACCTGAACACCGTGTACACGCGGACTCCCGCGCTCTGGCAGGGGGACACCGTCCCCGAGGGGTTCGCCTGGGTGGCCGGGGACGCCGTGGAGGACAATGTGTTCGCCTTCCTCCGCTTCGACACGGAGGGGGCTCCCCTGCTGGCGGTGAGCAACTTCTCGCCGGTGGTGCGCCACCACTACCGTCTGGGCGTGCCGGACGGGGTGGAGGCCTGGTCGGAGGTCCTCAACACGGACGCGGCCCGCTACGGCGGCGGCGACGTGGTGTGCCCGGACCCGCTGAAGGCGGAGTCGGTGGCCTCGCACGGGCGGTCGTCGAGCATCGAGCTGACGCTGCCCCCGCTGGCGACGGTGTGGCTGCGGCCGGCGTGACGGCTTCCTGACGTGAGCGGCCCCGTGCGCCGGCCGGCGCACGGGGCCGCTCTGCGTCGTCACTGCCGCGCTAGCGGGCGGCGTCCCCGGCCGGGGCGATGTGGACGATCCCGAGGCGCTGGGTCGCCCGGGTCAGTGCCACGTAGAGGTCGTTGACGGGCATCCGGTCCGGCTCGACGACGAGCACGGTGTCGAACTCCAGGCCCTTGGCCTCGCGCGGGTCGAGCAGGACGACGGGCCGGGAGAGGTCCAGCGGCCCGTCGGGCGCCAGGTCCGCGAGAGGGGCGTGCAGGTCGCGCGGGGCGATCACGGCGAGCCGGCCCTCCGTCGGTGCCTCCTCGAGGGCGAGTGCCGGTACCTCGCTCAGCGGGAGGGTCCGCTCCCACGGCCGCGCGCCCGTCGAGCGGATGGAACGCGGCGGCTCGAATCCCGGATCGTGGGCGCGGCGCCGCTCGGCGGCGTACTCCATGATCTCCGCGGGGGTGCGGTAGTTGACGCCGAGCCGCGTGAGTTCCCAGCGGTCCTCGACGTACGGGTGGAGGATCTGCTCCCACGAGCCGCACCCCGCCTCGTCCCCGGTCTGGGCCGGGTCGCCGACAAGGGTCATCGAGCGGGTGGGGATGCGGCGCATCAGCAGCCGCCACGCCATGGGCGACAGCTCCTGCGCCTCGTCGACGATGATGTGCCCGAACGCCCAGGTCCGGTCGGCGGCGGCGCGCTCGGCGGCGGTGCGGTGGTCGCTCTCCTCGTGCCGGTCGGCGAACCGTTCGGCGTCGATGACGTCGTGCGCGGCGAGGACCTCCGAGGCGTCCTTGTCGAGCTCCTCCTTGTCCTCGAACTCATAGGTGCGGGAGGCGTAGGAGACGTCCAGGACGCCCTGGGCGTAGGCGATCCGCTGCTGGCGTTCGGCCTCCTGGGCGGCGCGGGCGGCGGAGTCGTCCTCGCCGAGGAGCTCGGCGGCCTCGTCCAGCAGGGGCACGTCGGAGACGGTCCACGGGCCGCCGGTGCGGCGGATCGCCGCGGCGTCCTGGTCCGGCAGGTGGGAGGGTTCCTCGAGGAAGTCGGCGACGAAGTCCTGGGGGGTCAGCGCCGGCCACAGGGAATCGATCGCCGCGTGCACCTCGGCGCTGGCGGCCACGCCCTTGGCGAGCTGGGCGATGTCGTCGGGGCCGAGGAAGTTGGGGCCGCCGTAGGGGTCGGCGCCGATCCGGTCGGACAGCTGCTCGGCCAGTGCGTCGATGATCCGGAAGGCGAAGTACGGGCGGGCGAGGTTGTGCGGCAGTTCCGTCTCGCGCGCCTTGTGCCGGGCCTCCAGGGCCATGTCCCAGTCCAGGACCAGATCGCCGTCGTCGTGCGGGATCACCAGCGGGGCACCCCGCTCGGGCACCTGCTGCCGGTCCCGTACGGCGTCGGCGAGGGTCGACGCCATCTCCGCGCGGCCCTTGACGGCGGCGGCGCGGGGGCTGTCGGTGGCGGTGGCGTGCACGCCGGGGAACAGTTCGCCGACCGTGGAGAGGAGCACTCCGGTCTCGCCGAGCGAGGGCAGCACCTCGCCGATGTAGCCGAGGAAGGCGGGATTGGGCCCGACGACGAGGACGGCGCGGCGGGCCAGCAGCTCGCGCTGCGCGTACAGCAGGTAGGCGGCGCGGTGGAGGGCGACGGCGGTCTTCCCCGTTCCCGGTCCGCCCTCGACGACCAGGACGCCCTGGTGCGGGGCCCGGATGACGCGGTCCTGCTCGGCCTGGATGGTGCGCACGATGTCTCCCATCCGGCCGGTCCGGGCGGTGCTCAGCGCGGCGAGCAGGACCTCGTCCGCGTCCCGGGACTCGTAACCGGTGCGGGTCGTGTCGTCGAGGTCCATGATCTCGTCGTGCAGCGCGGTGACGGTGCGGCCCTGGGTGGTGATGTGGCGCCTTCTGCGCAGCCCCATCGGCTCGAATCCGGTGGCGAGGTAGAAAGGCCGCGCGACGGGCGCGCGCCAGTCGATGAGCAGGGGTGTCCGCTCGGCGTCGTCCCGCCGGATTCCAATTCGGCCGATGTGATGGGTGACTCCGTCGCGGTGGTCGATGCGACCGAAACACAGTCCGGAATCATTGGTGTTGAGCGCGGCGAGCGTGGCGGACTGCTCGATGACGGCGACATCCCGCTCCACGCGGGCCTGAAGACCGTTCCCGACCTGCTGGATCGACGTCTGGACGGCGGATTCGGCCTCGTCCCTGAGCGCGTCGAGACGCGCGTGGACGAGGGAGACGAATTGCTGTTCCCGCCGCAATTCCTCGCTTGACAATTCAGCTCCTGACGCGATACAGTGCCATTAGTTGATTCGGCCTTGCGCTTTCATGTGCGCATGGATGGAAACAACCAATATACGCAGAGAAATACCCCGGCCGTCAATTCGGATCCGGGGATTTTTTATGCGTACGCGCCCTGGGCGCGGCCCCGTGGGGCCGCGCCACGCATTGTCAGACGCGGTCGACGAGCACGTCCTCCAGCTCCTGGAGCAGCCGCCGCTTGGGCCGGGCGCCCACCATGGACTTCACCGGCTCGCCCGTGCGGAAGACCATGAGCGTCGGCATCGACAGCACGCCGTAGCGCGCCATGATCTCCGGGTTGGTGTCGACGTCGAGCTGCACCACCTTCAGCCGGTCCCGCTCCTCCCGCGCGACCGCGCTGAGGACCGGGGCGAGCT
This sequence comes from Streptomyces sp. NPDC038280, assembly GCF_055600045.1. NCBI lineage: Bacteria > Bacillati > Actinomycetota > Actinomycetes > Kitasatosporales > Streptomycetaceae > Streptomyces > Streptomyces sp. NPDC038280. The sequence continues at coordinate 254,065 of NZ_JBVJYZ010000007.1, forward strand.
GGCGGCACGGCCCGCACCAGTCCGCGGTGAATTCCACCAGGACCGGGAGGTCCGCCCCCAGCACCTCCGCGTCGAAGTCCGCGTCCGTGACCGCGTCGACGCCCTCTATCCGGATCATCCGTTCATCCTCCGAGTTCGCACTTGGGTTCGGGGCCGGCCGGCAGCTCCGCCTCGGCCCTGAGAAGTTCCGCGCCGACCTGCGCGCGCACCGCCTGGAGCTGGTCGATGAGCCCGTCCAGCTCGGCGAGTTTGCGCCGGTACACGGCGAGCGAGGCGGGGCAGGCGTCCCCGGCCGGGTGGCCGGCGCGCAGACACTCGACGAACGGCCGGGTCTCCTCCAGCTCGAACCCGAAGTCCTGCAGGGTCCGGATCTGCTGGAGCAGCCGCAGGTCGTCCTCGTCGTAGGTGCGGTAGCCGTTGACCGTCCGCCGGGCGGGCAGGAGGCCACGGGACTCGTAGTACCGCAGAGTCCGCGTGGTCGTTCCGGCCCGCTCGGCAAGCTCGCCGATTCGCATGCCCCCGACCGTAATCCTTGACGTCGGGGTCAAGGCAACGCTCCGAACGCCGAGGAGACCCCGCCCTCACCTCAGCAGCGGGATCACCTGCTCCTCCTCATGGACGAAGTGGGCCTCCAGCTCGGCCTGGAGCCGGTCGAACTCCGCCCGGAGCGTGCCCGGTTCCACTTCGTCCAGTCGCGACAGCAGCGCCTGGAGCTCGTCCAGGACACGGGCGACCGTGCCGTGCTCCCGTCGCAGCCGCTCGAAGACATCCGCCTTGTGAGGGTGGGTACGGTCCAGACGGGAAGAGACCCGCGTCCTCACCACCGTGGTGGACCGCCAGCGCCGAACAGAACGTCAGGCAGTGCCTGCGCGGTTCGACGGTGAGGACCCGTTCCCGAGAACCTCGACGATGCTCGCCCAGTCGTCGGCGGCGTGCCCCCGCGCGATCGCCCGGTCGGCGACGGACGTCACGGCCTCCAGGTGGGACACGTCCAGACCGCGCTCCCGGGAGGCGTGGAGGACGTGCGCGACGCCCTCCCTCATCATCCCCAGGTTCGCCGCGTGGCCGGGGTACTCGCCCGCGTCGACGGCCTCGGCCCAGCCCTGTGCGAGGGGCGGCAGGATGTCCACGATGGTCTGCATGTACGGGACGAGCGCTCTCGCCGGCACCTTGTCGGCGGCGCCCAGCGCGAAGGCGTGGATGAGGCCGGTGATGGAGCCGTAGAAGAAGTCCAGCAGGGACAGGTCGTAGAGCGCGGCCAGCCCGTGGTCCTCGCCGACGAACGCGGCCCGGCCGCCGAGTGCCTTGAGGGTGGACTCGTACGCCTCGAAGGAGGCGCGTGAACCCGCGTAGAAGAGCAGCGCCTCCGGGGTGCCGACGGCCGGGGTCGGCACCATGACGGCACCGTCCAGATAGGCGATGGAGTGGGTGGCGGCCCAGGCGGCTGCGGTGCGTGCCCGCTCGGGGGTGTCCGAGGTGAGGTTCACCAGGACACGTCCCGCGAGGGCGCCGGCCAGCGGGTCGAGGATGGCCTGGGACGCCGCGAGGTCGACGACGCAGACGACGACGACCTCGCCCGCACGGACGGCCGCCTCGGCGTCGGCGGCGCGGACCGCGCCCCGGGCGACGAGGTCGTCCGCCCTGCCCGGCGAACGGTTCCAGACGGTGGTGGGGTGGCCGGCCGCGAGGAAGGCTCCGGCGAGGGCGCTGCCCATGGCACCGAGGCCGAGGACGGTCACGGGGGCCTTGGCTTCCGTGGTGGAAGGCGTGGTTGCTGGGGTGGATCGTGCGGTGGACATGGCCGCCATGCTTCTTGGGCACAGCGTCACGTCACAAGTACCGACAAAAAAGTCAGATACTCACCAGCAGGTAACCATCCAGGTCAGCGCGGTGCCGGCAGCAGAGGCTTCCGCTCGACGGGGGACGACAGCACGATCGAGGTGGTCGTCCGGCCGAGGGCGGAGGTCTGTTCCAGGATCTCTTCGAGATGGAGGGTGTCGGTCACCGCGACCTTGAGGATCCAGCAGTCCTCGCCGACCACGTGGTGGGCCTCGGTGACCTCGGGCCGGCCGGTCAGTTCCAGGGTCCGGGGGTGCTTGAGGGTGTAACCGCCGTGCGGATCGACGCGGATGAAGGCCTGGATGCCGTAGCCGAGCCGGGCCGGCGAGACATGCGCGCCGTAGCCGGTGATGGCTCCGCACGCCTCGAGACGGCGGACGCGCTCGGTGACGGCCGCGGGGCTCAGCCTGACCCGCCGGCCCAGCTCGCTCAACTTGATGCGGCCGTCGCTCTGGACGAGCTCCAGGATCTGTCGGTCGACGGGGTCGAAAGCGGGCGCCGATGTTTCTTCGGTGGCGGCGCGCAGATGCCGTGGTTCTTTTGGCGTGACGTCCGTGACTCCCATGTTTCCCCCTTCAGAACGCGGTGCGCCACCGTAACACTTGTCCTACCGCGAGAGGGAGTTGGGAAAATGGGCAGGGCATTGGACATCTGCGTCATCGGCGGAAGCCGCTATTTCGGAAAGCGGCTGATCGGCCTTCTGCTGACGTCCGGACATGCCGTCACCGTCATCAACCGGGGTTCTTCGGCGCCACCGGAGGGGGTGACGCATCTGGTCGCCGACCGCGATGACGAGGCGTCTCTGGAGTCCGCGCTCGGTGCGCGCACCTTCGACGCCGTCATCGACCAGGTCTGCTACACCCCTGTTCAGGCGGAGATCGCGCGCCGGGTCTTCGGCCCGCGCGCCCGGCGTTATGTGATGACGTCCACGGTCGAGGTGTACGAGTACGAGAACTCCGCGTCGCCGGTGCGGGAAGAGGCCGTCGATCCACGCGGGATCGCCGTGGACACCGGCCTCCCGTGGGACGACGCCGCCTTCCTCGACGCGCACTACGGAGAGGGGAAGCGGCAGGCGGAGGCCGTCTTCGCCGCGGATCCGGCGTTCCCGTACGCGGCCGTCCGGGTGGCTCATGTCCTCGGCGGCGAGGACGACTTCACCGGGCGGGTCGGACATTACGCGCGGCGCGTCCGCGCGGCCGAGCCGATCGCGGTACCGGTCGTGAACCACCCTGCCACCTATGTGTACGTCGAGGAGATCGCCGAATTTCTCGCCTGGGCGGTGGAGCAGGAATTCACCGGGCCGGTGAACGCGCATTCCCATGGCCCGTTGACGACGGCCGACATCTGCGCGGTGATCGAGGAACTCGTCGGCGGACGGACCGTTTTCCGGAAGGTCGAGGTGGGAGACGTCTCCCCCTTCTCCTTCGCCCGCTCGTATGGAATGGACAACTCCCGCGCCACGGAACTCGGATTCACCTTCCGACACTCCTCCGAGTGGCTGCGCGAGGCGATCGCGCAGACCGTCGCCCTTCCCGGAGAGGCCCGCTGATGCGCTCACGGACGATCGGCGGGGTACGGGTCGGCGCGGTGGGGCTCGGCACCATGCCGCTGTCGATCGAGGGCCGTCCGGACACCGCCCGGGCTCTCGCCACCGTCCACGCGGCCCTGGACGCGGGCGTGACACTGCTCGACACGGCCGACTCGTACCACCCGCCGGGCGGCGAGCCGGGCGCCGGGGAGCTGCTGGTGGCCAGGGCGCTCGCGGCGTACGGCGGCGGTACGGACGAGGTACTGGTCGCCACCAAGGGCGGGCGCGGACGGACGGCCGACGGCGGCTGGAGCGTGAACGGCCACCCCCGCCATCTGCGGCGGGCCGCGGAGGCTTCCCTCACGCGCCTGGGTGTCGAGGCGATCGGGCTCTACCAGCTCCACAAGCCGGACCCGGACGTGCCGTACGAAGACTCGCTGGGGGCGGTCCGCGACCTCCTGGACGCCGGCACGGTCCGGCTCGCCGGGATATCCAACGCGGACGAGGCACAGATCCGGCTGGCCAGGGAGATCCTCGGCGACCGGCTGGTCTCCGTGCAGAACCGCTACTCGCCCGCCGTCCGGGCCGGCGAGGCGCAGCTGCGGCTCTGCGAGGAGCTGGGGCTGGCGTTCCTGCCGTGGAGTCCGCTCGGCGGAATCTCGCGCAGCTCGCTGGACGGTGCGTCGGGCCAGGAAGCGGACCCGGCGTTCGCCGGGTTCCACGCGGTGGCGCGGGAGCGGGGGGTGAGCCCGCAGCGGGTGGCGCTGGCGTGGCTGCTGGCCCGGTCACCGGCGGTGATCCCGATCCCGGGGGCGAGCCGGCCGGAGACCGTACGGGATTCGGCGGCGGCCGCCGATCTGGTGCTGGAGGAGCGGGAGTTGGCACAGCTGGAGTCCGGCGAGCCGATGCCTTCGTGACTCCGGACCACTGCCGCGGTCCGACGAACCAGTGCCTTCGTGACTCCGGACCGGCCTCGGGGACGTACCCCCCGACCTGACCGGCCGGCCCGCCGGCGTACGGACGCTGTCCGTACGCCGGCGGGCCCACGCGCCGCGGGAAGCCTCAGACCACCGCGGGGGCCTTCTCGTCGCCCCGCTGCTCCGGCACGTCCGCCGGGGCCTCGGCGTGATCGTCGACCAGGGTCTTCTCGTCGAACGGCACACGGCCGGCGAGGACTTCGGCGGCCCGTTCCTTGTCGATCTCCTTCGTCCAGGTGCCGACCAGTACGGTCGCGACCGCGTTGCCCGCGAAGTTGGTCAGGGCGCGGGCCTCGCTCATGAAGCGGTCGATGCCGACGATCAGGCCGACGCCGTCGACCAGTTCGGGCCGGTGCGACTGGAGGCCGCCCGCGAGGGTGGCCAGGCCCGCGCCGGTGACGCCCGCCGCGCCCTTGGAGGCGATGATCATGAAGACGAGGAGCGAGATCTGCTCGCCGACCGACAGCGGGTTGCCCATCGCCTCGGCGACGAAGAGCGAGGCCATCGTCAGGTAGATCGCGGTGCCGTCGAGGTTGAAGGAGTAGCCGGTCGGAACGGTGATGCCGACGACGGGCTTGCTCACCCCGAGGTGCTCCATCTTCGCGATGAGACGCGGCAGCGCCGACTCCGACGACGAGGTGGAGAGGATCAGCAGGAACTCCCGGCCCAGGTACTTCAGCAGCGTGAAGATGTTGATGCCGGCGACCAGCCGCAGCAGCGTGCCGAGCACCAGGAAGACGAAGAGCACGCAGGTCGCGTAGAAGCCGATCATGATGACGGCGAGGGACTTCAGGGCGTCCACGCCCGTCTCTCCGACCACCGCGGCGATGGCTCCGAAGGCGCCCACCGGGGCGGCCCACATGATCATGGCGAGAATGCGGAAGACCAGACGCTGGATGTGTCCGATGCCGCGCAGAACCGGCTCGCCCGCCTTGCCCATGGCCTGCAGCGCGAAGCCGGCGAGCAGCGCGACCAGCAGCGTCTGGAGGACCTCGCCCTCGGTGAAGGCGGAGACCAGGGTCTTGGGGATGATGCCGAGGAGGAAGTCCGCGGTGCTCTCACCGCCGCCCGCGGCCTGCTTCTCGCCCGCGGCCGCCACCTCCTTGGTGAGGTGCAGACCGGAACCCGGGTCGAGCAGATTGCCGACGAGCAGGCCGATGGCGAGGGCGACGGACGACATGACCATGAAGTAGCCGAGGGCGAGGCCGCCCACCGCGCCCACCTTCGCGGCCTTGCGGACCGAGCCGACCCCCAGCACGATCGTGCAGAAGATGATCGGCGAGATCATCATCTTGATCAGATTCACGAAGCCGGTGCCGAGCGGTTTGAGCTCGACGGCGACGCCGGGGGCGGCGAAGCCGACGGTGATGCCGAGCACGACGGCACCGATGACTGCCAGATACAGATAGTGGGTACGGTCCCGTCCTGCGGCCACGGGGTCCTCCTCGTCCAGATGGTGTCCCCGTCCCGGGGGATTGCGGCGACTATCCATCACCCTGTGAGCCCGGTCACCCTTGCGTGCGTTTCGTTCACCGATCCGCCGACACGATTGAGACACGCGATTCCGCCATGCAATTCCAGCCAGGCAGACTGAGTGCATGCGCATACCCCGCCCCCGGCCCCGCAGCCTCGCCGGGCAGCTCTTCGCGATGCAGGTCGTGCTGGTGGCCGCGATCGTGGCCGGGTGCGCGGTCTTCGCCTATGTGACGGACCGCTCGCAGGCCGAGGAGACCGCCCGCCGGCAGTCCACGGCGACCGCGACGGCCGTCGCCGCCTCCCCGTCCGTGGTGGAGGCGGCCCGCTCCCCGCACCCGACCGCGCTGCTCCAGCCGTACGCCGAGGCGCTGCGCAAGGAAGCGGGGGTCACGTTCGTGGTGATCATGGCCCCGGACGGGACGCGCTGGACGCACCCGGAGCCGGCCCAGATCGGCCGGACCTACCTCGGGCACATCGAGCCCGCCGTACAGGGCCGGACCTTCTCCGAGACGCACCTGGGTGTGCTCGGCCCCTCCGTGCGCACGGTCGCGCCGGTCGTCGACGACGGCAAGGTCGTCGCCCTGGTCAGCGCGGGCATCACCATCGAGCGGATCAGCGCGCAGATGCGGGAGCAGGTGACCGCGCTCCTCGTGATGGCGGGCGCGGCGCTGGCGCTCGGCGGCGCGGGGACCTACGTCATCAACGCGCGGCTGCGGCGGCACACCCACGGCATGAACGCCGCCGAGCTGAGCCGGATGCACGACTACCACGAGGCCGCGCTGCACGCGGTGCGCGAGGGTCTGGTGATGCTGGACGGTCAGCGCCGGATCGCCCTGATCAACGACGGCGCGCGGGAGCTGCTCGGCCTGGACGCCGACGCGGTGGGCGCCCCGGTCGCCGACCTCGGGCTCCCGAAGTCCCTGACCGGCGCCCTCCTGTCGAGTGAACCGCGGGTCGACGAGCTGCACCTGACGGCCGACCGGGTACTGGTGGTGTCCACCCGCCCGGTGGTCGGCGGCGAGCGGCGCGGTACGGTCGTGACACTCCGCGACCACACCGAACTGCAGGCACTCTCCGGCGAGTTGGACTCCGAACGGGGCTTCACCCAGGCGCTGCGCTCGCAGGCCCACGAGGCGGCGAACCGGCTGCACACCGTGGTCTCGCTGATCGAGCTGGGCCGCTCGCAGGAGGCGGTCGACTTCGCGACGGCCGAACTGGAGCTGGCCCAGGCCCTGACCGACCGGGTCGTCGACGCGGTCGGTGAGCCGGTCCTCGCGGCCCTGCTGCTGGGCAAGGCGGCCCAGGCCAATGAGCGGGGCGTGGAACTGGTCCTCACCGCGGACAGCCGTATCGACGACGGCCTCCTTCCGCCGGCGCTCCCGGCCCGGGACCTCGTGACCATCCTCGGCAACCTGATCGACAACGCCGTCGAGGCGGCGACGGACGACGAGGAGCGGGTGGCGGAGGGCGGGGAACGGACCCGTCCGGCGACGCCGCCGGGGACGGGCGCCGCCCCGGGGAGGCCGCGCGTCACGGTCACCGCACGCGCCGACGAGTCCGAGCTGCTGCTGCGGGTGGGCGACAGCGGGCCCGGGGTGCGGGGCGAGGACACGGCCGTCGTGTTCGAGCGCGGCTGGTCGACCCGGGGCACCGGGCGGGGCCTCGGCCTGGCCCTCGTGCGGCAGGCGGCCCACCGGGCGCGCGGAGCGGTCGAGCTGGCCCAGGGGCCGGACGGCGGCGCCGAGTTCACCGTACGGCTGCCGCTGCGGCGCACGGAGGTCCCGGCATGATCAAGGTTCTGGTGGTCGAGGACGATCCGGTCGCGGCCGACGCGCACGCGCTGTACGCGGGGCGCGTCCCGGGGTTCACCGTCGTCGCGGTGGCGCACTCCCGCGCGGCCGCGGTACGCGCCCTGGACCGCATGCCCGTCGATCTGATCCTGCTCGACCTGTACCTGCCCGACGGACACGGCCTGCAGCTGCTCCGCGCGCTGCGCGCCGCCGGTCACGCGGCGGACGTCATCGCCGTCACGTCCGCGCGGGACCTGGGCATCGTCCGTGAGGGCGTGTCCCTCGGGGTCGTCCAGTACGTCCTGAAGCCCTTCACGTTCGCGACGTTGCGCGACCGCCTGACCCGCTACGCCGAATTCCGGGCCTCCGCCGGCGAGGCGTCCGGCCAGGAGGAAGTCGACCGGGCGCTCGCCACGCTGCGCACCCCGCAGCCCGCCGCGCTGCCCAAGGGCCTCAGCGCGCCCACCCTGGCGGCGGTGACCCGAACCCTGCGCGAGGCGCCGGGCGGGCTCACCGCGAGCGAGGCCGGGAGCGCCGTCGGCATCTCCCGGATCACCGCGCGCCGCTATCTGGAGCACCTGGTCACCGACGGCCGGGCGGCGCGCAGCCCCCAGTACGGCCAGGTCGGACGCCCGGAGCTCCAGTACCGCTGGACCGCCTCCGTCCGCTGAAACAAGATCCGCACGCCCTCTTCCGTGTTACCAGCCAGTTCGATACGGTGGCCGGAGCCACGCCCGCGTCCGGACCCAGGCCCCCCGAGGGGGTCTCTCAGAGGTTCCTACGAGTTATGGCGTTGGGTGAACGCACCGTAGCCAATTGTGACCGGATGCTTCTACCGTGTCGGCGTGCAACCCTCCCCTCCCTTCAACGCCCCAGCAGCACGTCGACTGCGCGAAGCCCTCGGCATGGCCCCCGGCCATGTCGCCTACGGACTGCGCGCCCAGTACGGCCTGCCCATCTCCCCCGACACCGTCATCGCCTGGGAGCGCGGTCACCTCGCTCCCAGCTCGCAGGAGCTCACCGCGCTCGCCGGAGTGCTCTGGTGCGCCCCGGCCGAGCTGCTCGCCGCCGCCACGACGCTGCGCGAACACCGGATGGCGCGCGGCCTGGCCCTCGAGGACCTGGCCCGCCGGGTCGGGCTGGACGCGAACGCCTACCGGCGGATGGAGGACTCCGGCCGCTGGCGCGGCAATGAGCGCCAGACCACCGCCCTCGCCGAGGTCCTCGTCCTGTCGCCCCGCGCGCTCGTCTCGGCCACCGGCCGCGACGATGAGCTGGCCGAGCTGCTGCAGAGCGCGTCGACGACCCGCTGGCAGGCGTATGTGAAGCCGCTGGGCAAGCTCCTGCCGATACCCAGGCCCGTGCTGGAGCGGGTCCTCCAGCAGCTGCACACCGAGTACCACTCCCGGATGGCGGCCACCAGCAGCTGGGGCGCCTCCGGCGGCAGCGGCGACTCCGGGCGGTCGTTCCTGGACCGGATCGTCCCGCACTTCTGGGAGCTGACGGGCGACTGAGCCACACGCCCGACCCGCTCCCTCATCCCTCCCCGCGCACCCCTCGCACATCCCTCCGTGCGGCGTCCGCGCGCTACGCGGCCGGCTTCTTCGCCGGATCGACGGCCTTCGGGTCGAAGCTGAACAACTGTCCCGCCCCGTCCTCCGCGCACCGCGTCTGTTCCAGCCGCGCCCACTCCGCCTTCGGGTCACCACCCACCACCGCCACACACAGCCCGGTGTGCGTGGGCCTGAGCAGGTAACCCCTCACCGGCGTACCGAAGGGCTCGATGCGGAACGCCTCCGCGTCACCCCGCTGACCGCACTCGCTGTCCTGCAGCGGGCCGCCCGGCAGCCGGGCCTCCGACGGAATCCCCGAGCAGCCCGGGCCGAACTCCGGATGGTGCGACACGATCCGCCACCGGCCGCCGTCGAGCCGTTCGAGGGCGTACTGGGGCACGACCGCTCCCTCGCAGCGCACCTGGTAGACCTGCCCCTCCCTCGATTTCGGGCGTTCGTTCAGGCACAGGCCGGAGTGGACAGCGCGGATCGCCACGAACCCGGGCGCGGGCGCGACGGGCGGCCGGAGGGCGCCGACGGTCCCTCCACCCGTCGCGCCGCCCTTGCCGGGGGACTCCTCGCGGACATAAGCGACCACGCTCACCACGGCGATGACCAGCGCCGCGACGGCGATCAGGGCGACCAGCAGGCGCGGCGTCCCGGACCGGCCGCGCCCGGAACCGGGTCCGGGCACCGGGGTCGTCGGCCGGTGCGGGCGGGCGCCCGCTTCCTGGGTACGTTCGCTCTCGGGGCGGCCTTCCGTACGGGCCTCACCGGCGCCCGGCGCGCCTTCCGCCCACTCGGCCCCGCTCGCGTCCCCGCCCGTCCTCCCGCCCCCGGCCGGGTCCCCGGCGGGCTCCTCGGCCGCCTCCTTGGCGTATGCCGCGTCGAAGCGTCCCCGTACGGCCAGCTCCTTGCGGACCGCCAGCCAGCTCTCCAGCGCCTCCGGACCCGCGCCGCACGCCCGCACGAAGGCGGTCAGCAGCTCCTCGCGGGGGACGGTCGCACGCGACAGCATGTTCGCCACGGTCGAGCGGGGCAGTACGTCCCCGACCGCCTCAGCGCGCGCGGACAGCTCGCGGTAGGTCAGCCCGGACCAGTCCTTGAGAGCGGCCAGCAGCGCGATGAACTCGGCGGGGCTCCGTGCCTCCCGTGGATCGGGAGATCTCTCCCCATCGGCCATGCGTGCCTCTCCCCCGTTCCCCGGCCCAGGTGCCGAACCGCCACCGGACAGAGTTGGGACATGTCCGGGACATGCCTAAGCCTTGTTGATCCCGCGTCCCAACTCAAGAGTGGAAACCGGCAATTCCGGTGGGGGCCGGGATGCCGCGGGGGCACGAACGGCCCTGATCGTCCACGGGGGTGACGATCAGGGCCGCTCGACGGGTCACTCGGCGAAGTGTGTCCCGGACAGCGCCCGGACGCCCCGGCACCGGGGCACGCGCGCGGTCAGAAGACCGACTCCGCCTCGAACATGCGGTTCTCGGGGACCGTCTTGAGGCGGGTCACGGCTTCCCGCAGCGGCACCATGGTGACCTCCGTGCCCCTCAGCGAGGTCATCCGCCCGTACTCGCCGCGGTGCACCGCCTCCACCGCGTGCCAGCCGAACCGGGTGGCGAGCACCCGGTCGTACGCGGTCGGCGTGCCGCCGCGCTGGACGTGTCCCAGGATGACCGGCCGGGCCTCCTTGCCCATGCGCCGCTCCAGCTCGACGGCCAGCCGGTTGCCGATGCCCTGGAAGCGCTCGTGGCCGTACTGGTCGATCTCGCCCTTCTGGTACTCCATGGAGCCCTCGGCCGGGTGCGCGCCCTCCGCGACGCAGATGACCGCGAACTTCTTGCCGCGCGCGAAGCGTTCCTCGACCATCTTCACCAGGTCGTCCACCTGGAAGGGGCGTTCGGGCAGGCAGATCCCGTGGGCGCCGCCGGCCATCCCGGACTCCAGGGCGATCCAGCCCGCGTGCCGGCCCATGACCTCGACGACCATGACCCGCTGGTGGGACTCGGCGGTGGTCTTGAGCCGGTCGATGGCCTCGGTGGCGACCATGACGGCGGTGTCGAAGCCGAACGTGCGGTCGGTGGAGGAGATGTCGTTGTCGATGGTCTTCGGCACGCCGACGACGGGCATGCCGGCGTCGGACAGCAGCCGGGCGGCGGTCAGGGTGCCCTCGCCGCCGATGGGAATGAGCGCGTCGATGCCGTAGCGCTTCTGCAACTCCGCGCAGTTCTCGGCGGCTTCGCTCAGCCGGGCGCGCTCCATGCGGGCCGAGCCGAGGATGGTGCCGCCGCGGGCCAGGATGCCGCTGACGGCGTTGAGGTCGAGGGGGCGGTAGTGCCCGTCGAGGAGACCCTTGAATCCGTCCTCAAAACCGATGACTTCGTCTCCGTACCCGGTGAGCGCGCGGTGCACGACCGACCGGATCACAGCGTTCAGACCGGGACAGTCGCCGCCTGCGGTGAGAACTCCGATGCGCATCGTGCCGTGTCTCCTGCTCCGTAGTGGTACATGTGAGCTTTACCGATTCTCCCACTTTCGGGGCTCGGTTCGCCTCCGGGGCGCTTTCAGCATGCGCCGACGCCCCTTTGGCTCACTCGCCCGTCGGGGTCACTCGCCTGCCCAGTCGGGGGGCCGGAGATCCCACGGGCGCTTTATCCATGGCCAGAGGTATTGTCAAGAGGGCAATGCCACCCTATCGGGGATTTCCCACCGCACTCGTTTGACAGGAGACGACGGCGTGACGCGCAGCGTGTACGTGACCGGGATCGACCGCGGAGACGGCCGGCAGGTCGTGGAGCTGGGGGTCATGGAGCTCCTGACCCGCCAGGTGGACCGTGTGGGAGTGTTCCGGCCGCTCGTGCACGACGGGCCGGACCGCCTCTTCGAACTGCTGCGGACGCGCTACCGCCTCTCCCAGGATCCGTCCTCCGTGTACGGCATGGACTACTACGAGGCGTCGGCGCTCCAGGCCGAGCAGGGTACCGACGAGCTGGTGTCCCGGCTCGTCGAACGCTTCCACCGGGTGGCGCGGGAGTACGAGGTCGTGCTCGTCCTCGGCACCGACTTCGCAGGTACCCAGCTCCCCGACGAGCTGGCGCTCAACGCCCGGTTGGCCAATGAGTTCGGCGCCTCGGTGATCCCGGTCGTCGGCGGCAGGAAGCAGGAGGCCGAGGCCGTCCGGGCCGAGGCCCGCAACGCCTTCCGGGCGTACGACGGGCTCGGCTGCGACGTCCTCGCCATGGTGGTGAACCGGGTCGCCGCGGCGGACCGCGAGGCCATCGCCGACCGGCTGGCCGCCCGCCTCCCGGTCCCCTGCTACGTCCTGCCCGACGAGCCGGCCCTGGCCGCGCCCACGGTCGCCCAGATCACCCACGCCCTAGGGGGCACGGTGGTGCTCGGTGACGACGCGGGGCTCGCACGGGACGCCCTGGACTTCGTCTTCGGCGGGGCGATGCTGCCGAACTTCCTGAACGCGCTGACCCCGGGGTGCCTGGTCGTCACCCCCGGCGACCGGGCCGACCTGGTGGTGGGCGCGCTCGCCGCGCACTCCGCCGGCACGCCACCGATAGCGGGCGTCCTGCTCACCCTGAACGAGCGGCCGAGCGAGGAGATCCTCACGCTGGCGGCCCGGCTGGCGCCCGGCACCCCGGTGATCTCGGTCGCCGGCAACAGCTTCCCGACCGCCGCCGAACTCTTCGCCCTCGAAGGCAAGTTGAGCGCGGCGACACCCCGCAAGGCCGAGACCGCGCTCGGTCTCTTCGAGCGGCACGTGACCACCGCCGATCTGCTGAAGCGGATCTCGGTGGCGCGCAGTGGCCGGGTCACGCCGATGATGTTCGAGCACGACCTGCTGGAGCAGGCGCGGGCCGACCGGCGCCGGGTGGTTCTGCCGGAGGGCACCGAGGAGCGGGTGCTGCGGGCGGCCGATGTGCTGGTGCGGCGTGATGTGTGCGACCTGACTCTGCTCGGCGACGTCGAGGTCATCCGCAAGAAGGCCGCCGATCTCGGGATCGATCTGAGCGCCACGCAGCTGATCGACCCGCAGACCTCCGAGCTGCGCCCGCGCTTCGCCGAGCAGTACGCGCGGCTGCGCGCCCACAAGGGCGTGACCGTGGAGCTGGCGTACGACGTGGTGGCGGACGTGAACTACTTCGGCACCCTCATGGTCGAGGAGGGCCTGGCCGACGGCATGGTCTCCGGCTCGGTGCACTCCACGGCCGCCACGATCCGCCCGGCCTTCGAGATCATCAAGACGAAGCCGGACGCGGGGATCGTCTCCTCGGTCTTCTTCATGTGCCTCGCCGACAAGGTGCTGGTCTACGGCGACTGCGCGGTCAACCCGGACCCGAACGCCGAGCAGCTCGCCGACATCGCCGTCCAGTCGGCCGCGACGGCCGCCCGGTTCGGGGTGGAGCCGCGGATCGCGATGCTCTCGTACTCCACCGGCACCTCGGGCTCGGGCGCGGACGTGGACAAGGTGCGCGAGGCGACGAAGCTGGTCCGTGAGTCGCGCCCGGACCTGAGCATCGAGGGCCCCATCCAGTACGACGCGGCCGTCGAGCCGTCCGTCGCCGCGACGAAGCTGCCGGACTCGGAGGTGGCGGGCCAGGCGAGCGTGCTGATCTTCCCGGACCTCAACACCGGCAACAACACCTACAAGGCCGTGCAGCGTTCGGCCGGCGCCGTCGCGGTCGGCCCGGTGCTGCAGGGTCTGCGCAAGCCGGTGAACGACCTCTCGCGCGGCGCGCTGGTCAGCGACATCGTCAACACGGTCGCCATCACGGCGATCCAGTCCCAGGGTCAGGAGATCTCCGCATGACGGCCACGCAGGCCCGGACGGCCACGCGCGTCCTCGTTCTCAACTCCGGCTCGTCGTCGGTGAAGTACCAGCTGCTCGACATGCGGGACAGCTCGCGGCTGGCCATGGGCCTGGTCGAGCGGATCGGAGAGGAGACGTCCCGGCTGGTGCACACCCCGCTGAGCACGGGGGCCGACCGGCGTGAGCGTACGGGCCCGATCGCCGACCACGCGGCGGCGCTGAAGGCCGTCGCCGAGGAGCTTGCGCACGACGGACTGGGCCTGGACTCACCGGACTTGGCCGCGATCGGCCATCGAGTCGTGCACGGCGGGCTGAAGTTCACCGCGCCGACGGTGATCACCGAGGAGGTCATGGCGGAGATCGAGCGGCTGGTCCCGGTCGCGCCCCTGCACAACCCGGCGAACATCACCGGCATCCGGACCGCGCGGGCGCTGCGCCCCGATCTGCCGCAAGTGGCGGTGTTCGACACCGCGTTCCACACGACCATGCCGGAGTACGCCGCCCGGTACGCGATCGACGTGGAGACCGCGGACGCGCACCGCATCCGGCGCTACGGCTTCCACGGCACCTCGCACGCCTATGTGTCGCGGCAGACGGCGAAGCTGCTCGGAAAGGCGCCGGAGGACGTCAATGTGATCGTGCTGCATTTGGGCAACGGCGCGTCGGCGTCGGCGGTCGCGGGCGGACGCTGTGTCGACACCTCAATGGGGCTGACGCCGCTGGAGGGTCTGGTGATGGGCACGCGCTCCGGTGACATCGACGCGGCCGTGACCTTCCACCTCATGCGGGTCGCCGGAATGAGCGCGGACGACATCGACACGCTGCTGAACAAGAAGAGCGGTCTGGTGGGGCTCTGCGGCGACAACGACATGCGGGAGATCCGCCGGCGGATCGACGAGGGCGACGAGCGGGCCCGGCTCGCTTTCGACATCTACATCCACCGGCTGAGGAAATACATCGGCGCGTACTACGCGGTACTCGGCCGGGTGGACGCGGTGGCGTTCACGGCGGGTGTCGGGGAGAACGCCGCCCCGGTGCGGGAAGCTGCGGTCACGGGCCTGGAGGAGCTGGGCCTGGCGGTGGACGCGGAACTCAATGGCGTACGTTCCGACGAGCCACGGCTCATCTCGCCGGAATACGCGCGAGTGGCGGTGGCAGTAGTGCCGACGGACGAGGAGCTCGAAATCGCGCGTCAGACGTTCGATCTTGTGAACGCCTGAGCGGGCCCCCGCCCATTTGTACTTTCCACCAGACGGAATATTCCGCAGGGAAACAAACCGATAGGATCCGCCTTATGCGCCGTTCCAAAATCGTCTGCACACTGGGCCCCGCCGTCGACTCCTACGAGCAGCTGAAAGCGCTCATCGAGGCCGGCATGAACGTGGCCCGCTTCAACTTCAGCCACGGGACCCACGCCGACCACGAGGAGCGGTACCACCGCGTCCGACAGGCCTCGCAGGACACCGGCCGCGCCGTGGGCGTGCTCGCCGACCTCCAGGGCCCGAAGATCCGCCTGGAGACCTTCGCCGAGGGACCGGTCGAACTGGTCCGGGGCGACGAGTTCATCATCACCACCGAGGACGTCCCCGGTGACAAGTCCATCTGCGGCACCACGTACAAGGGCCTGCCCGGAGACGTCTCCAAGGGCGACCAGATCCTGATCAACGACGGCAACGTCGAGCTGCGGGTCATCGAGGTCGACGGCACCCGGGTCAAGACCATCGTCGTCGAGGGCGGCGTGATCTCGGACCACAAGGGCATCAACCTGCCCGGCGCCGCGGTCAACGTCCCGGCCCTGTCCGAGAAGGACGTCGACGACCTCCGCTTCGCGCTCCGGATGGGCTGCGACATGGTCGCGCTCTCCTTCGTGCGGGACGCCAACGACGTCAAGGACGTCCACAAGGTGATGGACGAGGAGGGCCGCCGGGTCCCCGTCATCGCCAAGGTCGAGAAGCCGCAGGCCGTCGACAACATGGCGGACGTCGTGGCGGCCTTCGACGCGGTGATGGTCGCCCGCGGTGACCTGGCGGTCGAGTACCCGCTGGAGAAGGTCCCGATGGTGCAGAAGCGCCTCGTGGAGCTCTGCCGCCGCAACGCCAAGCCGGTCATCGTCGCCACCCAGATGATGGAGTCGATGATCACCAACTCGCGCCCCACGCGCGCCGAGGCCTCCGACGTGGCCAACGCGATCCTGGACGGCGCGGACGCGGTCATGCTGTCGGCGGAGTCCTCCGTCGGCGCGTACCCGATCGAGACCGTGAAGACGATGTCTAAGATCGTCACCGCGGCCGAGGAGGAGCTCCTCTCCAAGGGCCTGCAGCCGCTCGTGCCGGGCAAGAAGCCGCGTACGCAGGGCGGCTCGGTCGCCCGCGCGGCCTGCGAGATCGCGGACTTCCTGGGCGCCGAGTCGCTGGTCGCCTTCACCCAGTCCGGCGACACCGCCCGTCGCCTCTCCCGCTATCGCGTGGCCCAGCCCATCCTGGCCTTCACCACCGACGAGGGCACCCGCAACCAGCTCGCCCTGAGCTGGGGCGTCGAGTCCTTTGTCGTCCCGTACGTGGACAACACCGACGCGATGGTCGACCTGGTCGACGCGGAGCTGCTGAAGCTCCAGCGGTACAACGCGGGCGACACCATGATCATCACCGCCGGTTCGCCCCCCGGCGTCCCGGGCACCACGAACATGGTCCGGGTCCACCACCTGGGCGGCCAGGCCGCCGCCGAGTAGTCACGGCGCGGACCGCGCGAAAAGCGGTGAGCCCCCGTCCGGTGCGGACGGGGGCTCACCGCTTTTCGCGGCTCCCGGAAAAGTCTGGGGGTGGATCAGCTGGGCTCGATCGTGTTCCGCAGGCCCGGCACCTTGAGCGTGCCGCCGAACTGGCCGGCCTGCTTGACGTGCACCTTGGTGAAGAAGGCGTAGGGAACATTCAGCGGGGGCGGGGTCTCCGGGCTGAACGTGATCGGAATGAGGCCGAAGAGGTTGCCCTTCAGCTCCTCCGTGTACATCGTCACCGTGCCGTCGGTGATCGTGGACGTCGAGCCCGCGTTGGACCTGACGTGGCCGGTCAGACCGTCGGAGTGGACCGTGAGCTGATGCAGGTCCTTGATGTCGACGCCGGTGGCGGTGAACTTCAGAACCTTCTTGATCTTGCCGCTGCCCGTCTTCACCTCGACGATGCCGTGGTAGTCGAGGCCCTTCAGGGTGAGCAGGCTGCTCTCCAGCAGCCACGGCTCGTCCGGGAGCAGCGGGATGCCCGGCTCCATCTTCGCGTCCGCGAGCGCCTGGGGATCGGGCGTCGGGCAGGGGAAGGGCTGCTTGGCGCCCTCGGGTATGTCCTCGTCCTTCGTGGGGTCGAGGCCCTTGGCCTTCTCCGGCAGCTCCTCGACCGTGGCGCCGGCCTTGTCGGCGGCGTCCTTGATCGCGTCCTTGGTGCTGTCGGTGACCTCGCCGGTCTTCGTGCCGCCCGACTCCGCGGACGGCTCGGTGCTCGGCTCGGTGCTCGGCTCGGTGCTCGGCTGCGTCGAGGGCTTGGTGGACGGGCTGTCCGGCACGCTCGGGGCAGTGGTCGACGGGGTGGCCGTCGGCTGCTCGTCGGGGCCGTCGAAGATGTCCTTGATCTTGTCGCCGAGACCCAGCGGGTCGAGCGGGTTGACCGACTTCGTCGGGGTCGGGGCCGGGGCGGGCGCCTGGGCGGCCGTGTCCTTCGGCAGGGTCTGCGTACCGCTGGTGCTCGCGGAGGGGCTGGCGCCGGGAGTGGGCTTCTTGCCGTCCGCCGTGTCCGTGTCGTCCTTGGACCCGGCGTCGTCCTTGCCCGCCGACTCGCTCGCGCTCGGCTTCGCCGACGGCTTGGTCGACTCCTCCGGGCTCTTCGACGCGGTGGGCTTGTCCGACTCCGACGGCTCGTCGGAGCGCGTCACGCACGGGCCGGGCGCGAAGGGGATGTCCTTCTCGTCGGCGAGCGCGAGCTTCGGGGTCAGGCCCAGACCGATGAAGACGGCGGTCGGCATCGCCGCCAGGGCCATCGCCTTGCCGGCGGGGGCCTGGATCTTGCTCAGCAGCGACTTCCGGGGGGCCGCGTGTCGCGGCCCGCTTCTTGCCAGAGTGGCGTCGCCCCCAGCCGTCGCCGACTGTGTTTCGTCACCCCGCACTGTTCCTCCCGCCGTTGGCGTCGAACGCCGTTTCATGGGCGTTCGCGTTCGAGTACGACTCCTCGCCGGCACGCTGCTCGGGGAGGACAGAGGCGCCGTCGGTGCCCGAAGGCCCCGCGGTCCCGTCGTGCTGCGCCTGCTCGGCCCGCACCGCGTCGCCCTCCTCCACCGGCACTCCCGGGGCCCACGCCGCGGAGAGCGCGCCTCCGAGCAGCGAGCAGAGGAAGCCGATGAGGAAGCCGCCGATGTTGGCCACCGGAAGGGACACCAGGGCCAGCACGATGGCAGCGACGCCCGCGAAGACCCGGACGGCGGCCTGGAACCACATCGTGAGACCGAGGGTGACGAGCAGGACACCGATGATCAGCGATCCTGCGCCCGCCGTGGTCGACATGGCGATCGTCATGTTGCCCAGCCGCATGTCGGCGTAGGGCAGGTAGGCGATCGGTACGCCGCCGAGCATGGTGAACAGCCCGCCCCAGAACGGCCGGTTGCCACGCCACGCCCGGAAACGCAGCCACCAGTAGGGGAATCCGTGGGAACCAGTGGACTCGGCGCTCATGGAAAACAGCTCCCTGGAAGCGGTGTTGCTGAGAAAAGGTGGTGAAAAGTAATGAAGGGGACCGGAACGGGCGGGGCCACGACCGCGGCCCACGCCCGTCTGGAGCTTCTTACTCGGAGAAGCACTCCTTGGTGCCCTTGTGCAGCTTCAGGCTCAGGTTGGGGAGCTTGAAGGTGCCGGCGGTGGTCGCCCAGGCCTTCTGCTCCACGCCCGTGAGCGTCGCCGTCTTGGCGCGCTGCGAGAAGCCGTACGGGTTGGCCTGGGTGCCCGGCTGAATGCCCGGGTCCTTCAGCGAGCCCGCGGCCACACCGATGTCGATGTTGCCGAACTCGGCGTCGGCCTTCAGCGAGGAGACATCGAGGTAGATGTCCTTCGCGTAGACCGGCTTCTTGTCCTCGGTGCCGGCCCTCAGCTCGAGGCTGACGCTGCCGATGAACGGCACGTCGGGCGTGACGACCGACTGGCACATGTTGGTGATCCAGGCCTCGCTGAAGCCCGACACGGCGACCGGCTCGGCGAACGGCTTGCCCTTGAGGTCCTTGCCGCTGGCGACGCTTCCGTACTGGACGAAGTCGTTGCCCTTGAGGCTGTCAGCCTTAACCTTGAACTCTTGGCCGGAGATGCTGAACGACGCGGCGAGCGCGCCCTGCGCCAGGCCGACACCGATCGCGGCCGTAGCGACCACGCTCGGCACCATGACAACGGCGAACCGCTTCCATCTGGTACCGCCACGAACCTGGGACTTCATGAGAATTCCTCCTTCTCGGACGTACATCTCCGGATGGGCCCAGGGCCCGTCCTGGGATGGGAGAAGTGCTACGTCCTCGGGAAGGAGAGCGCCGTACTCCAGGCGCGAGGTGCGTCCGAATCACCGGCGATCACCCCCGAGCGACAACCACTGGCTGTGCTTCACGCGTCCACACAACCTGTTTGGACAGGCCCTGCCGGATCAGCAGGAACCCCCCTGTCCACAGCCGGCGACACCGTCACCGACCAGCTCGGTGGGGACCCTCCCCGCTCACCCGGCAGGTTGCCGGGCTGGTGCGGTGGAGGACCGAGCGTCGCCGATCGTGGTCCATTCCGAGCCGGGGCACAAGGGGGTTCGTTACTGACTAGTAACGGGTGGATAACCACGCCACGACGGGGTGATGTCGACCGGCCACACAGGGTGCCACCCGGGTGTACGACATAGAGGGAGATTGCCGGTAAAAACCGGACAGAAATATGAGTTTGATTTACTACGAGTAACAGCGGCCGCGATTACCAAGTTTTGGTAAAGCGCGGCCGCGTTTTGTCACTGTGTCGCCAAATCAGTGGCGTACGGGGTGTTCAGGGGGTCAGAACAGCACGCGCGCCAGAGCCGACCGGGCGGCGGTCACCCGGGAGTCGTCGGAGCCGATGACCTCGAAGAGTTCGAGGAGGCGCAGCCGCGCCCTGTCCCGGTCCTCGCCCGCGGTGCGCCGCACGACGTCGATCAGCCGCCCGAAGGCGTCCTCGACGTGGCCGCCCACGAGATCCAGGTCGGCCGCGGCGATCTGGGCCGTCGGGTCCGCCGGGTTCTCCGCGGCGTCCTTGCGCACCTGCGCCGGGTCCAGGTCCCGCACCCGGGCGAGCAACTCGGCCTGGGCGAGGCCGAGCTTGGCCTCCAGGTTGCCTGGGTCGTCGCCGAGGACGTTCTTGTACGCCTGGATCGCGCCACCGAGGTCGCCGGCGTCCAGCGCCTGGACGGCCGCTTCGAGCAGCGCGTCGTACGGGCCGACGGGCACGGGGGCGGGGGCGGACGGGTCGGCCTCCGGGTCGACCACGACGCCGGTGAGACCGAAGCGCTCCTCGCCGACCTGGATCAGCTGGTCCAGGGTCTGGCGGATCTGGGCCTCCGGGGCGGCGCCCTGGAAGAGCGGCAGCGCCTGGCCGGCGACCACCGCGAAGACGGCCGGAATCCCCTGGATCCCGAACTGCTGCATCAACATCTGGTTGGCGTCGACGTCGATCTTGGCGAGCACGAAACGGCCGTTGTACTCAACGGCGAGGCGCTCGAGAAGGGGGCTCAGCTGCTTGCACGGCTCGCACCACTCGGCCCAGAAGTCGAGGACGACCGGCACCTCGGTGGAGCGCTGGAGCACCTCGCGCTCGAAGCCCGCCTCGTCGACATCGATCACCAGGGCGGAGGGGGCCACCGCCGCGGTACCGCCGCCCTGACGGGCCGCTTCGGCGCGCGCCTGCTCCGCCTTGACCTTGGCCTCTCCGGCCGCCTTCACCGCGGCGAGGTCGACGACGCCGCTCATGGACATGTTCCTAGGCTGCATGAGTACATCCTCCCCCTTCCGCGCGCGTAACCGGTAAGCCTCTTGCCACTCTTCGCTGTGGCGCCGGGTCCCCACCTGGCGCCTGTGGTTGTCGCTGGGGCCGCTCAAGCCTTTCGCTACGAGTCGTAGCGTAACTGGATCTTCTCGGGGCGGCGGGAAAACCGGCGGGTGAACTGGCTCACACGGCGAGGACACTGGCGCATTACTTACTCGCCGGTATGGTCGCCGTCATGTGTAGCCGCACCACTTCCCGCAGCCGAACCGGGCGCCCCCGCAGTGTCGAGGCCGATGCCGCGATCCTCGAGGCGACCCGTGACGCACTGGTGGAACTGGGCTGGTCGAAGCTGACCATGGGCGATGTGGCGACCCGCGCCAAGGTCGCCAAGACGACGCTCTACCGGCGGTGGGCGAGCAAGAACGAGCTGGTCGTGGACGCGGTCGCCGTGCTCTTCGACGAGCTCGAACTGCCCGATCTCGGCAGCCTCCGGGCCGACATCGAGAACGTGGTGCTGCAGTTCGCGGCTCTCCTGGAGCGGCCCGAGACCAAGACGGCACTGATGGCGGTGGTGGCGGAGTCCACGCGCGACGAGCCCCTGCGGATGCGGATCCGGACGTCCATCGTGGACCGTCAGAAGAGGCTGGTTCTGGAGGGTCGTCAGCGCGCCCAGGAGCGGGGCGAGCTGCCCGCGGACCGGGATCCGGGCGCGATGGAGGGCACCGACGACCTGATCTTCGACGTGATCGCGGGGGCCGTGGTGCACCGGGCGCTGGTGAGCGCCGAACCCGTGGACGAGGAGTGGGTCCGGCGCTTCACCGCGCTGCTGATCGGGGGCCTGGGGGCGGCGGCCGGCGGCTGAGCGCCCCGGCACCGCGCCACGGTGGCCAGGTCGTGTCCGGAAAGTCTTGCCTGGCGTGCGACTCCCTAGAAGCCGGGCGGCTCGGTGTACGTGCCCCACTCGTCGCGCAGGGCGTCGCAGATCTCCCCGAGCGTGGCCTCGGCTCGGACGGCCTCCAGCATCGGCGCGATCATGTTCGAGCCGTCCCTGGCCGCCGCCAGCATCGCGTCCAGGGCGCCGCGCACGGCGGCGTCGTCACGGCCGGCCTTGCGGTCGGCCAGGACCCGCACCTGCTCGCGCTCCACCTCGTGGCTGACCCGCAGGATCTCCAGGTCGCCGGTGACCGAGCCGTGGTGGACGTTGACGCCGACGACCCGCTTGTCGCCCTTCTCCAGGGACTTCTGGTACTGGAAGGCCGACTCGGCGATCTCACCGGTGAACCAGCCGTCCTCGATGCCCCGCAGGATGCCCGAGGTGATCGGCCCGATCGGGTGCTGTCCGTCGGGGTGCGCCCGGGTGCCCCGCTCCTTGATCTGGTCGAAGATCTTCTCGGCGTCGGCCTCGATGCGGTCGGTGAGCTGCTCGATGAACCACGAACCGCCCAGCGGGTCGGCCACATTGGCGACGCCGGTCTCCTCCATCAGCACCTGCTGGGTGCGCAGGGCGATCTCGGCGGCCTGCTCGCTCGGCAGCGCGAGGGTCTCGTCCAGGGCGTTGGTGTGCAGGGAGTTGGTGCCGCCGAGCACCGCGGCGAGCGCCTCGACGGCCGTCCGTACGACGTTGTTGTACGGCTGCTGGGCGGTGAGGGACACACCGGCGGTCTGGGTGTGGAAGCGCAGCCACTGCGCCTTGTCGGTCTTCGCGCCGTACACCTCCTTCATCCAGCGGGCCCAGATGCGGCGCGCGGCGCGGAACTTGGCGATCTCCTCGAAGAAGTCGAGGTGCGCGTCGAAGAAGAACGACAGGCCGGGTGCGAAGACGTCCACGTCCAGGCCCCGGGAGAGGCCGAGTTCGACGTAGCCGAAGCCGTCGGCGAGCGTGTACGCCAGCTCCTGCGCGGCCGTCGCGCCCGCCTCGCGGATGTGGTAGCCGGAGACCGAGAGGGGCTTGTACGCGGGGATGCCCTGCGCGCAGTGCTCCATCAGGTCGCCGATCAGGCGCAGATGGGGCTCGGGCTGGAAGAGCCACTCCTTCTGCGCGATGTACTCCTTGAAGATGTCCGTCTGGAGCGTGCCGTTGAGCACCGCGGGGTCCACGCCCTGGCGCTCGGCGGCGACCAGGTACATGCAGAAGACGGGCACGGCGGGCCCGCTGATCGTCATGGAGGTGGTGACGTCGCCCAGCGGGATGTCCTTGAACAGGACCTCCATGTCGGCGGCGGAGTCGATGGCGACACCGCAGTGGCCGACCTCGCCGAGCGAACGCGGGTCGTCGGAGTCGCGGCCCATCAGGGTCGGCATGTCGAAGGCGACGGAGAGCCCGCCGCCGCCGGCCGCCAGGATCATCTTGTAGCGCTCATTGGTCTGCTCGGCGTTGCCGAAGCCGGCGAACTGCCGGATGGTCCAGGTCCGGCCGCGGTAGCCGGTGGCGTGCAGACCCCGGGTGAAGGGGTACTCCCCCGGCCAGCCGATCCGCTCGAAGCCTTCGTAGGTGTCGCCCGGCCGGGGGCCGTACACGGGCTCGACCGGGTCCCCGGAGAGCGTGGTGAAGTCCGCGTCGCGCTTGCGGGCTTTGTCGTACCGGGCCTGCCAGCGACGGCGGCCTTCCTCAATCGCGTCAGCGTCCATGCTTCAAATTTACTAGGACGTCCTAGTAAATGTCGATGGTCAACCGCCGTACGCATCCGTACGGCGGTAGGACTAGGCCTTGACGGGCGCCGGGGCGCCGTCGGTGACCAGCGGCTCGACCTCGCGGGCGACCTTGCGCTCGACGAAGAAGGCGGCGGTCGGGATGGTCCCGGAGACCAGGACCCAGAGCAGCTTGCCGAACGGCCACTTGGCCTTGGAGCCCAGGTCGAAGGCGAAGATCAGATAGATGATGTAGAGCACGCCGTGGATCTGGGAGACCACGAAGGTGAGGTCCTCACCCTTGCCGAAGCCGTACTTGAAGATCATGCAGGTGCAGAGCACCAGCAGCATGACGGCGGTCACCAGGGCCATGACCCGGTAGCGGGTCAGCACGCTCTTTTTCATGGCATCGAGCGTAACGGCACGTTCCGGGCGATCTTCGCGCGGGTCAGGACTCCTCGAAGTCGCCGGCGGCCACCCGCAGGGGCCGCAGCGTCGCGAAGATCTCGGCGCACTCCTCGGCGTCGTACACCCCGAGCCCGAAGTCCATCGCCATCAGATCGCGGGTCGCCGCCTCGACCACCTCACGGCCCCTCTCCGTGATGGAGGCGAGGGTGCCGCGGCCGTCGTTGGGGTTGGGCCGCTTGTCGACGAGACCGGACTTCACCAGCCGGTCCACGGTGTTCGTCACCGACGTCGGGTGGACCATCAGCCGCTCGCCGATCTTGGACATCGGCAGCTCGCCGGCCTTGGAGAAGGTGAGCAGCACCAGCGCCTCGTAGCGCGCGAAGGTCAGTCCGTACGGCTTCACCACGGCGTCGACCTCGGCGAGCAGGATCTGGTGCGCCCGCATGATCGAGGTGATCGCGGCCATCGACGGCACCGGGCCCCAGCGGTTCTGCCAGAGTTCGTCGGCGCGGGCGATGGGGTCGAAGGGAAGACTGAGCGGTTTCGGCACGGCACCGACCTTACCGACTGGTCACATGCTGGTCAGCCCTGTCTCGCTGTTCGGTCCGCGGGTGTGCGGACCGCCTCGGCACCGCCGCGGTGGGCGGTGGTCCGGAGAACGGCGAAAGCCCCCGGCCGGACGGGCCGGGGGGCTTTCGCGGGCAGGGGGGCGCTCAGGCCGAGAGGTGCCGCTCCACCGTCTCGACCTTGCTGGTCAGCCCGTCGGTGACGCCGGGCCTGACGTCTGCCTTGAGGACCAGCGAGACGCGCGGCGCGCGGGCCTCGACCGCCGCGACGGCGCGCTTGACGACGTCCATGACCTCGTCCCAGTCGCCCTCGATCGAGGTGAACATCGCGTCGGTACGGTTCGGCAGCCCGGACTCGCGGACGACCCGGACGGCGTCGGCCACGTACGCGCCGACCTCCTCCCCGACGCCGAGCGGGGTGACGGAGAAGGCGACGATCACGCCTTCACCGTGCCCTCGCGGCGGGCGCGGGAGGCGATGACCGCGTCCTCGGCGGCGCGCTTGAGCTTGCGCTCGGCGAAGAAGCCGCCGAAGGGCAGGACGGAGAGGACGAAGTAGAGGGCGGCGGTCGTGAACTGCCACTTCGTACGGTTCCAGGCGTCCAGCCAGAAGAGCACGTAGAGGATGAAGAGGATGCCGTGGACGGCACCCATCACCGGGACCGCGTTGAAGTCCGTGGTGCGCTTGAGCACCGAGCAGACCAGCAGCAGCAGGAACGACACGGCCTCGGGGGCCGAGACGAGCCGGAGCCGGTGGAGGGAGGAGGCGGTCTTGATGTCCACGGTTCACCTTCGGGGGGAGGGGCCGGTGATCTTGTGAATGGAAGCACAAGCGTTCGCCCCATTGTGGCAGCCGTCTTTTGCCGGAGCTTTATGAGGGTCGGATCAGGGGTCGGATCGTCCCGGGGTCTCTGTTCGCGCCCGCTTCCCGCCCAGTAACGTCACCCCGTGGCAACGTTTCGACTCCAAGGCAGCAAAGTGCTCGCCGTCGACATGACCGGCGACGCCGTCAAGGCGAAGAACGGCTCGATGGTCGCGTACGACGGCCGGATGGCCTTCAAGAAGATGTCCGGCGGCGGTGAGGGGATCCGCGGCATGGTCACCCGCCGGCTCACCGGCGAGCAGATGACCGTGATGGAGGTGACCGGCCAGGGCACGTGCTACTTCGCCGACCGCGCGTCCGAGATCAATCTGGTGTCCCTGCGCGGCGACAAGCTGTACGTCGAGGCGAGCAATCTGCTCTGCACCGACGCCGGCCTGCGCACCGGCACCAGCTTCACCGGGCTGCGCGGTGGTGCGACCGGGAACGGCCTGTTCACCACGACGGTCGAGGGCACCGGGCAGGCCGCGATCATGTCGGACGGCCCCGCCGTGGTGCTCCGGGTGACCCCGCAGTACCCGCTCTCGGTCGACCCCGGCGCGTACATCGCCCACCAGGGCAACCTCCAGCAGAGCTTCCAGTCCGGTGTGACGTTCCGCACGTTCATGGGCGAGGGCGGCGGCGAGGCGTTCCAGATCCGGTTCGAGGGCGACGGCCTGGTCTACGTACAGCCCAGCGAGCGGAACACCATCGGAGGGGACGTCTGACATGCCGTTCCGAGAGATCAATTCGAAGATGGTCGAGGCCACGGTGGTCCCCGGTCAGCGGATGTTCAGCCAGCGTGGCGCGATGCTCGCCTACCGGGGGGACGTCACTTTCACGCCGAACATCGCGGGGGGCCAGGGCGGCGTGATGTCGATGATCGGCCGACGGGTGGCCGGCGAGGCGACGCCGCTGATGACCGTCGAGGGCAACGGCACCGTGATGTTCGGTCACGGCGGCCACCACATCCAGGTCGTCCAGCTGACCGGCGACACCCTGTACGTCGAGGCCGACCGGCTGCTGGCCTTCGACGGCACCCTGGAGCAGGGGACGATGTTCATGGGCTCCCAGGGCGGCGTCATGGGAATGGTCCGCGGCCAGGTCACCGGCCAGGGCCTGTTCACCACGACCCTCAAGGGCCATGGCGCGGTCGCGGTGATGGCCCACGGCGGCGTGATCGAACTGCCCGTCACGCCGGGCCGGGACGTCCATGTGGACCCGCAGGCCTACGTCGCCCACCACGGCGACGTGCGCAACAAGCTCTCCACCGCGCTCGGCTGGCGCGACATGGTGGGCCGGGGCTCTGGCGAGGCGTTCCAGCTGGAGCTGAGCGGCAATGGTGTGGTGTACGTCCAGGCGTCGGAGGAGAAGCTGTGAGCGCGTACGGCGGGGCGGGCCCCGTGATTCTGGACCCGATGACGCTGCCGAGCGACGACAACGTCAACGCGTACACCTTCTGCGTGGAGCTCAAGGGCTCCCAGTGGTTCCTGCAGAAGGGGAAGATGATCGCCTACTACGGGCGGATCGACTTCAACGGCATCGGCCACGGCCGCTTCGAGCGGCTGCTGCGGACGAGCTTCCACTCGCCGCTGCACGCGAGCGACTGGGTGGTGGCGGAGGGCAGCGGGAAGATGCTGCTCGCGGACCGGGCCTTCGACGTCAACTCGTTCGACCTGGACGAGGGCAATCTGACGATCCGGTCGGGCAATCTGCTGGCCTATCAGCCGTCGCTGGCACTGAAGCAGTCGATCGTCCCGGGATTCGTGACCCTGATCGGTACGGGCAAGTTCGTGGCCGCGTCCAACGGTCCGGTGGTCTTCATGGAGCCGCCACTGCGGGTCGACCCCCAGGCGCTGGTGGGCTGGGCCGACTGCCCGTCGCCGTGCCACCACTACGACCACGGCTACATGGCCGGCGTGATGGGCGGAGTGCGGGCGCTGACGGGCCTGGGCGGTGTCTCCGGCGAGGAGCACCAGTTCGAGTTCGTGGGGGCCGGTACGGTACTGCTCCAGTCGACGGAGGTCCTGATGGCCGAGCAGCCGACGGGTGCCGTGCCGCACGAGCCGGGCGTTCCCGGCGGCGGGTCGGGTTCCGGCCATGGTCAGCCGGGCTCGGTACCGCGCCTTCCCGGACAGCTCGGAGACCTCCAGCGTCGCTTCGGCCTGTGAGCGGTAGTCTGCGGAGTGTGACGTTCTCGAACGTGTGCGCCCTTGTCGGGCGGCCGACGGGGGCGTCGCACTCCCCGACTTCGTCCAGTATTCAACTTCTTAGGTAGAATCCACATATGGAGACCGAGACCGCCACCCACTGGCTGAGCGACGCCGAGCAGTGCGCCTGGCGCACCTACCTGGACGTCAACAGGATGCTGACGTACCAGATGGAGAGGGACCTCCAGCCGTTCGGCCTGACCAACAACGACTACGAGATCCTGGTGAACCTCTCGGAGTCGGCCGAGCGACGCCTGCGGATGAGTGACCTCGCGGCGGCGACGCTCCAGTCCAAGAGCCGGCTCTCGCACCAGATCACCCGCATGGAGAAGGCCGGTCTGGTCCGCCGCGAGAACTGCGAATCGGACCGGCGCGGGCTCTACGCCGTGCTCACCGAGCAGGGCATGGAGACGATGCGGAAGGTCGCGCCGCACCACGTCGACTCCGTGCGGAAGCACTTCATCGACCTGATGACGCCCGAGGCCCTCGCGGATCTACGCGAGTCACTCACCCCGGTGGCGGAGAAGCTCCGGGGCCGCCGGGGCAAGCCGTAACACGCGCGACCCCCCGGTCGG
The DNA here is from genome assembly GCF_055600045.1 of Streptomyces sp. NPDC038280. Lineage (NCBI taxonomy): Bacteria > Bacillati > Actinomycetota > Actinomycetes > Kitasatosporales > Streptomycetaceae > Streptomyces > Streptomyces sp. NPDC038280. Next base: position 282,301 of record NZ_JBVJYZ010000007.1, read on the forward strand.
GGGCACCCGCCCCGCGGGACGGGTGCCCGGGAAAGGGCTACGCCGTGATCGCGGCCACCAGCTCGTCCGCCGCCGCGTAGGGATCGAGCTGCCCCGCCACGATCCGCTCCGCCAGCGCGTCCAGGCGCCGGTCGCCGTGCAGGTCCCCGATGCGCTCCCGCAGGGCCGTCACCGCGATGGTCTCCACCTCGCGCGCCGAGCGCGCCCGGCGGCGCTCCGCGAGGACCCCGTGCTCCTCCATCCACGCCCGGTGCTTCTCGAGCGCCTCGACCACCTCGTCGATGCCCTCGCCGCGCGCCGCGACCGTCTTCACGATCGGCGGCCGCCAGTCGCCCGGGCCCCGGGCCTCGCCGAGGCCCAGCATGTGGTTCAGCTCGCGGGCGGTCGCGTCGGCGCCGTCCCGGTCCGCCTTGTTCACCACGTACACGTCGCCGATCTCCAGGATGCCCGCCTTGGCCGCCTGGATCCCGTCGCCCATGCCGGGGGCGAGCAGCACGACGGAGGTGTCCGCCTGAGAGGCGATCTCCACCTCCGACTGCCCCACGCCGACCGTCTCGACGAGGATCACCTCGCAGCCGGCCGCGTCGAGGACGCGGATCGCCTGCGGCGCGGACCAGGCGAGACCGCCCAGGTGCCCGCGGGTGGCCATCGAGCGGATGTAGACGCCCGGGTCGGAGGCGTGCTCCGACATCCGGACCCGGTCACCGAGCAGTGCGCCGCCGCTGAAGGGCGACGACGGGTCGACGGCCAGGACGCCGACCCGCTTCCCGGCCCGCCGGTACGCCGAGACGAGCGCCGAGGTCGACGTCGACTTGCCGACACCGGGCGAGCCGGTCAGACCGACCACGTACGCCCCGCCGGTCAGCGGCGCCAGCGCCGCCATCACCTCGCGCAGCTGCGGGGACGCCCCCTCCACGAGTGAGATCAGCCGGGCCACGGCCCGCGGCCGGCCCTCCCGCGCCTGGGCGACCAGCTGGGGGACGTCCACCATCGTGCTGCTCCGTTCGTCGAGACTTACTTACCCGGGACGCGCACGATCAGGGCGTCGCCCTGGCCGCCGCCGCCGCACAGCGCGGCCGCGCCCACGCCGCCTCCGCGGCGCTTCAGCTCCAGCGCCAGGTGGAGAACCACGCGCGCGCCGGACATGCCGATGGGGTGGCCGAGCGCGATCGCGCCACCGTTCACGTTCACCTTTTCCGGGGAGACCCCGAGGTCCTTCATTGACTGCACGGCGACCGCGGCGAAGGCCTCGTTGATCTCGATGAGGTCCAGGTCGTCGACGGACAGGCCCTCCTTCTTGAGGGCGTGCTGGATGGCGTTGGACGGCTGCGACTGGAGCGAGTTGTCGGGGCCGGCGACGTTGCCGTGGGCCCCGATCTCGGCGATCCACTCCAGACCGAGCTCCTCGGCCTTCGCCTTGCTCATCACGACGACGGCCGCGGCGCCGTCGGAGATCTGCGAGGAGGTGCCGGCCGTGATAGTGCCGTCCTTGGCGAACGCGGGGCGCAGCTTGCCGAGCGACTCGACGGTGGTCTCGCCGCGGATGCCCTCGTCCTTGGAGAAGACGACCGGCTCACCCTTGCGCTGCGGGATCTCGACCGGGGTGATCTCGGCCTCGAAGATGCCGTTCTTCTGCGCGGCGGCGGCGCGCTGGTGCGACAGCGCGGCGATCTCGTCCTGCTCGGGGCGGGCGATGCCGAGGCGGGTGTTGTGCTTCTCGGTCGACTCGCCCATGGCGACGTTCTCGAAGGAGTCGGTCAGACCGTCGTACGCCATCGCGTCGATCATCTCGATCGCGCCGTACTTGTAGCCCTCGCGGGACTTCGGCAGCAGGTGCGGCGCGTTGGTCATCGACTCCTGGCCGCCCGCGACCACGATGTCGAACTCACCGGCGCGGATCAGCTGGTCGGCCAGCGCGATGGCGTCCAGGCCGGACAGACAGACCTTGTTGATGGTCAGCGCGGGGACGTTCATCGGAATGCCGCCCTTGACCGCGGCCTGACGGGCCGGGATCTGGCCCGCACCGGCCTGCAGCACCTGGCCCATGATCACGTACTGCACCTGGTCGCCGCCGATCCCGGCGCGGTCCAGGGCGGCCTTGATGGCGAATCCGCCGAGGTCGGCGCCCGAGAAGGACTTGAGGGAGCCGAGGAGACGGCCCATGGGCGTGCGAGCGCCCGCGACGATCACTGAAGTGGTACCGGTCGTTCCAGACATGAGGCACAGCCCCTTGGAGATGAGGAGTGAACGAGGGTTTACCTCAATGTACTGAGCGGTACTGGTCCGGGTCACCGGCCAGTCAGTGTGATCGCGCGCACGTTGCGTAACCACCGCCGGGGCGCTGCACTAGGTGCCATGCTGACGCGAATCGACCACATCGGGATCGCCTGTTTCGACCTCGACAGGACTGTCGAGTTCTACCGTGCGACGTACGGCTTCGAGGTGTTCCACTCCGAGATCAACGAGGAGCAGGGCGTCCGCGAGGCCATGCTCAAGATCAATGACACCTCCGACGGGGGCGCCTCCTACCTCCAGCTCCTCGAACCCACCCGCGAGGACTCCGCGGTCGGGAAGTGGCTGGCCAAGAACGGTGAGGGGGTCCACCACATCGCCTTCGGCACCGCCGACGTGGACGGCGACGCCCAGGACATCCGTGAAAAGGGTGTGCGGGTTCTCTACGACGAGCCGCGCATCGGCTCGATGGGCTCGCGGATCACGTTCCTGCACCCCAAGGACTGCCACGGGGTCCTCACCGAGCTCGTCACCTCGGCGAAGCCGTCCGCTGACTCCTCCTCAGCCGAGCACTGACCCCCGGATTCCTGGCCCGGTAGAGTGGCGGCTCCGGGCCGGGGCCGGATCGGGGCCGTGCCACGGTGTCGTCTTTGATCTGACACCATTCCCCGGGGGGCCGTTCGCCGGGGAACGGTGCTCGTTTGGAGAGAGTTGCGACCAGGGGACGGATGGGACCGCGCAGTGCGGGGCTACGAACGCCAGGAGAGCCACCGAGCTGACGACGACCACCTCTCGCGGTTCGAAGCCGAGATGGACCGGCTGAAGACCGAGCGGGAGAAGGCCGTCCAGCACGCCGAGGACCTCGGTTACCAGGTCGAGGTATTGCGCGCCAAGCTCCACGAGGCGCGCCGCACGATCGCATCCCGGCCCGCCTACGACAGCGCCGACATCGGCTACCAGGCGGAGCAGCTGCTCCGTAACGCCCAGATCCAGGCAGACCAGCTGCGCTCGGACGCCGAGCGCGAGCTGCGCGAGGCCCGCGCCCAGACCCAGCGCATTCTCCAGGAGCACGCCGAGCACCAGGCGAGGCTCCAGGCCGAGCTGCACACCGAGGCCGTGCAGCGGCGCCAGCGCCTCGACCAGGAGCTGGCCGAGCGTCGGCAGACCGTCGAGGCCCACGTCAACGAGAACGTGGCCTGGGCCGAGCAGCTGCGGGCCCGTACGGAGTCCCAGGCCCGCCGGCTCCTCGAGGAGTCCCGCGCCGAGGCCGAGCAGTCCCTGGCCACCGCCCGCGCCGAGGCCACCCGGCTCGCCGAGGAGGCCCGCCGGCGGCTCGCCGCCGAGGCGGAGTCCGCCCGCGCCGAGGCCGAGGCGACCCTGCTGCGCGCCCGCAAGGACGCCGAGCGGCTGCTCAACGCCGCCTCCACCCAGGCCCACGAGGCCACCAGCCACGCCGAGCAGCTGCGCTCCGCCACCACCGCCGAGTCCGACCAGGCGCGCCGGCAGGCCGCGGAGCTGGGCCGGGCCGCCGAACAGCGGATGCAGGAGGCCGAGGAGCGACTGCGCGAGGCGCGCGCCGAGGCCGAGAAGACCCTCAACGAGGCCAAGGAGACCGCCGCCCGGCAGCTCACCTCCGCCGAGTCCGTCAATGAACAGCGGACCCGTACGGCGAAGGCGGAGATCGCCCGGCTCGTCGCAGAGGCCACCAAGGACTCCGAGACGCTGAAGGCGGAGGCCGAGCAGGCGCTCGCCGACGCCCGCGCCGAGGCCGAGAAGCTGGTGGCGGAGGCCGCCGAGAAGGCCCGCACGGCGGTGGCCGAGGACTCGGCGGCGCAGCTGGCCAAGGCCGCCCGGACCGCCGAGGAGGTCCTCACCAAGGCGTCCGCGGACGCCCAGGAGACCACCCGCAAGGCGTCCGAGGAGGCCGAGCGGATCCGCCGCGGGGCCGAGGCGGAGGCGGAGCGGCTGCGGTCGCAGGCCGAGGAGCAGGCGGACCAGCTCAAGGGCGCGGCCAAGGACGACACCAAGGAGTACCGCGCCAAGACGGTCGAGCTGCAGGAGGAGGCGCGCCGGCTACGCGGCGAGGCCGAGCAGCTGCGGGCCGAGGCGATCGCCGAGGGCGAGCGGATCCGGGGCGAGGCGCGGCGCGAGGCCGTCCAGCAGATCGAGGAGGCGGCCAGGACCGCCGAGGAACTGCTGACCAAGGCACGGACCGACGCGGACGAGCTGCGCTCCGGCGCGAGCGCGGAGAGCGAGCGGGTCCGCGGCGAGGCGGCCGAGCGGGCCGCCGCCCTGCGCAAGCAGGCCGAGGAGACCCTGGAGCGCTCCCGCGCCGAGGCAGACCGGCTGCGCGCCGAGGCCGAGGAGCAGGCGGACTCGGTGAAGGCCGCGGCCGACCAGGCCGCGGCCGAGACCCGCGCCGACGCCGAGCGCGCCGCCGAGGCCCGGCACGCCGAGGCCGCCGACGAGCTGAGCCGGCTGCACTCCGAGGCCGAGATGCGCCTCACCACCGCCGGACAGGAACTGACCGACGCCCGTGCCGAGGGCGAGCGGATGCGCCGCGAGGCCGCAGAGGAGACCGAGCGGCTGCGCACCGAGGCCGCCGAGCGGATCCGTACGCTGCAGGCCCAGGCCGAGCAGGAGGCCGAGCGGCTGCGCACCGAGGCGGCGGCCGACGCGGCGGCCGCCCGCGCGGAGGCCGAGTCGGTGGCCGTACGGCTGCGCACCGACGCCGCCACCGAGGCGGAGCGGCTCAAGACCGAGGCGCAGGACACCGCGGACCGTCTGCGGGCGGAGGCGGCCGCCGCGGCCGAGCGGGTCGGCGCCGAGGCGGCCGAGGCGCTCGCCGCCGCCCAGGAGGAGGCGAACCGCCGCCGCCGCGAGGCCGAGGAGACGCTGAACTCGGCGCGCGCCGAGGCGAACGAGGAGCGCGAGCGGGCCCGCGAGCAGAGCGAGGAGCTGCTCGCCTCCGCGCGCAAGCGGGTGGACGAGGCGCAGACCGAGGCGCACCGGCTGGTGGAGGAGGCCGACCGGCGGGCGACCGAGATGGTGTCCGCCGCCGAGCAGACCGCCCAGCAGGTGCGGGACTCGGTCGCCGGGCTCCAGGAACAGGCCGAGGAGGAGATCGCCGGGCTGCGTTCGGCAGCCGAGCACTCCGCCGAGCGGACCCGCACCGAGGCGCAGGAGGAGGCGGACCGGGTCCGCGCCGACGCGTACGAGGAGCGGGAGCGGGCCACCGAGGACGCGAACCGGGTCCGCACCCGGGCCCAGGAGGAGTCGGAGGCCGCCAGGGCGCTCGCGGAGCGGACCGTATCCGAGGCCATCACCGAGGCGGACAAGCTCCGTTCGGACACGGCCGAGTACGCGCAGCGGGTCAGGACCGAGGCCACGGACGCGCTGGCGTCGGCCGAGCAGGACGCGTCCCGCACCCGTGCGGAGGCTCGCGACGACGCCAACCGGATCCGTTCCGAGGCGGCTTCGCAGGCGGACCGGCTGGTCGGCGAGGCGACGAGCGAGGCCGAGCGGGTCACGACCGAGGCGACCGAGCTGCTGTCGCTGGCCGAGCAGGACGCGGAGCGGACCCGTACGGACTCCGAGCGGATCAGGACGGACGCCGAGGCGGAGGCCGAGCGGCTGCGCGCGGCGGCCCGGACCGACGGCGAGCGGGTGCTGGACGAGGCGCGGAAGGCCGCCGACAAGCGGCGGGCCGACGCCGCGGCGCAGGCCGACCAGCTGATCGGTGAGGCGACGAGCGAGGCCGAGCGGATCACGGCCGAGGCGACCGAGCAGGCCGAGCGGCGGCTGCGCGAGGCGTCGGGCGAGGCGGAGCGGCTGCGGGCCGAGGCCGCCGAGACGGTCGGTTCGGCGCAGCAGGCGGCGGAGCGGATCCGCGCGGAGTCCGAGCGCGTGCGGGCCGAGGCGGAGGCCGCGGCCGAGCAGATGCGCGCGGAGGCCCGCTCGGAGGCGGACCGGATCCTCGACGAGGCGCGGGAGTCGGCGGCCAAGCGCCGTGCGGACGCGGCCGAGCAAGCGGACCAGCTCATCGCGAAGGCCCAGGAGGAGGCGCTGCGCGCCACCACCGAGGCCGAGGCGCAGGCGGACACGATGGTGGGCGCCGCCCGCAAGGAGGCCGAGCGGATCGTCGCCGAGGCGACCGTCGAGGGCAACTCCCTGGTGGAGAAGGCCCGTACGGACGCCGATGAACTGCTGGTCGGGGCGCGCAGCGACGCGACGGCCATAAGGGAGCGCACCGAGGAGCTGCGGGCGCGTACCGAGGCGGAGATCGAGGAGCTGCACGACCGGGCCCGCCGGGAGAGCGCCGAGCAGATGAGGACGGCCGGCGAGCGGGTCGACAAGCTGGTGACCGCGGCGACCGAGCAGGAGGCGCGGGCCGCGGCGAAGGCCAAGGACCTGGTGGCCGAGGCCAATTCGGAGGCGAGCAAGGTCCGGATCGCCGCGGTGAAGAAGGCCGAGGGGCTGCTCAAGGAAGCCGAGCAGAAGAAGGCCACGCTGGTCCGTGAGGCAGAGAAGATCAAGGCCGACGCCGAGCGCGAGGCAGAGCAGATGATCTCCGAGGGAAAGCGGGAACTGGAGGTCCTGGTGCGCCGGCGGGAGGACATCAATGCGGAGATCTCCCGTGTCCAGGATGTTCTTGAGGCGTTGGAGTCTTTCGAGGCGCCGTCCACGGGTACGAAGGACGGAGTCAAGGCGGGCGTTTCGGCGGGGGTTACACGTTCGAGTGGCAAGTCCTCCGAGGGCTAGCCACTCAAAAGGCTGGACATTCTCCAGATCAAACGGGCATCCGCTCGATGACACGCCGCTTCGGCCCCTAGGATTCCCCCTATCACCTCACCGGTCTCATTCGACAGGAACCCCATGAGCGACACATCCTCCCCCTTCGGCTTCGAGCTCGTGCGGCGTGGTTACGACCGCGGTCAGGTGGACGACCGCATTACCAAGCTCGTCGCCGACCGTGACAGTGCTCTGGCCCGAATCACCTCTCTGGAAAAGCGCATCGAGGAGCTCCACCTCGAGACCCAGAACGCCCAGGCCCAGGTCAGCGACGCGGAGCCGTCGTACGCCGGTCTCGGTGCGCGGGTCGAGAAGATCCTCCGCCTCGCCGAGGAGGAGGCGAAGGACCTGCGTGAGGAGGCCCGTCGCGCCGCCGAGCAGCACCGCGAGCTCGCCGAGTCGGCCGCCCAGCAGGTGCGCAACGACGCGGAGTCGTTCGCGGCGGAGCGGAAGGCGAAGGCCGAGGACGAGGGCGTCCGGATCGTCGAGAAGGCCCAGGGCGAGGCGAACTCGCTGCGCGCCGAGGCGCAGAAGGACGCGCAGTCGAAGCGTGAGGAGGCGGACGCCCTCTTCGAGGAGACCCGCGCCAAGGCCGCTCAGGCCGCCGCCGACTTCGAGACCAACCTCGCCAAGCGCCGCGAGCAGTCCGAGCGCGACCTGGCGTCGCGTCAGGCGAAGGCGGAGAAGCGTCTCGCGGAGATCGAGCACCGCGCCGAGCAGCTGCGCCTGGAGGCCGAGAAGCTGCGTACGGACGCGGAGCGCCGGGCCCGTCAGACGGTGGAGACCGCGCAGCGCCAGGCCGAGGACATCGTGGCCGACGCGAACGCCAAGGCCGACCGGATCCGCTCGGAATCGGAGCGCGAGCTGGCGGCGCTGACGAACCGCCGCGACTCCATCAACGCGCAGCTGACCAACGTCCGCGAGATGCTGGCGACGCTGACCGGCGCCGCGGTCGCCGCGGCCGGTTCGCCGGTGGACGACGAGCCCGTGACGCGCGGCGTCCCGGCCCAGCAGTCCCGGTAATCACGCCCCCCGGCGAGTGAGCCGAAGGGACGCGCGGGTGTCGACCGTCGACGCACGCCTGAGCGTCCCGGAGGGGAAACCGAGCCCGAAATAAGAGCACAGCCCTCCGTCATTCCGGTGGCGGGGGGCTTCGTGCGCTCGTAGCGTGGACGGATGATCGAGCTTGAGGGGCTTACCAAACGCTTCGGTACGAAGACGGCGGTCGACCATCTGTCGTTCCAGGTCCGGCCCGGGATGATCACCGGCTTCCTCGGACCGAACGGCGCCGGCAAGTCGACGACGATGCGCATGATGCTCGATCTGGACATCCCGACCAGCGGTACCGTCCGGATCGACGGCAAGCACTACCGCGATCTCGAGGAACCTCTGAAGTACATCGGGGCGTTGCTGGACGCCAAGGCGATGCACGGAGGCCGCTCCGCGTACAACAACCTGCTGTGCCTGGCCCAGGCCAACCGCGTTCCGGAGCGCCGGGTCGCCGAGGTTCTCGACACGGTCGGACTCACCCCGGTGGCGAAGAAGAAGTCCAAAGGATTTTCGCTCGGGATGGGCCAGCGGCTGGGAATCGCCTCCGCGCTGCTGGGTGATCCGGAGATCTTGATGTTTGACGAACCCGTCAATGGTCTGGACCCCGAGGGAATTCACTGGATCCGCAATCTGATGAAGGCGCTGGCGGCGGAAGGCCGGACGATCTTCGTTTCCAGCCATCTGATGAGTGAAATGGCACTGACCGCCGATCACTTGATCGTCATCGGCCAGGGCAAGCTGCTCGCCGATACCTCGATGGCCGATTTCATCCAGCAGAACTCACGGAGTTTCGTACGTCTCCGCTCGCCGCAGCAGGAGGAGTTGCGGGACGTCCTCCACGCGAACGGCTTCACCCCCGTCGAGTCGGGCAACGGCACCCTGGAGGTCGACGGCGCGACCACCGAGGCGCTCGGTGAGCTCGCCGCCCGGCACCAGCTGGTCCTCCATGAACTCAGCGCCCAACGCGCCTCGCTGGAGGAAGCGTTCATGCAGATGACGGCGGGCGCGGTCGAGTACCACGCGCACGGCACGGACATCCACGGCACCGCGGGCGGCCCCGCGTGGGGTGCGCCCGTCCCCGCGGCCGACACGACCAGCGGCCCCCACTGGGGCGACACCCACCAGGGGGCCTGAACCATGGCATCGGTACCCGCCGTCCTCCAGTCCGAGTGGACCAAGATCCGCACGGTGTCCTCCACGAGCTGGACCCTGGTCAGCGCGCTGCTGGTGACGGTCGCCATGAGCGCGGCGCTCTGCGCGTTGATGAAGTCGACCTTCACCGAGCTCTCCCCCGCCGAGCGGGCCACCTTCGACCCGACCTTCATCAGCTTCTCCGGGATGATCCTCGGCCAGCTGGCGATGGTCGTCTTCGGCGTGCTCGTGGTCGGCACCGAGTACAGCTCGGGCATGATCCGCACCTCGCTGGCCGCCGTCCCGCAGCGGGCCACGTTCCTCCTCAGCAAGATCACGGTCGCCGGGCTGCTGGCCCTGGCCGTCGGGCTCGCGACCAGCTTCCTGTCCTTCTTCCTCGGCCAGGCCCTGCTCGGCGAGTACCGCACGACCCTCGGCGCGGACAACGTCCTGCGCGCGGTCATCGGCGGCGGTCTCTACATGGGCCTGATCGCGCTCTTCTCGATGGGCGTCGCGGCGATGCTGCGCTCGTCGATGCTCTCCCTCGGCATCCTGGTGCCGTTCTTCTTCCTGATCTCCCAGATCCTGTCCGCCGTACCGAAGGCCAAGGACGTGGCGCGGTACTTCCCCGACCAGGCCGGCTCCAAGATCATGCAGGTGGTCCCGGACGCGATGAACACGCAGGAGGCGCCGTACGGCCCCTGGGGCGGGCTGGGGATCATGCTCATCTGGGTCGCGGCCGCGCTGACCGGCGGCTTCCTCGTCCTCAGGAAGCGCGACGCCTGACCGGTCGGGACGCCCTTCCGGTCAGCGGGGCGTCCGGGCCCCGTCGGCTTTGGCTGGAACCGTCAAGGGGCGGATACCCTCTTAGCTCCTACGGGGGCCTTCGGCCACGGGCCACTGCCCCGACGACGACCTGACCTGTCGATGGGGCTGGAGAATGATCGAGGCAGTCGGCCTGACGAAGCGCTACGGCGCCAAGACGGCCGTGTACAACCTTTCCTTCCAGGTGCGGCCCGGCGCCGTCACCGGCTTCCTGGGGCCGAACGGCTCCGGGAAGTCGACGACCATGCGCATGATCCTCGGGCTCGACCGGCCGACGTCGGGACACGTCACGATCGGCGGCCACCCCTTCCGGCAGCTTCCCAACGCGCCCCGGCAGGTCGGCGCCCTGCTCGACGCCAAGGCCGTCCACGGCGGCCGGAGCGCCCGCAATCATCTGCTGTCCCTCGCCCAGCTCGCCGGTATCCCGGCCCGCCGGGTCGACGAGGTGCTCGGCGTCGTCGGGCTCCAGGACGTGGCCCGCAGGCGCTCCAAGGGCTTCTCGCTCGGTATGGGACAGCGGCTCGGAATCGCGGCCGCGCTCCTCGGCGACCCGCAGGTGCTGCTCTTCGACGAGCCGGTCAACGGTCTCGACCCCGAGGGCATCCTGTGGGTCCGCAACCTCATGAAGAAGCTCGCCTCCGAAGGCCGGACGGTCTTCGTGTCGAGCCATCTGATGAGCGAGATGGCGCTCACGGCGGACCAATTGATCGTGATCGGCCGCGGTCAGCTGCTCGCCGACATGAGCGTCAAGGACTTCATCTCCGCCAACTCCGCGGACTTCGCCCGGGTGCGCACGCCTCGGACCGAGCCGCAGCAGCGGGAGAAGCTCACCGCGGTACTGACCGAGGCCGGCGGGCAGGTGCTCTCCGAGCGGGACGGCGCGCTGCGCGTGACCGGTCTCGCGCTGCCGCGGATCAGCGATCTGGCGCACGAGGCGGACGTCCGGCTGTGGGAGCTCTCGCCGCACCAGGCGTCGCTGGAGGAGGCGTACATGCGGATGACGCAGAGCGCCGTGGACTACCGCTCCACCGAGGACCAGCTGGCCGGCCTGCAGCAGCCCCTGCCGCATCCCGGAGACGGCTACGTGGTGCCGCAGCCGGTGGTTCCGGAGGTGCCCCAGCAGGGCTGGTACGCCCCGCCGCCGCCCGGGGAGAACCCGTACGCGCAGAAGCCGCAGGTGCCCGCGGAGCCGCCCGTCGCGCCCGCGCCCGTGCCCCTGGACCAGACCCCGGCCGGCCCGCCCCCCGGAACCGACCCGAGCACCAGCAAGGACGCCCGATGACGACCCCGTACCAGCAGCAGGGCGCACCCCTCGCCTCGTACGTCTCACCCATCCCGGTGCGCAGGGCCCACCTCGGCGACGCCCTCGCCTCCGAGTGGACCAAGATCCGTTCTCTGCGCTCCACGATGTGGACGCTCGGCGTCATGATCCTGCTCATGGTCGGCATCGGCCTGGGCGTCGCGGCGATCGTGGCCGCCTCCCACGTCGACACCCAGGGCGAGTCCGCCCTCGGTCTCGGTTTCTTCGGTGTACTGCTCGGCTCGATCTGTGTGATCACGCTCGGCGTGCTCACCATCGCGTCCGAGTACGGCACGGGCATGATCCGCACGACGCTGACCGCCTGCCCCAGCCGTGCGCGCGTGCTCGCGGCCAAGGCGATCGTCTTCTTCCTGCTGGTGTTCACCGTCACCACGGTGACCGTCACGCTCGTCGCCGCGGTCCAGTCCGCGATGGTGGACGCGACCCCCGCGTCCACCGGCGACTGGCTGCGGGCGACCGTGGGCGTGGGGCTCTACCTGGCGCTGCTCGGGCTGCTGTCGCTCGCCGTCGGCACGCTGCTGCGGCACTCGGCGGGCGCGATCACGATCATGATCGGCGTGGTGCTGTTCCCGCTGGTGGCGGCCATGTTCATGTTCTCGGAGTCGCTGGCGAAGCTCCAGGAGGCACTGTTCGCCTACGCGATCCCGAGCCAGATCATCGCGCTCTACAGCGAGACCGCCGTGCGCGAGTCGGGACCGGTCGGCTGGGAGCCTCTCCTGATCATCCTCGGGCTGACCGCGGCCACCCTGGGCGCCGCGTTCGCGGTGCTGAACAGCCGCGACGCCTGAGGGCACCGGCCGGCGCCGCCGGACAACCGCCTCAGTACTTGGGGGCGTTGCGGGACCGCTGCACCCGGGAGGCGCGGCGGTCCTTCGCGTTCCAGCACGCCTTGTGCCAGTGTCGCCGGTCGTCCACGCCGCCGTACTCCGGCCAGGCCACCACGTGGGGCATCCCGGAGGGGATCTCCTGGTCGCAGCCGGGGCACCGGTAGCGCTTGCCGACCGAGCTCGCCCCGGCGACGTGCCGGACCGACCACTCCTCGCCCTGCCAGGGCTCGGTGCGCTGGACACCGCCGTACCGGTCGCCCGGCGCACCTTCCTGCTCGACGGGACTGTCGCCGCCACGGGGGCGGTTGCGGCGCGGGGACACGTAACACCTCACGGGGCCGGGTGCGGGACAGGTGACTTCCAGCGTACGGCTCATGACCCGGAGCACATGTCCTGGACGGGCGTCGCGGTCTCGGCCGACAGGCCCAGTTACCGGAAAATCGCAAGAACTTCGCCTCCGCCCGTTGCCTTTGGCACGTGTCAGACGTTGTTGCCTGTAAGAGGGGGAGAGCCGCGTCGGCCGCAAGGAGGCAGAAGGCGATGCGCGTGGGTACGTTTGTTCTGGCCGCCCAGTTCCCTGGGCAGGGGCAGGGGGAGGCGCTGCACCGGGCGGTGCGGACCGCCGAGGCCGCCGAGGAGGCCGGGCTCGACTCGGTCTGGCTGGCCGAGCACCACTTCGTTCCGTACGGCGTGTGTCCGTCGGCCGTGACACTGGCCGCGCTGCTCCTCGGCCGCACCCGCCGGATCCGGGTGGGGACGGCGGTGAGCGTGCTGCCGACCGCCCACCCGGTCGCGCTGGGCGAGCAGGCCGCACTGCTGCACCTCACCTCCGGCGGCCGCTTCACCCTCGGCGTCGGCAGGGGCGGCCCCTGGGTGGACCTGGAGGTCTTCGGCGCGGGCCTGGAGGCGTACGAGCAGGGGTTCCCCGAGGCGCTCGATCTGCTGCTGCGCTGGCTGCGCGAACCCCGTGTGGGAGCCCAGGGGGAACGATTCGCTTTCCGTGAAGTCGCCGTCGTGCCGCGGCCGGACGAGCTCATCGGTCCCGTCGGCGACACGGCCGGGCCCGAGGTGGTCCTGGCGTGCACCTCGCCGGCGAGCGTCCGCAGGGCCGCCGAGCGCGGGCTGCCGATGCTCCTCGGCATGCACTGCGGTGACGAGGAGAAGGCCGAGATGGTCGCCGCGTGGCGCACGCAGGCGCTCGCCGCGGGTCATGCGCCGGACGCGGTCGCCCGCGCCGCCGCCGGGCATGTGTCGGCGGGCGTGGCGCAGATCGCGGACAGTGGGGCCGACGCCGCCGAGGCACTCCTCAAGGCGATGCCGGGATGGCTGAAGCAGGGTCTGGACGCCCATGTGACGGTCGACGGGCGGCACCGGGCGATGCGGGATCCCGTCGCCTACACCGAGCTGCTGTGCGCCCTGCACCCGGTCGGGACGCCGCGGCTGGCGGCGGACCGGCTCGCCGCGACCGCCGAGCGCACGGGCATCACCCGCTTCGCGCTGCTGGCCGAGGGGTCGGGAGACCTCACGGCCACCGAGGAGAACGTGCGGCGCCTGGGCGCCGAGGTGCTGCCGCTGCTCGTCTGAGCCGCCGCCCTTTCCGCCGTATGAAAAACGCTGCCGCTCCGGCATCAGGTGCCTCGCGCGACGCGGAGCGGCAGCAGAAGACATCAGCAGTCGCGCAGTTCGGGCGACTGATTGAGCAGCTGGCCCCGGATGGAAGTGAAGCGGGCCAGCCGCTCGTCCACCGAGGAGTCCAGCGGGAACACCGCCACACGGTGGCAGTTCTGGAAGGCCAGACGCACCCCGAAGTGCCGCTGGAGCGCTCCGCGGATCGCGTCACTCGCGAGCGCGCGCAGCAGCTGACCACGTGCCTGCTCGTCCGGCGGCGGCGTCTGGTTGTCGGCGAACTCTCCGCCGTCCACCTTCAGCTGAGCCACCAGAGAACTGATCATCTCCCATGCGAAGGGCAGGGAGGTCCGGACGCAGTCGACGAAGTCGGCTTCGTCGACCTCGCCTCGCTCGGCCTGTTCCAACAGCGCCGGTGAGACGTCGAGCGACATGGGTTCTCCTCTCGCGACCCCGACGAGCGGGGTCTTACGGGCAGGGAAGGAGGAGCCCCCGTACGCCACGCAGAGTGCACGAGCGACGACCTCCTGCTTCCACGTTAAGCGCGCTGTCCGGACCGCACCAGGAGATTGGGACCACAACCGGCCAATAACGAACGGGGCTTTAGGGCCGAATCGCGCGGAAGCGTATGCGTCGAGTAGCGTTGCGCCCCATGCGTCTCGTCATCGCCCGCTGCTCCGTGGACTACGCGGGCCGGCTCACCGCCCACCTGCCCTCCGCCCCCCGTCTGATCCTGGTCAAGGCAGACGGCAGCGTCTCCATCCACGCCGACGACCGGGCGTACAAACCGCTCAACTGGATGTCCCCGCCGTGCACGCTCAAGGAGGGCGTCGACGGAGAGGCCGGCATCTGGACCGTCGTCAACAAAGCGGGCGAGAAACTGATCATCACCATGGAGGAGGTCCTCCATGATTCCTCGCACGAACTCGGCGTCGACCCGGGTCTCATCAAGGACGGCGTGGAAGCGCACCTCCAGGAGCTTCTCGCCGACAGGATCGAGACACTGGGCGACGGATACAGCCTGATCCGCCGCGAGTACCCGACGGCCATCGGTCCCGTGGACATCCTCTGCCGTGACTCGGACGGCGCGACGGTCGCGGTCGAGATCAAGCGGCGTGGCGAGATCGACGGTGTGGAACAGCTCACCCGCTATCTGGAGCTGCTCAACCGCGATCCCCATCTGGCGCCGGTCAAGGGCATCTTCGCGGCGCAGGAGATCAAGCCGCAGGCGCGGGTGCTGGCGACGGACCGCGGGATCGGGTGCGTGGTCCTGGACTACGACGCGATGCGCGGCATCGAGGACGACAAGCTCCGCCTGTTCTGAGCCACGCGGTACGGGGACGGCCCCCGGCGGTGACTACCGCCGGGGGCCGTTTCCGTGTGCCGGTACGGGCGTCAGACCGCGCTACCGCTGTTGCTGGGGCTGCCGCTCGTGTCGCCGCCGGTGGGATCGGTCCCGCCCGTCGTCGTTCCGCCCGCCGGGTCGGTCCCACCGGTCGTCGTGCCACCCGTCGGATCGGTCCCACCGGTCGTCGTCCCGCCCGTCGGATCGGTCCCACCGGTCGTCGTGCCACCCGTCGGATCGGTCCCGCCCGTCGTCGTGCCACCCGCCGGGTCGGTCCCACCGGTCGTGGTCGTCCCGCCGCTCGACGACGTACCGCCGGTGCTGGAGGGGCTGCCGCTCGGCGAACCACCGGTCGTCGAGGAGCCCGACGTGCTGCCGCCGCTCGACGTGGTCGACCCACCGGTCGTCGGGCCGCCCGTCGAGGCACTGCCCGAGGACGAAGGACTGCCGCCGGAGGTCGTCGTGGAGCCACCGCCCGTGGAGGAGCCACCGCCGCGCGGGGTCGCCGATCCCGACGGGTTCGGCGATTCCGGCTTTCCGGTGCTGCCGGGCCGGGTCGGGTCCTCGACGGGCTCGTCCGTGTTGTAGTCGTCGTTGCCCGTGTCCTGGCCGGTCGACGGGTCCGAGCTGACCCGGTCCGAGCCCGGCTTCTCGTCGCCGCCGGAGGTCGCGCCGAGGGTGATCACCGTGCCGAGGACGGCGACGAGCAGCGCGCCCGCGCCGACCGCGACGGCATTGCGCCGGGCCCCGCCGAGGAAGCCCCAACGGGTGTGGGCTTTCGTCATGCCGCCGGGGGACGTGTGCTGCCGGGTGATGAGGGTGACGTCCTGGTCGGGGAAGGGCGACACCACGCGGGCGACCGGGATGCCGCCGGGCGGGGACGCCGACGCGTCCCGGCGGACGGGCGGGGCCTGCTCGCCGACCGGGCCGCCTCCTGCGAGCGGGCCGCGCGCGCGGTCGGCGACGAGGGCGAGGGCACGGCGGCCGGCGACGGTGCCGCGCTTGTCGGCGAGCGCGCCGCGCATGCCGATGGATGCCTCCAGTTCGGCGCGGGCCCGGTCGAGGTTTCCCCCGCAGAGGGCGAGGACGCCCAACTCGTGGTGGAAGTAGGCCTCCTCGGCGACCTCGCCGGCGATCCGGGCGGCCTGCTGGCCCGTGCGCAGAGCACGCTCCCAGGCGCCCCAGTGCAGTCCCGCGGCGAAGGCCGGGGTGGCACTGCGGGCGAGTTGGACGGCGGCGGCGATGTGCCCGTCCTCGTCGTCGGAGTTCTGCCCGGGGGGCGCGCCTTCGCTGGGCAGCAGCGCGGTCATCGAGGCGAGCAGGGCGTCGGCCTCGGCGCCGGCGCGCTCAGGGGTGACCGAGGGGTGTCCGGCCCACCAGGCGTAGTGCTGGGCGACGGTGTGGGCGCGCTCGGCGGCGCCCTCGCCGTACCCGGCGGCGTCCAACTGGGCCAGCACCTGGGCGGCGAGCCGGTAGCGGGGGCCGACGGGGGTGAGCAGACCGCAGTTCACCAGCTCGCCGAGCGCGGCGTCCGCGTGGGTGTCGCCGACGAGGGCGGGCAGATGGGCCGGGTGCGGCACCTCGCCGCCGAGCGCGACCGCGAGGCGCAGGGTCTCGCGGGCGGACGGGCCGAGCCGCGAGGCGAGCAGCGCCGCCGGCGCCGCGCCTTCGCCGAGGGTGGGCAGGGGTATCTCGGGCAGCTCGGAGTCGGGGATGTCGTCCGGGTCGTCGGGCTCGTCGTCGGGGTTGGCCGGGCCGGCTCCGAAGGGGTCGAAGGCACCCTGGCCGGCGCGGAGGGTGTCGCGCTGGCGCAGCAGCGCGCCCGCCTGGACGAAGCGCAGCGGCAGGCCCTCGGACTCGAACCAGAGGTCGCCGGCCCAGTTGGCCTCCTCGTCCGTGAGGGCCCGGTCGACGACCCGCTCCAGCAGTTCCAGTGTGGAGCCCCGGCCGAGACCCGCGAGGGTGACCTCTTCCAGGTGCGCCTCGGCCGTGGACGCGGGCACATCCGGGGTGGCGGCGAACAGGAAGGCGCACTCGGGGGTCGCCTCGAGGAGTTCGTCGAGGGCCGCGCCGCCGACTTCCAGGTCGTCGACGACGACGACCGCGCCGATGTCGTGGACGTGGTCGAGCAGGGTCGCCCGGTCGGGGCGGTAGTGCGAGGCGTGGTGAACCGTCGCGAACAGTTCGTACAGCAGCTCGGTCGCGGTGCGTCGGTAGCCCGAGAGTCGTACGACGCCGTCCGGGGCGATGTCCGCGCAGTCGCCGGCGACGGCGTCGAGGAGGGTGGTCCGGCCGGAGCCGGCGGGCCCGGTCAGCCGGGCCGAGCGCCCGCGCGCCAGGAGCTGTACGAGCCGCTCGCGCTCCTCCCGCCGCTCCAGGAGCGGCAGCGGCGGGGCGGCGGGTCCGGCGGGGAGGGGCGGGCCGGAGACGCGGGCGAGGTCGGCGCGCTCGTCGGCGGTGCGCTTGCGCGGCCGCGCGGGGAGCTCACCCGGCGGGCAGGGTTCTATCTCGCTGCCGTCGATCGGGTTGATCGTGAGCAGCAGGTCGCCGGAGACGATCTGTGCCGTACGGGCGGTCGCCGGGCCCGCCGACCCGCTGCCCTTCACCGGTCCTGTCACGGGTGTGAGGGGGTCGCGCCGGCCGCCGTCACGGGTGCCGCCGCCGTCGTTGTCATGGCCGTGTTCTTCCGGCCCCCGGTTGATCGGGTCCATCAAAGCCCCCAAAAGCGTCGCGCGCCGATGCCAAGCCCCTCCCGGCCGATCTGCACGTCCGCTGTCGCTTCTGGTCCGGTGCCCGCCAGTGGGTCCGTCAATCGGCGGGCAGCCGAACCCTAGACGGTCGCACGGGATCCGGGAACAGGTGGGGTGCCACGCCGCCCCAGACGTCACCTTCTCGTGAGGATTGGGCGCCGGGGGCGAATTTCACAGGCGCTCCACACACGATGGCGCCCGGGGACGAGGTTCAGACGCGCGGCAGCGACTCGGCCGCGATGCCGCCCTCGATGGCGAGGATGCGGTGCAGCCGGGTGGCCACCAGCAGGCGCTGCATCTGGGGCGGGACCCCGCGCAACACCAGGCGGCGGCCGCACCGGCCGGCCCGCCGGTGCGCGCCCATGATGACCCCGAGCCCGGTGGCGTCCCAGGAGTCCAGTCCGGTCAGGTCGAGGACCAGGTCGCCGGCTCCGTCGTCGACGGCCGAGTGCAGGACCGTACGGGCGTCCGCCGCGCTGCGCACGTCGAGGCGCCCCCCGACGACCAGCTCGGCGTGGTCGCCCCTGATGTGCATATGCGCTCCCCGAGAGTTTGGCTTTGCACCAACTGACTGCCGGATGGGCGGGCCAGTTGCGCCTTGTAAGCGAACCGATACCAAATTCACCCGCGGGGGTGAGGTGGGGTCAGTGCTTGTAGAAGCCCTGCCCGCTCTTGCGACCGATGTCACCGGCGTCCACCATCCGGCGCATCAGCTCCGGCGGGGCGAACTTCTCGTCCTGCGACTCGGTGTAGATGTTGCTGGTGGCGTGGAGCAGGATGTCCACGCCGGTCAGGTCGGCGGTGGCCAGCGGGCCCATGGCGTGACCGAAGCCCAGCTTGCAGGCGATGTCGATGTCCTCGGCGGAGGCCACGCCCGACTCGTAGAGCTTGGCGGCCTCGACGACCAGCGCCGAGATCAGCCGGGTGGTGACGAAGCCGGCGACGTCGCGGTTGACGACGATGCAGGTCTTGCCGACCGACTCGGCGAACTCGCGGGCGGTGGCGAGGGTTTCGTCGCTGGTCTTGTAGCCGCGGACCAGCTCGCAGAGCTGCATCATCGGCACCGGCGAGAAGAAGTGGGCGCCGACGACGCGTTCCGGGCGCTCGGTGACCGCCGCGATCTTGGTGATCGGGATGGCGGAGGTGTTGGAGGCGAGGACCGTGTCGTCCCGTACGAGCTTGTCGAGCGTACGGAAGATCTCGTGCTTGACCTCGAGCTTCTCGAAGACCGCCTCGACGACGATGTCGGCGTCGGCGGCGCCGTCCAGGTCGGTGGTGGTGGTGATGCGGGCCAACGCGGCCTCGGCGTCCGCCGCTTCGAGCTTGCCCTTGGAGACGAACTTGTCGTACGACGCCTTGATGCCGTCGGTGCCGCGGGTCAGGGCCGCGTCGGTGACGTCACGCAGGACGACGTCCCAGCCCGCCTGGGCCGAGACCTGCGCGATTCCGGACCCCATGAGTCCGGCCCCGATGACGGCGAGCTTCCTGGCCACGTTCTACCCCTTAACGGCTGTTTACTTTCGGGCTCTCCGGCGGAGGTTAGCGGGCGTGAGGGGTCGTGTGAGCCCGAAGAGATGCGCGTCACGTCTCAGATGACGGACATCACACCGCCGGGGCCCATTCCGTGGGCCGTACCGCGTACTTGAGCACCTTCTCCCCCAGGAGTTCCTCGATCTCGTCGAGGAGGACGAGCGCCTCGCGGGACACTTCCGCTGGTTTGCGCCGCTTGACCATTTCCGTACCGATCCACCCCATGACGGTGCCGTGCACCCAGGCCAGCTGTCCGGCGACGAGGGCGGGAAGCAGGTCGTCGTCCGGCCCGGCCTCCTCGCGCATGGTCGCCTCCAGGTCCGCCAGGAGTTCCTGCTGGATGGCCCAGAGCCGGGAGCGCAGGGTGTGCGCCTCGGTGATCACCCGCATGAAGTCGGCGTAGCCGTCGATGAGACCGACGGCCGGCGAGACGGCTTCGACCTCGGCGCGCAGTTCGCGCAGCACGGCGTCGGCGGCCGACTCCCCCGGCGCGCGGCCGCGCACCCAGCGGGAGAGCCGGTCGACGACTCCCTTGCCGCGGTCGAGGAAGAGGTCCTCCTTGGCCGGGAAGTAGTTGTAGACGGTGTTGACCGACACCTGGGCCGCCTCGGCGATCTCCGCGATCGTCACCGCGTCGAAGCCGCGCTCCACGAACAGGCCCGTGGCCACGTCCGAGATGAGCTGCCTGGTCTGCCGCTTCTTGCGCTCTCTGAGCCCCTCAGCCATGGGTCCATCATAACTTTTCTGGCGTCGGTGAAAATTTGGGGTCGTTGCAAAATTTAAGAGACTCTGTTTTTCTGGGCTCATGGCAATCATCAGTACCGCCGGGCTCGCCCGGACCTTCCAGACGAAGAACGGCCCGGTGGAGGCGGTGCGCGGCATCGACCTGACCGTGCGGCCGGGCGAGATCCTCGGCTTCCTGGGTCCCAACGGGGCCGGCAAGACCACGACCCTGCGGATGCTCACCACACTGCTGCCGCCAACCGGCGGAGCGGCCACCGTGGCCGGCTTCGACCTAGTCCGCGAGCCCGCCTCGGTGCGCGGGAAGATCGGTTACGTCGCCCAGTCCGGCGGCGTCGACCTGAGCGTCTCCGTGCGCGAGGAACTGGTCACCCAGGGACGGCTCTACCGGCTCACCAAGGACGAAGCCGTCGTCCGCGCCAAGGAGCTCGCCGCCGACCTCGGCCTCACCGAGCTGCTCGACCGCGGCTGCGCCGCCCTCTCCGGCGGCCAGCGCCGCCGCCTGGACATCGCGATGGGCCTCACCCACCGGCCCGAGCTGCTCTTCCTCGACGAGCCGACCACCGGCCTGGACCCGGGCAGCCGCGCCGAACTGTGGAAGCTGGTGCGGCGGCTGCGCGACGAGTACGGCACGACCGTCTTCCTCACCACCCACTACCTCGACGAGGCGGACGAGCTGTCCGACCGGCTCGTCGTCGTGGACAAGGGCGCGGTCGTCGCGGAGGGCACCCCCGCCGAGCTCAAGGAGCGGTACGCCGGCTCGCCCGGCGCCACCCTCCAGGACACCTTCCTCGCCATCACCGGCCGCGGCCCCGCCCCCGTCGACACCACTCCCGTGGCCGTCTAGGCCCTTCCCCGAGGACACGACCATGCTTCTCCACGACATCGCGCTGATCTTCGGGCGGTACGCCCGTCAGACGCTGCGCTCCAAGTTCCAGATGCTCTTCGGCGTGCTGATGCCACTGCTCTACCTGCTCTTCTTCGGGCCGCTGCTCACCGAGCTGCCGCTCGCCTCCGAGGGCGACTCCTGGCAGGTACTCGTCCCCGGCCTGCTCCTCCAACTCGGGCTCTTCGGCGCCTCCTTCTCCGGCTTCGCGGTCATCATCGAGAACCAGATGGGGGTGGTCGAGCGGATGCGGGTGACTCCGGTCAGCCGGCTCGCCCTGCTCCTCGGCCGGGTGCTGCGCGACGCCGCGCTCTTCGTCTTCCAGGCCGTCCTGCTGGTCCTCGCCGCGCTGGCGATGGGCCTGCGCGCCCCGCTCGGCGGCATCCTCATCGGCTTCGCCTTCGTCGCCGTCCTGACGGTGGCGCTGGCCTCGCTCTCGTACGCGCTGGCGCTCAAGGTCTCCAAGCCGCAGGAGTTCGGCCCGGTCGTCAACGCCCTGTCCATGCCCTCGATGCTGCTGTCCGGCCTGATGCTGCCGATGGCGCTCGCGCCCACCTGGCTGGACGTGCTGTCGCGCTTCACGCCCTTCCGCTATCTGGTGGACGCGGTGCGGGCGGGGTACGTCGGCGACTACGCGGGGACGGCGATGCTGTACGGGGTCCTGGTCGGCGCCGGGTTCGCCGCGCTCGCCGTGACGGTGGGCACACGTGTCTTCCGCCGGGCCGGAGCGTAACTACGCTGGCCTCATGGTCAATCTGACGCGCATCTACACCCGTACCGGCGACCAGGGCACCACCGCGCTGGGCGACATGAGCCGCACCGCCAAGACCGATCTGCGGATCTCGGCGTACGCCGACGCCAACGAGGCCAATGCCGTCATCGGCACGGCCATCGCCCTCGGGCAGCTCGACGAGGAGGTCGTCAAGGTCCTCGTCCGCGTCCAGAACGACCTGTTCGACGTGGGTGCGGACCTCTCGACCCCGGTGATCGAGGGTCCGAAGTACCCGCCGCTGCGGGTCGAGCAGTCGTACGTCGACAAGCTGGAGGCGGACTGCGACCGCTTCCTGGAGGAGCTGGAGAAACTCCGCTCCTTCATCCTCCCGGGCGGCACACCGGGCGCGGCGCTGCTGCACCAGGCGTGCACGGTCGTACGGCGGGCCGAGCGCTCGACCTGGGCGGCGATCGAGGTCCACGGCGAGACGATGAACGCCCTGACGGCGACGTATCTGAACCGCCTGTCCGACCTGCTGTTCATCCTGGCGAGGACGGCGAACAAGAAGGTCGGGGACGTGCTCTGGGTGCCGGGCGGCGAGCGCTAGGGCCGCCGCGCCCGGCCGCCGGTGGAGGTCCCCGCGGTGCCCCCCGCCCCGGGGGCGAGGACGAGGACGTCGGCCGGAGGGCCCGCCACTACATCCTTCGACGGATGCCCGGCTCCGCCCCCGCGCCGACTCCCCGCCCGTGCCCGGCGTGTTGGATGGACTCGTGACCCTCCCCCGCCCCCACCGCGACGACGTGTTCCTCGCCGTCACCGGATTGCTCGGCGGCGTCCTGCTCTGGGCGCTGGGGCTGCACACCCAGGACCACCGGGACGAGCTGCCGTCCTGGGTGACGCTGGTGCCGCTCGTGGTGACCGCGCTGCTCGAACTGCATCGCAGGACCATGCCCCGTACCGGCCTGATCGTCGGCACCCTGGCGGCCTTGGGCGACCAGTTCACGCAGGGGAACCTGGTCACGGTGCTGATGTTCACGGACCTGGTCTACGCGGCCGTGGTCTACGGGCCGCCCGCGACCGCGCGCCGCGTCCCCTGGACCACCGGGCTGATCACCGTGGCCGCGACCATCACCTACCTGGCCTGGTTCCGTACCCCCGAGGGCCTGCTGCTCGGCATCGTCACCGGCCTGGTGTCCTTCGCCCCCGCGGCCACCGGCGCGATCATCCGCAATCACCGCGAGGCCGCGGAGACCGCCTCGCTGCGCGCCGAGCAGACGGCGCTGCTGGCCGAGATGGACCGCGCCCAGGCGGTGGTCGCCGAGCGCGCCCGAATGGCCCGCGAGCTGCACGACATGGTCGCCAACCATCTCTCGGCGATCGCCATCCACTCCACGGCGGCGCTCTCGCTGGACGACGCCGCCACCACCCGCCAGGCGCTCACCGTGATCCGGGAGAACAGCGTGGAGGGCCTGGCCGAGATGCGCCGGCTGATCGGGCTGCTGCGCGCGAGCAGCGGCGACGGCGAGCCGGCCGCAGCGCCCAGGCTGGCCGGGCTCGACGTGCTCCTGGCGCAGGCGCGGACGAACGGCGCGTCGAGCGGGCTGACGTTCACCCTCGAGGACGAGCGTGCGGAGGATCTCGATCCGCTGCCGGCGCCGGTCGAGCTCGCCGCGTACCGGATCGTCCAGGAGTCGCTGACCAATGCGCTCAAGCACGCTCCGGCCGGACCGGTCACGGTCCGGCTCGTCCGGGACGAGCGGGCGCTGACGGTACGGGTCACCAGCCCGTACGGGGACCGGGACGGGCCCCGCGCGCCCGGCTCGGGGGCCGGTCTGGTGGGGATGCGCGAGCGGGTGGCGCTGCTGGACGGCACCTTCGAGGCGGGGCCGGTCGGCGAGGGCGACGGTACGAAGATCTGGCAGGTACGGGCTGAGCTGCCCGCCAAGGAGAGGACTCCGAGCGCATGACGATCCGGGTAGTGGTCGCCGAGGACCAGAGCGCGGTCCGCGCCGGGCTGGTCCTGATCCTGGGCAGCTCGCCGGAGATCGAGGTGGTGGGCGAGGCCGCGGACGGGGAGCGGGCGGTGGAGCTGGCCCGGGAGCTGCGCCCGGATCTGGTGCTGATGGACGTCCAGATGCCCCGGATGGACGGGGTCACGGCGACGCGCCAGGTGGTGGCCGAGGGACTGGCGGACGTCCTCGTCCTCACCACCTTCGACCTGGACGAGTATGTCTTCGGGGCGCTGCGGGCGGGGGCGGCGGGCTTCCTCCTGAAGAACACCGACGCGAAGGACCTGATCGAGGCGGTACGGACGGTGGCGCGCGGCGAGGGTCTGATCGCGCCGGCGGTGACCCGCCGGCTGATCGCCGAGT
Source organism: Streptomyces sp. NPDC038280 (assembly GCF_055600045.1). Taxonomy (NCBI): domain Bacteria; kingdom Bacillati; phylum Actinomycetota; class Actinomycetes; order Kitasatosporales; family Streptomycetaceae; genus Streptomyces; species Streptomyces sp. NPDC038280. The sequence continues at coordinate 306,440 of NZ_JBVJYZ010000007.1, forward strand.
TCGCGGCCCCGCGGCGGGTGCCGTCGCCGGACGCACCCGACCCGGCCGTACTGGACGCGCTCACCCGGCGCGAACGGGAAGTCCTCGGGTGCCTGGGCAAGGGGCTGGCGAACGCGGAGATCGCGGTCCGGCTCGACATGGCGGAAGCCACGGTCAAGACGCATGTCAGTCGACTGCTCGGCAAGCTGGAGCTGCGCAGCAGGGTCCAAGCGGCCGTGCTCGCCCGGGAGTTGGGTGTCTGACCCCACCACCTCCCCCATACTTCCACCTATGGTCTGGACCTATTGACGATTGGTCCAGACCTTCCTACGCTCACGGCGCGCACACAGTTCACGGACCACCCCCTCTCTTGTCCGTCCGCAACTTGAGGAGCACCGTTGAGCACTCAAGCTTCCGTGCACAGACCAGGCTTCAGATCCCGTGCCGCCGCGGGACTGACCGCTCTCCTGCTACCGCTCGCCGCGATGGTCGGGCTCGCCGCTCCCGCACAGGCCGCGGCGGCGGCCACCGCCACGTACACCAAGGTCTCCGACTGGGGCAGCGGCTTCGAGGGCAAGTGGACGGTGAAGAACACCGGCACCACCACCCTCAGCTCCTGGACCGTCGAGTGGGACTACCCCTCGGGCACCGCCGTCACCTCGGCGTGGGACGCCACCGTCACCGGCTCCGGCACCCACTGGACCGCCAAGAACGTCGGCTGGAACGGCACCCTCGCCCCCGGCGCCTCCGTCTCCTTCGGCTTCAACGGCACGGGGTCCGGCGCTCCGAGCGGCTGCAAGGTCAACGGCGGATCCTGTGACGGAGGCTCGCAGCCCGGCGACAACCCGCCCTCGGCCCCCGGCACCCCGGTCGCCTCCGACATCACCAACACCTCGGTGAATCTGACCTGGACCGCCGCGACCGACGACAAGGGCGTCAAGAACTACGACGTCCTGCGGGGCGGCACCAAGATCGCCACGGTCACCGGGCTCACGTACACCAACACCGGGCTGACCGCCGGCACCGACTACACGTACACCGTCCAGGCCCGCGACACCACCGACCAGACCGGCCCGGCCAGCGGCGCGGTGAGCGTGCGCACCACCGGAGGCGGCACGGACCCCGGCCCCGGCCCGAGCTCCACCGTCAAGCTCGGCTACTTCACCAACTGGGGCGTCTACGGCCGCAACTACCACGTCAAGAACTTGGTGACCTCCGGCTCCGCCGCCAAGATCACGCACATCAACTACGCCTTCGGCAACGTCCAGGGCGGCAAGTGCACCATCGGCGACTCCTACGCCGACTACGACAAGGCCTACACCGCCGACCAGTCCGTCGACGGCGTCGCCGACACCTGGGACCAACCGCTGCGCGGCAACTTCAACCAGCTGCGCAAGCTGAAGAAGGCCTACCCGAACATCAAGGTGCTGTGGTCCTTCGGCGGCTGGACCTGGTCCGGCGGCTTCGGCCAGGCCGCGGCGAACCCGGCGGCCTTCGCCCAGTCCTGCTACGACCTGGTCGAGGACCCGCGGTGGGCCGATGTCTTCGACGGCATCGACCTCGACTGGGAGTACCCCAACGCCTGCGGTCTGTCCTGCGACACCAGCGGCCCGGCATCCTTCAAGAACCTGATGCAGGCCATGCGCGCCAAGTTCGGCACGGGCAACCTGGTCACCGCGGCCGTCACCGCCGACGCCTCGTCCGGCGGCAAGATCGACGCGGCCGACTACGGCGGCGCGGCGCAGTACATGAACTGGTTCAACGTGATGACGTACGACTTCTTCGGCGCCTGGGCGGCGCAGGGCCCCACGGCCCCGCACTCCCCGCTCACCTCGTACAGCGGCATCCCGCAGGCGGGCTTCAATTCCGCCGAGGCGATCGCCAAGTTCAAGGCGAAGGGCGTCCCGGCCGCCAAGCTGCTGCTCGGCATCGGCTTCTACGGCCGCGGCTGGACCGGTGTGACCCAGTCGGCCCCGGGCGGCACGGCGACGGGTCCGGCCGCCGGTACGTACGAGCAGGGCATCGAGGACTACAAGGTCCTCAAAACCTCCTGCCCGGCTGGGGGCACCTCCCAGACGCAGTCTGGGGGAGGGACGGTCGCCGGTACCGCCTACGCGCACTGCGGCACCAACTGGTGGAGCTACGACACCCCGTCGACCGTCACGTCCAAGATGAGCTGGGCCAAGAACCAGGGCCTGGGCGGCGCGTTCTTCTGGGAGTTCAGCGGTGACACCAGCAACGGAGAGCTGGTGAGCGCGATCAAGAACGGTCTCGGATAACGGGGCACGACGGAGGGGACGGCGCAGCACGCCGTCCCCTCCGTCCTGCCACAGGCATTACGCCACGTTCACCCGCTGGCCCGGAGGCGCCGCCTCGAGCCAGGCCAGAAAGCCGGTGAGCGCGTCCTCGCTCATCGCCAGCTCGACACGGGTCCCCCGGTGCAGACAGCCGAGGATCACGGCGTCCGACAGCAGCGCCAGCTCCTCCTCGCCCTCGGGCATCCGGCGCGCCAGCACCTCGATGGCGGAGCGCTCCAGGACCCGGCGGGGTCGGGGCGCGTACGAGAAGACACGGAACCAGGCGATGCGGTCGCCGCTGTAGCGGGCGACTCCGTACACCCAGCCCTTGCCCGAGAGGTCGGTTTCCTCCGGCACGTTCCAGCGCAGGCTGCAGTCGAAGGTGCCCCCGGAGCGCTGGATCAGCCGCCGGCGCAGGCCGAAGACGAAGAGCCCGATCACCACCAGTGCGACTACCAGTCCGCCCACGAGCAGAGCGAGGAACATCTTCACCGACCTCCTCGCATCGTGCGTAGCGGATTACACCTGCATCTGCATCGCCTCAGCCGCGGCACGGCCCGGAAAATTCCAGGCCCGGCCGCGGCTGAGGGCACAACTCTCGGCGGCGGTCCGCTAGCGGACCGCTACCGCGCGCAACCGGACATCGGCGCGACGCTCGGCGGCGGCGTCCGAATCCGACTTCGCTCGCTCCAGCGCGCGCTCGGCGCGCTGGGCGTCGATCTCGTCCGCCAGCTCGGCGATCTCCGCGAGCAGCGAAAGCTTGTTGTCGGCGAACGAGATGAATCCGCCGTGCACGGCGGCGACGACGGTCTCGCCCTCGCTCGTACGGATGGTCACCGGGCCCGACTCCAGCACACCGAGCAGCGGCTGGTGGCCGGGCATGACGCCGATGTCGCCGGACGTGGTGCGCGCGATGACCAGGGTGGCCTCGCCGGACCAGACACTCCGGTCCGCGGCGACCAGCTCGACGTGCAGCTCAGCAGCCAAGGGTGGCTCCTCGGGTCACCACCCGGCGGTTCGGCCGGGTGTTGGGTCAATTCTAAGGGGCGTACAGAGGGGGGCGGGACGCACCCGCCCCCCTCTGCGAGTCATGGGACTCAGGAGACGCCGAGCTCCTTGGCGTTGGCCTTGAGGTCCTCAATGCCACCGCACATGAAGAACGCCTGCTCGGGGAAGTGGTCGTACTCACCGTCGCAGATCGAGTTGAACGCGGCGATCGACTCCTCGAGCGGCACGTCCGAACCGTCCACGCCGGTGAACTGCTTGGCGACGTGGGTGTTCTGCGACAGGAAGCGCTCCACGCGACGGGCACGGTGGACAACGAGCTTGTCCTCCTCGCCGAGCTCGTCGATACCGAGGATCGCGATGATGTCCTGGAGGTCCTTGTACTTCTGCAGGATTCCCTTGACCCGCGTGGCGGTGTCGTAGTGGTCCTGCGCGATGTAACGCGGGTCCAGGATCCGGGACGTGGAGTCCAGCGGGTCCACGGCCGGGTAGATGCCCTTCTCGGAGATCGGACGGGAGAGAACCGTCGTCGCGTCGAGGTGGGCGAAGGTGGTGGCCGGGGCCGGGTCGGTCAGGTCGTCCGCGGGGACGTAGATCGCCTGCATCGAGGTGATCGAGTGACCACGCGTCGAGGTGATGCGCTCCTGCAGCAGACCCATCTCGTCGGCCAGGTTCGGCTGGTAACCCACCGCGGACGGCATACGGCCGAGCAGGGTGGACACCTCGGAGCCGGCCTGGGTGTACCGGAAGATGTTGTCGATGAAGAAGAGCACGTCCTGCTTCTGCACATCGCGGAAGTACTCCGCCATGGTCAGACCGGCCAGGGCGACGCGCAGACGGGTGCCCGGGGGCTCGTCCATCTGACCGAAGACGAGCGCCGTCTTGTCGATGACGCCGGAGTCGGCCATCTCCTCGATGAGGTCGTTGCCCTCACGGGTACGCTCACCGACGCCCGCGAACACCGACACACCGTCGTGGTTGTTGGCGACGCGGTAGATCATTTCCTGGATCAGAACGGTCTTGCCGACACCGGCACCACCGAACAGACCGATCTTTCCACCCTTGACGTACGGGGTGAGAAGGTCGATGACCTTGACGCCGGTCTCGAACATCTCGGTCTTGGACTCGAGCTGGTCGAAGCTCGGGGCCTTGCGGTGGATCGCCCACCGCTCGCCGATGTTGGCGTTCTCCTCGGGCTTGTTCAGCACCTCACCGAGCGTGTTGAACACCTTGCCCTTGGTGAAGTCGCCGACCGGGACGGTGATGCCCGTGCCCGAGTCGGTCACCGGGGCCTGGCGGACCAGACCGTCGGTGGGCTGCATCGAGATCGCGCGGACCAGGCCGTCACCCAGGTGCTGGGCGACCTCGAGGGTCAGCGTCTTGAGCTGCCCCTCCAGAGCCGGGTCGGCGACCTGGACGGTCAGCGCGTTGTAGATCTCCGGCATCGCGTCGACGGGGAACTCCACGTCGACGACCGGGCCGATGACCCGGGCGACGCGGCCCGTGGCTACGGCCGTCCCGGTCTGCTCGATAGACGTCGTCATTACTTGTCACTCCCCGCGGTCGCGTCGGCCAGGGCGCTGGCGCCACCGACGATCTCGCTGATTTCCTGGGTGATTTCGGCCTGGCGGGCCGCGTTGGCAAGCCGGGAGAGGCTCTTGATGAGCTCCCCGGCGTTGTCGGTCGCCGACTTCATCGCGCGGCGGGTGGCGGCGTGCTTGGAAGCAGCCGCCTGCAGCAGCGCGTTGTAGATCCGGCTCTCGACGTAGCGCGGCAGGAGGGCGTCGAGGACGTCCTCAGCCGACGGCTCAAAGTCGAACAGCGGAAGGATCTCGCCCTTCGTGCCGGTCTCCTCCGCGGCCTTCTCCAGGCTGAGCGGCAGCAGCCGGCTCTGCACAGGAGTCTGGGTCAGCATCGAGATGAACTCGGTGAACACGATGTGGAGCTCGTCCACACCGCCCTCGGCCGTGTCCTTCTCGATCGCCGCGATCAGCGGGGCCGCGACCGCCTTGGCATCCGCGTACGTCGGGTTGTCGGTGAAGCCGGTCCACGACTCCGTGACCTTGCGCTCACGGAAGCCGTAGTACGACACACCCTTGCGGCCGACGATGTAGGCGTCGACCTCCTTGCCCTCGCCGCGGAGGCGCTCGGTGAGCTCCTCCGCCGCCTTGATGGCGTTCGAGGAATAGCCGCCGGCGAGGCCGCGGTCGCTCGTGATGAGCAGAATCGCGGCGCGCGTCGGACGCTCGACCTCGGTGGTCAGGGCGTGGTTCGTCGTCGACCCCGTCGCCACCGCGGTCACCGCTCGGGTGAGCTCGGTCGCGTACGGCGTGGAGGCCGCCACCTGGCGCTGCGCCTTGACGATGCGCGAGGCGGCGATCATCTCCATCGCCTTGGTGATCTTCTTGGTCGCGGTGACGGATTTGATGCGACGCTTGTAGACCCGGAGCTGCGCTCCCATGAGTCAGGTCCCTTCCGTCGTCTACTTGGCGGTGCTGACCGGCGCGTCTTCGCCCAGAAGCTTGCCGTCCGAGGTCTCGAACTGCTGCTTGAAGGCCGTGATGGCGTCGGCGACGGACTGGAGGGTGTCGTCCGACATCTTGCCGCCCTCGGCGATGCTGGTCAGGAGGTCCTTGCGCTCACGGCGCAGGTACTCCAGCAGCTCGGCCTCGAAGCGACGGATGTCGTTGACCGGGACGTCGTCCATCTTGCCGGTGGTACCGGCCCAGACGGAGACGACCTGCTCCTCGACGGGCATCGGCTGGTACTGGCCCTGCTTCAGCAGCTCGACCATGCGCTTGCCGCGCTCCATCTGAGCCTTGGAGGCCGCGTCCAGGTCGGAACCGAAGGCGGCGAACGCCTCCAGCTCGCGGTACTGGGCGAGGTCCACGCGCAGACGGCCGGAGACCTGCTTCATGGCCTTGTGCTGGGCGGAGCCACCGACACGGGAGACCGAGATACCGACGTTCAGGGCCGGACGCTGGCCGGCGTTGAACAGGTCGGACTCGAGGAAGCACTGGCCGTCGGTGATGGAGATGACGTTGGTCGGGATGAACGCCGACACGTCGTTCGCCTTCGTCTCGACGATCGGGAGACCGGTCATCGAACCGGCGCCCATCTCGTCGGACAGCTTGGCGCAGCGCTCCAGGAGACGCGAGTGCAGGTAGAAGACGTCGCCCGGGTAGGCCTCACGGCCCGGCGGACGGCGCAGCAGCAGCGACACGGCACGGTAGGCGTCGGCCTGCTTCGACAGGTCGTCGAAGATGATCAGGACGTGCTTGCCGTCGTACATCCAGTGCTGGCCGATGGCCGAGCCGGTGTACGGGGCGAGGTACTTGAAGCCGGCCGGGTCGGACGCGGGCGCGGCCACGATCGTCGTGTACTCGAGCGCGCCGGCCTCCTCCAGGGCGCCGCGCACGGACGCGATGGTGGAGCCCTTCTGGCCGATGGCGACGTAGATGCAGCGGACCTGCTTCTTCGGGTCGCCGGTGCGCCAGTTGTCACGCTGGTTGATGATCGTGTCGACGGCCAGCGCGGTCTTTCCGGTCTGACGGTCGCCGATGATCAGCTGACGCTGGCCACGGCCGATCGGCACCATCGCGTCGACGGCCTTGTAGCCGGTCTGCATCGGCTCGTGCACCGACTTACGCGCCATGACGCCCGGAGCCTGCAGCTCCAGCGCGCGCCGGCTCTCGGTCGCGATCTCGCCGAGGCCGTCGATCGGGTTGCCGAGCGGGTCGACGACGCGACCCAGGTAACCCTCGCCTACGCCGACGGAGAGGACCTCACCGGTGCGGGTGACCGGCTGCCCCTCCTCGATACCGCTGAACTCGCCGAGGACGATCGCACCGATCTCGCGCTCCTCGAGGTTGAGGGCGAGACCGAGGGTGCCGTCCTCGAACTTCAGCAGCTCGTTCGCCATGGCCGAGGGAAGACCCTCGACCTTCGCGATGCCGTCGCCGGCCAGGCTGACCGTACCGACCTCCTCGCGCGAGGCCGCGTCCGGCTTGTACGACTGGACAAAGTTCTCCAGCGCGTCCCGGATCTCCTCCGGCCGGATCGTGAGCTCCGCCATCTGGGTTCCCTGCTCTCCTTGTTGGGCCCGAAGTTTCTTTGGGGGTCTGGGGGCCGACCCCCAGGAATCTTCTGCAAGTTCTGCACGGCCCAACCGGGCCGCTGGTGATGCTTGTTGAGTTGGTCTGCTGACGGTGTGTCAGCCGGCCAGCCGGCGGGACGCCTCTTCGAGACGGTCCGCGATGGTCCCGTTGATGACCTCGTCGCCGACGCGCACCGCGATCCCGCCGAGGACCTCGGGGTCCACGTCCAGGTTCAGGTGCATCTGGCGGCCGTACAGCTTGGCCAGTGCCGCGCCGAGGCGCGCCTTCTGCTGGTCGGTCATCGGCACCGCCGTGGTCACGACGGCCACCATCCGGTCCCGGCGCGCCGCGGCGAGCCTGGACAGGGACTCGAGTCCCGCTTCCAGGCTACGTCCCCGGGGCTGGGTCACGAGACGGACCACCAGACGCTCGGTGACCGGGTTGGCCTTGCCGCCGAGCAGGCTGCCTACCAGCTCGCCCTTGGCGGCCAGCGAAGCCGCCTTGTCCGTCAGCGCCGAGCGCAGCTCGGGGCTGGACGTGACGATCCGGCCGAACCGGAACAGCTCGTCCTCGACGTCGTCGAGTACACCGGCCTGCTGCGCCGCGGTGAGGTCGGCGGTGTTCGCCAGCTCTTCCACGGAGTCGACCAGGTCGCGCGACTGCGACCAGCGGGAACGGACCATGCCGGAGACCAGGTCGACGGTGTTCCCGCCCACCTGACCGCTCAGCAGTCGCTGGGCCAGCGCGGCCTTGGCCTCACCGGCCTGCGCCGGGTCGGTCAGGACCCGACGCAGCGACACCTCGCGGTTGAGCAGCGCGGTAACGGCGGCCAGCTCGCCGGCGAGCTTCGCCGCGTCGACCGAGGTGTTGTCGGTCAGCGCGTCGAGACGCTCACGTGCGGTAGCCAGTGCCTCGCGGCTCGCTCCGTTCATCGGGCAGCCTCGGCCTTCTCCTCGAGCTCGTCGAGGAAGCGGTCGATGGTGCGGCTCTGGCGGGCGTGGTCCTCGAGGGACTCGCCGACCAGCTTGCCGGCCAGGTCGGTGGCGAGCTTGCCCACGTCCTGACGCAGCGCGGTGGCCGCAACCTTGCGGTCGGCCTCGATCTGGGCGTGGCCGAGAGCGATGATCTCGTCGCGCTGGCGCTGGCCTTCCGCCTTCATCTCCTGGATGAGAGCGGTGCCCTGCTCCGTCGCTTCCTGGCGAAGACGCGCGGCCTCGTGACGGGCCTCGGCGAGCTGAGCCTTGTACTGCTCCAGCACGCTCTGGGCCTCGATCTTCATGGCGTCGGCCTCTTCGATACCGCCTTGGATCGCCGCGCGGCGCTCGTCCAGAACCTTGTTGATGTTCGGGAGGAGCTTCTTGGCGAGGAAGCCGAAGACGATGACGAAGGCGATCAGACCGATGACGAGCTCATCGAGATGCGGGATCAGAGGATTCTGAGGCTCCTCCGCCTGCGCAAGAAGCAGAGCGTTCACATCAGTGCCTTCCGTGAATGGTTTTGGGCTGTCGATCCGGCTTACTGGTAGACGAAGCCCATGACGATGCCGATGAGGGCGAGCGCCTCACAGAACGCGAAACCCATGATCTGGTTGGTGCGGATCAGGCCGGCCGCTTCGGGCTGACGCGCGAGGGCCTGGGTGCCGTTACCGAAGATGATGCCGACGCCGACGCCGGGGCCGATGGCCGCGAGGCCGTAGCCGATCGAGGCGACGTTGCCGACCACGTTGGTCTTGGCGGAACCGTCAGCAGCGAGGTTGACCAGTTCGAGAGCAGCGGACATTTCCGTTACTTCCTTCTCTTTCACGGACCGGTGGGGGTTGGCCACCGACGTCTGTTGGTTCTTGGGGAGGGGCTGGCTCAGTGGTGTTCGGCGAGCGCGCCCTGGATGTAGCTGGAGGCCAGGAGGACGAAGACGTACGCCTGGACGGCCTGGATGAAGAGCTCGAAGCCCGTCATCACCAGGACCATGACGAACGAGACACTGCCGTAGGCGATGCCGATGCCGTTCATCAGGTACCAGGAGGCCAGCGTGAACATCACGATCAGCAGGTGGCCGGCGAACATGTTCGCGAACAGTCGGACCGCGTGCGTGAAGGGCCGGATCAGCAGGTTCGAGAAGAACTCGATCACCACGATGAGCGGCAGCACCCAGCCGAGCGACTTGTCGTAACCGGTGATGTTCTTCCAGCCGCCGACGAAGCCGTGCTTCTTGAAAGTCAGGCCGACCCAGAGCACGTACACGATCGCCGCGAGACCTGCCGGGAAGGCGATCAGGGAGGTGACCGGGAACTGTGCGACCGGGATGATGGACCAGAGATTCATGATCCATACGAAGAAGAACAGCGACACCATGAAGGGGACGTACTTCTCGCCGTCCTTCTTGCCGATGATCTCGTAGACAATGCCGCGGCGAACGAAGTCGTAACCGGCCTCGCCGATCATCTGGACCTTGCCCGGGACCATCTTGGGCTTGTTGAATGCAGCCCAGAAGAAGACGACGACCACGATCGAGCTCAGCAGCGCGAGCAGCATCGGCTTCGTGAACTCGAAGCTGCCCCAGGTGGCGATGGGCTCGTAAAGGAAGGTGTGGAGGCCCGGCGCCGGGAAGCCACATCCGGAGAAGAGGTGGCAATCGGGGTCGAAGGCAAGCGTCTGGTCAGCACTCACCGCGGGCTCCTTCAGCGTGGCGCATAGGTACGGCAACCTCGTTGTGTCGGCGCGGCACGCAGCCGCGGGTCGGCACTGGACTGGTCTTACGGATAAGGGGGCGGCGGTTCGGCATCGTGCCTCGCGCTGGGACAGGCGTCAGCTCGGATGCCCGCGCCCGCAGTGCCGCAGTTGGCACCGGACGATAGCAGGATCGCGAACGGGCATTTATCCCGGCCCTACCCTTCACGTCGACGACCCCGTCTTCTCGGGCTTTTCACCCTTCGGGGACTCGGGTTCGACATAGAGGATCTTTGCCTTCATGTACGCGCGTGCCTGTGCGGCGACCCACACGATGGTCACCGCGAGGCAGGTGAAGGCAAAGGCCTTGAAGTCGAACCACGTCGTGTTCTT
>NZ_JBVJYZ010000008.1:0-305298 GCF_055600045.1 Streptomyces sp. NPDC038280
GGCGGCGTCCCCGAGGACCGGCAGAAGCAGGCCGAGTACGAGATGGACGTCATCATCCAGATGGGGTTCCCGGGGTACTTCCTCGTCGTCGCCGAGTTCATCATGTGGGCCAAGAAGCAGGGCATCGCGGTCGGCCCGGGCCGTGGTTCGGCGGCCGGTTCTATCGTGGCGTACGCCATGGGCATCACCGACCTCGACCCGATCCCGCACGGTCTGATCTTCGAGCGGTTCCTCAACCCCGAGCGCGTCTCCATGCCCGATGTCGACATCGACTTCGACGAGCGCAGGCGCGTCGAGGTGATCCGGTACGTGACCGAGAAGTACGGCGCCGACAAGGTCGCCATGATCGGTACGTACGGCAAGATCAAGGCCAAGAACGCGATCAAGGACTCCGCGCGCGTGCTGGGCTACCCGTACGCGATGGGCGACCGGCTCACCAAGGCCATGCCCGCCGACGTCCTCGGCAAGGGCATCGACCTCAGCGGCATCACCGACCCCTCCCACCCGCGCTACAGCGAGGCGGGCGAGATCCGGGCGATGTACGAGAACGAGCCGGACGTGAAGAAGGTCATCGACACCGCCAAGGGCGTCGAGGGCCTGGTCCGGCAGATGGGCGTGCACGCGGCCGGCGTGATCATGTCCAGCGAGCCGATCGTCGACCACGCCCCGATCTGGGTGCGCCACACGGACAACGTCACCATCACGCAGTGGGACTACCCCCAGTGCGAGTCGCTCGGCCTGCTGAAGATGGACTTCCTCGGCCTGCGCAACCTGACGATCATGGACGACGCCGTCAAGATGGTGAAGTCCAACAAGGGGATCGACATCGATCTCCTGGCGCTGCCGCTCGACGACCCCAAGACCTTCGAGCTGCTCCAGCGCGGCGACACCCTCGGCGTCTTCCAGTTCGACGGCGGCCCCATGCGGTCCCTGCTGCGGCTGATGAAGCCCGACAACTTCGAGGACATCTCCGCCGTCTCGGCCCTGTACCGGCCGGGCCCGATGGGCATGAACTCGCACACGAACTACGCCCTGCGAAAGAACGGCCAGCAGGAGATCACGCCGATCCACCCGGAGCTGGAGGAGCCGCTCAAGGAGGTCCTCGGGGTCACCTACGGCCTGATCGTGTACCAGGAGCAGGTGCAGAAGGCCGCCCAGATCATCGCCGGGTACTCCCTGGGCGAGGCCGACATCCTCCGCCGCGTTATGGGCAAGAAGAAGCCCGAGGAGCTGGCGAAGAACTTCACCATCTTCCAGGCCGGCGCCAAGAAGAACGGCTACAGCGACGAGGCGATCCAGGCGCTCTGGGACGTCCTGGTGCCCTTCGCCGGATACGCCTTCAACAAGGCGCACTCCGCCGCGTACGGCCTCGTCTCCTACTGGACGGCCTACCTCAAGGCCAACCACCCCGCCGAGTACATGGCCGGGCTGCTGACCTCCGTCAAGGACGACAAGGACAAGTCGGCCGTCTATCTGAACGAGTGCCGGCGCATGGGCATCAAGGTGCTGCCGCCCAATGTGAACGAGTCCCAGGCGAACTTCGCGGCGCAGGGCGACGACGTGATCCTCTTCGGCCTCACCGCCGTGCGGAACGTCGGTACCAACGTCGTCGAGTCGATCATCAAGTGCCGCAAGGCCAAGGGGAAGTACAGCTCCTTCCCCGACTTCCTCGACAAGGTCGAGGCGGTCGTCTGCAACAAGCGGACCGTCGAGTCGCTGATCAAGGCCGGCGCCTTCGACGAGATGGGCCACACCCGCAAGGGCCTGGTCGCCCACCACGAGCCGATGATCGACAACGTGGTGGCGGTCAAGCGCAAGGAGGCCGAGGGGCAGTTCGACCTCTTCGGCGGCATGGGGGACGAGACCGCCGACGAGCCGGGCTTCGGCCTCGACGTCGAGTTCTCCGACGTCGAGTGGGAGAAGTCGTATCTGCTCGCCCAGGAGCGCGAGATGCTCGGCCTCTACGTCTCCGACCACCCGCTCTTCGGTATCGAGCACGTCCTGTCCGACAAGACCGACGCGGCGATCTCGCAGCTCACCGGCGGTGAGCACAGCGACGGCGCGGTCGTCACCATCGGCGGCATCATCTCCGGCCTGCAGCGCAAGATGACCAAGCAGGGCAACGCCTGGGCCATCGCGACGGTCGAGGACCTGGCCGGCTCCATCGAGTGCATGTTCTTCCCCGCCACCTACCAGCTGGTCTCCACCCAGCTCGTCGAGGACACGGTCGTCTTCGTGAAGGGCCGGCTCGACAAGCGCGAGGACGTGCCGAGGCTCGTCGCCATGGAGCTGATGGTCCCGGACCTCTCCTCCGCGGGGACCAACGCGCCGGTGGTGCTCACCATCCCGACCGTGAAGGTGACCCCTCCGATGGTCAGCCGCCTCGGCGAGATCCTGAAGCACCACAAGGGCAACACCGAGGTACGGATCAAGCTCCAGGGACCCCGGTCGACGACCGTGCTCCGGCTCGACCGGCACCGGGTCCAGCCGGACCCGGCGCTCTTCGGCGATCTGAAGGTGCTGCTCGGACCGTCCTGCCTGGCCGGCTGAGCCCGCTCCCGCCGCCGCACGACACGTCAAAGGGGCGCGCCCGTCGTCACGGGCGCGCCCCTTCCGGCATCGCGCGCTGTCAGAGATCAGCGGTCAGCGAGGCGCCGGCACTCAGTTGTGGCCGAACCGCTTCTGCCGGCCCTTGTGGGCGAGATCGGCGGGCGTGACCTGAGTGGCGCGCTGCTCGGACTGCGACTCCATCGACGACTTCTGCGCCTGCTGCTGGCCGCGCTCGGCGGCCGACTGCTTCTGCGGCTGGCTGCGGTTCTTGTTCTTGGCCATGGTGGTGCCTCCTGTGGGGTTTAGGGGCCAGGGCCGCGTTCAGACTCACATACGTACATAATCCTCGCATTTCGTACCATTGCGGACCGTAGTCGGGCCTTATCCGGACGGCGGGGAGCGATCCGCCACGCCGATGATCCAGTTCCGGCCGTTAACCCTCCGGCCTTCGGGCAGACTCGAAGGAAACCCGAAGCACTCCCGATCCCGAGGTTCCCGAAAGAGGGTGGAACACGTGGACCGCTGCGTCGTTCTGGTGGACGCCGGCTATCTGCTGGGCGCCGCCGCGAGCCTTCTCGCCGGGGAACCGGCCCGCTCCAGGATCACCGTCGACCACGCCGCCCTCATCCAGGGACTGCGCGAGCGCGCCGAGGCCGACACCGAACAGCCCCTGCTGCGCATCTACTGGTTCGACGGCGCCCCCGACCGGGTTCCCCAGCCCGAGCACCGGAGGCTGCGGGTCATGCCGCGGGTCACCGTCCGGCTGGGCGCGCTGACCCGCAGCGACGGCCGCTGGGCCCAGAAGGGCGTCGACGCGGCCATGCACGCGGAGCTCACCGAGCTGGCCCGCAACCGCGCCTGCTCGGACGTCGTCCTCGTCACGGGCGACGGCGATCTGCTGCCCGGGCTGATGTCGGCCAAGGAGCACGGCGTCGCCGTCCACATCTGGGCCGTACAGGCCGCCGACGGCGACTACAACCAGTCCGAGGACCTCGTCGCCGAAGCCGACGAGCGACGCGTCCTCGACCGCGCCTGGATCACCCGGGCCGTGCGCGCCAAGGACCTCAGCGGCATCTGCGCCCCCACCCCCGCACCCCGCCCCGAGATCGCCGCGATCCTCTCCGCCCCTCTGCCCGAGTCGGCGCTCGCCGCGTCCGCCGAACGCGCCGCCGAGGCCGCCGCGGCCGCGGCCGCGGGCAACGGCTCACCGGCGCCCACCACCGCCGCCAACGGCTCCGCCGAGGCCACCGCCGCCTCCACCGGCACCAAGGGCGTCCCGACGCCCAAGGACCTCGCGGGCCTGCGCGCTCCCGGTATCGCGGCCGCCGCCACGCACCCCGCCAACGCCACCTTGCGCTGGTCCTCCGACAAGGGCTGGATCGAACGCCCCGGCACGCTCGGCGAACCCCCCGAGACCGCGTCCCTGCCCACCCTTGCCCAGCTGACCAGCGCCGAGCAGCGCTGGGCCGACCGCGAGGAGGACATCACGACGGTCGGCGGCGACCCCTTCGAGGTCGGCCAGGTCTTCGCCCGGCGCTGGATGGAGCGGCTGCCCGAACAAGGCCATGTGCAGAAGCTGTCCACGATGTACCCGCGCATCCCGCACCGCATCGACGGCGAACTCCTCCGCTACGCGGCACGGTTCGGTCTGCTGGCCCACAAGGACGACCAGATCGACGAGCACGACCGCTACGCGATCCGGGCCGGTTTCTGGCGCGAGATCGATGTACGGGCCGCCGCCGAACACGCCCCCGCGGGGGAGCAGGCCCGATGACCCCGTAGGCTCATCCCTCGTGAGTACGGTGTGCGTGGTGCGGGATCTGGTCAAGACGTACCCCGCCGCGCGCGGCAGGCGCGGGACGCCCGCGACCGCGGAGGTGCGGGCCACCGACGGCGTCTGCCTGGACGTCGGGCGTGGTGAGATCTTCGGCCTGCTCGGGCCCAACGGCGCCGGAAAGTCCACTCTCGTGCGCCAGCTCACCGGCCTGATGCGCCCCGACTCCGGCACCGTCGACATGCTCGGCCACGACCTCGTACGCCACCCGGAACGCGCCGCCCGGCTCATCGGCTACCTCGGGCAGGAGTCGACCGCCCTCGACGAGCTGACCGTCGCGCTCGCCGCCGAGACCACCGGCCGGCTCCGCGGGCTCTCCGCCCGTGACGCGCGCGGCGCCCGTGACGCCGTACTGGACGAGCTGGGCCTCGGCGACATCGCCGGACGCCCTCTGAAGAAGCTGTCCGGCGGACAGCGGCGGCTCGCCTGCTTCGCCGCCGCGCTCGTCGGCGAGCGGCCCGTCCTCGTCCTGGACGAGCCCACCACCGGCATGGACCCCGTCGCCCGGCGGGCCGTCTGGGCGGCCGTCGACCGGCGCCGCGCCGAGCACGGGGTGACCGTCCTGCTGGTCACCCACAACGTCATCGAGGCCGAGACAGTCCTCGACCGTGTCGCCGTCCTCGAACGGGGTCGGGTCATCGCCTGCGACACCCCCGCCGGACTCAAGGAGCGCGTCGCCGGAGAGGTCCGCGTGGAGCTCGTATGGCGTGAGCGGGCACCGCTGGACGTCCCCGAGGTCGCCGCGCTCAGGGCCTCGGCCCAGGAGTCGGGGCGCCGCTGGGTGCTACGGCTCGCCCCGGACGAGGCGCGGGCGGCGGTCGGCGCGGTGACGGGCGGCGCGGCGTTCGCGGCGCTGGACGACTTCACGCTGGCGACGCCCAGCCTGGAGGACGTGTACCTGGCGCTCGGCGGGGCGGCCAAGGGTCTGGTGAAGGCATGAACGCGCGCGTAGGCATGGGGCCGGTGAGCTCCCCGGGGCGCTCGCGGCGGCCGGTGGCGGCCCCGCGCCGCCCCTCCCCGCTCCGGCGGGCCGTGCCCCAGCAGTCCGCAGTGAACAGGAGCAGTGCCCAGTGAGCATCGTGCCCGCGCAGGCGATGTCGCGCAGCGTTCCGGTGACCGGGGACGGCCGCGACCTGACGCAGGAGGCGGACGGAGCCGCGCCGCTCGCTCCGCGCGCCCGGCTGCTGCCCGCGCTCGCCGCCGTGTACCGCGCGCAGCTGTCGCGGGCCCGCGTCTCCCGCATTCCGCTGCTCTTCGTCGCCACCTTCCAGTCCGTCGGGATCATGATCCTGATGCGCGGGGTCGTCGACGGCGGCTCGGAGGCCCGCGCGGTCGTCGCCGGTTCCGCGGTGCTCGTCGTCGCGTTCGTCGCCCTCAACCTGCTCGCCCAGTACTTCGGACAGCTCCGGGCGGGCGGCGGCCTCGACCACTACGCGACGCTGCCCGTGCCGCCCGCGGCGGTCGTCCTCGGTGCGGCAGGGGCCTACGCGTCCTTCACCGTGCCGGGGACCGTCGTGACCGCGGTCGCCGGCTCGGTGCTGTTCCAGCTGCCGCTCACGCATCTGTGGATCCTGGCCGCCGTCGTGCCGCTCGCCGGGGCCGCGCTCGCCGGTCTCGGCGCGGCCCTGGGGCTGCTCGCGCCGCGCCCGGAACTGGCCACCCTCCTCGGCCAGCTGGGCATGTCCGCGACGCTGCTCCTGGGTGTACTGCCGCCGGACCGGCTGCCCGCGCCCATCGCGTACGCACGGGACCTGCTGCCGTCGACCTACGGCGTGGAGGCGCTGGCCCGCACCTTCGACGCGCGCCCGGACTGGCCGCTGGTCGCCTTCGACCTGGCGGTCTGCGCGGGTGTCGGCGTCCTCTCCCTGGCCGTCGCGACCTGGGCGTACCGGCGGGCCGCCGTCAGGTGAGTCCGGTGCGGCGGCGCCCGGGCGGGCCTGGCACGATGGCAGGGTGACCGCACCTCTGACGCCGCCTCACCAGCCGCCTCCGCAGAACTCCTGGCCCTCGCCGTACCCCGAGCCGGCCGACGAGGACGGGCCGGTCCTGCGGACGGAACTGAAGTACTCCGCCGTGGTCGCGGGCGCCTCGACCCTGGCCGGCGTCCTGCTCGCGCTGCTGTGGGTGTGGCTGGCTCCACGGGTGCCGCTGATCTCCGACGGCAAGGCCGTCTTCCTGAAGGAGAGCGAGGGGGAGTCGGCGATCGCGGCGGACGGGACGTTCGCCCTGCTGGCGCTGGGCTTCGGCCTGGTCGCGGCCGCGCTGGTGTTCCTCTTCGAGCGGCGGGGCGGAGTGGCGCTCGTCATCGGACTCGCCTTGGGCGGAATCCTGGGTTCCGTGGTGGCCTGGCGCCTGGGCGTGCTACTCGGCCCGACGGAGGACGTGGTGGCCCACGCCCGCGCGGTTGGCAAGGGCGTCACCTTCGACGCCCCGCTCAAACTCCAGGCCTGGGGCGCGGTGCTGGCCTGGCCGCTCGCGGCGATGGTGGCCCACCTGGGACTGACGGCCCTCTTCGGCCCCCGCGATCCGGAACCGGAGTGGGACAACCCCCCGCCGCCCGCCGACACGTCGACCGACGCTCCCACGGGGGGCGGCGCGTAAGGCTCTGGGGCCCGAGAATCGCGCGCCGTCGTTCGGCCGCTGCCCCGCCGGGCGCCGCCCGGCGGGCCGATGAGCGCCGGCCCGTCGGGGGTCGCGGCCGCCTGGGCGGCCGGCGCCGGTATCGCGTGATGTCCGTTGGGCGGCGGGGCGCCACCCGCGTGAGTGTCTTCTCCGCCGGAGGCTAGCCGCGGCCGATCGGGGCCAGGACCGCCGACGTCAGTGTTGCCAGGTCCGCCGGTGCGAGTTCGACTTCCAGGCCGCGGCGGCCCGCCGAGACGCAGATCGTCGGATGGGTCGAGGCCGACGCGTCGAGGACCGTGCGCAGGCGCTTGCGCTGGCCCAGTGGCGAGATGCCGCCGCGGACGTAGCCCGTCGTGCGCTCCGCCGCCGCCGGGTCCGCCATGGCCGCGCGCTTGCCGCCCACTGCCGAGGCGAGTGCCTTCAGATCCAGCTGGCCGGCCACCGGCACGACCGCGACCGTCAGTTCGCCGTCGACGTCGGCGACGAGCGTCTTGAAGACACGGTCCGGCGAGACGCCGAGTGCCTCCGCCGCCTCCTCGCCGTACGACGCCGATGCCGGGTCGTGGTCGTAGGCGTGCAGCGTGAACGCCGTGCCCGCCGCTGTCAGCGCCACCGTCGCCGGAGTGCCGGCCGCCTGCTTCTTCTGCTTCTTCGCCACCGGGCGTCCCCCGTCGGTCGGTGTCAGTTCGGGCTGGTCGGGTTGCGCGTCAGGTCCGTCGCCGGCAGCGAGGGCAGATGCCGCAGCACCGCCGTCTCCGTGCGCAGCAGCTTCAGTTCCTCCCGCAGCCGCGTCGCCGTGTCCGGCGCCTGCAGCAGCCGCTGCTTGGCCGGGGTGTCCAGTACGGCCGCCGCCGCGACCAGATAGGAGACCACCGACGGGTCGTCCGGCAGCTCCGCCCCCGTCGTCAGCGAGCGCTCCCGCGCACCGGCCAGCCGCTTCTGGTAGGTGCGGAACGCCCGCAGCACCCCCTCCGCGAGCGCGCCCGCGTCGTCGCCCTGCTCCTCCTCCAGCTCTTCCAGCTCCGCGGTGAGGAACGGCCCCCCGGCGTCGACCGACAGCAGCTTCACGCGCCGGGTGCCGGTGGCCATCACCTCGAAGCTGCCGTCGGCGCGCTCCCGGATGGAGGCCGCGTCGGCGATGCAGCCGACCCGGTGGAACGCCTGGAGGGGATCGGAGCCGAAGCCGGCGGCGGGGCCCTTCTCGGGCAGGGCGGTCTGGTCCGGCATGCCGGGGGCCGTCGGCGCCACCTCCCGCCCGTCGCGGATGGCGACGACGGCGAAGCGGCGCGGCTCGGACTCGTCCGTCGTGAGCAGTTCCCGCATCATGGCGCGATAACGCTCCTCGAACACGTTCAAGGGCAGGACGAGGCCCGGGAACAGTACCGAGTTCAGCGGGAAGAGAGGCAGGCGAGCGGTGGTCACAGCGGTCAAGCCTAATGGCCGATCGTGCCGCCCTGTCCGGCCCGTCCGCGCAGCGGGATCCTCGCCGCCACCTGGAGGCGTACTCCGTCCCGCGCGTCGAGGAACCGGCCCAGCGGATCGTCGCTCAGAGAGGTCCACGGGAAGGATGTGGCGTACGGGCCGATCTGCTGGAACTGGCTCAGCGCGTCGGCCCATCTCGCGCGTCCCACCAGCACATACGCGAGCAGATTGCGCACCTCGGCCGGCCACGGGTCGGCCGACGGATACACGGCGGACAGCGCGATCGCCCGGTCCGCCGCCGCGTCGATCCGGTCGACACCGACAACGGACCCGGCGGACCCCGTCGATCCGCTGTTCTCGCTCAGCTGATGCGCGAAGGCGGCCCGCACCGGCAGTGCCTGCGCCAACGACCCCGGCAGCGCGTCCTCGGCGGCCTGCTCGGCGAAGTCGAAGCACTCGCGGTGCGAGCCGTACCAGTGCGCCGACAGATAGGTCAGGGCCGAGACATGACAGCCGTAGTGGTGCGGGGCCCGCCGTATGGCCTGCTCCCACAGCGACTCGAACGCGGTGTGCGTGGCATGGGTGCCCCGCGCGTGGTCGAGGGCGATCCGCCACGGCACCGGGTCGCCCGGCGCCGCCTCCGCCGCCGCGTCGATCAACGGGCCGAGGTCGCGCAGCCGCTCGGCGCGGGCCGGTGACTGCCAGGCCCTGCGCACCGCCAGCTCCGCCGTGAGCAGCAGGGCGTCGGGGTCACGGGGCGCGGCGGCCAGCCAGTCGGTGAGCCAGGCGTCCCGGTGGAGGGCGAACGCGGCGAGACGCACGGCATAGCGGTCGCGGTTCTCCCACTCGGCCGCGTCCCGCGTGGTGGCCAGCAGCTTGGCCGCCGGTTCGAAGTCGCCGAGGGCCGCGGCCACCAGGGCGGGGCCGAGCCGCTCGTCGGGCGCGTCGAGCAGGACCGCGTCGTCCGGCGGCAGCCCCCCGTCCAGCCGCGGGGCGTGCCGGGCCCCGCGGACGGTGCTGATCAGAGCGCGCAGCAAAGACATGGTGCGGACCATTGAAAACCGCAGGTGGGAGCCGCACCAGGGGGACGGCTGTGAAGCTTTGGTGGCGGCGGAATGGTTGTTCTGCCGGTAGTCAAGACCCCGCAAAGAAAGGGGTGGAGCTGCGATACCCGCGCCCCCGGCGTCCCGGCCGCCCCGCGAGGCAGGGGCGCCTCCCCGGTCCCGTCAGCCCCTCCGCAGCAACCTCGACGCACCCGCCGCCACCGTCGTCGCGAGCACCCACCCGAGCAGGATGAGCGCCGCCGACACCCACTGCCAGCCGCCCTCCAGCCGCCAGTACCCGTCCTGCCCCAGGTTGATCACCGGCAGCAGCAGATCCAGGGCGTACAGCGACGCGCTCCAGTTCGGCGCCTCGTCCGCCTTGATCGCGACCGGGTCGTAGCGGGAGAACGCCAGCGTGCCCGCCGCCCACAGCACCGCCATCCACAGCGCCGCCCGGCCCGGCCGGTAGCCGTACGCCACCGTCCAGTCCTGGAGGAAGCCCCACAGCTTGGCGGCCAGCGGCAGGGTCTCCCGCCGCCTGCGCTGCTTGGCGAGCAGTACCTCGCGGGCGTCGGCGTCCTCGCCGCTGCTGCGCAGCACCGCCGCGAGCCGCTCGTACGGCTCCGGGGCGTACTCGGGCGTCGCCGCCGCCACCCATTCCAGGCGGCGGGTCAGCGGGAAGTGGCCGTACGGCACGAGGTTCTCGTAGACGAAGCCGCCCATCGCGAGCCCGCCGGGTCCCGGCCAGCTGGTCGACAGATCGATCAGGGTGACGATCTTCGCGCCGTTCAGCACGACCCGCCCCTCCGCCGGGCGCTCCGCGTTGAAGCGCAGTTCCGGAGTGACGATCCTGCGCAGCGACAACTCCTCGCGCCGGGCCGTGGACAGGACGAACCTGGCCCGGTGCAGATCCACCGCGTCACCGATCCGGCCGTCGTCGAGCCGCACCCCGCCGATGCACTCGAAGGGCTGTCGTCGCTGTCTGCGTCCGCGGCCGTCGCTGCGGATCCCGAACGGGGGAGTGGTCCCGGCGTCCCCCGTGGTGTCGTCCACCCAGGCGTACGACAGATAGAGCGACCGCTCCACCGTCAGCTGCGGCGCGTTCAGCGCCCGGCGCTCCGCGGTGCCGCGCAGCGTGCTGCCCCGCAGACTCAGCGACACGCCGATCTTCGCCCCGCGCAGACTCACCTCGCCGTGCGTCTCGATCAGTTCGGCCTGGAGGTCCTGGGCGACCGACATGCCGTCCGCGGTGATCGCACGGCCGCGCGAGTCCGGCCGCACATGAATCTGGTTGATCAGCAGATCCGTACCGATCTGCGCGTCCGTCAACCGGATGCCCCGCTCCACCCGGCATCTCGGCAGATGCAGATCGCCCTGGGTGTGCAGTCGCGCGGCCTCCAGGCGGGGGATCGCGCAGCCCACCATCCGCAGGGTCGTGAAGTGCGCCTCGGGCAGCACCACCTCGTTGTCGAAGCGGCAGCCCGCCAGCTCCACGTAGGGAGCTATCGTGCCGCCGGCCAGTGTGAGCGTCCCCGTGATCCGCACCCCGCGCAGCTTCAGCGCCGCGACGCGCCCGGCCAGCGCGGGCGGTCCGTCGAGCAGCAGCAACGCCACCACCGAGGCCCGGACACTGCGCTCCGCGGGCCAGGGACGGGCGGCGAACGGATCGTCCAGTACCGCATTGCCTGTGCTCATGTCGCAGGTCGCGCCGATCCGGAACGCCTGCCACATGGTCTGTTCCGCGCGGGTGAGATCGCCCGGCATGCCGTCGTCGTGCGGCTCGGTCAAGGCCGCCCCCTCGCTTCCCCTGTTTCGTACAGCCGTTCTTCCCGCTGAGTGACGGACTGAACGCTAACGGTCAGGTGGGGCGGCCGGGACGTGTATCAGCCAGTGATACGGACGACCAAAGGCGCGAAACGGTCTGAGAGAATTGCTTACGTGATTTCTCGAATCGATCTGCGCGGCGACGCCCTCCCCGAGGGTGGCGCTCTGCGCGACCTGCTGCCCCGTGCCGAGTTCGACGTGGAAGCCGCCCTGGAGACGGTGCGGCCGATCTGCGAGGACGTACGCCATCGTGGCTCGGCGGCAGTGATCGAGTGGGGAGAGAAACTCGACGGAGTGCGCCCGGAGTCGATCCGGGTGCCCGTCGCGGCCATCACCGCGGCCCTGGAGCAGCTCGACCCGGCCGTCCGCGCCGCCCTCGAGGAGTCGATCCGCCGCGCCCGTCTGGTCCACCGCGAGCAGCGCCGCACCACCCACACCACGCAGGTGGTGCCCGGCGGCACGGTCACCGAGAAGTGGGTGCCGGTCGAGCGCGTGGGTCTGTACGTGCCCGGCGGCCGCTCGGTGTACCCGTCGTCCGTCGTCATGAACGTCGTCCCGGCACAGGAGGCCGGCGTCGAGGGCGTCGCGATCGCATCGCCTCCGCAGAAGGACTTCGGCGGCCTGCCGCACCCGACGATTCTGGCCGCGTGCGCGCTGCTGGGCGTCGACGAGGTGTACGCGGCCGGCGGCGCCCAGGCCGTCGCGATGTTCGCGTACGGCACCACGGGCCCCGACGGCTGTCTGCCCGTCAACCTGGTGACCGGTCCGGGCAACATCTACGTCGCCGCCGCCAAGCGGCTGCTCAAGGGCCGCATCGGCATCGACGCCGAGGCAGGACCCACCGAGATCGCGATCCTCGCCGACTCCACCGCCGACCCCGTGCACGTCGCAGCCGACCTGATCAGCCAGGCCGAGCACGACCCGATGGCCGCCGCCGTCCTCGTCACCGACTCCGAGGAACTCGCCGCCGCCACCGAGGCCGAGCTGAAGACCCAGGTCGCCGCCTCCAAGCACATCGACGACCGGATCGTCCCGGCCCTCGCCGGCCGGCAGTCCGCGATCGTCCTCGTCAGCGACCTGGAGGACGGCCTCAAGGTCGTCGACGCGTACGCCGCCGAGCACCTGGAGATCCAGACCGCCGACGCCGCCGCGCTCGCCGACCGGGTGCGCAACGCCGGCGCGATCTTCGTCGGCCCATGGGCGCCCGTCTCCCTCGGCGACTACTGCGCGGGCTCCAACCACGTGCTGCCGACCGGCGGCTGCGCCTGCCACTCCTCCGGCCTGTCCGTGCAGTCCTTCCTGCGCGGCATCCACATCGTCGACTACACGCGCGACGCCCTCGCCGAGGTCACCCACCACGTGGTGACGCTGGCCGAGGCCGAGGACCTGCCGGCGCACGGCGCGGCCCTCAAGGCGCGCTTCGGCTGGAAGGTGCCGCGGCGATGAGCGAGATCCGGATCGACGACCTCCCCATCCGCGAGGAGCTGCGCGGCAAGTCCCCATACGGCGCGCCCCAACTCGACGTGCCCGTCCAGCTGAACACCAACGAGAACCCGTATCCGCTGCCCGAGCCGCTCGTCGCCCGGATCGCGGAGCGGGTCGCCGAGGCGGCGCGCGGTCTCAACCGCTACCCCGACCGGGACGCGATCGAGCTGCGCACCGAGCTCGCCCGCTACCTCACCCGTACCGGCAAGCACCCGGTCTCGCTCGAGAACGTCTGGGCGGCCAACGGCTCCAACGAAGTCCTCCAGCAGCTGCTGCAGACCTTCGGCGGCCCCGGCCGCACCGCCATCGGCTTCGAGCCCTCGTACTCGATGCACGGCCTGATCGCGCGCGGCACCGGCACGGGCTGGATCTCCGGCCCCCGGCGTGACGACTTCACGATCGACGTCGAGGCGGCCGAGCGTGCCATCGCCGAGCACCGGCCGGACGTCGTCTTCATCACCTCGCCCAACAACCCCACCGGCACGGCGGTCGACGCCGGCACGGTCCTCGCGCTGTACGAGGCCGCCCAGGCGGCGAAGCCGTCCCTGGTGGTCGTCGACGAGGCGTACGTCGAGTTCAGCCACCGCGACTCGCTGCTGCCGCTGATCGAGGGCCGGCCCCACCTCGTCGTGTCCAGGACCATGTCCAAGGCCTTCGGCGCGGCCGGGCTGCGCCTGGGCTATCTGGCCGCCCACCCCGCCGTGGTCGACGCGGTGCAGCTCGTCCGCCTGCCGTACCACCTGTCGGCCGTCACCCAGGCGACCGCGCTGGCCGCGCTGGAGCACACCGATACGCTGCTCGGGTACGTGGAGCAGCTCAAGAGCGAGCGCGACCGGCTGGTCGCCGAGCTGCGGGCCATCGGGTACGAGGTCACCGACTCCGACGCGAACTTCGTGCAGTTCGGGCGGTTCGAGGACACCCACGGCGCCTGGCAGAAGATCCTCGACCGGGGTGTCCTGGTCCGGGACAACGGCGTGCCCGGATGGCTGCGGGTGACCGCCGGGACCCCCGAAGAGAACGACGCGTTCCTGGAAGCGGTTCGCGCACTGAAGAAGGAGCAGCAGGCATGAGCCGCATCGGACGGGTGGAGCGCACCACCAAGGAGACCTCGGTCGTCGTCGAGATAGACCTCGACGGCACCGGAAAGGTCGATGTCGCGACCGGCGTCGGCTTCTACGACCACATGCTCGACCAGCTCGGCCGCCACGGCCTGTTCGACCTCACGGTCAAGACCGACGGCGACCTGCACATCGACACCCACCACACCATCGAGGACACCGCCCTGGCGCTGGGCGCCGCCTTCAAGCAGGCCCTCGGCGACAAGGTCGGGATCTACCGGTTCGGCAACTGCACCGTGCCGCTGGACGAGTCGCTCGCCCAGGTCACCGTCGACCTCTCCGGGCGCCCCTACCTGGTGCACACCGAGCCGGAGAACATGGCGCCGATGATCGGCACCTACGACACGACGATGACCCGGCACATCTTCGAGTCCTTCGTCGCCCAGGCGCAGATCGCGCTGCACATCCACGTCCCGTACGGGCGCAACGCCCACCACATCGTGGAGTGCCAGTTCAAGGCACTGGCCCGCGCCCTGCGGTACGCCTCCGAGCGCGACCCGCGCGCGGCCGGCATCCTTCCCTCCACGAAGGGCGCCCTCTAGCCGTGACGGGTCTCTCGACCATCCTGATCGTCGTCGGGCTCTTCCTCGCCGGCGGTGTGTACTCCTTCGTCAAGCAGGAGATGCCCAAGGGCCTCATCGTGCTGGTCTCCATCGCCTCGGTGATGTGCCTGGTGGCCGGCGTCCTGCGGATCCAGGGGATCTGGGAATGAGCGCAAACTCTCCGAAGAAGGTCGTGGTCTTCGACTACGGCTTCGGCAACGTACGGTCCGCCGAGCGGGCCCTCGCCCATGTGGGCGCCGAGGTCGAGATCACCCGCGACTACGAGACCGCCATGAACGCCGACGGGCTCCTCGTCCCCGGCGTCGGTGCCTTCTCGGCCTGCATGGACGGGCTCACGAAGGCCCGCGGCCAGTGGATCATCGACCGCAGGCTGTCCGGCGGCCGCCCGGTGATGGGCATCTGCGTCGGCATGCAGATCCTCTTCGCCCGGGGGATCGAGCACGGTGTCGAGACCGACGGCCTCGACGAGTGGCCCGGCACGGTCGAGCCGCTCAAGGCCCCGGTCGTCCCCCACATGGGCTGGAACACGGTCGACGCGCCCGAGGACAGCGAGCTCTTCGCCGGCCTCGACGCCGACGCCCGGTTCTACTTCGTGCACTCCTACGCGGTGCGCGAATGGGGCCTCGAGGTCACCAACCCGGCGATCCGCGCGCCCCGGGTCACCTGGGCGACCCACGGCGAGCCGTTCGTCGCGGCCGTCGAGAACGGCGCCCTGTGGGCGACCCAGTTCCACCCCGAGAAGTCCGGCGACGCCGGCGCGCAGCTGCTCACCAACTGGATTGGCACTCTGTAATGGCGAAGCTCGAACTCCTCCCCGCCGTCGACGTCCGCGACGGCCAGGCCGTACGCCTCGTGCACGGCGAGTCCGGCACGGAGACCTCGTACGGCTCCCCGCTGGAGGCCGCCCTCGCGTGGCAGCGCTCGGGCGCGGAGTGGCTGCACCTCGTCGACCTGGACGCCGCCTTCGGCACCGGCGACAACCGTGACCTGGTCGCCGAGGTCACCGGTGCGATGGACATCAAGGTCGAGCTGTCCGGCGGCATCCGCGACGACGCCACGCTGGCCGCCGCTCTCGCCACCGGCTGCACCCGCGTCAACCTGGGCACGGCCGCCCTGGAGACCCCGGAGTGGGTCGCCAAGGTCATCGCCGAGCACGGCGACAAGATCGCCGTCGGCCTCGACGTGCGTGGCACGACCCTGCGCGGCCGCGGCTGGACCCGCGACGGCGGCGACCTCTACGAGACGCTGGCGCGCCTCGACTCCGAGGGCTGCGCCCGCTATGTCGTCACCGACATCGCCAAGGACGGCACGCTCCAGGGGCCCAACCTGGAGCTCCTCAGGAACGTCTGCGCCGCCACTGACAAGCCGGTCGTCGCCTCGGGCGGTGTCTCCTCCCTGGACGACCTGCGGGCCCTGGCCGGGCTGGTCCCGCAGGGTGTCGAGGGCGCGATCGTCGGAAAGGCGCTGTACGCCAAGGCGTTCACCCTGGAAGAGGCACTGGCGGCGGTGGCCTCATGACCGATTCCGTACGCAGGGTGGTCACCGGGGCGCCGTGGGAGGACACCTTCGGCTACTCCCGTGCGGTGGAACTGCCCAACGGTCTGGTGCTGGTCTCCGGCTGCACGTCGATGGTCGACGGCCAGATCGCCGACGGCGGCCCGTACGACCAGGCGATCAACTCCTTCAACGTGGCCTTCGACGCGCTGGCGAAGCTCGGCCTGGGCGCCGAGCACGTCGTACGGACGCGGATGTACCTCACCCACGCCCGGGACGTGGACGAGGTCGGCCGCGCCCACAAGGAGCTCTTCGACGCCGTGCGCCCCGCCGCGTCGATGATCATCGTGTCCGGTTTCGTCGACCCGCGGCTGGTCGTCGAGGTCGAGATCGAGGCCTACCGGGGAGGCTCCGCATGACGCTCGCGGTACGAGTGATCCCCTGCCTGGACGTGGACAACGGCCGGGTCGTCAAGGGCGTCAACTTCCAGAACCTGCGCGACGCGGGCGACCCCGTCGAGATGGCGAAGCTGTACGACGCCGAGGGCGCCGACGAGCTGACCTTCCTGGACATCACCGCCTCCTCCGGCGACCGCGAGACCACGTACGACGTGGTGCGCCGCACCGCCGAGCAGGTCTTCATCCCGCTCACGGTGGGCGGCGGTGTGCGCGGCGCCGACGACGTCGACAAGCTGCTGCGCGCGGGCGCGGACAAGGTCGGCGTCAACACGGCGGCCATCGCCCGGCCCGAGCTGATCCAGGAGATCGCGGAGCGGTTCGGCCGGCAGGTGCTGGTGCTGTCGGTGGACGCCCGCCGGACCCCCGAGGGCACCTTCGAGGTCACCACGCACGGCGGCCGCCGGGGCACCGGCATCGACGCCGTCGAGTGGGCCCACCGGGCGGCGGAGCTGGGCGCGGGCGAGATCCTGCTCAACTCGATGGACGCCGACGGGACGAAGGACGGCTACGACACCGAGATGATCGCGGCGGTCCGCAAGCACGTCACCGTCCCGGTGATCGCGTCCGGCGGCGCCGGCAGGCTGTCCCACTTCCCGCCGGCGATCGCGGCGGGGGCGGACGCGGTGCTGGCCGCGTCGGTCTTCCACTTCGGTGATCTGCGGATCTCCCAGGTCAAGGACGCGCTGCGGGAGGCGGGCCACCCGGTTCGCTGACCTGTCGTGCAGTGGCCCCTGCCGGTCGTCCGGCGGGGGCCTCCTCCTTCGCCGGATCCGCAGGATTATTTGTGCGAATTTGACCGCGTGCGACCCCGCCTACCTCGGCCGGGCCGCCTCGGTCGCCCACTTCTTCAGTCTCGGCGTCGCGCCCCTGACGTCCCCGCTCACCGGCGCGGCCATTGCCGTCTGGGGCACCGCGCCGGTCTTCACCGCCAGCGCCGCGATCTGCGCCGTCGGAGGCGGCACGGGCTCTTCGTCCGAGCTCTGCGCCGCGCGGAACCGCCGAAGACCTAGATCCCGAGCTGCTTCGTCTCGTGGAGCCGGGCCACCGCGTCCTTGTCGCCCTCGACCTCCACCCGCGCCGCGTCCTGCCGGCCGAACAGGAACAGCGTCAGCTCACCCGGCTCCCCCGACACCGTCACCACCGGGGTGCCGCGGTGTGCGACCACCGTCTGGCCGTTCGGACGTCGCAGCACCACACCCACGGGGGACCTGCGACCCAGCAGCCGGGCCGACTTCTCCAGACGGGACCACAGCACGTCGGAGAAGACCGGGTCCAGCTCGCGCGGCGACCAGTCGGGCTGCGCCCGGCGCACATCCTCGGCGTGCACATAGAACTCGACCGTGTTCGCGCCCTCGTCCACCTGCTTGATGGTGAACGGCGACAGCCGGGGCGGACCCGTACGGATGAGCTGGATCAGCTCCTCGTACGGCTTCGCGGCGAACTCCGCCTGCACCCGCTCCAGCCGGTCCTTGAGCATCGGCAGCAGCACACCGGCGGCCGCGTCCGGGCGGCGCTCGCGCACCACCACATGGGCGGCGAGATCGCGGGTCTTCCAGCCGGCGCACAGGGTCAGGGCCTCGGGACCCGCCGCTTCCAACAGGTCGGCGAGGAGGAGCCGTTCACGCTTCGCATGGGTCGACATGCCCGCCAGGGTACGGCGGCCATCACCGGTCCGCCCAGTGGACGCACCGCCGGGCAAGGGCCTCACCCACGGCACAATGGCGTCATGACCAGCACGCCCAGCAGTCTCGACCCGTCCATCGCGGCCCGCCTCAAGCGCAGCCCCGACGGTCTCGTGCCCGCCATCGCCCAGCAGTACGACACCGGCGAGGTGCTCATGCTGGGCTGGATGGACGACGAGGCGCTGCACCGCACCCTCACCACCGGGCGCTGCACCTACTGGTCGCGCAGCCGCCGGGAGTACTGGGTCAAGGGCGACACCTCCGGCCACGTCCAGCACGTCAAGTCCGTCGCGCTCGACTGCGACGCCGACACCGTCCTGGTCAAGGTCGACCAGGTGGGGGCCGCCTGCCACACCGGCGCCCGCACCTGCTTCGACGCCGACGTGCTCCCGCTCTCCCAGTAAGGTCAGCCGCCATGGACCTCGAGACCTTCCGCAAGCTGGCGGCCGACCGCCGCGTCATCCCCGTCAGCCGCCGGCTCCTCGCGGACGGCGACACCCCGGTCGGGCTCTACCGCAAGCTCGCCGCCGAGCGCCCCGGAACCTTCCTGCTGGAGTCGGCGGAGAACGGCCGCACCGCCCAGTTGTGGTCCCGGTACTCGTTCATCGGCGTCCGCAGCGACGCCACCCTCACCTCCCGCGACGGACAGGCCCACTGGCTGGGCACCCCGCCGGTCGGCGTCCCCGTCGACGGCGACCCGCTGACGGCCCTGCGCGCCACCGTCGAGGCCCTGCACACCCCACGGGACCTGGCCTCCGGCATGCCGCCCTTCACCGGTGGCATGGTCGGCTACCTCGGCTACGACATCGTGCGCCGGCTTGAGCGGATCGGCGAGCACGGCCGCGACGATCTGAAGCTGCCCGAGCTGACGATGCTGCTCACCTCCGACCTCGCCGTCCTCGACCACTGGGACGGGACGGTCCTGCTGATCGCCAACGCGATCAACCACAACGACCTGGAGACGGGGGTCGAGGACGCGTACGCGGACGCCGTCGCCCGCCTCGACGCCATGGAGGCCGACCTCGCGCGCGCCGTCGAGACCGCGCCCGCCGCGCTGCCGCCCTCCGAGCTGCCCGAGTACACCGCCCTGTGGGGCGGCCCGGCCTACCAGGACGCCGTCGAGGACATCAAGGAGCGGATCCGGGCCGGCGAGGCCTTCCAGGTGGTGCCCTCGCAGCGCTTCGAGACCCCGTGCTCCGCGAGCGCGCTCGACGTCTACCGGGTCCTGCGGGCCACCAACCCCTCCCCGTACATGTACCTCTTCCGCTTCGACGGCTTCGACGTCGTCGGCTCCTCGCCCGAGGCGCTGGTCAAGGTCGAGGACGGGCACGCCATGGTGCACCCCATCGCCGGGACCCGCCCGCGCGGCGCGACCCCGCAGGAGGACCAGGCCCTCGCCGACGAGCTCCTCGCCGACCCAAAGGAGCGCGCCGAGCACCTGATGCTCGTCGACCTCGGCCGCAACGACCTGGGGCGGGTCTGCGAACCCGGCTCCGTCGAGGTGGTCGACTTCATGTCGATCGAGCGGTACTCGCACGTCATGCACATCGTCTCGACCGTCACCGGCCGGGTCGCCGAGGGACGCACCGCCTTCGACGTCCTCACCGCCTGCTTCCCCGCCGGCACCCTCTCCGGCGCGCCCAAGCCCCGGGCGATGCAGATCATCGAGGAACTGGAGCCGTCCCGGCGCGGACTGTACGGCGGCTGCGTCGGCTACCTCGACTTCGCCGGCGACTCCGACACCGCCATCGCCATCCGTACCGCCCTGCTCCGTGACGGCACCGCGTACGTGCAGGCCGGAGCGGGTGTCGTCGCCGACTCCGACCCCGTCGGCGAGGACAACGAATGCCGCAACAAGGCCGCGGCGGTACTCCGCGCCGTACACACCGCCAACCGGATGAACGGCGCATGACGGCGTAAGGGATAGTGGGGTACGTGAGTGCCGTACCCGTACCCCAGCCCCGCGCCGCGAACACCGGAGCCGCCCCGGCCGCCCACAGCGGCCGCCGCAGCCTCGCCGCAGCCCTCTTCCTGGGTGCCGTCGGAGCCACCGTCGCACTGCTCTCCTCCGGCCAGATCTGGGCCGAGGGCACGGCAGCGGTCGGCGGCGGCACCGTGCCGCTCGAAGCCCAGGGCGGCGATGTCACCGGTGTCCCATCGGCGCTCGCCGTCGTCGGCCTCGCCGCGCTCGTCGCCGTCTTCGCCGTCCGCAGCGGCGGTCGGCTGCTCGTCTCCGGCCTCCTCGCGCTCAGTGGCGCGGGCGCGGCCGCGGCGGCCCTCCTCGGCGCCTCCGACAGCTCCGCGCTCGACGAGATGGCCGCCCGCACCACCGGCGACGCCGGCGCCGGCGTCGCCGCGCTCACCCATACGGCCTGGCCGTACGTGACCGCCGCGGCCGGACTGCTCATCCTCCTCGCCGGTCTGCTGGCGCTGCGCTACGGCAAGGCGTGGCCCGCCATGTCCGGCCGCTACGAGCGCGAGGGCGGCCCCCGCGCCCGCAAGGCGCGCCCGGCCCAGGACCCCGACCGGCCCGAGGAGCTGTGGAAGGCCCTGGACCGGGGCGAGGACCCGACCGGCTGATCCCGGACCCCCACGTCACGCGCGTCGGCCGAGTGCGTGACAATGGGCGACGAGCGTCCGCATCCGGCGCGACCTCACCCAAGCCTCACCACAGAGCGACAGCAACGAGGAGCAACTCATGGCGGGCAGCGCCCACGGACACACCCCGGCCGCCTGGACGGGTGTCATCATCTCCTTCATCGGCTTCTGCATCGCCGGTGTCTTCATGGTGGCCGCCAACCCGCTCGGCTTCTGGGCCGGAATGGCCGTCATCCTGCTCGGCGGCGTCGTCGGCTACGGGATGCGGCTGGCCGGACTCGGCGCCCCCAAGGAGTCGGACGACCGCGTCCAGGCGCGTGCCGCGGCGGCCCGTCAGTCCGCCTCCGCCTCCTGACGGCTCACGACGCACCGGTCGGCCCGGCCGGCCGCCGTCGCGAGTCACCGCGACCTCACCGGAAGGCGCGGCACGGCAGGCCCGTGCTGCGCCTTCCGGCGTCAGTGGGCACAATCGCCGGGTGGACCCCCTGACGACCCCTGCCGCTCCCGTGCCCGCTCCCGCGCCACCACCGCTCTCCCGGCGCCTCCTCGCCCCGCTGGGCACCCTCGCGGGCGTCGCGGCCGCCTTCGCGTACGTCGGCACCGTGGACCCGAACGAACCCGGCCACTACCCCGTCTGCCCCCTCCTGCGCTTCACCGGCATCCTCTGCCCGGGCTGCGGCGGCCTGCGCAGCGCCCACGCCTTCATCCACGGCGACCTCGGAACCGCGTTCGGCGCCAACGCCCTGGCCGTCATCGGCTACGGGATCTTCGCCGCGCTGATGGTCGTATGGCTGATTCGCGCCGTACGGGCCCTCCCCGTACGGGTCACCCTCGGCCCGGCCTGGTGGTGGGCCCTCGGCGTCGTCCTGGCGGCCTTCACCGTGATCCGGAACCTTCCGTTCGGGGCCGTGCTCGCTCCGTGACGATCCGGTGAAGTCCCAGGTAGTGGGACGCACGTCAACCGGATGCGGGCGCTACGCCGTCCTGCGGATACCATCGAGATGGCTGATCCTGGCTCAACACGACCGTCATCACCGTCCCGGAAGGGGGCCTCTCGCGTGAGTGTGCTCGACGAGATCATCGAAGGCGTACGCGCCGACCTCGCAGAGCGGCAGGCGCGGGTCTCCCTCGACGAGCTCAAGGAGCGCGCAGCGAAGGCACCGCAGGCCAAGGACGGAGTGGCCGCCCTGCGCGGCGACGGCGTCAAGGTCATCTGCGAGGTCAAGCGCTCCAGCCCGTCGAAGGGCGCACTCGCCGCGATCGCCGACCCCGCGGGTCTCGCCGCCGACTACGAGGCGGGCGGAGCCGCCATCATCTCCGTCCTCACCGAGCAGCGTCGCTTCGGCGGCTCGCTGGCCGACCTGGAGGCCGTCCGCTCCCGGGTCGACATCCCGGTGCTGCGCAAGGACTTCATCGTCACCGCGTACCAGCTGTGGGAGGCGCGGGCGTACGGCGCCGACCTGGCGCTGCTCATCGTCGCCGCGCTGGACCAGGAGGCGCTCGTCTCCCTGATCGAGCGTGCCGAGTCCATCGGCCTCACCCCGCTGGTCGAGGTGCACGACGAGGACGAGGTCGAGCGTGCCGTCGACGCCGGCGCGCGGATCATCGGCGTCAACGCGCGCGACCTGAAGACCCTGAAGGTCGACCGCTCCACGTTCGAGCGCGTCGCCCCCGAGGTCCCCGCCCACATCGTCAAGATCGCCGAGTCCGGGGTGCGCGGCCCGCACGACCTCATCGCGTACGCCAACGCCGGCGCCGACGCGGTCCTGGTCGGCGAGTCCCTCGTCACCGGCCGCGATCCCAAGGCCGCCGTGGCCGATCTGGTCGCCGCCGGCGCCCACCCGGCCCTGCGCCACGGCCGGAGCTGACCTCCGCCCATGTC
Organism: Streptomyces sp. NPDC038280; assembly: GCF_055600045.1. Taxonomy (NCBI): domain Bacteria; kingdom Bacillati; phylum Actinomycetota; class Actinomycetes; order Kitasatosporales; family Streptomycetaceae; genus Streptomyces; species Streptomyces sp. NPDC038280. Next base: position 22,576 of record NZ_JBVJYZ010000008.1, read on the forward strand.
CACCTGCCGCCCGCTCCCGACGCCCCTGGGTTCCCCCCGGGGCGTGTCGGGCGTGCGTGCGGCCACCGCGGCGGACGCCCCGCCGCGCGCGTCGTCCGAGCACGTCGAACCGACGGCGGGGGGTGCCGGCGTCACACCCGTCACCCGGCCGGCCGGGCGGCCGCGCTCCGGCGGCACGGTGGCCGGCGTCCTGCGGGCGAGTGCCGGCGCGTCGGTTCCCGCCCGGGATCCCCACGCCCCTCTGGCCCGTGGCTGCCGGCCGCGCGGCTGCCGCGCTCCCGCCCGTCGCGTGCACGGCCGGCGCGTCCGGTACGTGATCGGTGACGAGCCCGGACAGGTCAACGGCATGCGATGGCGCGGGCGCCTCGCGCGCCCCCACCGCTGCCGTTAGGCTCCGCCGCGTCCGAGGACGCACGGCGCCGGCCGCGCCGCCGCCGACCCGCGATCGCCGGGTCCGCCGTGTCCGCGTCCGGGACCGTGGAAGCCGGCACCACCGGCCCCGCCCCGACAGCCGCCGCCGCCGTCCGGCGAGGCCGCCGGGACCCGACAGGGCCCGACGGGTGCGGGTCGGCGGCCGTCGGCGCGAACCGGGTCCGTGCCCGGTCCGCACGCCGGAACCCGGCCCGCCGTGGCAGCCCGACCGAGGCGGCGCGCGCGCATACCGTGACCACCTTCAGCCCGTTGTCCGGGGCACCACGCCCCGCGAGGAGCATGTCGCATGTCCAGCGAGTTCTTCATTCCGGACCCCGAGGGTCAAGTCCCCAGTGCCGAGGGCTACTTCGGCGCCTACGGAGGCAAGTTCATCCCGGAGGCCCTGGTGGCCGCCGTCGATGAGGTCGCCGTCGAGTACGACAAGGCCAAGTCCGACCCGGCCTTCGCCGCCGAGCTCAACGACCTGATGGTCAACTACACCGGCCGCCCCAGCGCCCTCACCGAGGTGCCCCGGTTCGCCGAACACGCCGGTGGCGCACGGGTCTTCCTCAAGCGGGAGGACCTCAACCACACCGGCTCGCACAAGATCAACAACGTGCTCGGCCAGGCCCTGCTCACCAAGCGCATGGGCAAGACCCGCGTCATCGCCGAGACCGGCGCCGGGCAGCACGGTGTCGCCACCGCCACCGCCTGCGCGCTCTTCGGCCTCGAGTGCACCATCTACATGGGCGAGATCGACACCCAGCGCCAGGCGCTGAACGTCGCCCGGATGCGGATGCTCGGCGCCGAGGTCATCCCGGTGACGTCCGGCAGCCGCACCCTCAAGGACGCCATCAACGAGGCGTTCCGCGACTGGGTCGCCAACGTCGACCGCACGCACTACCTCTTCGGCACGGTCGCGGGCCCGCACCCCTTCCCGGCCATGGTCCGCGACTTCCACCGTGTCATCGGAGTCGAGGCCCGCCGCCAGATCCTGGAGCGGGCCGGACGGCTCCCCGACGCCGCCGTCGCCTGCGTCGGCGGTGGCTCCAACGCCATCGGTCTCTTCCACGCCTTCATCCCGGACACGGAAGTCCGCCTCGTCGGCTGCGAGCCGGCCGGGCACGGCGTCGAGACCGGCGAGCACGCGGCGACCCTGACCGCCGGCGAACCGGGCATCCTGCACGGCTCGCGGTCGTACGTCCTCCAGGACGACGAGGGCCAGATCACCGAGCCGTACTCGATCTCGGCCGGTCTGGACTACCCGGGCATCGGCCCCGAGCACGCGTACCTCAAGGACACCGGCCGGGGCGAGTACCGCGCCGTGACCGACGACGCGGCCATGCAGGCCCTGCGGCTGCTGTCCCGCACGGAGGGCATCATCCCGGCCATCGAGTCCGCGCACGCGCTGGCCGGTGCGCTGGAGGTCGGCAAGGAACTCGGCAAGGACGGGCTGATCATCGTCAACCTGTCCGGCCGCGGCGACAAGGACATGGACACGGCCGCCCGCTACTTCGGGCTGTACGACGGGGAGGGCTCCAAGTGAGCGGCAACATCCAGCTGTTGAGCGACACCCTGGCAGGGGCCGCGTCCGAGAACCGGGCCGCGCTCATCGCCTACCTCCCGGCCGGCTTCCCGACCGTCGACGGCGGCATCGAAGCGGTCAAGGCCGCCTTCGACGGAGGCGCGGACATCGTCGAGGTGGGCCTGCCGCACAGCGACCCGGTCCTCGACGGGCCGGTCATCCAGACCGCCGACGACATCGCCCTGCGCGGCGGCGTCAAGATCGCCGACGTGATGCGCACCGTCCGGGAGGCCTTCGAGGCGACCGGGAAGCCGGTCCTGGTGATGACGTACTGGAACCCCATCGACCGGTACGGGATCGCCCGGTTCACCGAGGAGCTGGCGGCCGCCGGCGGCGCGGGATGCATCCTGCCCGACCTCCCGGTCCAGGAGTCCGCCACCTGGAGGGAGCACGCCGACAAGCACGGTCTCGCCACCGTCTTCGTCGTCGCGCCGAGCAGCAAGGACGCGCGCCTGGCCACCATCACGGCGGCCGGTTCCGGCTTCGTCTACGCGGCCTCGCTCATGGGCGTCACCGGTACCCGTGAGTCGGTCGGAGAACAGGCCGCGGACCTCGTCCGCCGGACGCGTGCCACCTCGCCGCTGCCCGTCTGCGTCGGCCTCGGCGTGTCGAACGCCAAGCAGGCCGCCGAGGTCGCGGACTTCGCCGACGGCGTCATCGTCGGCTCCGCCTTCGTCAAGCGCATGCTGGACGCCGACGACCACGCGGCCGGCCTCGCGGCCGTAAGGGAACTGGCGGCCGAACTCGCCGAGGGCGTACGCCGGGTTCGGTAGCCCATAAGGGTGGATCTGGGACCGGGGAGGCGCGCAGGTGCCTCCCCGGTTCGTTGCTGTGGCGTGAGCGACAACAACCGTGAAGAGAAGCGGAGCGCGCGGGAGCGGCTCCAACAGGAGCGCGAGCGGGAGAAGGCGCGCGAGAAGCGCCGGCGTCTGCTGATCGTGTCGTCCGCCGTGGTGGGAGTCCTCGGACTGGCCGCCGTCGTCGGGCTGATCGCGGCCAACAGCGGGGGCAAGGGCGATTCGACCGCCACCGGACCCGTCGTCGCCCCCACCGGCGCCAACGGCGACGAGCGGCTGGCGATCCCGACGGGCGCCGCCGACGCGCCGTCCACGCTCACGGTCTGGGAGGACTTCCGCTGCCCGGCCTGTGCCTCCTTCGAGAACGCGTTCCGGGACACGATCCACGAGCTGGAGGCCAAGAAGCAGCTCAAGGTCGAGTACCACCTCGCCACCATCATCGACGGCAACATGGGCGGCAGCGGCTCGCTGCGCGCGGCGAACGCCGCCGCGTGCGCCCAGGATGCCGGGAAGTTCACGCCGTACCACGATGTGCTCTACCGGAACCAGCCGCCCGAGAGCGACGACGCCTTCGCCAAGAACGACAAGCTGCTCGAGCTCGCGGCCAAGGTGAAGGGGCTCGACACGCCCGCCTTCCGCAGCTGTGTGCAGGAGGGCAGGCACGACGGCTGGGTCACCAAGTCCAGCGAAGCGTTCCGCAAGGGTGACTTCCAGGGCACCCCGAGCGTGCTGCTCAACGGCGAGTCGGTCTTCCCGGTCAAGGGGAACGAGCAGATCTCCCCGGAGAACCTGAAGAAGTGGGTCGCGCAGGCGAACAAGGGCAAGAAGCCCGCGGCGGGTGGCGACAGCGGCGCGGAGTCCCCCGAGGGCGCCGATTCCGGCAAGGACTCCGGCTCCCACCAGGGCACGGGCGCTCACGGGGACGCGGGCACCGGGAAGAGCTCCGGCACCGACGGGGACGCGGGCACCCGGAAGAGCTCGGGCATCCACGAGAACCCGGGCTCCCCCCAGGGGGCGACCACCCGTGAGGGGGCGGGCGCGCCGTCCGCCGGCTGAGCCTCCCGGCCGGGCGTTCCGGGACCCCCGCGGAGTCGTCTCCCGGGGGTCCCCGCACAGGAAAGCGGGGGGAGGGTTGCCCCACAGCCCACTCGGCACGGTAGCGTCGGGTCTGCCATGGACCTTGCCTACATTCCCAGCCCGTCGACCGGAGTGCTCCAGGTCGGACCACTCCCGCTGCGCGGCTACGCCTTCTGCATCATCATCGGTGTCTTCGTCGCCGTCTGGTACGGCAACAAGCGCTGGATCGCCCGCGGCGGTACAGCCGGCACCGTGGCCGACATCGCCGTCTGGGCGGTGCCCTTCGGCCTCGTCGGCGGCCGTCTCTACCACGTCATCACCGACTACCAGCTGTACTTCAGCGAGGGTGAGGACTGGGTCGACGCCTTCAAGATCTGGGAGGGCGGCCTCGGGATCTGGGGCGCGATCGCGCTGGGCGCGGTCGGCGCGTGGATCGGCTGCCGGCGCCGCGGGATCCCGCTGCCGGCCTGGGCCGACGCGCTGGCCCCGGGTGTCGCCTTCGCGCAGGCCATCGGCCGTTGGGGCAACTGGTTCAACCAGGAGCTGTACGGCAAGCCCACCGACCTCCCCTGGGCGCTCAAGATCACCGCGAGCGCGAACCGCGAGGCCGGTCTCTACCACCCCACCTTCCTCTACGAGTCGCTGTGGTGCGTCGGTGTGGCGCTCCTGGTGATCTGGGCGGACCGCCGCTTCACGCTGGGACACGGCCGCGCCTTCGCCCTCTACGTGGCGGCGTACTGCACGGGCCGGGCCTGGATCGAGTACATGCGCGTCGACGAGGCGCACCACGTGCTGGGTCTGCGGCTCAATGTGTGGACCGCGATCATTGTCTTCGTCCTGGCGGTGATCTACATGGTGATCTCGGCCCGGGTGCGGCCCGGCCGCGAGGCGATCGTGGAGCCGCTGAAGGACACGGACACCACGGCGAAGGACGAGGGCGCGAAGGACGAGGGCACCGAGGCCCGGGACGAGGAGTCCGCGAACGGCGCGGGCGACGACCCCGGTCCGGTCGAGGACGCAGGTCCGCAGGCCGGTCCGGAGCCCTCCTCCGAAGCCACGACGGCCGACGCCGACGCTGGCAAGCCCGCCCTGGGCTGACCGGGCAGCGGTTTCCGTACGGGGCCGCCGGGACCGAGAGGTTCCGGCGGCCCCGTGCGTGTGTGAGTGCGTGTGTGAGTGCGCGTGTCGCGGGGTGAGATCCGGCAGGCCGGAGTAAGTGTGCGGGGCGGGTGTCGCGCGGTCAGAGCCGGTCGGCCAGCATGAGTGTGCGGTACGCGAGCGCCACCAGGGCCGCGTCGACGAACCGGCCGTCCGGGAGTGCCTGGGCGCCCTCGTCGACGGCCGCCGCCCTGACGATCTCCTCCGCCGACGCCACCTCCCCGTCCGTGGGCAGATACGCCCGCTCGATCACTGGCAGCTGCCGCGGATGGATCGCCGCGCGCCCCACGAAGCCCAGCGCCCGGCCCGCGGCGCAGCTCGCCGCGAGCCCCTCCAGGTCGCGCACGTCGGTGTGGACCGACTGGGCGGGCGGGGGCAGACGCGCCGCACGGGCGGCCACCACGACCCGGCTGCGCGGCCAGGCGAGCCCGGCGTCGTTCCGTACCCCGAGGTCGGCGCGGAGGTCGGCCTCGCCGAGCGCGAGGCCCTGGACGTCGGGGTGGGCGGTGGCGAGGGCGTACGCGTGCTCGACGCCGAGAGCGGATTCGATGAGCGGGAGAAGCGGCGTACCGGGGGCGAGACGGGCGACGTGGTGGATCTGGGCCGGGACGTCGGTCTTCGGCAGCCGCAGGCAGGCCAGACCGGGCAGCCCGTGCAGGGCGGTGATGTCCGACGGGGCGTGGACGCGGACGTGCACGGGGACCTCGTGCGGGGCGGCGAGGAGCTCGACGGTGGCGGCGAGCGCGTACGCCTTGCGGTCCGGGGCCACCGCGTCCTCCAGGTCGACGACGACCACGTCGGCGCCGCTGGAGAGGGCCTTGCGGACGGTGTCGGGACGGTCGCCGGGGGCGTAGAGCCAGGTCAGGGGGATCGTCATAGCGCGCCTTCGGTGGACAGGGCGGTGATCTGGGCGGCGGAGAGACCCAGCTCGGCGAGGACCTCGGCGGTGTCCGCGCCGTGCGGGCGGCCGGCCCAGCGGATGGCGCCCGGGGTCTCGGAGAGCCTGAAGAGGACGTTCTGCATCCGGATCGGCCCCAGCTCGGGGTCCGCGACCTCGGTGACGGTGTCCAGGGCGCGGTACTGCGGGTCGTCCATCACGTCCCGGATGTCGTACACCGGCGCGATCGCCGCCTCGGCCTTCTCGAACGCGGCCATCGCCTCCTCCCGGGTGTGCCGGGCGACCCAGGAACCGACGGCCTCGTCGAGGACGTCGCAGTGCGCCGCGCGGGTCGTGCCCTCCGCGAACCAGGGCTCGTCGATCAGCTCCGGCCGGCCGACCAGCCGCATCACCCGCTCGGCGACCGACTGGGCGGAGGTGGAGACAGCGACCCAGCAGCCGTCGGCGGTGCGGTAGGTGTTGCGGGGGGCGTTGTTGCGGGAGCGGTTTCCGGTGCGCGGCTGGACGTAACCGAGCTGGTCGTACCAGAGCGGCTGCGGGCCGATGACCGCCAGGATCGGCTCGATGATCGCCATGTCGACCACCTGGCCGCGCCCGGTGGCCGTGCGGGCGGCGAGCGCGGTCATCACCGCGTAGGCCGTCGCCAGCCCCGCGATCGAATCCGCGAGGCCGAACGGCGGCAGGGTCGGCGGGCCCTCCGGCTCTCCGGTGATGGCCGCGAAGCCGCTCATCGCCTCGGCCAGCGTGCCGAAGCCGGGGCGGTGCGCGTACGGGCCGAACTGGCCGAAGCCGGTGACCCGAGTCAGCACCAGCCGCGGGTTGACGGTGGAGAGTTCCTCCCAGCCGAGTCCCCACCGCTCCAGGGTCCCCGGGCGGAAGTTCTCGATGACGACATCGGCGGTGGCGGCCAGCCTGAGCAGGGTGTCGCGGCCGCCGGAGGTGGAGAGATCGAGGGTGACCGTGCGCTTGTTGCGCCCCAGCACCTTCCACCAGAGGCCGACGCCGTCCTTGGTGGGGCCGTGGCCGCGGGACGGATCGGGCCTGCGGGGATGCTCGATCTTGATGACGTCGGCGCCGAAGTCGCCGAGCATCGTGGCGGCGATGGGCCCGGCGAAGAGCGTGGCGAGATCGAGGACACGCAGGCCCCGCAGCGGCGCGGCCGGCTCGGCCGCCGGCCCGGCGATCGTGTCGGTGATCGGGTCGGTCGTCATACGGCGTCCATTTCGGTGTCGGCCTCACTGTCGAACTCGGAGCGGTACGGCATCGACGACGAGGCCCCCGGGCGCTGTACGGAGAGCGCGGCGGCCGACGAGGCCCAGGCGAGCGCCCGGGGCACCGGACGGCCCTCGGCCAGCGCGACGGCCAGCGCCCCGACGAACGTGTCGCCCGCCGCCGTGGTGTCGACGGCGTGGACCTGCGGCGCGGGGACGGTGACCGGGTCGGTTCCGCGAGCCGCGTGGAGGCTGCCCCGCGCGCCGAGGGTGATGACCACCTCGGGGACGTCCCGCAGCAGAGCCTCGGCTGCCGCGCGCGGGTCCGAGAGGCCGGTGAGGGCGGCGGCCTCGTGCTCGTTCGGCACCAACAGGTCGGTGGCGGCGAGCAGTTCCGGTGGCAGGGGCTGAGCGGGCGCCGGGGTCAGGATCGTCCGGACACCGAGGCGCCGGGCCGCCCGCGCGCCGTCGGTCACGGCGGACAGGGGCAGCTCCAGCTGGAGGAGCAGCGCGTCGGCCGTTGCGATGAGTGCCTCGTCGCCCGGGGTCAGGGAGGTGACCGAGCCGTTCGCGCCGGGGATCACCACGATGGCGTTCGACCCCTCGTCGTCGACGACGATATGGGCGGTGCCGGAGGCGCCCTCGGCGGTGCGCAGCAGATCGGTGTCGACGCCGGCTCCGTCGAGCGAGGCGCGCAGCCGTACGCCGAAGTCATCCGTGCCGACGGCGCCGATGAGCGCCACCTCGGCACCGGCGCGGGCGGCCGCCACGGCCTGGTTGGCCCCCTTGCCGCCGGGGATCGTACGGAACTCCCGGCCGGTGACGGTCTCTCCGCGCGCGGGGGCCCTGGGGACGTACGCGACGAGGTCCATGTTCGTACTGCCGAGCACGACGATGTTGGTCATGCGGTCCGTACCTCCCGGTGCGTGAGTTCTGCGAGGGTGTCGAAGCCGATGCCGTCGAAGGTGGCGACGGAGGTGGAGAGGCGGTTCTTCAGCGGGGCCGTCCAAGGGTCGGGGATGCGGTCGGGGCTGCCCGCGAGGAGACCGGCGACGGAGCCGGCGGTGGCGCCGTTGGAGTCGGTGTCCCAGCCGCCCGAGACGGCCGCGCAGATCGAGCGGGAGAAGTCACCGTCCGCGTGGGTCAGGGCGGCCGCGAGGAGTGCGGCGTTGGGGACGGCATGGACCCAGTGGTACGTGCCGAGGGCGGAGTGCAGACGGTCCACGACGGCGTCGAAGTCGCGGTGCGTGGCGGCGGTCTCGATGCCGAGACGGACCGCCTGGGCGAGCCGCGAGCGGGGCGGGACGACGAGGAGGCCGGCGGCGAGCGCCTGATGGACGTCGGCGGTGCCCGTCGCGGCGGTGGCGAGGGTCGCGGCGACGAACATGGCGCCGTACACGCCGTTGCCGGTGTGGGTGAGCGCGGCGTCGCGGTACGCCTGCTCGGCGGCCGCGGCCGGATCGCCCGGGTGCGTCCAGCCGTGGACGTCGGCCCGGATCTGCGCGCCGATCCACTCCCGGAACGGGTTGCGGCGCGAGGCGGTGAACGGCGGCTCGACGCCGTCGAGGAGATTGCGGTACGCGATCCGCTCGGCGGTGAACGTCCGCCCGGCCGGCAGCTCGTCCAGCCACAGGCGGGCGACGTCGGCGGTGGTGAAGCCGGGGCCGTGGCGCTGGAGCAGCAGCAGATCGAGCAGCGGGTAGTTGAGGTCGTCGTCCTCGGGCATCCCGTCGATGGTCTCGGCGAGGGAGGTGGCCGCGGAGCGACGGTTCCAGGGGTGGGCCGCCTTGAGCTCAGCGGGGACCCCACGGGCGGTGAACCACGTGCTGAGCGGCCAGTTGCCGGTGGCGCGGGCGAGGGCGCGGATGGCGTGGAGGGGAAGCTTCTCGACGGGCTTGCCCAGCAGACAGCCGGCGGCGCGGCCGAGCCAGGCGGCGTGCAGCCGCTGGAGGAGGGTGGGTTCCGCCGCCGTCCCGCCGGGAGCCGCGCGGCCCGGCGCGGAGGGCTCCGGCGCGGTCGTGGGGAGGGGGGCCGGCGGCCGGAGGCGACCGGTGGGGTGGGGCGCGGGGGCGGCCGGACGTCCGGCGTCCGGCCAGTTCGGGCAGGCCTCCTTGATCGCGTCGAAGGGCGTCGGCTCGCTGCGGGACAACGGGCTCGGCAGTACGGCGAGTTCGTCGAGCAGGCGCTCCGCGAGCGCGCGGAGGTGGGGGGAGGCTTCGGGGGAGGTGCCCGCCGTCGCGGGGGCGGGCCGGCCGCCGGCCGAGCGCCAGCGGGAGGCGATGGCCCGGGCGTCACGGCCGTCCTCGGCCGCCTGGCGCAGCTCGTGCCCGAGCAGATCCTCCGGCTGCACCCAGGTGAGACGCAGCGTCATCCCCTCACGCCCCCGCCAGCCGGCCGAACGCGGACTCGTGGGCCCGGCGGCGGTCCGTGTCGCGGGCGAAGATCTCCCGGGTCACCTCCGCCAGTACACCCGCGGGCGCGCGCAGATCGAGACGGCTGGCCTCGGCGACCCGCTCCGACCACGCCCCGGGGACCGCCGCCTCGCCGTGCAGCGCGCCCGCCACGGCGCCCGCCATCGTCGCGATGGAGTCGCAGTCGCGGCCGTAGTTGACCGCGCCCAGGACCGTACGGCTGTAGTCGCCACCGCCGATCAGCAGCATGCCCAGGGCGACGGGCAGCTCCTCGATCGAGTGGAGGCGGGAGGGCCGCCGGGCGCCCAACGACGGGGCACGGTAGTCCGGGCCGACCGTGTCGAACGGAGCCACCGCCTCGCGCAGCGGACCCAGCGCCGGCTCGAAGTCCGAGTACCGTTCGGCCACTTCGGCCACGGCCTCGATCGCCGCGCATGTGCCGTCCTTGGCCAGGGACAGCACGGTCTCGAGGACCGAGGCGGGCGTGGCGTCGGGGACGCACGCCGCCGCGACCGCCGCCGCGAAGACGCCCGCGGCCTCCCGGCCGTACGAGGACTGGTGGGCGCCGGCGATGTCGAGGGCCTCGGCGTACGCGGCCTGCGGGTTGGCGGCGTTGACCAGTCCGACGGGGGCCATGTACATCGCGGCGCCGCAGTTGACCATGTTCCCGCTGCCTGCCTCGCGCGGGTCGACATGGCCGTAGTGCAACCGCGCGACCAGCCACTTCTCGGCGAGGAAGATCCGCTGGAGCGGCAGCGCCTCGGCCTCCAGTTCCGGGATCCAGCGGGGTGTGGAGATGAGGTCGGGGACGAGGTGGTCGGCGACGGCGTACGCGTCCAGGTGGTCGCGCACCGTCCCGTACACCCGGACCAGCGCATGGGTCATCAGGGTGTCGTCGGTGACGTGCCCGTTTCCCTTGTGGTACGGCGCGATCGGGCGGGCGGTGCGCCATGCGTCGCCGTTCCACGGGCCGACGATGCCGGTGACACGGCCGCCGTGGCGCTCGGCGATCTGGTCGGGGGTGTATCCCTCGACCGGGCCGCCGAGCGCGTCACCGACGGCCGCTCCGACGAGACTGCCCGTGATCCGGTCTTCGAGAGTGAGCGTGGCTGTGGTCAGTACGGTCGTCATGTCGGGATTGTCCACCCGGGGTGACCGTGGGCGGGGAATCTCACGCCCGGGATCGCCGTGGAGTCGGATCGGTGGCGCGGGGAGGGGCGGGAGCCCCGGGCTGGTTACGGCGCGTGGCGCTGGGCCCGGTCGGCGCGCGCGTGCGGATCCGGGTGGGGGCGCGGGTGGGACAGATGCGCGAGGCGCTGGGCGAGGAGGACGAGATCCGTACCGGCGAGGCGGGGCAGGGCGCAGCCCGCCAGCGTGCGGCAGGCGTCCCGCCAGGTGGCCGGGACGGAGTCCCCGCCGCCGAGCGCGCCGGTGAGCGCCCCGGCGAGGGCGGGCGCGGAGTCCGCGACCCGGGACAGGCAGGCGGCGGCGGGTACGGCCCCGGCGACCCGGCCGCGCGAGGCGACGGCCAGGGCGAGGGCGACGGGGACGGTCTCGGCGGCGGCGATGCCGTAGCTGTAGACGTGGTCGACGATCTGGTGCTCCAGGATCGGGACCAGTTCGAAGGCGTCGGCCGCGTCGCGCGCGGTCTTCACCGCGTGCTGGGCGTTGCGGCCGATCTCGGTGGCGGGCGGGAGCTGCGCCAGGGCGGCGTCGACCGCCTCGTCGACCGGTGCCCCGCCGAGCGCGGCGGCGACGGCCGCGGCCATGGCACGGGCGCCGTGCACCCCGTCGCCGTCCTGGGTGTAGCGGGCGTCGAACTCGGCGAGCTCGGCGGCGGCGTGCGGGTCGCCCGGATGGACCACGGCGAGGACGGCGGCGCGGACGCAGGCGGCGTCGTCGAAGTAGTGCGGGTTGTCGTGGCCGGTGGCGGGCGGGCGCAGGCCGGTGGCGAGGTTGCCGAGCCCGGCGCGTACGGAGATCCGGGCGCGGAGGGGAAGCACCGCCGACTCGACTTCGGGGGCGCGGTCGGCGGCGGCGGCGATCTGGCCGGCGAGGGAGTTCCAGGCGAGATCGACGGCGGCGCGCAGGCGGTGGGCGGGGGAGAGGCCCCGGAAAAGACCGCCGGCGGCGGAGAGCACGGCCTCGGCGGTGAACGCGGCCCATTCGGCGTCGTCCGAGGGGCCGAGGCGGAGCGGCTCGGGGGGCTGGTTGAGGGCGATGGGCACGGGGAGCGTGGTCGTGGCGTTCTGCTCGGCGAAGGTGTCGAGCTCCCGGGTCAGCCTGCGGGTCCACTCGGGCATCCGCGCGGCCCGATGCCGCGCGGCGGGCCACCCGGCGGCGTCCCCGGCGGCGAGCCCGAGCAGAAGCCCCTCGATCCGCGAGGCGACCCCCGGCACGGGGGCGCCGGGCGCCCGGGCGGGCTCAGGGGCGTCGACGCGGACGTCCTCGGTGACGGCGCCCGGCTCCGGGGCGGCTGCCGGGGCGGCCTGGTGCGGGCCCGGGTCGTCCGGGTGCGGGGTGGGGGTGGTCAGGGGGCCGGTCACCGGGGTGGGGCACGGGGCGTCGGCGCGGGTGTCGGTCGCGGCGGCCTGGTGCGGGGCCGGGGTGAGGGTGTCGTGGTGCAGTCCCGGGGCATCGGCGCCCGGCTCCAGGGCGGTCGGGTGCGGGGTGGGGGTGGTCAGGGGGCCGGTCACCGGGGTGGGGCACGGGGCGTCGGCGCGGGTGTCTCCCGTCGCGGCGTCCCGTTCCCGGGGCCGGGTCACCCCGTGCCGCCCGGCGGCACCGCCGCCCGTCGCCGTGGTGGTGTCCTCGGTCATGACGCCGCCTCCTCGTCCGGGGTCAGCAGGTCCGCGATGTCCAGGACGTGGTAGCCCCGCATCGACGGGAGGCAGCTGCCGCGCACCGGGCCGATCGCGCACGCCCAGTCCGGCGGGATCGCCGCCTCGCCGGACATCGCACCGGCCAGGGCGCCCGCGACCGCCGCCGTGGTGTCGGCGTCGCGGCCCATGTTGACGGCCGTCAGGACCGCCGTGCGGAAGTCCCCGCGGGCCGAGGCGAACGCGCCGAACGCCAGGCCGACCGCCTCCGGCGCCAGGTCCGTCCACGGATAGCCGCCGATCACCACCGCGGAGCGGACCGCGCGTTCGCGGCTGAGGGCGTCCGGCTGGACGCGCTGCGCCGCGACCACCGCGCGGCGCATCGAGCGGGCCGTCCAGGAGTCCATCGGCACGACGGACAGGGCCGCGGCGATGACCGAGGCCACGCCCGCGCCGGACATCGCCGCCGCGACGCCCGCAGCGACGGCCTGGCCGCCGTAGATGCCCTCGCCGTCGTGGCTGACGCAGCCGTCGATCGCGACCAGCCGCGCCGCCTCCGCTGGGCGCCCCGGCGCGAAGACCCCGAACGGCGCCGCCCGCATGGCGAGCCCGTCGCTCCAGGCGTGGCGGTGCTGGGCGGAGATGGGCGCGGCGAGACCTCGGCGCAGGTTCTCCAGCGTTCCGCGTTCGCTGAACCCCGCTCCCCGGAAGGGACCCTCGTCCAGGTCGGCGATCCAGTGGTGCCAGGCCTTCTCCACGTGCGGCACGGTCAGTGCCGAGCCGTGCCGGGCCAGCAGCAGCCCGGAGAAGATGGCGTACTCGGTGTCGTCCGTGCCCGCCGGGTCGTCCGTGACGAACCCTTCGATACGGCCCCACTGGCGGCGGATCTCGGAGGGCCGCATATTCTCGGCGGGCGCTCCGAGCGCGTCGCCGACGGCCAGCCCCAGCAACGCGCCCCGGGCCCGCTCACGGAGGTCGTGTGCCGTGAGTACGCCTGCGATCGACTCCATCGCGTGGTCCCTTCCCGCGCGGTACCGCGCACCTCGGGTTCCTGGATCTGTGCCACGCGCGAGGGCTGGGGAGTCTGACAAACGCCGGTGTCACCCGCCTGACACTGCGACAGATAAGGCGACGGATACTGAGGCACGCCTTCGTAAGTAAGGCCTTACTTGCTGGCGGGACCCTTACATCGGGCGTATTTTCGAGGAAGTCGAGGGGGAGCGGGGCTTGTTACCGGCAACCGGAACCCGCTGAGAGCAAGGGGATAGCTGTGTCCATCATCGAGACCGAGGCAACACTGCACGCGGCGCACCGCGACAACCACACGCACCGCGACGTGAACGGCGGCTGGCTGCGCCCCGCGGTGTTCGGCGCGATGGACGGGCTCGTCTCCAACCTGGCCCTGATGACCGGTGTCGCGGGCGGCGCGGTCTCCCAGCAGACCCTCGTCATCACCGGCCTCGCCGGACTCGCGGCGGGTGCCTTCTCCATGGCCGCCGGCGAGTACACCTCCGTCGCCTCCCAGCGCGAGCTCGTCCAGGCCGAACTGGACGTCGAGCGCCGCCAGTTGCGCAAGCACCCGATCGACGAGATGGAGGAGCTGGCCGCGCTGTACGTGTCCCGGGGCGTCGAGCCCGCGCTGGCCCGCGAGGTCGCCATGCAGCTGTCGAAGGACCCCGAGCAGGCGCTGGAGATCCACGCCCGCGAGGAGCTCGGCATCGACCCGGACGACCTGCCGTCGCCGACCGTCGCCGCCGTGTCGTCCTTCGCCTCCTTCGCGCTGGGCGCGCTGCTGCCCGTACTGCCGTACCTGCTCGGCGCGACCGCGCTGTGGCCCGCGGTGCTGCTGGCGCTCTTCGGCCTGTTCGCGTGCGGTGCGCTGGTGGCCCGGGTCACGGCCCGCAGCTGGTGGTTCAGCGGACTGCGCCAGCTCGTCCTCGGTGGGGCCGCGGCGGCGGTGACCTACGGCCTCGGCATGCTCTTCGGCGCGGCGCTCTAGCCGCGTCCCAGGCGTCGGCCCCCTCCCCCGGAGGGGGCCTTTCCGCGTCCGTGGGGCGTCGCTGTGACGAATCTCCCTGGGCGGAACGGCCGACTCGGTGAGACACTATGCGTGCCACGACATAGGTAGTCGTAACCCGGTGGTTTCGATTCCTTAATCACCGGGCATGAGGCGTAAGCGCCGCGGGCAATGAAGCCTGCTCTGCGACGGGTCGCCGGAGATCCCGGACCACCGATTCGTCCCCGTGTGACCCCACTCAGCCGCCCATGCGCGGTGTCCGCATGTTGGAATGAGCTATCCGTTCCGCGAGAAGCCAGCCATCATGTAACTTGCACGAAATTTCAGCTTGAGGGCCAACGTCGTCCCTCGGCACTTGCACATGCCACGACGACGACGGGAGAGCCCATGCGTTCCGACGCCTGGTCGCCCATGGACGGTCGCCCTGCTCCGCAGGGGATGTACGACCCCCGTAACGAACACGACGCCTGTGGCGTCGGGTTCGTGGCCACCCTCACCGGTGTTGCCAGCCACGCGCTGGTCGAGCAGGCGCTGACCGTACTGCGCAATCTGGAACACCGAGGCGCCACCGGCTCCGAGCCTGATTCCGGTGACGGCGCGGGCATCCTGTTCCAGGTCCCGGACGCGTTCCTCCGCGAGGTCACCGACTTCGACCTTCCCGCCGCCGGCTCGTACGCCGTCGGAATCGCCTTCCTTCCCGCCGACGGCTCCGCACAGGCCGTCGAGCGGATCCAGGCGATCGCGGCCGAGGAAGGCCTGACCGTCCTCGGCTGGCGCGACGTCCCCGTCGCCCCCGAGCTCCTCGGCGCCTCCGCGCGCGCCACGATGCCGGTCTTCCGGCAGCTCTTCGTCGCCGACGGCGCCAGCGAGGGCATCGTCCTCGACCGCAAGGCGTTCGTCCTGCGCAAGCGCGCCGAGCGTGAGGCCGGGGTGTACTTCCCCTCGCTCTCCGCCCGCACGATCGTCTACAAGGGCATGCTGACCACCGGCCAGCTGGAGCCCTTCTTCCCGGACCTGTCGGACCGCCGCTGCGCGACCGCCGTCGCGCTGGTCCACTCCCGGTTCTCGACGAACACCTTCCCGAGCTGGCCGCTCGCCCACCCGTACCGCTTCGTCGCGCACAACGGCGAGATCAACACGGTCAAGGGCAACCGCAACTGGATGGTGGCCCGCGAGTCCCAGCTCGCCTCCGATCTCTTCGGCTCGGAGAACCTCGAGCGGATCTTCCCGGTCTGCACCCCGGACGCCTCCGACTCCGCCTCCTTCGACGAGGTCCTGGAGCTGCTCCACCTCGGCGGCCGCTCGCTGCCCCACAGCGTCCTGATGATGGTCCCCGAGGCGTGGGAGAACCACGACTCCATGGACCCGGACCGGCGCGCGTTCTACCAGTACCACGCCACGATGATGGAGCCGTGGGACGGCCCGGCGTGCGTCACCTTCACCGACGGTGTCCAGGTCGGCGCGGTCCTCGACCGCAACGGTCTGCGCCCGGGTCGCTACTGGGTGACCGACGAGGGACTCGTCGTGCTCTCCTCCGAGGTCGGTGTCCTCGACATCGACCCCGCCAAGGTCGTCCGCAAGGGCCGCCTCCAGCCCGGCAAGATGTTCCTCGTCGACACCGCCGAGCACCGCATCATCGAGGACGACGAGATCAAGGCCGGCCTCGCCGCCGAGCTCCCGTACAAGGAGTGGCTGGAGACCGGCGAGATCGAGCTCGAGGACCTCCCCGAGCGCGAGCACATCGTCCACACCCACGCCTCGGTCACCCGGCGCCAGCAGACCTTCGGCTACACCGAGGAAGAGCTGCGCGTCATCCTCGCGCCGATGGCCCGCACCGGCGGTGAGCCGCTCGGTTCCATGGGCACGGACTCGCCGATCGCCGCGCTCTCCGAGCGCCCCCGGCTGCTGTTCGACTACTTCACCCAGCTCTTCGCGCAGGTCACCAACCCGCCGCTGGACGCCATCCGCGAGGAGCTTGTCACCTCGCTGCGCTCCTCGCTGGGCCCGCAGGGCAACCTGCTCGAGCCGACCGCCGCGTCGTGCCGCAGCGTCACCCTGCCCTTCCCGGTGATCGACAACGACGAGCTGGCCAAGCTCATCCACATCAACGCCGACGGCGACATGCCCGGCATGAAGGCCGCGACCCTGTCCGGTCTCTACCGGGTCTCCGGCGGCGGCGACGCCCTCGCCGCCCGGATCGAGGAGATCTGCGCCGAGGCCGACGCCGCCATCGAGGGCGGCGCGCGCCTGATCGTGCTCTCCGACCGTCACTCCGACGCCGAGCACGCGCCGATCCCGTCGCTGCTGCTCACCGCCGCGGTCCACCACCACCTCATCCGTACGAAGCAGCGCACCCAGGTGGGTCTGCTCGTCGAGGCCGGTGACGTCCGCGAGGTCCACCACGTCGCGCTGCTCATCGGCTACGGCGCCGCCGCGGTCAACCCGTACCTGGCGATGGAGTCCGTCGAGGACCTGGTCCGCGCCGGCACCTTCATCGAGGGTCTGGAGCCCGAGCAGGCCATCCGCAACCTGATCTACGCGCTCGGCAAGGGCGTCCTCAAGGTCATGTCGAAGATGGGCATCTCGACCGTCGCCTCCTACCGCGGCGCCCAGGTCTTCGAGGCCGTCGGCCTCGACGAGGCCTTCGTCGCGAAGTACTTCAACGGCACGGCCACCAAGATCGGCGGAGCCGGTCTCGACGTCGTCGCCAAGGAGGTCGCCGCCCGGCACGCCAAGGCGTACCCCGCCTCCGGCGTCCCCTCCGCGCACCGTGCGCTGGACATAGGCGGCGAGTACCAGTGGCGTCGCGAGGGTGAGCCGCACCTGTTCGACCCGGAGACGGTCTTCCGTCTCCAGCACGCCACGCGCACCCGGCGCTACGACATCTTCAAGAAGTACACCGAGCGGGTGAACGAGCAGTCCGAGCGGCTGATGACGCTGCGCGGCCTCTTCGGCTTCGCCTCCGACCGCCCGTCGATCCCCCTCGACGAGGTCGAGCCGGTCTCCGAGATCGTCAAGCGCTTCTCCACGGGCGCCATGTCGTACGGCTCCATCTCCCAGGAGGCGCACGAGACCCTCGCCATCGCCATGAACCAGCTGGGCGGCAAGTCCAACACCGGTGAGGGCGGCGAGGACCCGGAGCGCCTGTACGACCCGGCGCGCCGCTCCTCCATCAAGCAGGTCGCCTCCGGCCGCTTCGGTGTGACGAGCGAGTACCTGGTCAACGCGGACGACATCCAGATCAAGATGGCCCAGGGCGCAAAGCCCGGCGAGGGCGGCCAGCTGCCCGGCCACAAGGTCTACCCGTGGGTCGCCAAGACCCGGCACTCCACCCCGGGTGTCGGTCTGATCTCCCCGCCGCCGCACCACGACATCTACTCCATCGAGGACCTGGCTCAGCTGATCCACGACCTCAAGAACGCCAACCCGGCCGCGCGCATCCACGTGAAGCTGGTCTCCGAGGTCGGTGTCGGTACCGTCGCCGCGGGTGTCTCCAAGGCCCACGCGGACGTCGTCCTGATCTCCGGCCACGACGGCGGCACGGGCGCCTCGCCGCTCACCTCGCTGAAGCACGCGGGCGGCCCCTGGGAGCTCGGCCTCGCCGAGACCCAGCAGACGCTGCTGCTCAACGGCCTGCGCGACCGGATCGTGGTGCAGACCGACGGCCAGCTCAAGACCGGCCGCGACGTCGTCATCGCCGCGCTGCTGGGCGCCGAGGAGTTCGGTTTCGCGACCGCGCCGCTCGTCGTCTCCGGCTGCGTCATGATGCGCGTCTGCCACCTGGACACCTGCCCGGTCGGTATCGCCACGCAGAACCCGGTGCTGCGCGACCGGTTCTCCGGCAAGGCCGAGTTCGTCGTCAACTTCTTCGAGTTCATCGCCGAGGAGGTCCGTGAGCTCCTCGCCGAGCTGGGCTTCCGCACGATCGAAGAGGCCGTCGGCCACGCCGAGCTGCTCGACACCAGCAACGCCGTCACGCACTGGAAGGCCCAGGGCCTCGACCTCGAGCCCCTCTTCCACGTGCCCGCGCTGCCCGAGGGCGCCGTGCGCCACGCGCTGATCGAGCAGGACCACGGTCTGGAGAAGGCCCTCGACAACGAGCTGATCGAGCTCGCCGCCGAGGCCCTGAACGCGGACTCCGCCGAGGCCGCCCAGCCGGTCCGCGCGCAGGTCGCGATCCGCAACATCAACCGGACGGTCGGCACCATGCTCGGCCACGAGGTGACGAAGAAGTTCGGTGGAGCGGGCCTGCCCGACGACACCATCGACATCACCTTCACCGGCTCCGCCGGCCAGTCCTTCGGCGCCTTCCTGCCGAGCGGTGTCACGCTCCGCCTGGAGGGCGACGCCAACGACTACGTCGGCAAGGGCCTCTCCGGCGGCCGCGTGATCGTCCGCCCGGACCGGGGCGCCGACCACCTGGCCGAGTACTCGACGATCGCGGGCAACACGATCGCGTACGGCGCCACCGGCGGTGAGCTGTTCCTGCGGGGCCGCACCGGCGAGCGCTTCTGCGTCCGCAACTCCGGCGCGACCGTCGTCTCGGAGGGCGTGGGCGACCACGGCTGCGAGTACATGACCGGCGGCTACGCGGTCGTCCTCGGCGAGACGGGCCGCAACTTCGCGGCCGGTATGTCGGGTGGTATCGCGTACGTCATCGACCTCGACCGGGACAACGTCAACGCCGGGAACCTCTCCGCCGTCGAGACGCTCACCGAGGCCGACCAGGTGTGGCTGCACGATGTCGTGCGCCGTCACCAGGAGGAGACGGGCTCCACCGTCGCCGAGAAGCTCCTTGCCGACTGGTCCGCGAACGTGGACCGCTTCAGCAAGATCATCCCGACCACGTACAAGGCTGTGCTCGCCGCCAAGGACGCCGCTGAGCTCGCCGGTCTCTCCGAGCAGGAGACCACCGAGAAGATGATGGAGGCGGCGACCAATGGCTGACCCCAAGGGCTTCCTGACCACCGGCCGCGAGGTCGCCAAGACCCGCCCCGTCGGTGACCGGCTCAGGGACTGGAACGAGGTCTACGTTCCCGGCTCCCTGCTGCCGATCATCAGCAAGCAGGCCGGACGCTGCATGGACTGCGGCATCCCGTTCTGCCACAACGGATGTCCGCTCGGGAACCTGATCCCCGAGTGGAACGACTACGCGTACCGCGAGGACTGGTCCGCCGCTTCCGAGCGGCTCCACGCGACCAACAACTTCCCGGAGTTCACCGGGCGGCTGTGCCCCGCTCCCTGCGAGTCGGCGTGTGTCCTCGGCATCAACCAGCCGGCCGTCACCATCAAGAACGTCGAAGTCTCGATCATCGACAAGGCGTGGGACTCCGGCGACGTCACCCCGCAGCCGCCGGAGCGCCTGTCCGGCAAGACCGTCGCGGTCATCGGCTCGGGCCCGGCGGGTCTCGCCGCCGCCCAGCAGCTGACCCGCGCCGGTCACACGGTCGCCGTGTACGAGCGGGCCGACCGCATCGGCGGACTGCTGCGCTACGGCATCCCCGAGTTCAAGATGGAGAAGGTGCACATCAACCGCCGCATCGAGCAGATGCGCGCGGAGGGCACCAAGTTCCGTACCGAGGTGGAGATCGGCGTCGACATCGACGCGGCGAAGCTGCGCCGCCGGTACGACGCGGTGGTCATCGCGGCCGGTGCGACCGTCTCCCGCGACCTGCCCGTCCCGGGCCGTGAGCTGAACGGCATCCACTTCGCGATGGAGTACCTGCCGCTCGCCAACAAGGTGCAGGAGGGCGACTTCGTGGCGCCCCCCATCACCGCCGAGGGCAAGCACGTCGTCGTCATCGGCGGCGGCGACACCGGCGCGGACTGCGTCGGTACGGCCCACCGGCAGGGCGCGGCGTCCGTCACGCAGCTGGAGATCATGCCCAAGCCGGGCGAGGAGCGGACGGCCGGCCAGCCCTGGCCGACCTTCCCGATGCTCTACAAGGTCACCTCCGCGCACGAGGAGGGCGGCGAGCGGGTCTACTCCGTCTCCACCACCCACTTCGAGGGCGACGAGGACGGCAACGTCCAGTTCCTGCACCTCGTCGAGGTCGAGTTCAAGGACGGCAAGCTGGAGCAGAAGCCGGGCACCGAGCGGAAGATCCCGGCGCAGCTGGTCACCCTGGCCATGGGCTTCACCGGCACGGACCAGTCCAACGGCCTGGTCTCGCAGTTCGGCCTGGAGCTCGACGAGCGCGGCAACGTGGCGCGCGACGCGGACTTCGCCACCAACGTCGACGGTGTCTTCGTCGCAGGTGACGCGGGCCGCGGCCAGTCCCTGATCGTCTGGGCGATCGCCGAGGGCCGCTCGGCGGCCCGCGGCGTCGACCGGTACCTGACGGGCGCCAGCGAGCTGCCGGCTCCGATCCGCCCGACGGACCGGGCCCTGACCGTCTAGCCCACGCCGTAGGACCCCACGGATGTCCCGTACAACGGCGTACGGAACTGATCGCGGCGCCTGCCGAGTCCCCGACCGGACCGATGGCAGGCGCCGCGGCGCGTCCCGGGGCCGCCGCCCTACGCGGACGAGGGGGCGATCCAGGTGACGAGCACCGCCGCCGCCACGCACAGCACACCCAGCAGACCCAGCCAGCGAGCCCACTCGATCAGCTTCCAGATCGTGCGGGCGCGCTTCGTCTCGTAGCGCAGGATCTGGGTGGCCTCCAGGACCCTGGTCTCGCCGGGGCGGCCGTGGACGGCGGATACGGCCAGCCACGACGCGAGGATCAGCGTGACGAACGCGGCGACGAGCAGCCCGATCACCCAGCACCGTGGCCCGTGCTGCAGCTTGCTCAGGTTCTCCTGGCCCTTGAGCACGAAGACCGTGGTGAGCAGCCCGGTGAGCGAGGTCAGGAAGTTGCGGTACCCCTCGGCCTGCGTCCTCGCGCCCTCCAGCTGACGGCTCGGCTCACCCATCTCCCGGGCCCTGCGGTCGGCGTCCCGCAGCTGCTGCGGCGTGAACTCGCTCATCGGGGGAGCCCGGTGGGCGGCAACGCGATGTACAGCCCTGCGCCGCAGCCGTCCTCGCCAGCGGGCCGTCCCATGTGCAGCGAGCGGCAGGTGCAGACCGTGTACCACGGCTTCGACGCCTCCGGATCGGCCTCCCGGCCCAGGAAGCCGCCCTTGGCGACCGTGTGCTGCCCGACGGGCCAGCGCTTGGTCATGGCGCACTGGCAGATCGGGCAGGTGCCGGTCGCCTCGTACCGGTCCTGGCCGACGCGGTGACGGGCCCACGCGAAGCCGGTCTGGGGCGGGTCGTGAGTCACGGAGTCGTCGTACGGAATCAATGAACTCATGCGTTCTGGCTCTCTGTTGACGGGAGAGTGAGCGAGAAGAGGTTCGCGTAGAGGCCGAGCCGCTCCCGCACCTCGGCCTCCGACAGATCGGTCTCCTCGGCACACAGCACGATGTGATCGGGGTCGACGGTTCCCGTGAGCTCGGGGGCGCGACCGGTCAGCTGCCGGGTGAGGATGACGACGTCCCGCCAGTCGGGGACCACGTCGGCCTCCTGGGGTGTGGGCGGGGAGACGGTGACGTCGAGGCCCAGGCAGCGGTAGGGGGCGTAGCGCGCGTAGGCCGCGGCCAGCGTCAAGTCGAAACGCCCCGCGACGAGGACGAGTTCGAGGGGGCCGAGGGTGTTGGACGTGATGAGGTCCTCGTCGAAGGCCGCGTGGTCCAGGGCGGTGGGAATCAGGCCGGCGAGTGCGGCGGCGTCGTCGCCGGTGAACTCGCCGGGCAGCGGAGGGGCACCGAGCGTGGAGTAGGCGGTGATGGCCTCCACCGCCCAGCCCAGGGTGAATGCGCGGCTCTCGCAGTACGCCAGCAGCCCGGAGATGGTCAGCCGTTCCTTGAACCTGATGGAACGAACCGTGGTGTCCAGCAGAAGCCCCGCCTGGTCCATCGTGGGTCGCAGAGCGAGGGCGGCGGGCGGAACCTTCGCCACCTCCAGCGGGAGCTCGGCGGGCAGTTGGGCGAACCGCGAGGTGATCTCCCCCAGGGAGACGGCGTGATGAGCCGCGGCGGCCGTCAGGATGGCGAGGGTGGCACCGGCCTGGTCGAGGGCCGGAAGGAAGTTGAACATGTCCCTGCCCATGCCTGAGCCGATGGCTCGGCCCGACGCGGCGGTCTTGAACAGAGCCGTCACCTGGGTCAGATGTTTCTGGATCACCTCCACCTGGGAGCGGCAGTCCGGGGTGAGCATCCCGCACGCCTCCAGGAGCTCCAGCTCCGCGGACAGCGAAGTCCGCGGCCTCGGCTGGGGCCGGGACGGGGAGCCGCGGCGCAGGCGCGGCGCCCTGTGGCTGTCGATGACCTCCCACGGCCCGATCCGCCGGACCGGCTCGCCGCGGGCATGGCTGCCGAACGAGGCCCAGTGCGGTGCCTCGGCTTCCGGGTCGACACCCGAAAGCTCCGGCGCGCGCACGCCGGTGACGTCGCTGAGGCGGTTGATGGTGTCGACCACGGCCCCCACGGTGGTCTCCTTGTCGGCGGAGCAGCGGAGCACATGCGTGATGGGAACGGTGCCGCGGCACCAGGGTTCTTCGGCGTCGATGTCCTCGGACAGCAGGTCCTTCTCGTACGCGGACAGGGGCGGTGCGTCGAGCGCCGTGTCGGACAGTTCGTCGTCCAGGGAGAAACCGAGCGGGGCGAGGTGCTTCAGACGCTGGGCCAGATGGGCCCGGGTCGCGGGGTCGTCCGAGCGCTGGAGCAGCGTGAGGGAACAGACCTCCCCCGCCACCCACGAGTGTTGCTCCTCGTCCGAGGGCGGCGAACCCGCGATCAGCAGAACCTCGGGCATGGAGAACCGCTCGCCGAGCAGGCCGGGCTCGAGCTGGGGAGCCGGGGGCAGTGTCGTGTCGAGGGACCTGAGCGTGTCCAGTGCTTCGAGGGCCTCCTCGAGGGTGACGTCGTACTCACCGGAGATCATGACCAGCGGGGCATGGGTGGCGGGCGTGAGGCCACGGCGCTGATAGCCCGAGGCCTCCTTGTAGGCGGCGTGAAGGCGTGCCTCTAGCGGGCCGATGTCAACGGAGCGAAGCGCCCGGATGTCCGTGACCGCCGGGACGGGCACGCCGACGATCGCGTAGCGCCGCAGGGCGCGCACCAGCTCGCTCAGCGGTACGTCGAGCGAGGCCGCCGCGCGGATCAGTCCCTCCCAGTCGTCCACGGGGGCACGCTCGGGGAAGAGGACGAAGTCGAGGGGAGCGGGCAAGGGATAGCCCCGTGGCTGGAACGGCTCCTGCCACGGGTCGCTGAGCAGGGTCTTCCGCCAGGCAGACAGCGTCGTCTTGGTGTCCATCAAGTGCGACCCGCGTTCGCGGATGGCCTTGTCGAACGGAAGGCAGCCGACCTCGGAGAGGAGGAACGTGCCCACGAAATCCCCGCCCGTGTCGAAGTCCTCGTCGTCCTCCAGCACACACATGGTGTCCTCGGCCAGCTCCTGCAGGACGCGCAGCGCCAGACGCGGTTCCGCGGGCGCCAGGGCCCAGAGCCAGTTCAGCGAGACCTCGCCGCATCCCTCCAGCGCCGCCGGCACCGAGTCCAGCAGGGCCTCCATGACCTTGGCCTCGTCGTACGAGATCAATTGGTTCCGGTTGACGCTCAGTTCGGGGCTGTGTGCCTCCCGCAGATTGAAGACGTAGCCGAACTTGTTCGGGGAGTCCTTGATGGTGACACCGTCGAAGAGCAGCCTTCCGGGACCCTGGACGATCCAGGTGTCCGCTCCTGACGCCATCTGGTCGTGCCGCTGCTGCCTGGGCCGCAACACCCCCGGACGCCAGCGCGAGCTCCGCACGCAGCGCCCCGGCTCCTCCTCCGCGAACTCCTCCGCCGTCACCTCGTAGTCGCTCACCCACAGCAGCGACTTCAGCGTGTCCACCAGCGAGGGCAGCGGCTCGTCCTGGGCCGTGAGATAGAGCCGGACGCGGGTGCCCCCAGTGACCGGGGCGTCGGCGGCCGGCCGGATCTGGAGGAGGTTCGACCCCGCGTGGATGTCCGCGCGCAGCGCGCCGTTCGCCACGGGCAACCCGTGGAAGTCGACCGGTCCGGTCCAGACGACCACTTCCTCGGCGAGCATGAAGTAGCTGAAGACGCCGATGCCGAACCGGCTGTTCATCGCCACGTCCTCGATGCCGTAGCGGCGCCAGTTGCGGCGTTCCTGGACGAAGTCCGGGTCCTGTTCGTACCGCTTGCCCGCCCGGGCGAACATTGAGGTGAGCTTCTCCCGGCTCATGCCGATGCCGTTGTCCTCGCACTGGATGTACGGGCGTCCCTCCTCGTCCCAACCCTGGGTGAAGGTGATCCTTCCGCCCCACTCCGGGTCCGGGCGCCCCCGCCGGATGCCGTAGGAGGTCCGCATGTCCCGGTAGCGGCAGGCGTCGAGCGCGTTCTGGTACAGCTCCCGTACGGCGAGGGTCCGGTCCCCGTAGAGCGGGGTGCCCATGAGCAGGGGGCGGATCTCGTCCTCCGCCAGCCGTAACCGTTCGAGCGGCTTGGTGTACTGGCCGTGGTGCGGCACCAGATGCTCGGTGGTCACCTCGACCGGGACGCCGCGCAGCAGGGCGGGCAGGTTCGTGCCGCGCTTCTTCTTCCAGTAGCCGTGCAGGGAACGCACCGACGCGTCGGCGCTGCCCGCGAGTTCCTCGATCGCGGCGTGCAGCGCCGGATGGGGACAGCGGAAGCGGACGGCCAGACCGTATTCCTCGCTCTCGGCCGCCGTCCGTGTGTCCTCGTAGGCGAATTCGGAGGAGAGCGCGGCGACCACGTCCCGTGGGACCAGCGGTTTGTGCGCGGCGAGGTGGTCGATGAGCACGCTGGACATCCGCCGGGGGTCCGCGGCGAGCAGACCGGCCGTCCACAGCAGGTGGGCGAGGTCGCGGCCGCGCCACTGGCTGCCCCGGACGGGCGGATAGTTGCTCCAGTCGTCGTCCTGGTGGGCTTCGTTGATCCGGGGGCTGCTGCCGGGGCGCACCGTCAGGTGCCCGAGCACCTGGCGCACCTGGCGGTCGATGCCGTGGCGGTCGCTCTCCGTCGGCACCCGGGCCGTGAGGTCCTCGGCCGAGGCGATGACGGCGTCCACGGTCAGGGAGACGAGGTGGTCGACGCTCGGGTAGTCGCCGGTGCGTTCCCAGAGCCGGTCCCAGTCCGCGACGTACCGGTGGCGCAGCCAGTGGTCGGCGGCGAGCGCGGCTTCCGCCAGCCCCCGGCGACGGCCCAGCGCCTCGGTCGTGCGCTGGACCCGTGAATGGGCCCGGCACACATCGGTGACCCCGCTGCGGACCAGCTTCTGATGGTCGGAGCGCGGGCACGGGTGGCCTTCGGCTGCCGGGACGGCGTCCACGCGGTCACCGAAGAGGTCGGCCAGCTCCCCGAGTGCCACGGCGACCGCGCCCTCGTAGACCACGGGCGCGGCGAGCAGGACGGCGGTCTCGGCGGGGGACAGGCGCTCCATGTCGTGGAGCGAGGCCCTGCGCACCAAGTCGGCGAGGTGCCGCTCGACCCGGACCGGGAACGCCGGGTCCCCCCACGGGTCGTCCAGATGGGCGCCGGCGCCGGAACGGGCCTCGGCGACCTGGAGAACGAGGTCGGTGAGCCGGGCCTTGACGCGTTCGTGGAGGTCGGGACTTCCGCTCGTGTGGTCCCAGAGCCCCGACTCGGTGATCGAGCGCGTCCAGCGCAGCGTCTCCTGGGAGCCGTCGCAGAGGACGAGTTCGATCGCGGTCTCCCGGCGCTGGTGCGGGAAGTACTCCTGGATGTCGGGAGCCGGGTGCGGGAGGTCGCGGGCGAGCCGGCGCGCGGTCTTGCGGGTGTACTCGACGATGTCGCTGAAGGTCGTCGGCGGGCTGGTCGGGGAGAGCGCTTCGCCGAGTGCCCGGCCGAAGTAACTGCCCTCCGTCGCATCGGCGAAGGACTGCTGCCCACGACCGCAGCTGTGCAGCCAGAAGACGTCCTCCCCACCGGCGACCAGCAGGGTCTCCTCGATCTCCGCCGCGGGGCGCGCGGCGGCCGTGCGGCACATGTCCAGGCAGATCACCGCGGTCACACCCGGCTTCAGCCCGTGGAGCAGGTCGCGGGGGTCGGCGGCGAGCAGGGTGCCGTGCAGCAGACCCCGGGTGCCGTCGTCGTGGAGCGCGCCCGGCTGCGCGTCGGCCGGTACGAGGTAGTCCCGCCCGTTCACGGACTCGCCGTGGCAGGAGAGGTAGACGAAGGCGGTGTCGCCGGGCTCGCACGAGGCGAAGAGATCGTGCAGCCGGCCGAGGACCGTGCCGCGGCCCACGTCCCGGTGGAGCGGGTCGCGGTGGCCCGGGTGGTGGGTGCTGACCTCGTACCGTGACTGCTCCAGCGCCTTGGCGATCAGGGTGACGTCCTGGTCGGCGCAGGAGAGGGGCGGAAACCGCTGGGCGAGATCCGGCACCTGCTGGAGGGAGGGAGTCTCGGTGATACCGATGAGAAGTGCCCGCCGGCGGCCGCCGGCGCCGTTGATCCCGTGTGTCACGCTCGATCGACTCCGTGCTTCTCGGCTGCCTCGCCGTGTCCCGCCGGTTTTCACCTCCCGATCGTACGAGCAGATGGACGCCCACCGACACGGAACGGCCTTCGTCCGCCGCTATTGACTAAAAGTCAATTCCCCTCCACGCTCGGGACCGAGCCGCCGTCCGCCCACCGGGAGGTCCCGTGAGCACCGCAGCACTGACGTGTCTGGGTACGGAACTGGGCGGACCGCCGCCCGACAGCCTCAGCGGCCTGACGGATCAACAACTGGCCTTGCTGGCCGACGCGCTGGTCCGCGAGCGGGAGTCCAGGGCCGCAGGGCTCGAGGAAGCGGCCGAGCAGGCCCTCGCGCTGGTGCCCGCCCTCGCCCGCGGGCCCGTCCGCCGCATCCTCTTCAAGTGAGCGGAGTCGTCGTCATGGACACACTGCGCAGCACGGCCGAGATCCAGAAGATCGCCGCCCTCCTCGGAGAGACGCCCGAGCGGCTCGCGTTCCTGCGGACCCTGCCCGTCGGCGACCTGCGACGGCTGCGGGAGCAGGCGGTCGCCGCGCTCTTCGACGGGCAGCCCGAGATGCTCGACCGGATCGCCGGCGCGACCAGGCTCGTCCCGGCCGGGGTGGCCGCCGCCATCTCGCAGAAGGCGCTCGGGCCGCGGCTCGCCGCCGCCGTCGCCGGGAGGCTGGAGCCCGCCCGGGCCGCCGACATCATCGAGAAGCTGCCGGTCGCGTTCACCGCGGAGTCCTGCGCCCACCTGGACCCGCGGAAGATCGCCGGGATCGTCGACCGGCTCGACGAACCGCTGCTGATACGGATCTCCGTCGCCCTGGCCGAACGCGGCGACCACCTGACCATGGGGCGCTTCGTCGGCCATCTGCGGGACTCGGCACTGGAGCGGATCCTGCCGCAGGTCGGCGACGACGTGGTCCTGCGCACGGGCGCCGCCATCGACCTTCCCGAACGGCTGGGCAGAATCGTGGAGTTGGTGGGCGAGAAGCGGCTGGAGCGCGTCATCGGCTCGGCGAGCGAGGCGGGACTGTGGCCGGAGGCCCTCGCCGTGGCCGGGATGGTCACCGGGGAACAACGCGGCGTGATCGCGGCCCTCGCCGCCCGCCGGCCCGGCGAAGAGCTCGACTCCCTGGTGCGCACGGTGGCCGAGCGGCAGCTTTGGGAGTCACTGCTCCCCCTGGTCGCCCTGCTGGGCGACGAGGACCGACGGGCCGTCGCCGTACTGCCGTCGCTGCGTGACGCGGCCGTGCTCGGCGGGATCGTACGGGCCGTCGTGGCGACCGGGCTGTGGGCGGAGTTCCTCCCGCTGGTCGAGCTGCTGCCGGAGGAGTCCCGTACGACCGTGGCGAAAGCCGCCGCCGCGCTCACGGACGACGAACTCGACGCGCTGGCCCGCGACGTCGACCGGCAGGACCTGTGGGACCTGGTCCTGCCCCTGGTCGAGTCGATGGACGACACGGGCAAGCAGCGGATCTTCGCCCTGCCCGCGTTCCAGGAGCAGAACCAGGACCGGGCCGGCTGAGGGGGGCGGCCGGGCGGGCGGCGCGGTGGCATCGCCGGGACGGCGGCCACCGCCCCGCTCACCCGGCCGTCAGCCCCCCGTCCACCCTGAACTCCGCCCCCGTCACATACGACGAGGCGTCCGACACCAGGAACAGGACCAGCTCCCCGGCCTCCTCGGGCCGCCCCATCCGGCCCAGCGGCACATGGGACCAGTCCCTGCCGGTGACGGCCGCCGTCATCGGGGTGTCGATCGCTCCGGGGTGCACCGAGTTGACCCGGACCCCATAGCGCGCGAGATCCAGCGCCGAGGAGCGGGTCAGGCCCCGCAGGCCGAACTTCGTCGACCCGTAGGCCGCGTGCCCGGGGATGCCCACCAGCCCGGCGGTCGACGACACGTTGACGACCGATCCGCCCCCGGCCTCCTTCAGCGCCGGCAGCACGGCCTGGACGCCGAGGAACGGGCCCAGCAGGTTGACCCTGATCAGCGTCTCGAAGTTCTCGTACGTCTCGTCCTCGACGGAGGCCGTACGCCACAGGGCGGCGTTGTTGACCAGCGCGTCGATCCGGCCGAAGGCGCCGAGCGCGGCCGGCACCACCTCCGCCCAGCTCGCCGCCGACGCCACGTCGTGGCGCACGAACAGGCCGTGCCCGCCCAGGGAATCGGCGACCGCCCGACCCTCCTCCTCCCTGACGTCGGTGATCACGACCCGCGCTCCCGCCTCCGCCAGCATCCGGGCCTCCGCCGCGCCCTGGCCGCGTCCGGCGCCCGTGACGACGACGACCTTGCCGTCCAGAGAGGTCATGCCATCCCCCAGCCCTCGGTCGTATGACGAACAGTCATATTCCTAGCAGGCATGGCCACAACAGGGAACGGCCGCGGGAGGTCGGGCCCGGTGGCCGGGGCACGGCCACCGGGCCATCACGTACCCTCGACATCCCCGTACGCCGAAGGGAGGCCGCGCCCATGGCCCTGAGTCTGCGCAAGGTCGAGGAGACCGCGCCCGCGCTCGTCAGCCTCTACAAGAGCGCGGGTGTCTCCTTGCGCAAGCACGGCCTGGACGGGCAGCGCGTCGCCGTCTATCTGGTGATCGACTACTCCGGTTCGATGAAGCCGTACTACATGGACGGCACCGTCCAGGCGCTCGCCGACCGGGTCCTCGGGCTCTCCGCCCATCTCGACGACGACGGACGCGTACCGGTCGTCTTCTTCTCCACGGACGTCGACGCGCAGACCGACATCGCGCTCGCGGAGCACGAGGGGCGGATCGACCGGATCGTCGCCGGGCTCGGCCACATGGGCAAGACCAGCTATCACCTGGCGATGGACGCGGTGATCGACCACTACCTGGACAGCGGTTCCACCGCTCCCGCCCTGGTCGTCTTCCAGACCGACGGCGGGCCCATCAACAAGCTCGCCGCGGAACGGTATGTGTGCAAGGCGGCCCGACTGCCGCTCTTCTGGCAGTTCATCGGCTTCGGCGACCCGGGCAGCAAGCAGTTCGACTTCCTGCGCAGGCTCGACGACCTGGCGGTGCCCGCGAAGCGACCGGTCGACAACGCCGGTTTCTTCCACGCCGGCCAGGACCCCCGGCGCGTCTCGGACGAGGAGCTGTACGACCGGCTCGTCGCCGAGTTCCCCGCCTGGCTCACCGCCGCCCGCGCGCGGGGGATCGTCGGCTCATGACCGTACGGGTGCTCAGGGCGGCGGACCGCGTGGCCGTGCCGTGGAAGAACGGCGGCGGGGTGACCCGGGAGATCGCCGCGGGGCCCGAGGGCGCCGCGATGGACGACTTCGCCTGGCGGGTGAGCCTCGCGGACGTCACGGCGGACGGGCCGTTCTCCACGTTCCCGGACGTGGACCGGATCCTGACCGTCGTCGAGGGCGCGGGCATGGACCTCACCGTCGGTGGCGAACGGCATCCGGTCGAGGAGCCGTTCGCGCCCCGGCCCTTCCCCGGCGACGTGCCGACCGAGGGCCGTCTGATCGAGGGCCCGGTCGTCAACTTCAACGTCATGTACCGCCGGGGCGCCGTCACGGCGGCCGTCGCCGTCGTCCGGGGACCGTTCCCGGTCACCGTCCCGCCGGGAGCGACGGTCCTGGTCGTCGCGCTCGACGGGACGGCGGAGGTCGGCGGGCCGTCGCGGAGCGGTCGCGTGGAGCTCGGCCCCTACGACGCCATGGTCTGTACGGAGACCCCCGGCACGCTCAGTACGCGACGCCACGCGGCCGTCGTCACCCTCACCGGCGGTTGACCCGCCCCCCCCGGCCGAAAACCCCTCGCCGCCGAGCCCGTCGGCCGGGGATAGTCGCGCCATGGCATCCCTGATGAGACATGTGACGGTCGACTGCACGGACGCGTACGCCCTGGCCGGCTTCTGGGCCGCCGTGCTCGACGCCCGCGTTTCCGACGAGGACGAGCCCGGTGACCCCGAGGCCCTGGTGGAGGCCCCCGGCGTCGGTGTCCTCTTCGTCACCGTGCCGGAACCGAAGAAGGCGAAGAACCGCGTCCACTTCGATGTGCAGCCGACCGACCGCACCCGCGACGAAGAGGTCGAGCGCCTCCTCGCGCTCGGCGCCACCCTCGTCGCCGACCATCGGCGCGAGGACGGCCCGGGCTGGGTGACCCTCGCCGATCCCGAGGGCAATGAGTTCTGTGTCGAGCGCAGCGCCGCCGAGCGGGACGGGTCGCTCTGAATCCGGACAGCAGGTGTCGGGTATCGCCGGTTCAATGAACCCATGCACTCGCACCTCACTGACCCCACGGGCCCCGGCTGGACCGACTTCCGGACGGCGGAGCCCGACTTCGCCGAGACCGTACGGCAGCGCTTCGAGAAATACACCCACCATGTCCTGGCCACCCTCCGCAAGGACGGCTCGCCGCGGGTGAGCGGGCTCGAGGTGAACTTCCGCTCCGGAGAGCTGTGGCTGGCCATGATGCCCAACAGCCGCAAGGCGCAGGACCTGCGGCGCGATCCGCGCTTCGCCCTGCAGGTCAACCCCGGAGGCGGCACCGACATGGACGGCGGGGACGTCCGGATCGCCGGCCGGGCCGTCGAGGTCACCGACGCGGATACGGTGGAGCGGTTCGCCGCGGAGGCGGGGGCGCCCCTGCCGTTCCATCTCTTCCGCGTCGCGCTGACGGAGGTGGTGCGGACCTCCGTCGAAGGGGCCGACCTGGTCGTGCGGGCCTGGCGGCCGGGGCAGCCGCTGCGGACGGTCCGGCGCGGCAACGACGACAGCGCGCCGCGCGAGGACGGCGCCCGGGCCGGGGGAGCGTCCGCGACTTAGGTCGTGCGCACGCGGGGCACGCGGGGCACGCGAGGCTTCGACGGCGGACGGGACTTCACGAACCCGGCCCGGTCCGCCGGGGACACCACGCCTCCAGCACCTTCGCCCTGCACCGCGCGGGCGTCCCCCACGCGTCACGCAGCGGACGGGCCTTGCGCAACCACAAGGAGAGGTCGAGCTCCTCGGTGTAGCCGACCGCGCCGTGCAGCTGGAGCGCCGCGCGGGCGGCCGCGTACCCGGCCTCGCCCGCGGCGGCCTTCGCGGCGGCGACGTCCCCGGGCTCGAGCGTCACGGCCGCGCCGTACAGCAGCGGACGGGCGAACTCCAGGCCGATCAGGGTGTCCGACAGTCGGTGCTTGACGGCCTGGAAGGCGCCGATCGGTGTGCCGAACTGGGTGCGCTGCCTCACGTACGCCACGGTGCGTTCCAGCAGCGTCAGCCCGACGCCGAGGGACTGGGCCGCGGTCGCCAGCGTCGCCCAGTCGGCGGCGCTCCTGGCGGCCTCGGCCACCGCGGGCCCGGCGGCGAGGAGCTCCCCGCCCGGCGAGGGCACGGCGAGTCGCCTGGCAGGGTCGGCGGAGACCTGGACGGGCCCGTGTCCGGGCGCCAGCCGCAACTCGTCCCGGTCCGCGCCGGTCACGACCAGGGTGACGCCCGCCGCGTCCGCGTCCAGGGCGTACGGTCCGGCGTCGGGCAGTGCCAGCGTCGCCGTCTGCTCCCCGGAGGCGAGCGCCGGCAGCAGCCGCTTGGCGGGCGCGTCCTCCCCGAGCGCGGCCAGGCGGTCCAGCAGCGCCGCGGCGGCGGCCGTCTCCACCACGGGCCCCGGCACCGCGTGACGCCCCAGCTCCACGAAGGCGACCACGGTTTCCACCGGCAGCGGCCCCACGCCCTCGTACGCCTCCGACGCGGCAAGGGAGAAGACGCCGGCCCCGGCCAGCCGGGTCCACACCTCGCGCCCGGGCGCGAGGTCCGCGGCCGCCCAGGCCCGTACGGCTCCGGGCACGTCGGAGGCGCTCAACATCGCGTGCAGCGAGTGCCCGAACGCCTGTTGCTCCCCGGTCAGCAGGAACCTCATCAGCGGCGGCCCTTCGGAAGGCCGAGCAGCCGCTCGGCGATGATGTCGAGCTGGATCTCGTTCGTCCCGGCGTAGATGGGGCCGGCGAGCGAGAAGACATATCCCTCCGCCCACTCGCCGTCGGCCAACTCGCCTTCGTGTCCCAGGAGTTCGAGCGCGGTCTCGTGCAGCTCGATGTCGTACCGCGACCAGAAGACCTTGTTGAGGCTGGACTCGGCGCCGATCGTTTCCCCGGCCGCGAAGCGCGACGCGCCGGCCGCCGTGAAGAGCTGATAGGCGCGGGCGCCGATCACCGCGTCCGCCACCCGGTCACGCACGCCCCGGTCCTCGCCCCGTTCGCGCCACAGCGCCACCAGCCGGTCGGCGGCGGCCAGGAAGCGGCCGGGGGAGCGGAGGGTCAGTCCCCGCTCGTTGCCCGTCGTCGACATCGCGATCCGCCAGCCCTGCCCCGGCTCGCCGATGACGTCCTCGTCCGGGACGAAGACCCGGTCCAGGAAGAGTTCCGCGAAGGCCGGCTTCCCGTCGAGGCGGCCTATGGGCCGGACGGTCACCCCGGGCGCGCGCAGGTCGAACATGAGGTAACTGAGCCCCTGGTGCGGCTTCGCCGCTTCCGGGTCCGTACGGAAGATCCCGAACGCCCGGTCGGCGAACGCGGCCCGTGACGACCACGTCTTCTGGCCGGACAGCAGCCAGCCGCCCTCCGTCCGTTCCGCCCGGGACGTCAGCGACGCCAGGTCCGAGCCCGCCTCGGGTTCGGACCAGGCCTGCGCCCAGATGACCTCGCCGTTCGCCATCGACGGCAGGACGCGCGCCCTCTGCTCCTCGGTGCCGTGGTCGAAGAGCGTGGGCGCGAGCAGATTGATGCCGTTCTGGGAGACGCGGCCCGGTGCCCCCGCCGCGTAGTACTCCTCCTCGAAGACCAGCCAGGCGAAGATGTCGGCGCCCCGGCCGCCGTACCGCTCGGGCCAGGAGACGACCGACCAGCGGTCGGCGGCCAGCTCCTCCTCCCACGCCCGGTGCGCCTCGAAGCCCTCGGCCGTTTCCAGCGAGGGAAGCGGCTCGGCGGGCACATGGGCCGCGAGCCACTCCCGCGCGGCGGCGCGAAACGCGTCGTGTGCGGCCGTGTGCTGAAGATCCATCAGGCGCCCGCCCCCTCTATTCCCTAACAAGTGTTTGGTAGGTTAACGTGTGGCCGTGACGGACAACAAGGCTCAGTACGTCCCTGGCCACGGGCTGCTGGAGGGCCGTACCGCGGTGATCACCGCGGCGGCCGGGGCCGGCATCGGCGGCGCCACCGCCCGCAGGTTCCTGGAAGAGGGCGCCCGGATCCTCATCGGCGACGCCCACACCCGCCGCCTCAAGGAGACGGAAGCGGCGCTCGCCGAGGAGTTCGGCAGCGACCACATCTCCTCGCTGCCCTGCGACGTCACCGACGAGACACAGGTCCGGGCGCTCTTCGACGAGGCCGTACGGCTGCACGGCGGCCTGGACGTCGTCGTCAACAACGCCGGACTCGGCGGCACCGCCGAGCTCGTCGACATGAGCGACGAACAGTGGACCCGGGTCCTCGACGTCACCCTGAACGGCACCTTCCGGTGCACCCGGGCCGCCCTGCGCCTCCTCAAGGACGCCGGCGCGGGCGGGGTGATCGTCAACAACGCCTCCGTCGTCGGCTGGCGCGCCCAGGCCGGCCAGGCGCACTACGCCGCCGCCAAGGCCGGCGTCATGGCCCTCACCCGCTGCGCCGCGATGGAGGCCGCGCCCTACGGCGTGCGCGTCAACGCCGTCTCACCGTCCCTCGCCATGCATCCCCACCTGGTGAAGGTCACCTCGGCCGAACTCCTGGAGGAGCTCACCGCGCGCGAGGCCTTCGGCCGGTACGCCGAGCCCTGGGAGGTCGCCAATGTCATCGTCTTCCTCGCGAGCGGCTATGCCTCGTACATGACGGGCGAGACGGTCTCCGTCAGCAGTCAGCACGCATAGGACCAGAATGGACCCGTGCCGACGAACAAGAAGAAGACCCAGGTGACCGCCTCGCCCGAGCGGCGCCGCGAACTGCTCGACACGGCGGCCGAGGTGTTCGCCGCGCAGGGGTACAACGCCACCACCGTCCGCAAGATCGCGGACGCCGCCGGGATGCTCGCCGGCAGCCTCTACTACCACTTCGATTCCAAGGAATCGATGGTCGACGAGATCCTCTCCACCTTCCTCGAGGAGCTGTGGAACGGCTACGACGCCGTCCTCGCCGCCGGACTCGGCCCCAGGGAGACCATCGAGGCGCTCGTCACCGAGTCCTTCCGGGAGATCGACCGGCACCGGGCCGCCGTCGCCATCTACCAGAAGGAGTCCAGGCACCTCGCCGCACAGCCCCGCTTCCACTACCTCTCCGACTCGCAGCAGAAGTTCGAGAAGGCATGGCTCGGAACGCTGGAGCGCGGAGTGGCCGCGCGGGTCTTCCGCGCCGACCTGGACATCCGGCTCACCTACCGGTTCGTGCGCGACACCGTATGGGTCGCCGCGTCCTGGTACCGCCCGGGCGGACAGCACAGCCCCGACGAGATCGCCCGTCAGTACCTGTCGATGGTGCTGGACGGGATCGCCGTGCGTACGTAACCCCTCAAGGAGTGGTCATGGCCGAGGCCTTCATAGTGGAAGCGGTACGGACCCCGGTGGGGCGGCGAGGAGGCGGCCTGGCCCGCGTCCACCCCGCCGACCTGGGTGCTCACGTCCTCAAGGCGCTGGTCGAACGGGCCGGGATCGATCCGGCCGCCGTCGAGGACGTCGTCTTCGGCTGCCTCGACACCGTCGGCCCGCAGGCCGGCGACATCGCCCGTACGGCATGGCTGGCCGCCGGTCTCCCCGAGGAGGTGCCCGGCGTCACCGTCGACCGGCAGTGCGGCTCCTCCCAGCAGGCCGTCCACTTCGCGGCCCAGGGCGTCCTCTCCGGCACCCAGGACCTGGTCGTCGCGGGCGGCACCCAGAACATGTCGATGATCCCGATCGCCTTCGCCTCCCGGCAGGCCGCGGAGCCGCTCGGCCTCACCGAGGGCCCCTTCGCGGGCAGCGAGGGCTGGCGTGCCCGGTACGGCGACGCCCCCGTCAACCAGTTCCACGGCGCCGAACTCATCGCCCGCAAGTGGGGCATCACCCGCCGCGACCAGGAGGAGTTCGCCCTCCGCTCCCACCAGCGGGCGCTGCGCGCCATCGACGAGGGCCGCTTCGCGCGCGAGATCGTCCCCCACGGGGACGTCAGCCTCGACGAGGGGCCGCGCCGCGACACCACCCTGGAGAAGATGGCCGGCCTGAAGCCCGTCGTGGACGGCGGGACGATCACCGCGGCGTGCTCCTCGCAGGTCTCCGACGGCGCGGCGGCGATGCTGATCGCGAGCGAGCGCGCGGTGGCCGAGCACGGCCTCACCCCGCGCGCCCGGATCCACCACCTCTCCGTGCGCGGTGAGGACCCGATCCGGATGCTGTCGGCCCCGATCCCGGCGACGGCGTACGCGCTGAAGAAGACCGGCATGTCGATCGACGACATCGATGTGGTCGAGATCAACGAGGCGTTCGCCCCCGTCGTCCTGGCCTGGCTCAAGGAGACGGGCGCGGACCCCTCCCGCGTCAACGTCAACGGCGGCGCCATCGCCCTGGGCCACCCGCTGGGCGCGACGGGAGTGAAGCTGATGACCACCCTGCTGCACGAACTGGAGCGCACGGGGGGCCGCTTCGGCCTGCAGACCATGTGCGAGGGCGGCGGCCAGGCGAATGTGACGATCATCGAACGGCTCTGAGTGCTTCGAGCGGCTCTGGCGTCGAGGGCCGGCGCCGGCCTCGGGCAGCGGCGCCGGCGAGGCTCAGGTTCTGTTGTCCGGGACGCCGATCGGGTTGGGGAAGCGCAGCGTCGACGCGCACGCCGACGCCAAGGGGCCGAGGACCGACGCCAGCTTCGTCAGCTCGACCGTCGACAGGCACTGCCACGGCCGCGCGGCAGCCCGGTCCGTGGCAGCCTCGACCTCCGCGTGCGTACGCCGGCCCTCCCGCGTCGCCCGCCCCTCCCCGGCCAGCAGGCCGCGTCGGGCCAGCCGCTCGGCCGCCGCCTCCCACTCCTCGTCCGACCAGCCCCGGTACTGCTGCAGCTCCGCGCGCGGCATGTCGAGGCCCGCCCGCAGGACGAGCGTCTCGCAGCCGTCCAGGCCCGCCGCGACCAGCGCCGCCACATGGCCGTCGCCGCGGTGCTCCCGGAGCACCGTCGTGGCGTGCCAGAGAAGGTCCAGCGGGTCCTCGGGCAGAGGCAGCGCCGCGTTGACCGCCGCCAGCGGGCGACCCGCGCAGTCGAGACCCGGCAGCCGGGCGGCGAGCAGCCGCGCCGCCTGCGCCACCTCCGCGTCCAGTCCGGCCAGCAACCGGACCAGCGCCGCCCTCGCCCCCGCACGCCGCACCCGCAGGGCCTCCTCGGGCGGGACCAGCTCCCATACGGAAGGCAGGGCGCGCGCCACCATGGACGGGGCGAACGAGAAGAAGGACGAGACGACCGGCTCCGGTCCCACGGGGCCGAGCGGGGCGCCGCGTCCGGCGAAGTAGCCGCGCCAGAAGCCGCGCAGTCCGGCCTCCTCGAAGGCGGCCTGGCACTCGGGAGCGAAGT
The DNA here is from genome assembly GCF_055600045.1 of Streptomyces sp. NPDC038280. Taxonomy (NCBI): domain Bacteria; kingdom Bacillati; phylum Actinomycetota; class Actinomycetes; order Kitasatosporales; family Streptomycetaceae; genus Streptomyces; species Streptomyces sp. NPDC038280. The sequence continues at coordinate 59,965 of NZ_JBVJYZ010000008.1, forward strand.
AGCTGACGGCGTGGACCGGCTCGATCAGAGGCCAGAGCGCACGGGCGACGGATGCTGTGGAGTCCATGCCCCGAGTCTCGCCGACAGCACATGCTAAGGTGGTCAGGTTGCAGTTTTGGTACCCATGAACTTTATGCGCGCCTGACGGGAATGTTCCTCAGGCGCATTATTGTTTTTCCGGATTTTCTCCGGGGTGGGGCCTCGACCATTCAGGAGAAAAAAGCATGGCTACTGGAACCGTGAAGTGGTTCAACTCGGAAAAGGGCTTCGGCTTCATCGAGCAGGACGGTGGCGGCGCCGACGTGTTCGCCCACTACTCGAACATCGCGACCTCCGGCTTCCGTGAGCTTCAGGAAGGCCAGAAGGTCACCTTCGACGTCACGCAGGGCCAGAAGGGCCCGCAGGCGGAGAACATCCTCCCGGCCTGATCGCCGGACGCTCTCCCGCAGCCGGGGCCCGCACCTTCGCGGTGTGGGTCCCGGCTTGTGCTGTGCCCAGGCCCAGGAAGGCATTTTCCATATGACTCGCCCCGAACGCCCCATCCGAAAGCGCCCCGCGAAGGCCGCGGCCAAGGCGCCCGCCCGCAGTGCGGGCCGCCGCCCCACCGCACCCCCGCCGCCGCGCGAATTCACGCTGCCGGAAACCCGGACTCCCGCGCTCCCCGCGGTCGAGGCGTTCGACGAGCTGGACATGCCCGCTGGTCTGCTGAAGACGCTCACCGCCCAGGGGGTCACCGAGCCGTTCCCGATCCAGGCCGCCACCCTGCCCAACTCCCTCGCGGGCCGGGACATCCTCGGCCGCGGTCGCACCGGCTCCGGCAAGACCCTCGCCTTCGGTCTGGCGCTGCTCGCCCGCACCGCCGGGCGCCGTGCCGAGCCCAAGGCGCCCCTGGCCATGGTCCTGGTGCCCACGCGTGAGCTGGCGCAGCAGGTGACCGACGCCCTCACCCCGTACGCGACCGCCGTCAACCTGCGCCTCGCCACGGTCGTCGGCGGCATGTCGATCACCAAGCAGGCCGGTTCGCTGCGGCGCGGCGCCGAGGTGCTGGTGGCCACCCCCGGCCGCCTCAAGGACCTCATCGAGCGTGGCGACTGCCGGCTGGACCAGGTCGCCATCACCGTCCTCGACGAGGCCGACCAGATGGCCGACATGGGCTTCATGCCGCAGGTCACCGCGCTGCTCAAGCAGGTCGAGCCGGACGGCCAGCGGCTGCTCTTCTCCGCGACGCTCGACCAGAACATCGACCGGCTGGTCCGGATGTTCCTGACCGACCCGGTCGTGCACTCGGTCGACCCGTCCGCCGGCGCCGTGACGACCATGGAGCACCACGTCCTGTACGTCGCCGACGAGACCGACAAGAAGGCCGTCACCGTGCGCATCGCCGCACGCGACGGCCGGGTGATCCTCTTCCTGGACACCAAGCGGTCGGTGGACCGGCTGGTCAAGAAGCTGCTCGCCGAGGGCGTACGAGCCGCGGGCCTGCACGGCGGCCGTTCACAGCCGCAGCGCAACCGCACCCTGGACCAGTTCAAGAACGGCCAGGTCACCGCGCTGGTGGCGACGAACGTCGCGGCCCGCGGCATCCATGTCGACGACCTCGACCTGGTCGTGAACGTCGACCCGCCGGTCGACCACAAGGACTATCTGCATCGCGGCGGCCGCACTGCCCGGGCCGGCGAGTCGGGCAGCGTCGTCACGCTGGTCCTGCCGGACCAGAAGCGCGACATGAGCCGGCTGATGGCCAACGCGGGCATCACCCCGCAGTCGGCCCGGGTCTCTTCGAGCGACCAGCAGCTGGCCGATGTCACCGGCGCGCGGCAGCCCTCCGGCATACCGGTCGTCATCGAGGTGCCGCAGCCCGCGCAGGCGCCGTCCGCGCCGAAGCGGCCGCGTCGCAGCGGCTCGGGCCGCCCGCGCACGGGCGGCGGTGCCGGCCAGACCGGCGGGCGCCCGGCAGCCGGCCGCACCACCGGTGAGGCGCGTACCGGCGAAGGCCGTGGCGCCGCCGGCCGCACCGGCACGGCCCGCAGCGCGGGAAGCCGCCCCACCGGCGGCGGCACCCGCACCCGCGGCACGGGCCGCCCGGGCCGCGGATCCCAGGGCGGCCGCCGCGACGCGGCCTAGGTGTATTGACCCGCAGCGTTGTTGACGCGGTTGATGGGCGGGTGTCCGCCCAGTCAATACACCTAGGGAGTGTCCGGATCGGGCCGCCGTCATTCCACCAGCCGGGCCTGGAGCGCCGCCAGCGTGCGGAGATCCAGGCCCAGGCCGGCCGTGAGATAGCGGTAGAGGCTGCCGTACCCCGACCGGACCTCGGCGAGCGCCGTCTCCAGGTACTCCGTGCGGACCTCCTGGAGCGGGATGATCAGGTCGGGGTTCTGCATCAGGCCGGCCTGCTTCAGTCCGTCCCGCACCCTGGCGTCGTACGCCGCGCGGAAGGTGTTCGACGCGAGGTAGTCCTCCACCACGGCCTGCTCCGGTACGCCCAGCACGGTGAGCAGCAGAAAGCTCATCCAGCCCGTACGGTCCTTGCCCGACGTGCAGTGGTACATCAGCGGTGACGCGTCCGGCCGTGCGATGTCACGCAGCGTCGTGGCGAACTGGGCGCGGTTGGCGGCGCTGGTCACGAACGTGCGGTAGACCTCCCGCATGAAGGCGGCGGCCCTGCCGCTCCCCAGCATCTCCTCCTGCCGGACCGGGTCCCGCGACCCGATGGCGGTGAGCAGCTGCCCGTACAGACCGTTGTCGGTGACGGGCCGCGAGACCGGGACGGGCCCGGTCGGAAGCCGGTCGGGGCCGTCGTACTGGACCTCCAGGGGGATGCGGAAGTCGACGACCGTTCCGAGCCGCAGCCCTTGGAGCGTGGTGAGATCGGCGTCGGTGAGCTTGTTCAGGGCGTCGGCCCGGTAGACGAGCCCGAGCCGGATCCGGTCGCCGCCGTAGGTGCGACCGCCGCCCAGATCACGGACGTTGACCGCGCCCTGGAGCGGGATGTGGCGGATGTCTGTGGTGGCGACGCGCCGCCGGGGCGCGCCGAGGGCGGGGGAGGCGAGCGCCACCAGAGCGGTGGTGGTCGCGGTGGACAGCAGTGCGCGTCTCGTCAGTGACATGACGGAACTCCCGTGCGGGCAGAGGGGTCACCCTGGTGTCGGCAGGGTGCGGAGCACGTGCTCGGCCTCGGACATGACCCGCAGGACGAGTTCCTCGCAGCTCGGGAGGTCCTCGATCAGCCCCGCGACTTGTCCGGACGCCATCACGCCGAGGTCCGTACGGCCCTCGACCATGGACGCCTTGAGGAGCATGGGGGTGTTCGCGGCGAGCAGGACCTGGCTCCAGGACAGGTCCTTGCCGTGTTTCATCGCCAGGCCGTCGCGGACCATCCGCGTCCAGGACAGCCCGGAGATCTTCCTGAATCCGGCGGCCCGGCGGACGGCGTGCGCCAACGCCCGGATCCGGCCCGCCCGTTCGAGGGCGGCGACCATCTCCGTACGGAGCATGCGGTGCGGCAGCCCGTCGACGGCGGTGGTCACGGTCACGTCCTTGACCGAGGCGGCCAGATACGTCGCCTTCACGGCGTCCGGGACGGTCGAGTCGGAGGTGAGCAGGAACCGGGTGCCCATGGCGACGCCCGCGGCGCCGAACGCCAGCGCCGCGACCAGGCCCCGGCCGTCGTGGAAGCCGCCGGCCGCGATCACCGGGATGTCGACGGCGTCCACGACCTGGGGCAGCAGGACGGACGTCGCCACCTCCCCGGTGTGCCCGCCCCCCTCGCCGCCCTGCACGATCACCGCGTCCGCGCCCCAGGCCGCGACCTTCTCCGCGTGCCGGCGGGCGCCGATCGACGGGACCACGACCACGCCCGCGTCCTTCAGCTCGGCGATCAGCTCCTTCGACGGGGCGAGCGCGAAGGAGGCGACCCGCACGCCCTCCTCGACGATGATCCGCACCCGGGCGCGGGCGTCACCCGCGTCGGCCCGCAGGTTCACCCCGAACGGCGCCTCGGTGCGCGCCTTGACCTCGCGGACGGCCGCGCGCAGCTGCTCGACGGTCATCGTGGCGGAGGCCAGAATGCCGAGCGCCCCGGCGTTGGCGGTGGCCGACACGAGCCGCGGCCCCGCCACCCAGCCCATGCCGGTCTGGACGAGGGGATACCGGACGCCGGTGAGGTCGGTGAGCGCGGTCCGCATCAGGCCCTGACCTCACGGTCGCGCAGCCCCGTGGGATCGATGACCTCGCGGATCAGCCGCAGCTCCTCGACGGTGGGTTCGCGGGTGTACGGGACGTCGTCCCCGATCGCCAGGTCGAACCCGGTGGCGTCCCGGACCGCGTCGACGGTGACCCCGGGGTGGAGCGACACCAGCCGCATCGAGTGGTCGGGCGTGGCGAAGTCGAAGACGCCGAGGTCGCTGACGACGCGCGGAATGCGGTGGTAGCGGGTGACGCCGGCCTCCGCCGCACGGTCGTGGCCCACCCCGCTGACCATGTCGACCCGCTCGACGAAGACCCGTGGAGAGTGCCTGGGAACCCAGTAACTCGTCGGATTGTTGATCGTGTTGACGGGGGCTCCGCGCACTCCGAGCAACTGGCGGGTGGGTTGGCGCCAGTCGCCTATGCAGGAGATGTTCTGGTTGCCGAAGCGGTCGATCTGGCTCGCGCCCATCATCACGTGTCGCTTGCCGCCGGTGACCATGGTGAGGTGGCGGCGGTACGGCAGCCAGCCCTCGACGGTCCCGTCGAGACCGACGAGCATCGCCTCGCCGTCGGTGAGCAGCAGGTCGGGGGCGAAGGTCCGCTTGGCGAGCCGGGCGCCGAAGGAGGACACCGGGGCCATGGTCGCGGCGAGCACCTCCCCGTTGTCGCGCCACGCCTCGGCGCAGGCGACGACGCAGTATTCCGAACGGCTGGCGGTCACCGCTGTTCCTCCTGCCAGGCGCGTACGGCCCGTTGGTAGTCGTGCTCGGTGGGGCCGGAGAGGAAGCGCTCGGAGAACTCGGGCCAGGGAGTGGTCGCGTACAGCTTCTGGAAGGCCTCGTCGCGGCCGTAGTCGGGAGCGCAGGAGGTGAAGTGCGCGCCGTTCGGGGCCTCGACCACTCCGGTGACGCTGTGGCGCCCGACCAGGAGGGTCTGCGGGGCGGCGTCCTTGGTCAGTTCGGCGGTCTCGACGATCTGCTCGCAGGAGACGTACGCGGTGTCGGCGGCCTCGCAGAAGAGGTCGTCGAAGTACGGGTCGGGGGCCAGGTACTGGCCGTTGCCGAGGCGGTCGGCGCGATTCAGATGGACGAGCGCCGCGTCCATGCGCAGGGCGGGTACGGCGACGAACTCCTCCCCGTCCTCGTACGGCGACGTGACGGTCCGCAGCGCGGGATCGGCCTTCATGACGTCGGAGCCGAGGCCCGCGCGGACCGGCAGGAAGGGCAGCCGGTTGGCGGCCGCGTGCAGGCCCCACATGAACATCGCCTCGTCGATTTCCCTCATCACGAAGGCGCCGGACTCGCGGGCGGCGCGGAAGTGCGGTTCCAGGGGGATGGAGTCGAGGGTGGCGAAGGCGGCGACGAGGGTGCGGATGCGGCCGGCCGCGGCGAGGAGGCCGACATCGGGGCCGCCGTACGAGATCACGGTCAGATCGGTGATCTCGGACCGGAGCAGTGCTCTGACCAGGGCCATCGGCTTACGGCGCGAGCCCCAGCCGCCGATGCCGAGGGTCATGCCGCTGCGCAGCCGGCCGACCACCTCGTCCGGTGTCATCGTCTTGTCGGTCATGAGCGCTCCTCGGTGCCGAAGCCGGCGCGGACCCGGTCGGCGACCCCGCTGAGGTTCGCCTCGAAGGTGAAGCCCTGCTCGAACCGGTAGCTGCGGCGCACGTCCACCGGGTCGATGCCGTTGATGGCGGCCTTGGCGAGCCGGATCAGAGAGCCGTCCTTCCGCGCGATCTCCTCCGCCAGCTCCAGGGCGGTGCCCAGAAGCCGTTCACGGGGGACGACCTTCCAGACCGAGCCGTGGGCGTGCAGCTCGGCGGCGGTGACGGTGCGGGAGGTGTAGTACAGCGCCCGCATCAGGTGCTGGGGAACCAGCCGGGCGAGATGGGTGGCGGCGCCGAGCGCGCCCCGGTCGAGCTCCGGCAGCCCGAAGGTGGCGTCGTCGGAGGCGACGATCGCGTCGGCGTTGCCGACCAGCCCGATGCCGCCGCCCAGGCAGAAGCCGTGTACGGCCGCGACGACCGGGACCTCGCACTCGTACACCGCCGAGAAGGCGTCGTAGCAGCCCCGGTTGGCGCCGATCAGCGCGGTGTGGGAGGTGTCGCGCTGCATCTCCTTGATGTCCACGCCCGCGTTGAACCCGCGGCCGGCGGCGGCGAGGACGACACAGCGGTTTCCGGGGTCGCGCCCGGCGGCGCGCAGGGCGTCGGCCAGGTCGTACCAGCCCTGTACGGGCAGGGCGTTGACGGGCGGGAAGTCGACGGTGACAAGCGCGACGCCCTTGTCCGGCGTTGAGGTGGAGACACCCATGAGCGGATCAGCTACCTTTCCACCAAACGTTTGTTAGGTGACTGCGTGGTGAGGAAGGTAGCAGCCGATGGAGCTGGACGGGAGGGTTGTCGTCGTCACCGGCGGCACGCGTGGGGTGGGCGCGGGTGTCGCGCGGGCCTTTCTGCGGGCCGGCGCGCGGGTCGTCGTCTGCGCCCGGCGGCCGCCTCCCGCGCCGGTCGAAGAGGCGGGCCGGACGGCCCTGTTCGGTGCGCTCGACCTGCGCGACGGGGCGGCGGTCACGGAGTTCTTCGCGGGGGTCACCGCCACTCACGGGCGCCTCGACGTCCTGGTCAACAACGCGGGCGGAACGCCGTACCGGCTGCTCGGAGAGGGCGAGCCGGAGCGGCACGCCCGCGTCGTCGCCCTCAACCTCACGGCTCCGCTGACCGCCTCGCTCGCCGCGTATCCGCATCTGCGGGCGGCACGCGGCTCGGTGGTGATGATCGGCAGCGTCAGCGGCACCCGCGCCTCGCCGGGGACCGCCGCCTACGGCGCGGCCAAGGCGGGCCTGGAGAACCTGGCCCGCTCCATGGCCGTGGAATGGGCCCCGGACGTCCGGGTGAACACGCTGGTCCTCGGCATGGTCCGCACCGAGCTCGCCCATCTGCACTACGGCGACGAGGAGGGCGTCGCGGCGGTCGGCAGGACCGTGCCGCTGGGGCGGCTCGCCGAGCCGTCCGACATCGGTGACGCGGCGGTCTTCCTCGCCTCGGACCGCGCCGCGTACGTCTCCGGGGCCTCACTTCTGGTGCACGGCGGCGGCGAGCGCCCCGCCTTTCTGGACGCCTCAACCGCCAACAAGGAGAGCTGAGATGGGTATCTGCGAGGACCGGGTCGTGATCGTGACGGGCGCCGGACGAGGTCTTGGGCGCGCGCACGCGCTGGCCTTCGCCGCTGAGGGCGCGCGGGTCGTCGTCAACGACCTCGGGGTGGGGCTCGACGGGACGGCCGGGTCCGGCTCGCCGGCCCTCCAGGTCGTCGAGGAGATCCGCGCGACGGGCGGCGAGGCCGTCGCCCACGGCGGCGACATCGCCACCGCGGAGGGTGCGGCCTCGCTCGTCGCCATGGCCCTCGACACCTATGGCCGCCTCGACACCCTGGTCAACAACGCGGGGTTCCTGCGCGACCGGATGCTCGTCAATCTCGACGAGGACGACTGGGACGCGGTCGTGCGGGTGCATCTCAAGGGCCATTTCCTGCCGTTCAGGCACGCGGCCGCGTACTGGCGGTCCGAGGCGAAGGCCGGTCGGGAGGTGGCGGCCCGTGTCGTCAACACCACCTCGGGCGCGGGGCTGTTGGGCAGCGTCGGGCAGGGGAACTACGCGGCGGCCAAGGCCGGCATCGTCGGTCTGACCCTGGTGGCGGCGGCGGAGGCGGGCCGGTACGGGGTCCAGGTCAACGCGATCGCCCCGGCCGCCCGCACCCGCATGACGGAGGAGGTCTTCGCCGGCCTCGAGGGCGAACCGGAGGACGTCTCGCCCCTGGTGGTCTGGCTCGGCTCGGCGGCGAGCGCGGGGGTGACGGGCCGCGTCTTCGAGGCGGAGGCGGGCCGGATCACGGTCATGGAGGGCTGGCGCCCGGGGCCCACGGCGGACAAGGGGGCCCGCTGGACGCCCGGGGAGGCGGGGGAGGCGGCGCTGAAACTGCTGGCGGGATCGGCGGAGCCGGGGCGGGCGTACGGGGCCGGGGGGTGAGGGGAGGGCCTACGGGGCCGGGGTGACGGGCTGGTTCGAGGGCCGCACAGGCCGGGGTAATGGGCGGCCTCGTGGCGATCGTGCTCCCGCTGGTTCAGGGCCACAGCGACGGCCGGCCGCTGCGGGGCTGGTTCCTGCTCGCCGGGGGCGTCCTCGCGTCGGCCGCTCTCGCGGTCGTCGAGGCCCGGCGGCGGGGGACGGCGACCGCCCCGCTGCTCTCCCCCACCCCGCCCCTCCCCGAGACCCTGCCCGGGGCGGGGCGACACCGGGCCCGCGCGGCCGCGCCGACGCGCTCGGCGCGGGGTCGGGCCCCCGCGGTGCGGCGGCGACCCCACTGCCCCGGCGGACGGCGCGCCGTCTCACCGCAGGCGGGGCGTCGTCCATTCGAGGCGGGTTCGCAGGACGTCGTCGCGGATGTGGACCAGGGCCGAGAGGGCCGTCGCGCGGGCGGAGCTGTCCGGGGGCTCGTCGGCCAGGAGGTGGGTCAAGGCGGGGACGGCCAGGGGGTCCTGGCGGATGGCCAGGCCGCGGGCGGCTTCCGCGACGACGTCCGGGCTGGGGTCGTCCAGGCGGGCCGCGAGGGCGGAGTGCAGAGCGGGGGAGTCGTCGTCGGTCTCCGCCAGGGCGAGCGTCGCCCAGTCCCGTACGCCGGAGTCGGGGTCGTGGCTCAGAGCGATGAGGTTGGCGACGGCCTCCTCGTGACCGCCGGGCACCATGCCGGTCAGGGCGACGGCGACCCGGCGCCGGACGTCGGGCTCCGGATGGCCGGCCCGGGACAGCAGCTCGGGGAGCGCCGCCGGGTCGCCGTACTGGCCGAGGCCGCTGACCACCGCCCGCAGCAGCTCGTCGTCGTCCGTCTCCCGGGCCAGCTCCCGCAGCAGCGGCACCGCACGCGCGGCGAAGCCGAGCCCGCTCAGCACCTCCACCCCGAACGTCTGCCGCAGCGGATCCCCGCTCGCGCACCACGCCGCGGCCGCCTGGAAGGTCTCCTCGTCGCCGCGCCGTCGCAGGACGCCCACCGCTTCCAGCCAGTCGTCCTGCTCCGGGTCCCCGCAGGCGAGCGCCCGCGTCGCCAGTTCCTCGTACGGAGTACGGACGCCGAGCCGCTCCTCCAGCATCGTCACGATGGCCGCGTGCCCGGTCTGCTGCTCCTGGCCGGCCGACGGTTTGCCGTCCCTCAGCAGCTCGACGACGACCGTGACACCGCCGTCCTCGGGGACGTGCCGGGCGACCAGCTCGTGTTCCTCGCCGTACGTCTGTGCGAGGGACTCCTTCAAGGTCCGCTCCACATCGACCCCCAGCCACCGCCGGGCCTCCGCGAGGGCCTCCCCCAGGGTCTCCGGGGCGCCGCCTCCCGCCCCGTGCCGCAGCAGCGCCCGTACCGTCGAGGCGGAGCCGCGCCGGGCGGCCGCCACCAGGGGCGGCGAGCCGTCGGGGCCGGGCAGGGAGGGATCCGCGCCGTGCTCCAGGAGCACCTCCACCGTGTCGGCGTGGCCCTGCGCCACCGCCCAGGTCATCGCCGTCCAGTCGTACGCCTCCCGCTGGTCGACCCGCGCCCCGGCGGCCAGCAGCGCCCGCACGACCTCCGTGTGCCCGCCGCACGCGGCCCCGCACAGCGGCAGCTCACCGGCGTCCTCGCCGCTGCCGCGCCCGGGGTCCGCCCCCGCCGCGAGCAGCAGCCGGACGATCCCCGGCTCATTGGTCACCGACGCCCGGTAGAGAGGGGTCTCCCCGTCCTCCCCGGCCGCGTCGGCGGGCACGCCCGCTCGCAGCAGCCGCACGACGGCGTCCTCGCCCTCGTGGACGGCTTCGAACACATCAGGGGCGCCCGGCTCGTTCGTCATGCTCCGACCCTACGGAAACCGGCTCAGGTGTCGCATTCGAGAATGGTCCGGCAGAGCGCGCAGCGGGCCCGCACCCGCCCCCGCACCGGCACCCGGATCCGCTGGTGGCAGGTCGGGCAGGGAAAGGAGACCCGTAGTTCCCCGCCCCTGGCGGACTCGAAGGCATACGGAGGCCCGGCGGCGGAGCCGGCAGGGGCGGCGGGGCCACGCGGGTTGTCCCTGGCGTACCGCCGGTCCTTGGCGTACCGGTGGCGCCCCGCCCACCCGGCGGCGACCAGCGGCGGCTGCCGGCCGTCCAGCAGCGCGCGGGCCCGGCCGCTGACGTACGCCTGGTACGCCTGCGGGCTGGTGAACCAGGGCGAGGGGTCCTCGCCGAAGGCCAGCGCCCGCTTGGCGAGCACGTACCCGAATTCCTCCGGCGTGAGATATCCCAGCTTCTGGCTGGTCAGATCGTCCTCGCGGTACGCGTCGAGCAGCAGCCAGCCGGCGCCGAGGTAGGTCGTCACCGTGTCGGTGAGGATCTCGTTGTCGCGAGTGCCGGGGAACGTGAGGTCGAGCCGGTGCAACAGGACATGGGTGACCTCATGGGCGAGCGCCGCCCCGATGTCTCTGCGGTGGGTGCGGAAGCGGTCGTTGAGTTCGACGAAGTACTCCGGCCCCGCGGCCAGTTCTACGCTCGCCGCGTGCGTCATCTCGCGGAACGAGACGACCATCCGCGCCTCGGGCAGTCGCAAATGCCGCACCAGCGTGTGGGCCACCCGCTGCGCCCCGAGGTGCAGGTCGTCCTGGTCGGCGAAGGCGACGTCCACGGGGGCGACGCTGGTCGCGTACTGGCCCAGGCCGTCGGGTGACAACCGTTTGTAGAGCGCGGTGACGGCCGCCCGCACCGTGTCGAGATGCGGATAACCGCGCGCGACCTCACTGCCGTTCACCACGTCCGGTACCCCCACACGTGAAAGATCCGACGCTCGGCCCGCTTCCACTGTACGGGCCCGGCCCGCGACGCCGCCCTGCCCCGACGGGTCGCCCCGGATGGCCGAAAACCCCTCCTTGTGACGGCTGCGGCGCCCTCCTCATAATCCGGACCACGACTTGACGGGCCCATGTCATCGAACTGCCTGGGGCGTGGACGCCGTCCTGTCCGCACGGCTTCAACCCCCCACGAAAGGCAGACCCTTGAACATCGTCCGTACGCTCAAGAGATGCGCCGCCACCGCGGCCGTCCTCCTCGCCGCGGTCAGCCTCCAGCCCGTGAGCGCCGCCTCCGCGGCCCAGGCGCCCGTCGTCGGCGGCACCCGCGCCGCCCAGGGCGAGTTCCCCTGGATGGTCCGGCTCTCCATGGGCTGTGGCGGCTCCCTGCTCACTCCGCAGGTCGTGCTGACCGCCGCCCACTGTGTGAGCGGCTCCGGCAACAACACGTCGATCACCGCCACCGCCGGAGTCGTGGACCTCCAGAGCAGCAGCGCCATCAAGGTCCGGTCGACCAAGGTCCTCCAGGCCCCCGGCTACAACGGCAAGGGCAAGGACTGGGCGCTGATCAAGCTCGCCCAGCCCATCAACCTCCCGACCCTCAAGATCGCCGAGACCACCGCGTACAACAACGGCACGTTCACCGTCGCCGGGTGGGGAGCGACCCGCGAGGGCGGCGGCCAGCAGCGTTACCTGCGCAAGGCCCAGGTGCCGTTCGTCACCGACGCCTCCTGCCAGGCGTCGTACGGCAGCGACCTCGTGCCGAGCGAGGAGATCTGCGCCGGTCTGCCCGAGGGCGGCATAGACACGTGCCAGGGCGACTCCGGAGGCCCGATGTTCCGCCGTGACAATGCCGGAGCCTGGATCCAGGTCGGCATCGTCAGCTGGGGCCAGGGCTGCGCCCGGCCCGACTACCCCGGCGTCTACACCGAGGTGTCCACCTTCGCCTCCGCCATCAAGTCCGCGGCGGCCGGGCTGTAACAGCCACTGAACAGCGAGCGCGGGGGAGGGGCGGCCCGGCGGGTCCGCCCCTCCTGCCCGCCCCGGGCGTACGTCTGCCTACGCCAGGCGTACGTCCCCGCTCCCGCCTTCGCCCCCGCCCTCCAGCTCCAGCACCCACACCTCGTTGACGCCCTCGCGCAGCACCGGTCCCGGTACGAACAGGGACTCCTGCGGTCCGGCCGACCAGTACCGGCCCAGACAGAAGCCGTTCACCCAGGCGAACCCCCGTGTCCAGCCAGGCAGTTCCAGCCGCGCGTCACCGCGTACGGTGACACGGCACGCGCCGCGGAACAGCCCCGGTCCGCGCCCGGGCCCCGGTTCCGTCGCCCGGAACGGCACCTTCCCCACCGCCTCCGCCTCGAACGCGTCCAGCCGCAGCCCCCGCGCCCGCACCCCGTGCAGATACTGCCGCTCATGGCGCACTCCACCCGTGATGCCCTTCGACTCACCCAGCCGCGGCCCGTAGTTGACCCGTCCGAGAGACTCCACCCACAGCTCCACGGCCGCCGGCCCCGCCACCGCCGCGCCCAGCTCGGTGCGCTCGCCGTCCACGTACATCACCGCCAGGTCCCGCACGCCCGTCACCGTCAGCGGATACGGCTTCCGGGGGCCCGGCACCTCCAGCCGGTACCGGACCAGACCCCGGTCGATCCCGAGCTCCTCGAAGGTCGGTGGCACCGCCGTGCCGGTCTCCTCGTCGCCCAGCACCTCCAGTACGTCGTGGAGCGGCGCCCACGCGTCGAGTACGGCGCTCACCGGCGCGGCCAGCCGGGCGGGCGGCTCCGGCGGCTCCGGCAGCGGCTCGTCGGAGTACGGCGCGAGGACCTCCCGGAACCGCCAGAACTTCTCCGTCGGCCGCCCCTCCTCGTCGATCGGCGCGTCGTAGTCGTACGACGTCACCGTCGGCTGGAGCGGTCCGTCGTGCAGGCCGCCGGAACGGTTGGCCCCGGCCCAGCCGGCGAAGTTCGTCCCGCCGTGCGCCATGTACACATTGACCGAGGCGCCGCACTCCAGGACCTCCCGCAGCGCCTGGGTCGCGTCCCGGGCGTCCCGCGCGGCCGCCTTCTCGCCCCAGTGGTCGAACCAGCCGCACCAGAACTCCATGCACATCAGCGGGCCGCGCGGCTGATGGCGGCGCAGCACGTCGAAGGCCGCCCGGGCGCCCGATCCGAAGTTCGCCGTCGCGAGGATCCCCGGCACCGAACCGCCGGTGAGCATGTGGTCCTCGGGCCCGTCCGAGGTGAACAGCGGGACGCTCACTCCGCAGGAGCGCAGGAGCTCCGCGAGACGCCGCAGATAACCCTGGTCGGAGCCGTAACTCCCGTACTCGTTCTCGACCTGCACCATGATCACCGGGCCGCCGCCCCGACCGTTCCGGCCGCCCGGGTCACCGTCACCGCTCCGGCCGCCACCGCCGACCCGGTCGCACTGCCGCTCCACGACCTGCGGCAGCAGTGTGCGGAACCACCGCTCCACATGCTCCAGATACTCGGCGTCGCCGCTGCGCACCCGCCGCCCGAGCCGGCCGGTCAGCCAGTGCGGCAGGCCGCCGTTCTCCCACTCGGCACAGATGTACGGGCCGGGCCGCACGATCGCCCACAGCCCCGCCTCGCGCACCGCGTCCAGGAACCGGCCGAGCGCGCCCACGTCCCGGTAACGGCCCGGCGCGGGCTCGTGCAGATTCCACGGGACGTACGTCTCCACGCAGTTCAGACCCATCGCCCGCAGCATCGCGAGCCGGTGCCCCCACTGCTCCTCGTGCACGCGGAAGTAGTGCAGCGCGCCGGACAGCAGCCGCACCGGCCTCCCGTCCAGCAGAAAGTCCTCGTCCCCCACCCTGAAGTCGGCCACCATCCCCGCCCGTCTCTCTGGTCCTGTACCGCGACCAACCCTGGGCTCTGGCGGCGGGCCGGTCCATGGACAAAGATCAGCGCTGTTTGGACGCAAGGGGAGGCGACAGCGGATGTATCACACGTGGATGCGCTATTTCACTCCCAGCCCGGTCCACCTGCGGCTCGGGCTGGTCTGTCTCGGCGTCGGTCTGCAGCACGGCGCCCTGCCCATGGTCGGCCCGCGCACCCTCGACCACCACGTCGCCGTGCTCGTCAGCGCGGGCGGCGGCTGGTACAAGAGCGCCGACGGGCGGCGCACCGCGGTCACCGCGCCGGCCGTGATCTGGCTGACGCCCGGTGTCCCGCACCACTACGCGGCCGACCCGGGCACCGGCTGGGACGAGAGCTTCGTCGACTTCACCGGACCGGCCACCGCCACGTACACCGAACTGGGTTACATAGAACCCGACCGGCCCGTCGTCCCCCTCTCCGACGCCGCCCCCGCCCGCGCCGCGATCGGCCGCATCGCCAGGGCCGCCCGGCGCGGCAACCCGCTCCTCGAAGTGGAGACGGGCGCCGCCGTCCATGAACTCCTGGTCGCCCTGCGCCGCGCCCGCGCCGACACCAACGCCGACGGCGACCCGGTCCTCTCCTCCCTCGCCCGCGACGCCTGCCGGCCCCTGTCCGTCACGGAGCACGCCGCCCGCCACGGCATGACCCCGGCGGAGCTGCGCACCGCGGTGCGCCGCAGCGCGGGCTGCAGTCCCAAGGACTATCTGCTCTCGATCCGCCTCGGACGCGCGAAGGAGCTGCTGGCTGCCACGGATCTGCCCGTCGCGGCCGTCGCCCGCCGCGTCGGCTACGACGATCCGGCGTACTTCTCCCGGCTGTTCACCCGCCGGGTCGGCACCGCGCCGATCCGCTTCCGCGAACAGCAGGGACGGACCGTCCCCGGAGGCTGGAGCAACCGGATCCCGGATCCCGAACACCCTCCGACGCTCTCCACATGACCGGTCTAAGCTCGCTGCCCATGAGCACCAGTGACACCCCCGGCGCCGTCGACGCGTCCGTACGCGCCGAACTGACCCGACTGCGGGAGAGCATCGACAACATCGACGCGGCCGTCGTCCATATGCTCGCCGAGCGCTTCAAGTGCACCCAGCAGGTGGGCCACCTCAAGGCCCAGCACAGCCTCCCGCCGGCCGACCCGGCGCGCGAGGCGAGGCAGATCACCCGGCTGCGGGAGCTGGCGGAGAACGCGAAGCTGGACCCGGCGTTCGCGGAGAAGCTGCTGAACTTCATCATCGCCGAAGTAATTCGGCACCACGAGACGATCGCGGGCGGCACGACAGCCGAACAGGGCGCCTGAGGAGCGCGACCCCCAACCGCTACGCGCTGCCGGATAATCACTGCGCGGCACGGCCGCCGACCGATACGCTCACCGAGCCCGGTGCGAAGGCAACAGCTACTTCACCTGTCAAGTGAGCAACGCGGGTTCGAATCCCGTCGCCGGTCCCGGCCGGTGTCGTCCAGCGGCCCAGGACGCTACGTCGCTGTCGCCGACCCTGATCTCGGGCACCCAACCTTTCACGGAAGGCGGAGCGCATGTCCTCCGGTCCAGCGGTCGTCACCGTCTTCACGCTCGGTGGCACCATCTCGGCCAGGGGCGGCGACGCCTCCCGGATGACCGGCGCCGAGGTGCTGGCCGCCGCGGGCGTCCCGGCCTCCGTCGACATCGAACTGCGCGACTTCCGGCGCGTACCCAGCTCCTCGCTCTCCTTCGAGGACCTGACCGCGCTCGCGGCGGAAGTCGACAAAGCGACGGCGTCCGGCTCCGGGGTGGTCGTGGTGCAGGGCACCGACACCCTTGAGGAGACCGCGTTCCTCCTCGACCTGGTCTGCGCCGCACAGCGGCCGATCGCCGTGACGGGCGCCATGCGACGCCCCGATCTGCCGGGCGCTGACGGCCCCGCGAACCTCGCGGGAGCGATCGCCGTCGCCGCCGACCCCGCCTGCCGGGGCCTCGGTGTGCTCGTGGTGCTCGCCGACGAGATCCATGCCGCCCGGCACGTGCGCAAGACGCACACCACCTCCATCGCCACCTTCGCCTCCCCGGGCGCGGGACCCCTCGGCGCGGTCGTCGAGGGCCGGCCCCGGGTCCTGCTCAAGCCGGCGCGACCCGTCGTCGAACGCCCGCTGAGACTCAGCCGCGAGGTCCGGGTCGGGCTCGTCACCCTCTCCCTCGGCGACCGCGGTGAACTCCTCGACCTCCTGGACGACCGCTTCGACGGCCTCGTCGTCGCGGCGTTCGGCGCCGGGCACGTACCGATGTGGCTGGTCGAGCCCCTGGAGCGGCTCGCGGCCCGGATGCCGGTGGTCCTCGCCTCCCGTACCGGCTCCGGCGCGATGCTCACCGAGACCTACCGGGGCCCCGGCTCGGAGTACGACGTCCTCGGCCGCGGTCTGATCTCCGCGGGATCCCTGGACGCCCCCAAGTCCCGCCTCCTGCTGCACGCACTCCTGTCGGACGGGCCGGACGGCGCGGCCGACCGGCCCGCGATCGCCGCCGCCTTCGCCGCCCTCACCGGCGGGACGGCAGCCTGACGGGCCCCCGCCCGACCACCCGCGCCGAGCGGCGTCCGCCGCAGGCGGCACCCCCCCACCCGGTCGCCACCCGACCCGCGCGAGCGCTCCCCACGCCCCCGGGAAGCGCCCACGCCCTCAGCGAATCCCCCTGCCCCGCCCACGGCCGATCGGGCAGCATGGCCCCATGTCCGTACTGACGCGCGACGAAGCGCAGACCCGTGCCCAGCTCCTCGACGTCCACCGCTACACGATCGACCTCGATCTGACGACCGGCGACGAGACCTTCGACTCCCACACCGTCATCCGCTTCACGGCCCGCACGTCGGCGGACACCTTCGTCGAGCTCAAGCCCGCCACCCTGCGCTCGGTCACCCTCGACGGACAGCCCCTCGACCCGGAGAAGCTCGACGAGAACCGCCTCCCCCTCACCCTCACGGAGGGCGAGCACGAGCTGCGGATCGACGCCGCCATGCGCTACTCCCGCACCGGCGAGGGCATGCACCGCTTCACGGACCCCACCGACGGCGAGACCTACGTCTACACGCAGCTCTTCATGGAGGACGTCCAACGCGTCTTCGCCGCCTTCGACCAGCCCGACCTGAAGTCCGTCTTCGAGCTGACCATCACCGCCCCCGACGGCTGGACGGTCCTCTCCAACGGCATCACCCAGCAGCAGGCGGACGGTCGCTGGAAGGCCGCCGCCACCCCCCTCATCTCCACCTACCTCGTCGCCGTCGCCGCGGGGCCCTGGCACTCGGTCCGCACCGCGCACGCCGGCCTCCCCTTCGGCATCCACTGCAGGCGTTCCCTCGCGCCCTTCCTCGACGCCGACGCCGAGGAGATCCTCGACGTCACCCGGCAGTGCTACGACCGGTACCACGAGAAGTTCGAGGAGCCGTACCCCTTCGACTCCTACGACCAGGCCTTCGTCCCCGAGTTCAACGCGGGCGCCATGGAGAACCCCGGCCTGGTCACCTTCCGCGACGAGTTCATCTACCGCTCCGCCGTCACCATCACCGAACGCCAGACCCGCGCCATGGTCATCGCCCACGAGATGGCCCACATGTGGTTCGGGGACCTCGTCACCCTGCGGTGGTGGGACGACATCTGGCTGAACGAGTCCTTCGCCGAGTACATGGGCTACCAGACCGTCAACGAAGCCACCACGCTCTTCCCCGACACCTGGGTCGACTTCGGTGTCGTCCGCAAGGCCTGGGGCTACGACGCCGACCAGCGGCCCTCCACCCACCCCGTCGCACCCGACCCCGACGCCGTCCCCGACACCGCCTCCGCGCTCCTCAACTTCGACGGCATCTCCTACGCCAAGGGCGCCTCCGCCCTGCGTCAGCTCGTCGCCTGGATGGGCGAGAAGGACTTCCTCGCCGGTATCAACGCCCACTTCGCCCGTCACAAGTTCTCCAACGCCACCCTCGCCGACTTCATCGACAACCTCGCCTCCGCCACCGACCGCGACGTCCACACCTGGGCCGACCAGTGGCTGCGCACCACCGGCGTCGACACCCTCACCCCCCAGATCGGTGAGGCGGAGGGCTACTGGCACCTCCACGTCGACCAGGACGGAAGCCGCCCCCACCGCATCGCCGTCGGCGCCTACGACCGCGACCTGGTCGACGGCCGCAGCCTCACCCTGCGCGAGCGGTTCGAGATCGACGTCCCCCAGGGGGAATCCGTCAGCGTGCGCGCCGGCCGCCGCCCCGCCCTCGTCGTCCTCAACGACGGCGACCTCACCTACGCCAAGATCCGCCTCGACAAGGGCTCCGAGGAACCGGCCCTGCGCACCCTCTCCGGCGTCCCCGACGCGCTCACCCGCGCCGTCGTCTGGAACTCCCTGCGCGACATGGTCCGCGACGGTGAACTCGAACCCACCACCTACCTGGAGACGGCCCGCGCCCACCTCCCCGAGGAGTCCGACCTCGCCATCGTCCAGGGCGTCCTCGGCTTCGCCTCCGCCCAGATCGCCGGACGCCATCTGGGCGCCGATGCCCGCCCCGCCGCGCTCGCCCTGCTCAGGGACCTCACCCGCGACCTGATCCGGCGCACCGAGGACGGCAGCAACCCCGGCCTGCGCCTCACCGCCGTACGCCACTTCATCGACGCGTCCGCCCAGCCCGGCACCCTCCAGAGCTGGCTCGCCGACGGCGCCGTCCACGGCGGCCCCGAGCTCGACCCCGAACTGCGCTGGCGCATCCTCGGCCGCCTCGCCGTGCTCGGCGCCACCGACGAGAGCGCGATCGCCGCCGAACTCGACCGCGACCCGAGCGCCACCGGCCAAGAAGGCGCGGCCCGTTGCCGCGCCGCCCTCCCCACCCCCGAGGCCAAGGCGGCCGCCTGGGAGCTGCTCTTCACTTCGGACACGCTCTCCAACTACCTCTTCACGGCCGTCGCCCAGGGCTTCTGGCAGCCGGAACAGACCGAGCTCGTACGGGAGTACGTCCCCCGCTACTACCCGGCCGCCATCGACCTCGCGGCCCGCCGCGGCCCCGCCATCGCCGAGGCCGCCGGGCGCTACGCCTTCCCGGTGTACGCGGTCGACGCGGAGTCCCTCCGCACCGGCGAGGCCCACCTCGACGACCCCCGTGCGATCCCGGCCCTCCGCCGCAAGCTCGTCGACCAGCTCGACGACCTGCGCAGGGCCCTGGCGGTCCGCACCGCCTGACGACCGCGGGCGGGGGCAGCGGCCCCCGCCCGCCTCCAGCACCCCGGCGCGTCCGCGCAACACCCCTGTCCCCCTTTCGGGTTGCCCTCGGGCGCTCGGGGGACATACCCACCGAACCCCCGGCAGGGTGGTGTCATGCACACCCCGCCCCTCGCCGGAGGCCCCGCAGGGCCCGACGCGCTCCGGCCCCTGCTCGGCACCGTGCTCGACGCGCTGCGCGCCGGGGCCGAGCGGCGCGGCGGGCCGCTGCCGGCCGGGGGTCCCGGCGTGGTCGGCGAGCGGCTGCGGACCGCGCTCGGTCCCGTGCTCCCCGATACGGGAACGGGCGCCGAGGAAGCCCTCCGTACCCTCGTCACCGCGCTCGCGGA
The DNA here is from genome assembly GCF_055600045.1 of Streptomyces sp. NPDC038280. Taxonomy (NCBI): domain Bacteria; kingdom Bacillati; phylum Actinomycetota; class Actinomycetes; order Kitasatosporales; family Streptomycetaceae; genus Streptomyces; species Streptomyces sp. NPDC038280. The sequence continues at coordinate 79,464 of NZ_JBVJYZ010000008.1, forward strand.
CGGCGCAGCCGACCCCGCGGACCCGCTGTGCGCCGCGCACCTCCACACACCGCCGCTCGCGCTCTCCGCCGCCGCCGACCTCGCGGCCTCCGCGCTCAACCCGTCCATGGACTCCTGGGACCAGGCCCCCGCCGCCTCGGCCCTCGAAGCCCTCGTCACCAGGACGCTCGCCGCCGAGGTCTACCCGGGGGAGGACCACCCCGACGCCCTCGTCACCACCGGCGGCACCGAGTCCAACCAGCTCGCGCTGCTCCTCGCCCGCGAACGCCACGGCCCCGTCACGGTCGTGTGCGGCGCCCACACCCACCACTCCGTCCCCCGCGCCGCCTGGCTCCTCGGACTGCCCGAACCGGTCACCGTCCCCACCCCGGACGGCACCCTCGACCTCGCGGCCCTCGACGACGCCCTCGCCGGACTGACCGGCCCCGTCCTCGTCACCGCCACCGCGGGCACCACCGACACCGGCCGCATCGACCCCCTCCCCGGGATCGCCGACCTCTGTGACCGCCACGGCGCCGAACTCCACATCGACGCCGCCTACGGAGGTCCGGTCCTCTTCTCACCCACACACCGGGTCCTGCTCGCCGGACTCGACCGCGCCCGGTCGGTCACCCTCGACCTGCACAAACTGGGCTGGCAACCGGCCGCCGCCGGACTGCTCGCGGTCGCGGACACCAGCCGCCTCGCCCCCCTGGGCCACACCGCCGACTACCTCAACGCCGACGACGACACCGAGGCCGGCCTCCCCGACCTGCTCGGCCGTTCCCTCCGTACCACCCGCAGGCCGGACGTCCTCAAGACCGCCGTCACCCTGCGGGCCCTCGGCCGCGCCGGCCTCGCCGGCCTCGTCGACCAGGTCGTCGCCGCCGCCCAGCACCTCGCCGATCTCGTGGACAAGGCCCCCGCCCTCGAGCTGTACGAACGGCCCACCCTCACCACCGTCCTGTTCCGGCCCGCCGGCGCGGGCGACGACACCGTCGCGGCGGTCCGCCGCACCCTGCTCACCGAAGGCCGCGCCGTCCTCGGCCGGGCCCGCGCCGACGGCCGCCTCTGGCTCAAGGCGACCCTGCTCAACCCCCACGCCACCCCCGGCGACCTCGAAGAGATCATCACCCTCGTGGAAGGCAGTACCGTCCGATGACCGGCACACCCCAGCACGCCATTGACCAGCCCCAGGACCTGGTGGGCATCGGCATCGGTCCGTTCAACCTCTCCCTCGCCGCGCTCGCCCACGGCGTCCCCGGCGGCGTCGCCGCCGCCTTCTACGAGCAGCGCCCCGCCTTCCACTGGCACCCCGGTCTCCTCATCGAGGGCGCCACCCTCCAGGTCCCCTTCCTCGCTGATCTGGTGACCCTGGCCGACCCCTCCAGCCCCTGGTCGTTCCTCAGCTACCTCCGGTCCCGCGACCGGCTCTTCCCCTTCTACTTCGCCGAGAAGTTCCACATCCAGCGCGCCGAGTACGACGCCTACTGCCGATGGGTCAGCGACCAGCTGCCCGGCCTGCACTTCGGCCACCAGGTCGACGCCGTCCGCTGGAACCCCGAACGCGACCTCTTCGAAGTCGACTTCACCCAGCTCGACGCGGCCGGGGAGGCCGAGGCGCTGGGCCGCGCCCACACCCGGCACATCGCCCTCGGCGTCGGCACCGAGCCCTACGTCCCCGAACCCCTGCGGCCGCTCGCCGACGCGCCGACCGTCCCGGTCATCCACTCCGCCGACTATCTCGCCCACCGCGAGCGGCTCCTCGCCGCCGAACACATCACGGTCATCGGCTCGGGCCAGTCGGGCGCCGAGATCTTCCTCGACCTGCTGCGCGCCCGCCCCGCGGGAGCCGAGAAGATCCACTGGCTGGCCCGCACGGAGGCCTTCGCGCCCATGGAGTACTCCAAGCTCGGCCTGGAGCACTTCACCCCCGACTACACCCGCTACTTCCACGCCCTGCCCGAATCCGTACGCGACGGACTCGTGCCCCGCCAGTGGCAGCTCCACAAGGGCATCGACACCGACACCATCGCCGCCATCCACGACGAGCTCTACCGCCGCACCCTGCACGGCGGCTGGCCCGACGCGGTGCTCACCCCCGGGGTCAGCGTCCGCACCGCGGGACGGGTCGCCACCACCAAGGTCGAACTGCATCTGGAGCACGTGCAGCAGGCCACCCGCTCCCGCCTCACCACCGACGCCGTCGTCCTCGCGACCGGCTACCGGGAACGCCCGCTCGACCGGATGCTCGCCGGTCTCGACCCGTACGTCCGCCGTGACTCCTCCGGGCGTCCGCGCATCGACACCGAGTTCCGGCTGGTCCTCGACAGCTCCGTCACCGGCTCGGTGTACGTACAGAACGCCGAGAAGCACACCCATGGCGTCGGCGCCCCCGACCTCGGTCTCGCCGCCTGGCGCAGCGCCGCCATCCTCAACTCCCTGACCGGCAAGGAGCCCTACCCGCTGCCCCGCCGCACCGCCTTCACCACCTTCGGCCTGGAGCGGCGAGAGGCGCCGCGCATCCCGGCCCAGGGCCCGGAGCTGACGCCTCTCGCACAGAACCTCTAGAACCGGGTACCTAGAAGACCGGAACCCCGTCCCGCGTCAGCTTCCAGTCCACCGACGCGAACTGCGACGGGTCGACCGTCCCCTTCGCCCGCACCCACTGGATGATGGTGTTGCGGATCTCGTCCGAGTTGGCCCACAGCTGCGGGGCGGACGCGACATGCGGAAACGCTCCACCGCCGCTCGCCCGGTAGTTGTTGACGGCGAGCACGAACTGCGCGGCCGGGTCGATCGGCTTCCCCCCGAAGGACAGGCCCACGATCCGGGAACCGGCCGGCTTGGCGATGTCGATCGTGTACGTCAGCCCGGACACGGCGTCGTAGTTGTAGTCAGGAGTGTTCTCGGCGTTGGTGAGCTTCGCCGTGTCCACCGGCGCGCCCGGCGCCGTCTGGACGTAGTACCTCGCCGAGTACTCCAGGTACGCCTTCAGCTGGGCGCCGGTGAGCAGCCGCGCCTCCAGCGTGTTCTCGAACGGGTAGAGACCCGCCGCGTCCTTGATGGTGACCTGCCCGGCCGGAATCGCCGCCGTGCGGGAGAAGCAGGATGCCTGGGAGAGCACCGGCAGCGCCGCGTACTGGCCGCCGGCCAGGGCCGCCTTCACCGTCTCCGCCTGGACGTGGTTGATCAGATCGATGATCGGCTCGTCCTTCCAGGCCGCCTCGGCCGTGGTCATCGACGCCGTCGACGTCCCGATCACCTGGTTGACGTACGCGACGACCTTCGTGTGCTCGTCCTCCAGGAGCCGTACGACCTCCGGGTCCTCGGCCACCGTGTTGGAGTTGAGGACCTTCGCGCCGACCTTCTCCACGGTCCAGCGGCCCTTGCCCCACACCAGCTCGAAGTCGAACAGCGTCAGCCGCTGTCCCCACTTCAGCGGCTCGGACAGCACGACGTCCTTGCCCGTCTCCTTGTTGGTCACCCGGTACTCCGGGATCTCGGTGTGCGCGTGACCCACGAGGATCGCGTCGATGCCCGGCACCTGCTCGGCGACCAGCGCGGCCGCGTTCTCGACGTACGGCAGCTGGTCGCCGTACGACGACGTGCCGCTGGAGCCGCTGTGCGCCGACACGATCACCACGTCCGCGCCCATGGAGCGCAGCTTCGGCACCCACTTCGCGGCCTGCTCCTCGAGGCCGGGGAAGACCATTTTGCCGCTGACGTTCTGCTTGTCCCAGATGGCGATACCGGGGTTCGTCAGCCCGAGTATCGCGACCCGCACATCGCGGCCGTGCGGTGTGCACAGCCGGTGCATGCTGTACGGGCGGAAGGCCGGCCGCAGCGTCTTCGCGTCCAGGGCGTTGGCGCCGAGCAGCGGGAAGTCGCACTGCTCCTCGAACTTCCGCAGCACCGGAATGCCGTAGTTGAACTCGTGGTTGCCGAGAGCGGCGGCGTCGTAGCCGATGGCGTTCATGGCCTGCGCCATGGGGTGGACCGGGCCGCGTGCGGCGGTGATCGGGTCGACCTTGGCGTAGTAGTACGACAGCTGGGTGCCCTGGATGGTGTCGCCGGCGTCGATGAGGAGGGTGTTGCGGACCCCCTTCTCCTTCCGCACCTGGTTCACCAGCGTCGAGATCTTGGCCAGACCGACGTCGTTGTGGTTCTTGTCGTCGAACTCCCGGTCCGTGAAGTAGTCCCAGTTGAAGACGTTTCCGTGCAGATCGGTCGTTCCCATGACGGTGAACGCGTACCGCTTCGGCGGACGTCCGGTGGTGGCCGACACGGTGGCGGCCCGCGCGGGGGCGGCGAGCCCTCCGGTGAGGGCGGCGCCGGTTCCGGCGACGACCGATCCCTCCAGGAACGTCCTACGGTTCAGCGGCATCTGATCTCCTTGGTTCAGTGGTGCACAACGCGCGTAGATTCTGGCCCACGGGACCCACCCGGCAACACCCCTGACGGCCATTCCGGTGCGAGAGTGTTCCGACAGAGTCGCCGCCAGTGCCGCCGCCGTACGAGGGAGCCCGTCGTGACCACCGAAGAACCGACCCCCGCCGCCGTTCCGTACGGCACCCCCGAGGCGCCGCGCGTCGCCGTACGGGGCGAGGCCCGGCTGGAGTTCGACCCGGAGATCGCCCGCATCGGCGTCACGGTCAGCGCGCGCGGCACCGACCGGCGTTCCGCACTCGACGACCTGACCCAGCGCAACACGGAGGTCGTCGACCTCATCAAGTCGTACGGTGATTCGGTCGAGAAGCTGGAAACCGGGGCGTTCTCCATCAGTCCGGAGCTGACCCGGCACGGCCGCGCGGAACGCGTCCGCGCGTACCACGGGCGCGTCCACCTCACGGCCGAGCTGGCCGACTTCACGGCCCTCGGCGAACTGACGACCCGCCTCGCGGACCTCGAACTCACCCGTGTCGACGGCCCCTGGTGGTCTCTGCGCCCCGACTCCCCGGCGCACGGGGAAGCCCGGCGCCAGGCCGTGAAGGAGGCGGTCCAGCGAGCCCGCGAATACGCCGAGGCCCTCGGCACCCGCCTCGCGGCCCTGGTGGAACTGGCCGACCTCGGCGCTGAAAACGCGGCGGCCTACGGTGGAATGCCCCCGGCCCCCGGCACCCTCCGCATGGCCTACGCGGCAGAATCCACGGACGCCCCGCCGCCCCTGGACCTGGAACCCCAACGCCAAATGGTCTACGCCCAGGTGAACGCCCGCTTCACGATGGCCCCACCGACCTTGTGAAACGGCGGGACGGCCGGGGGCGTGGGCCTGCGGCTCCGCGCCGAGTGCGTCCGGGGCGCGCCGCGCACCGCGTGCGCGGCCGCCCCGGCCGCCTCCCGAGGCCGGGCTCGTACCTGCCGTCCCGAAGGCGCCCCCACGGGTCCGGCACCCGCTCCCTAGCCGGGGGCGGTGCCCGCTCGCGTCGGCGGCGCGGGGTGCCCGGGGGGCCGGCCGTCCTCACCCGGCGGAGTGGGGCCGCCGCCCCGGGCGGGGGTTCGTTCGCCTCCGTTCGCCGGTGGGGTGGGGGTGCCACCGGGGTGCCGAGCTCCTCGGTTTTGCCTCCCCGCGCGGTGAGGCGCGGAGCTGCCCGCCCGGATCCGGCTCGTGTTCGCGTACGCCGACCGCTCGGGCGGGGCGCCCGGTGTGCGGTGACCGGCCCCGCCTCGCGGGACGGCCGCGACGCCGGGCTCCTGGCCCCGGCGCCGGTTCGTCCGCGTCGGCGGTGCGCCCCTCGCCCCCGGCGGGGTTTCGGGAAGGGGTGGGGTGGGGGATCCCGTGCCCGTACCCCCGCCCGCCGGCCGTCGATGGCCCTCTCACCGCAACAGCCCGAACACCCTCTCCGCCTCCGCCTCGTGCGCCGTCGCGGTCTCCTCCGCCGGGGCCCCCGACAGCACCCGCTCCAGCAGCCGCCCGAACAGCACCCGCAGCGCCCCGCCCAGGCGCGCCGCCTCCGCCAGGGGGGTGATGTCGCCGGGGGGCCAGTCCTCCGCGAGGACGGCCGCCACCGCCGCCTCCCGCTGTTCGTGGAACTCCCGCAGCCGCGCCAGCAGCACCGGACTCTCCGTCAGCATCCGCGCGAACGGCTCCGGCGCGAATCCGATGACCGGGTCCCGCCGCCTCACCGCCGCCAGGTAGTCCTCCCGCAGCGCCTCCACGGGAGACCCGCCCCCGGCCCGCGCCGCCGCCACCACCCGTGCCGGACCGGAGACGAACTCCTCGCTCAGGTCGAGGACGAGGTCCTCCTTGCGCGGGTAGTAGTTCGTGACCGTCATCTTCGCCACGCCCGCCGCCGCCGCGACGTCCGCGATCGTCACCTGCTCGAAGCCACGCTCGATGAACAGGCCCGTCGCCGCGTCGGAGATCGCCTGCCGGGTCTGTCGCTTCTTCTGCTCCCGCAGGCTCGGTGCGCTCATGAATCCACCCTCTCATAGGTCGAACCTAAATTTATGCTTGACCTAGAGCATAGGTCCGACCTAAATTTCGGTCCATCATAAAAAACCCGATCGAGAGGCCCACCCCTTGCCCACGCTCACGCACTCCTCGCACGACACGGACCAGGTCCGCGACTACCTCCGTCAGATCGCCCGCATCCCCCTCCTCACCGCCGAACAGGAAGTGCGCCTCGGTTGCCGCGTCCAGGCCGGTCTCGCCGCCGAGGCGGAGATCGCCGCGGCCGGTGTCCCCGACGCCGAGCTGGAGCGCGTCTCCCTCGACGGCCGGCGCGCGAAGAACCACATGCTGGAGGCCAACCTCCGCCTCGTCGTCTCCATCGCCAAGCGCTACACCGGCCGCGGCATGCTCTTCCTCGACCTCGTCCAGGAGGGCAACCTCGGCCTGCTCCGCGCCATCGAGAAGTTCGATCCCGCCAAGGGGTTCAAGTTGTCCACCTACGCGACCTGGTGGATCAAGCAGGGCATCGGACGCGCCCTCGCCGACCAGTCCCGCACCATCCGCGTCCCCGTCCACATGGTCGAGGAGATCAACCGCCTCGCCCGAACCCGGCGGGAGCTGGCCGCGACGCTCGACCGCGAGCCCACGGTCGAGGAACTCGCCACCGCCCTCGACGTCACGGTCGAGCGGATCGTCCAGGTGAAGGGCTACGACCGCACCCCCGTCTCCCTGCACACCCCTCTCGGTGACGGCGACGGTGACGGCGGCACCGAACTCGGCGACGTCATCGAGGACTCCGCCGCCCCCGCTCCGGAGGACATCGTCGGCGCGGACCTCCTCAGGTCCCAACTCCGCGCGATCCTCGCCAAGTTCACCGAGCGCGAGGCCGGTGTCATCGCCCTGCGGTACGGACTCGACGGCGACGACCCGCGCACCCTCGAGGAGATCGGCAGGGTCTACGGCGTGACCCGTGAGCGCATCCGGCAGATAGAGGCCAAGACCATGTCCAAGCTCCGCCACCCCTCCCGGCTGCGCGCCCTCAGTGGCTATCTCACCTGACCGCTGAGCCCCTCGGGCCCGCTCATCGGAGCGGCCCTGCGCACAATTCAACACTTGTCAATAACCCTTCACCGAAAGGTTGTTGAGTAGTCATGCGTGACCAATTCTCTACCCACCGGTAAGGCCTAGGCTCAGACCATGCGCCGAGCAAAAATCGTCTGCACCCTGGGCCCCGCCACCGACACATACGACCAGATCAAGGCACTGGTCGAAGCCGGAATGGACGTCGCCCGCCTCAACCTCAGTCACGGCACCTACGCCGACCACGAGGAACGCTGTCAGCGCGTACGCAAGGCGTCCGAGGAAACCGGCCGCAGCGTCGGCGTCCTCGCCGACCTTCAAGGCCCGAAGATCCGTCTGGGCCGCTTCGCCGAAGGCCCCGTACTCCTTGAACGTGGTGACACCTTCACCATCACCGTCGAGTCCGTCGACGGCGACCGCCACAGCTGCGGCACCACCTACGCCGGCCTCGCCGACGACGTCACCGTCGGCGAGCGCATCCTCGTCGACGACGGCCGCGTGGCCCTCGAAGTCACCGAGGTCGAGGGGCCCCGCGTCCACACGACCGTCATCGAGGGCGGCATGGTCTCGGACCACAAGGGCCTGAACCTTCCCGGCGTCGCCGTCTCCGTCCCCGCCCTCTCCGAGAAGGACGTCGAGGACCTCCGCTGGGCGCTGCGCACCGGCGCCGACGTCATCGCCCTCTCCTTCGTCCGCAGCGGACGCGACATCGAGGACGTCCACCGCATCATGGACGAGGAAGGCCGCCGCCTCCCCGTCATCGCCAAGATCGAGAAGCCCCAGGCCGTCGAGAACATCGACGACATCGTCGCCGCCTTCGACGGCATCATGGTCGCCCGCGGCGACCTCGGCGTCGAGATGCCGCTGGAGCAGGTCCCGATCGTCCAGAAGCGCGCCATCAAGCTCGCCAAGCGCAACGCCAAGCCGGTCATCGTCGCCACGCAGATGCTCGACTCGATGATCGACAACTCCCGCCCCACGCGCGCCGAGGCCTCCGACGTCGCGAACGCCGTCATCGACGGCACCGACGCCGTGATGCTGTCCGGCGAGACCAGCGTCGGCAAGTACCCCGTCGAGACCGTGAGGACGATGAGCCGCATCGTCGAAGCGGCCGAGGAGGACGTCCTCGACAAGGGCCTCCCGCCCCTGACCGACCGGAACAAGCCCCGCACCCAGGGCGGCGCCGTCGCCCGCGCCGCCGCCGAGATCGGCGACTTCCTCGGCGCGAAGTTCCTCGTCGCCTTCACGCAGTCCGGCGACACGGTCAAGCGGCTCTCCCGCTACCGCTCACCCATCCCGCTGCTCGCCTTCACCCCCGACGCCGCGACCCGCTCCCAGCTGAACCTCACCTGGGGAGTGGAGACCTTCCTCGGACCCCACGTGGACTCCACGGACGCGATGGTCGCCCAGGTCGACGAGGAACTGCTGAGGATCGGTCGCTGCCGGAAGGGTGACATCGTGGTGATCACCGCCGGCTCCCCGCCCGGGGTCGCGGGCTCCACCAACCTCGTCCGCGTCCACCACATCGGCGAGGACGACAGCCCGAAGTAGTCGCGGCGGGGCGGGTACGGGGCCGCTCGGGCGGAACAACGCTCGGACGGACGATCACGGGGCACGCAACGCGTGACCATGGAATCGAAGTAAAAGTGCCCCAGGTGGGATTCGAACCCACACTGTCCGCTGTTTGAGAGCGGCCTCTCTGACCAGTTGGAGTACTGGGGCCTACGAAAGAAAGGGCCAAGGGAACCCTGTGCGGAACTACCTTACAGGAGGTGGGTAGGCTCATGGGGAGCTGTATCTGCCGTGGAACGAGGAGCCCCCGTGACCGCCCCCGAGTCGCCCCAGCCCGCCGCCGACGACGACCAGTCGCACGTCCCGCCGCTGACGACCCGTGTCGTCATCGCCGAGGACGAGGCGCTCATCCGCCTCGACCTCAAGGAGATGCTCGAGGAAGAGGGCTACTCGGTCGTCGGTGAGGCGGGTGACGGTGCGCGGGCCGTCGAGCTCGCCCGGGAGCACAGGCCCGACCTGGTCATCCTCGATGTGAAGATGCCCGTCCTCGACGGCATCTCCGCCGCGGAGAAGATCGCCGGTGAGTCCATCGCCCCGGTGCTGATGCTCACCGCCTTCTCGCAGCGCGACCTCGTCGAGCGTGCCCGGGACGCCGGGGCCATGGCGTACCTGGTGAAGCCCTTCAGCAAGAGCGATGTGGTCCCGGCCATCGAGATGGCCGTATCCCGGTTCGCGGAGCTGAAGGCGCTGGAGCAGGAGGTCGCCGACCTCTCGCAGCGGTTGGAGACCCGCAAGCTCGTCGACCGGGCCAAGAGCATTCTCCAGACGCAGTACGGGCTGAGCGAGCCGGCCGCGTTCCGCTGGATCCAGAAGACGTCGATGGACCGGCGCATGTCGATGCAGCAGGTCGCCGAGGCGGTCATCGAGGACGCCGAGGAGAAGAAGGCCGCGAAGGGCCAGTAGCCGCAGGCGCCCGTACGTGAGAAGGCCCGCCCCACTACGTTGTGGGGCGGGCCTCCTCGTACAGGGGCTGCTCAGTCCTCGCCGAGATATGTCTTGCGGACCTCGTCGTTGTGCAGCAGTTCCTGGCCGGGGCCGGACAGCTTGATCGTGCCGACCTCCAGGACGTACGCCTGATCGGCGAGCGAGAGCGCCGCCTGGGCGTTCTGCTCGACCAGCAGGATCGTGGTGCCGTCGGCCTTGAGCGCCGCGATGGTCTCCATGATCTTCTGCATCATGATCGGGGAGAGGCCCATCGAGGGCTCGTCCAGCATCAGCAGCTTGGGCTGGGACATCAGCGCCCTGCCCATGGCGAGCATCTGCTGCTCGCCGCCGGAGAGGGTGCCGGCGGCCTGCTTGCGGCGCTCTCCCAGGATCGGGAAGAGGTCGTAGGCGCGCTGGATGTCCCGCTCGATGCCGTCCTTGTCACTCCGCAGAAACGCTCCGAGCTGGAGGTTCTCGGCGATGGTCAGGCGGGGGAAGATGTGCCGGCCTTCGGGGGAGTGGGCCATGCCGAGGGCGACGATCTTGTGGGCGGGGATGCCGTTGAGGGGCTTCCCGTCGAACATGATCGTGCCGCCGGAGGGCTTGAGGAGCCCCGAAAGGGTGCGCAGCGTGGTCGTCTTGCCGGCGCCATTGGTGCCGATGAGGGTGACGACCTGGCCGGCCTCGACGCTGAAGGAGATGCCCTTGACGGCCTCGATCTTGCCGTAGGCGACCCTGAGGTCCTCGACCTCGAGGAGTGCGGTCACTTGGAGTCTCCTTCTGTGGTGCTGGGCGCCTCGGGGGCGGTCTCGCCCTCGCCCTCGCCCTCGTCGTCGCCGTCGGAGTCGGCGTCCGGGGCGTCGGCCGGAGCCCCGGCCCCGGCGTCGGCTTCCGGAGCGTCGCTCCCGGCCTCGGGTGCGTCGGCGGCGGGGGTGGCTTCCGCCTCCGCCTGTGCCTCCGCCGCCTCGACCTCGGCGACCTCTTCCCCGCCCGGAGCGCCCTCGTAGGGCGTACCGAGATAGGCGGCGACGACGCGCTCGTCGCCCTGGACGACCTCGGACGTGCCCTCGACGAGCTTCTCGCCCTGGACGAGCACGGCGACGCGGTCGCACAGGTTGAAGATGAAGCGCATGTCGTGCTCGATGACGAGGACGGCGATGCCCTGGTCCCGGATGGCGAAGATGAGCTCTTCGGTGGTCCGGGTCTCGTTCTGGTTCATGCCCGCGGTGGGCTCGTCGAGCAGGAGCAGGCCGGGGTCGCTGGCGAGCGCCCGGGCGATCTCCAGCTTGCGCTGCTCGCCGTAGGGGAGGTTGCGCGCGAGGTGGTCGGCCTTGTGCTGCAGGCCGATGAACTCGAGCAGTTCCATGGCGCGTGCGTGCGACGCGGCTTCGGCCTTCTTGAAGCCGGGGCCGCGCAGCAGCGCCGACCAGAGGCCTTCCTTGGTCCGGGTGTGACGTCCGACGAGAACGTTCTCGAGGACCGTCATGTTGGCGAAGAGCCGGATGTTCTGGAAGGTGCGGGCGACGCCGGCCTTGGTGACCAGGTGAGGCTTGGGCGGCAGGACCGTGCCCTTGTAGCTGACCTTGCCCTCGGTGGGGACGTACAGCCCGGTGAGGCAGTTGAAGAAGGTCGTCTTGCCGGCGCCGTTGGGGCCGATGAGTCCGACGATCTCGCCTTCGCGGACGGTCAGGTCGACGCCCTTGACGGCGGTCAGTCCGCCGAACCGCATGGTGACGCCGCTGGCCTGGAGCACGGTGGCGGCGGTGGCCTGCGCGGTGGTGGTGGTCGTGGTGGTCATGATGGTCACGCCCCCGCCTTCGTGGTGCCGGCCGTGGCGGTGGTGCCCAGGCCTTCGGTGGGTACGTCGAGTTGGCCGGTCTCGTGGAACTCGAGTTTGGCCCGACGGTTGGCGATGAGGCCTTCGGGACGGAAGCGCATCAGCAGGATCAGCGCGATTCCGAAGCCGAGCAGCTGGTATTCCTGCAGGAACTGGAGCTTGGCCGGGATGAGGTAGAGCACGGACGCGCCGAGCAGCGGGCCGGTGATGGTGCCCATGCCGCCGAGGATGACGGCGGCGAGGAGGAAGGCGGAGTTCGGCGGCACGGGGCCGGCGAACTGGTACATCTCCGGGACGACGGTGCTCTGTACATGTGCCTGCACCGTGCCGGCGAGACCGGCGAGGGTGGCGCCGAGGGCGAAGGCGATCAGCTTGACGCGGAAGCCGTTGATGCCCATGGCGGTGGCGGCCGTCTCGTCCTCGCGGATGGCGACCCAGGCGCGGCCGATGCGGGAGTTCTGCGACCGGCTGAACACGACGACGACCAGGATCATCGCCAGCAGCATCAGCAGGTAGTAGTTGGCGTAGGAGCCGAGTTCGATGCCGAGGACGGTGTGGGGCTGGCCGAAGTCGAAGCCGAACAGGTTGAGGTCCGGCACGTTCGGGACGCCGTTGGGTCCGTTGGTGATGTCCGGGCCGTTGTCGCCGTCGAGGTTGTTGACGGTGATGCGGAAGATCTCACCGAAGCCGAGGGTCACGATGGCGAGGTAGTCGCCGCGCAGCCGCAGGGTCGGGGCGCCGATGATGACACCGAAGATCAGGGAGACCAGGGCACCGAGGAGGACGGAGGCCCAGAAGGGGAACTGGACGTGGAACGCGGAGGCGGTCGATCCGGAGACGAGGGCGGCCGTGTAGGCGCCGACGCCGAGGAAGGCGACGTATCCGAGGTCGAGCAGTCCGGCCAGGCCGACGACGACGTTCAGGCCGAGAGCGACGGTCGCGAAGATGAGGATGTTGACCGCGACCAGGGTGTACTGGTCGGTGCTCTGGGTGAAGGGGAACGCGGCGGCGGCGACGAACCCGGCGATGACCGCGATGCTGCGGTACTTCTCCGTGAAGGCCGAGAGCCGCGCGATGAGGCCGGCCTTGAAGAGCGCCGCGACGGCGAACCCGGTGATGATCAGGTAGCCGATGAAGAGCTCGGCGTACTCGGTGTCGATGCCGTAGGTGACGACGAACATGCCGACACCGAAGGACGCGACGATGATCAGGATCTCCGCCCAGGAGGGGAGTTCCTTGGCCGCGGGGGCCTTGCGGGAGTCGTCGGGGAGCTGGAACGCGGCCAGCGGGATCAGGACCGCGACGAAGGCGACGAAGCCGCCGGGCTCCAGGTTGACGAGGCCGCCGAGTTCCCACGCGATGGCGAGGACGGTGTACCACGTGGTGCCGAGGGCGCCGAGGGCGAGCAGGCGCAGGGCCTTGGTGCTGCCGGTCGGTGCGAGCCAGCCGAGGCCCTTGATCCCGGCGCCGGCCAGTGCGAAGAGCACGAGCAGGACGCCGGCGACGAGGCTGAGGACCTGGAGGCCGCCGGGGTAGCCGGTGACGGTGAGGTCGCCGGGGAACTCGTCGGTGTACGTCCAGGCCAGGAAGGTGCTGGCGATGGTGGCGACGCCGCCGAGGGCGACGATCCAGTGGTAGACGCTCGCGACGGCGGAGGAGGTGGCCGCGGCCGGTCCGGGGGTCTTGGTGAGGTCTGTTGTCATCGTGCTCACGCCCTGTCCGCGACGCGCTCGCCGAGTAGGCCTTGTGGCCTGAACAGCAGCACGAGGATGAGGAGGGAGAAGACCCAGATGTCCTTCCAGGCGCCGCCGCCGAACTGCTCCATGCCGGGGATGTCCTGGACGTAGGCGATCGAGAGGGTCTCGGCGATGCCGAGGACGACTCCGCCGACCATGGCGCCGTAGATGTTGCCGATGCCGCCGAGGACGGCCGCGGTGAACGCCTTGAGTCCGAGCAGGAAGCCCATCTCGAAGCGGATCTGGCCCTTGTCGAGGCCTTCGGCGACCGCGGCGACGGCGGCGAAGGCCGCGCCGATGGCGAAGGCCATCACGATGATGCGGTCGGTGTTGATGCCCATGAGCTTGGCCGTGTCCGGGTCCTGGGCGGTGGCCTGCATGGCGCGGCCGCTGCGGCTCTTGGAGACGAAGAAGCCGAGGGCGAGCATGCAGACCGGGGCGGCGACGAGCACGAACGCGTCGGCGCGGGAGATCGACAGACCGTCGAGGATCTGGAAGGAATCGCCCTTGAACTCGGGGAAGCTGACCGGGCTCTTGGCTCCGGGGTAGAAGCCCCAGACGAGCTGCTGGAGCACGATCGAGAGGCCGATTGCGGTGATGAGCGGGGCCAGGCGTGGCGCGCCCCGGAGCGGGCGGTAGGCGAAGCGTTCCGCGGCTGTGGCGACGGCGACGGAGACGACCGCACCGCCTATCAGCATCACGGGTATCGCCAGCACGAGGGGCGTGCCGTCGGGCAGGATCGTGTACGCCGAGAGGGCGCCGAAGCCACCGATCATGAAGATCTCGCCATGGGCGAAGTTGATGAGCTGGACGATGCCGTAGACCATCGTGTAACCGATGGCGATGAGGCCGTAAAGGGCCCCCAGGGCAAGGCCGTCGGCCAGCTGTTGCGGCAGTTCGTTCACCGCAGGGCCTCCGATGAGCGTGTCGGATATGACACCGCGCGAGGGCGCTGTTTGCGCCCTCGCGCGGCTTGGTTCAGATGGTGCGGGGCGGTGCGGTGGATCAGTCTTCGAACGTGGCGGACTTGACGTCGGCCCACGCGCCGGCCTTGACCTGGTACACGGTGAGCTGCTTGTTGGTGGTGTCACCGAACTCGTCGAAGGAGACCTTGCCGGTCACGCCGTCGAAGGAGACCTTCGCCATGGCGGCGGTGACCTTCTCGCGGGCGTCCTCGGGGAGCTTGCCGCCGTTCTCGTTCACGACCGCCTTGACGGCCTGGATGATCGCCCATCCGGCGTCGTAGGAGTAGCCGCCGTAGGCCGCGTAGGGGTCCTTGTAGCCGCCGGCCTTGTAGTCGGCGATGAACTTCTTCGCGGTCGGGAGCTTCTCGACGGGGTAGCCGACCGAGGTCGCGAGGTCACCGTCGTTGGCCTCGCCGGAGGCCTTGATGAACTGCGGGTCGTAGATGCCGTCGCCACCCATGGTGGGGATCTTCGCTCCGGCCTTCTTGACCTGGTCGGAGAGGAGGCCGCCCTCGGGGTACTGGCCACCGAAGTAGACCGAGTCCGCGCCGGAGCTCTTGATCTTGTTGGCCGTGCCGGAGAAGTCGGTCTCCTTCACGGTGACGCTGTCCGTGCCGACGACGGTGCCGCCGAGGCGCTTGAACTCGTCGGAGAAGATCGCGGCGAGGCCGGCGCCGTAGGTCTGCTTGTCGTTGACGACGTAGACCTTGGTCTTCTTGGCGTCCTTGTACAGGTACTGCGCGGCGAACTTGCCCTGGACGACGTCCGTGGTGGCGGTACGGAAGTACGTCTTGAACGGACGCTTCTTCTCGCCCTTGCCCCAGTTGTCGCCCTGGCTCAGCGACGGGTTCGTGTTGGCCGGGGAGACCTGGGTCAGGTTGGCCTTGTCGAAGACGCCCTGCATGGACTGGGAGACGCCGGAGTTCAGCGGGCCGACGACGCCGAGGACGTCCTTGTTGCCGACGAGCTTGGTGGCGTTCTGCTGACCGGAGGCCGGCACGGCCTGGTCGTCGAGGGCCTCGAGCTTGAAGGTGACGCCCGGGACCTCGTTGTTCTTGTTGGCGGTCTGTACCGCCAGGTCCACGGAGTTCTTGATGCCCTGACCGAGTGCCGACAGCGAACCGGTGAGCGGGGCGTCGACGCCGATGACGACGGTGGTGCCCTTCTTGCCGCTCTCGCTGCCGCCCTTGTCGTCGCGCGAACCGCAGGCGGTGAGAGTGAGTGCTCCCGTGGTGATCACGGTGGTGAGTATGAGCAAGGAACGGTGTCGCACGATGAATCCTTTCCCTGGCGCGGCCCCCTCGAGCTGAGGTGTGCCGTGTAGCTGAGGTGCCGTTTCGATCGCCGGGCCGTACTGGGGTCGTACAGGGCCGTTCAGCAGACGCGCCCGGCGGCGCGGTGACTGGCGGTGACTCTAAGCGCAGGTGGGGGGCTCGGGGAGCGGCGAGGTCAGGATGTGACTGTCTTGTTATGCCGACGGGGAGAGACGGTGCGCGAGGGGTGTACAAAACAGGACATAAACACCACAAACCCGGTGTCCGCATGATGAGAATGCCCAGTTCCGCTAAGGGGCTTGAGCGGATCTTGGTGCTGACCCGCCGTTTTGCGGCCTCTCCGGATACCGGACAAGGCGGATATCGCTGGTGTACACGCCGCCCCTCGGCCCGTCGCACCTCTCTCCGGGGCGGGGGTTACGGAGCGTGACGGAAGAGCCGGGTGTTCCGATGCCGGCCGCGCGCGGCGGCCGCCAGTTCTCGGAGCTGTCCGTCGCCCCGTTCGCCGCCTCGCAGCGACGCCGACCGAGCCGGTCGGCCAGCTTTTCCGCCGCCTCGCGCCCGCGCACCCGCTCCTCGGCGCGCGCCTCGGCGAGGACGTCGTCGTGGATGACCAGCTGTTCGTTGGACAGGCCCTTCTGTTCCCAGTCCAGCCCCGCCCACTTGCTGCCTCTGAGTGCCTCTTTCACCCAGTACGAGACGAGGTTGGCGCAGACGTCCGCCGGCGCCGTCGCGGCGGGGCGCTCGGCGGGTCGGCCCGCCGAACAGCCGCCGGCTCCCGCGAGCACGAGACCGGCCAGGACCGCACGGACGGCGATCCTGGCCGGAGAGTGCGCCGGATGCCCCATGGGGACACGCTAAGCGGTCACCCCATGTGACACAACTGCCG
This sequence comes from Streptomyces sp. NPDC038280, assembly GCF_055600045.1. Classification (NCBI taxonomy): domain Bacteria; kingdom Bacillati; phylum Actinomycetota; class Actinomycetes; order Kitasatosporales; family Streptomycetaceae; genus Streptomyces; species Streptomyces sp. NPDC038280. The sequence goes on from NZ_JBVJYZ010000008.1 coordinate 96,114, forward strand.
CCAGAATCAAGGCAGTTCTACGAACGGATCGAGGAAGGCGCGAGCGCCCGGAGTGTCCAGCCGATACGTGACATTGGTGGCATAACAGGGAGTGTCACCCGTGATCGTGGTGGCGACCAGGGTGAGCCTGCCCCCCAGCGTGGCGAAGTTCGGGCCGCCCGAATCGCCGTAGCAGGCACCGCCGTTGCCTTGCGGTGCGGTCATGGACAGCCTTATCCAGGCGTCATTGAGCGAGTTGAAGGTGACCGGCGCCTTCATTCGCACCCCGCCACCGGGATGGGTGTGCCCACCGGGGCCGCGCCGGGCCTCCTGGGTGCCGTATCCGGCCACGAGGAACGACGTGTCGTTGAGGCCTTGCGGCCCGAGGGCGGAGAGCGCCCCGGCGCGGGGGAGCGCGGCCGGGGTGAAGGACCAGCGGGCCTTCATCGCGGCGGCCGGGACCTCGATCACGGAGATGTCGTGGGTGTCCGAGGCGGGGCCCGGATAGGACGGGTGGCTGTGGGCGGAGCCCTGAACGGCAACGGCCCGCGCGACGGCGTCGGGGTCACCCGGGTGCTCGGCCGCCGCCTTGTCGAGTCCCGCCTGGACGTCCTGGTCCAGCGAGACGAAGAACCTCACATTCGCCGGCCAGTCGGTCGTGCAGTGCGCGGCGGTCAGGAACGTATCCGCGTCGATCATGGTGCCGGAACAGACCCAGTCGACCCGGTCGGGCGTCGCGGGGTCGTCGTCGTTGTCCCAGGTGGCGACCAGCGCGCCGACCTCGGTGCGTTCGGGCGCGGGCGTCGCGTGGTAGGAGTTGATCGCCGAGGAGGGAATCGCGGTGGCGAGAACGGCGGCGCAGGCCGCGGCGGTTACCGCGGTCGCTACGGCAGTGACACGTACGGCGGTCAAGGAAGAACCCCCTGGTGTGTGGTGGGTGGGCTTCTCCTGTGGGGGACCGCCAGTGAATCCGCACAGGACGCCGCGCGACAAGAGGGCGTGCGGGTGCGGATGTCGAGCACCGGTGCGTGAGGGGCCCCTGGGGCCGCATGCGCGCACCCGGCCCCCGGCGGCGGTGTCACGCCGCCGCAGGCCGGGAGGGCCGAGGTCAGGCCTTCGCGCCCGGGACGTTCTCGGCGTCCTTCGCGCCGACGTCACGCAGCAGGCAGGTGAGACGGGCCGTGCAGACCCGCTTGTCCTGCTCGTCGGTGATCACGATCTCGTACGTCGCGGTCGAGCGGCCGCGATGGACGGGCGTGGCGACACCCGTCACCAGACCGCTGCGGACACCGCGGTGGTGCGTGCAGTTCAGATCGACGCCCACGGCGATCTTGGACACGCCGCCGTGCAGCATCGAGCCGATCGAACCGAGCGTCTCCGCGAGCACGGCCGAGGCGCCGCCGTGCAGCAGCCCGTATGGCTGGGTGTTGCCCTCCACGGGCATGGTGCCGACGACCTTCTCCGCCGAGGCCTCCACGATCTGCACGCCCATGCGGTTGCCGAGATGCCCGGCGGAGAACAGCGCGGGCAGGTCGACGCCCAGGGAGGCGTACTCGTCGATGACCTCTTGCGGGAACTTCACAGCGGTCTGCTCGCCCATGGGCCCGGCTCCGTTCGTCTTCGTGCGTCGTCAGTCGTCAGCTGCCTGAGCAAACGCTTAGGCGGTCGGTGATTGTTCCAGACGCACGACCACGGACTTGCTGGCGGGGGTGTTGCTGATGTCCGCGGTCGAGTCCAGGGGCACCAGCACATTGGTCTCCGGGTAGTACGCGGCGGCGCAGCCGCGGGCCGTGGGGTAGTGCACGACACGGAAACCGGGCGCGCGCCGCTCGGTGCCGTCCTTCCACTCGCTGACCAGATCCGTGTACGCGCCGTCCGCCAGACCCAGCGCGCGGGCGTCCTCCGGGTTCACCAGGACGACCCGGCGGCCGCCCTTGATGCCCCGGTAGCGGTCGTCGAGGCCGTAGATCGTGGTGTTGTACTGGTCGTGCGAGCGCAGCGTCTGGAGCAGCAGCCGGCCCTCGGGCAGCGCCGGGTACTCGACGGGCGCGGCGGTGAAATTGGCCTTGCCGGTCGCCGTGGGGAAGCGGCGCTCGTCGCGCGGGGCGTGCGGGAGAGCGAAGCCGCCCGGACACGCGATCCGGGCGTTGAAGTCCTCGAAGCCCGGAACGACCCGCGCGATCCGGTCCCGGATCGTGGCGTAGTCCTTCTCGAACTCCTCCCACGGGGTGGCCGAATCCGCCCCGAGGACGGCGCGGGCCATCCGTGCCACGATCGCCGGCTCCGAGAGCAGGTGCGGGCCGGCCGGCGGGAGGTTGCCGCGCGAGGCGTGCACCAACCCCATCGAGTCCTCGACCGTCACGAACTGCTTTCCGCTCTTCTGTACGTCCTTGTCCGTGCGGCCGAGCGTCGGCAGGATCAGCGCGCGCGTGCCGGTGACCGCGTGCGACCGGTTGAGCTTGGTCGACACATGGACGGTGAGCCGCGCGCGGCGCATCGCCGCCTCGGTCACCTCGGTGTCGGGCGTCGCTCCGACGAAGTTGCCGCCCATCGCGAAGAACACCTTCGCCTCGCCGTCGCGCAGCGCCTGGATGGAGCGGACCACGTCGAAGCCGTGGTGGCGCGGCGAGGTGATCCCGAATTCCTTGTCCAGCGCGTCGAGGAACGCGGCCGCGGGCCGCTCGAAGATCCCCATCGTGCGGTCGCCCTGCACATTGGAGTGCCCGCGCACCGGACAGACGCCCGCGCCGGGACGCCCGATGTTGCCGCGCAGCAGGAGGAAGTTGACCACCTCGCGGATGGTCGGCACGGAGTGCTTGTGCTGGGTCAGTCCCATCGCCCAGCAGACGATCGTCCGCTTCGAGGCGAGGACCATCCGCAGCGCCCGCTCGATGCCGTCCCGGTCGAGCCCGGTGGCCGCCAGCGTCTCGTCCCAGTCGGCGGCCCGGGCCGCCGTGGCGAACTCCTCGTACCCATGGGTGTGTTCGCGGACGAACTCCTCGTCCACCGCGCCCGGTGTGTCGAGGATCAGCTTGTTGAGCAGCCGGAACAGGGCCTGGTCGCCGCCGATCCGGATCTGGAGGAACAGATCGGTGAGCGAGGCGCCCTTGAGCAGGCCCCGCGGCGTCTGCGGATTCCTGAACTTCTCCAGGCCCGCCTCGGGCAGCGGATTCACCGAGATGATCTTCGCGCCGGCGGACTTGGCCTTCTCCAGGGCGGAGAGCATCCGGGGATGGTTCGTGCCCGGATTCTGGCCGGCCACGATGATCAGGTCGGCCTGGTGCAGATCCTCCAGGGAGACGCTGCCCTTGCCGATGCCGATCGTCTCGTTGAGCGCCGAACCGGACGACTCGTGGCACATGTTGGAACAGTCCGGCAGGTTGTTCGTGCCGAACTCGCGGGCGAAGAGCTGGAGGAGGAACGCGGCTTCGTTGCTCGTGCGTCCCGAGGTGTAGAAGAGCGCCTCGTCCGGGGAGGCCAGGGCCGTCAGCTCCTCCGCGATGATCGAGAACGCCCGCTCCCAGGTGACGGCCTCGTACCGCTCGGCACCCTCGGGCAGATACATCGGCTGCGTGATGCGGCCCTGCTGGCCGAGCCAGTACCCACTGCGGGCCGCCAGGTCCGCCACCGGGTGCTCGGCGAAGAAGTCGGGCGTGACCCGGCGCAGCGTCGCCTCCTCGGCGACCGCCTTCGCGCCGTTCTCGCAGAACTCCGCCACGTGCCGCTTGTCGCCCTCGGGCCAGGCGCAGCCGGGGCAGTCGAACCCGTCCTTCTGGTTGACCTTCAGCAGCGTCCGCGCCGTGCGACGCACTCCCATCTGCTGCTGCGCGACCCGGAGCGTATGGGCGACGGCGGGAAAGCCGGCGGCGGCATGCTGGGGCGCCTCGACCTGCGGCGCGTCCTGGACCGGGTCACCTGCGGGCGGCTTGCTGGCCATCGCGCTCTCCCTTGAGCGTTCGTCCTGTGCGGTACGCCTCCGATCCTTTCACGGGCCACCGACAGCGGCCGTCCCCCGGCGGCCGGGGGCGGGAATGTCAGTGGTCCGTGGCAGGATCGTGTCCGTGGCTGAGACAGCATCGAAGAAGACCGAGACCCCCCGTCCGCGCCTGCTCCTCATGGACGGGCACTCCCTGGCGTACCGGGCGTTCTTCGCGCTGCCCGCGGAGAACTTCACGACCGCGAGCGGCCAGACGACGAACGCCATCTACGGCTTCGCCTCGATGCTGGCGAACACGCTGCGCGACGAAGCGCCCACGCATTTCGCCGTCGCCTTCGACGTGTCCCGAAAGACCTGGCGCTCCCAGGACTTCCCCGAGTACAAGGCGAACCGCTCGAAGACCCCGGACGAGTTCAAGGGGCAGGTCGAGCTGATCGGCGAGCTGCTGGACACCATGAACGCCGAGCGGTTCGCGGTGGACGGCTTCGAGGCCGACGACGTCATCGCCACCCTCGCCACACAGGCCGAGGCCGCCGGGTTCGAGGTGCTGATCGTCACCGGCGACCGCGACTCCTTCCAGCTGGTCTCCGACCACGTGACCGTGCTCTATCCCACCAAGGGCGTCTCCGAGCTGACCCGCTTCACCCCGGAGAAGGTCGAGGAGAAGTACGGCCTGACCCCGCAGCAGTACCCGGACTTCGCCGCCCTGCGCGGCGACCCGTCCGACAACCTGCCCGGCATCCCCGGTGTCGGTGAGAAGACCGCCACGAAGTGGATCAATCAGTTCGGCTCGTTCGCCGAGCTGGTCGAGCGCGCCGACGAGATCAAGGGCAAGGTCGGGCAGGCGCTGCGCGACCACCTGGAGTCCGTCAAGCTCAACCGCCACCTCACGGAGCTGGTCCGTGACGTGGAGCTGCCCAAGAGCGTGACCGACCTGGAGCGCGCGCCCTACGACCGGACGGCGCTCAAGGGGTTCCTCGAAATTCTGGAGATCCGCAACCCGAGCCTTCGCGAGCGGCTGCTCGCCGTGGACCCGGGCGCGGAGGAGGAAGCCGCCCCCGCCCCCGAGGCCGGTGTCGAGCTGGACGGCAGTGTGCTGGGCGCCGGAGAGCTGGCGTTCTGGCTGGAGCAGCACGGCGGGCAGCCGCTCGGCATGGCCACCGTCGCCGCCTGGGCCCTGGGCGTCGGGAACGTCAGCGAGATCGCGCTCGCGGCCGCCGACGGCAAGGCCGCCTGGTTCGACACGACCCGGCTGGACGAGGCCGACGAGCGGGCGTTCGCCGCCTGGCTCGCCGACCGGGCGCGTCCGAAGATCGTCCACAGCGCCAAGGACGCCCTGCGGGTCTTCCCCGAGCACGGCTGGCACCTCGACGGCATCACGATGGACACCGCGCTCGCCGCCTACCTGGTCAAGCCCGGCCGCCGCTCCTTCGCGCTGGACGCCCTGTCCGTCGAGTATCTCCACCGGGAGCTCGCCCCGGCCGCCGCCGACGGGCAGCTCGCCTTCGGCGCGGACGACACCGCCGAGGCCGAGGCGCTGATGGCACAGGCCCGCGCGGTCCTCGACCTCGGCGACGCCCTCGGACAGAAGCTGGCGGAGGTCGGCGCGGTCGACCTGCTCCACGAGGTGGAACTGCCCACCTCCGTGCTGCTCGCCCGGATGGAGCGGCACGGCATCGCCGCCGATCGCGCCCATCTCGAAGCCATGGAGCAGCAGTTCGCCGGCGCCGTGCAGCAGGCGGTCAAGGAGGCGCACGCCTCCGTGGGCCACGAGTTCAACCTCGGCTCGCCCAAGCAGCTCCAGGAAGTCCTCTTCGGGGAGCTCAACCTCCCCAAGACGAAGAAGACCAAGACCGGGTACACGACGGACGCCGACGCGCTGGCGTGGCTGGCCGGACAGACCGAGCACGAACTGCCGGTCATCATGCTGCGCCACCGTGAGCAGGCCCGGCTGCGTTCCACGGTCGAGGGCCTCATCAAGACCATCGCGGCCGACGGCAGGATCCACACCACCTTCAGCCAGACCGTCGCGGCGACGGGGCGCCTGTCGTCCACCGACCCGAACCTGCAGAACGTGCCGGTCCGCACCGACGAGGGCCGCGCCATCCGCCACGGCTTCGTCGTCGGCGAGGGGTACGAATCCCTCATGACCGCCGACTACAGCCAGATCGAACTGCGTGTGATGGCACACCTCTCGGAGGACGAGGGCCTGATCGAGGCGTTCACCTCCGGCGAGGACCTGCACACCACCGTCGCCTCCCAGGTGTTCGGCGTGGAGCGCTCCGCCGTCGACGCGGAGATGCGCCGCAAGATCAAGGCCATGTCGTACGGCCTGGCCTACGGCCTCTCCGCCTTCGGTCTCTCCCAGCAGCTCAACATCGAGGCCGGCGAGGCGCGCGTCCTGATGGACACGTACTTCGAGCGCTTCGGCGGGGTCCGTGACTATCTGCGCCGGGTCGTGGACGAGGCCCGCGCCACCGGCTACACCGAGACGATGCTCGGCCGTCGCCGCTATCTGCCCGACCTGAACAGCGACAACCGCCAGCGCCGCGAGGCCGCGGAGCGGATGGCGCTCAACGCGCCGATCCAGGGCACGGCCGCGGACATCGTGAAGGTCGCGATGCTGGGCGTCGACCGGGCGCTGAGGGAGGCGGGCCTCACCTCCCGGATGCTGCTCCAGGTCCACGACGAAATCGTGCTGGAGCTGGTGCCGGGGGAGCGGGATCGCGTCGAGAAGATCGTCCGCCACGAGATGGCGACGGCGGTCCAACTGCGGGCTCCGCTGGACGTCTCGGTGGGCGTGGGCCCGGACTGGGAGTCAGCGGCGCACTGAGCCTCGGGAGGGGGCCGGGGCCTGCGGGCTCCGGCCCCCTCCCATCCGCCATCAGCCGTGGCGTTCGGGGGTCCGCGGGGGCGTGGGCGAGGTGGCGCCACGGGGCGCCGGCTCCGCGATGGCCCGCGGCGCGCGCAGCCACCGCGCTGCCGCCCCGTACAGCACCAGCCCCACCGCCAGGCCCGCACCCGCGCCGAAGCAGGCCGTCGGGATGATGTCCAGAGGTGTCTCGATGCGGCCCCAGTAGGCGTACCAGCGCACACAGCGGTGGATCACGCCGGCCAGGACGCACACCGCCAGGAGCCCGCCGGCCAGGAGCCGGTCGCGGTGGCTCAGCCGGGGCAGGCCCGGCACCGCGGTGTCCGGTGAGCGGCGCAGGCCGGTCGTCGTGAACCAGATCAGGGCGATCAGGGCCAGCGCCGAGCCTCCGTACTGGGCGTACAGGTAGACGGGGAAACCGGCGACGATCTCACTCAGGAAGGGGATCGCCCGCGTCCCCCAGCGGTCGAGATGGGTGAAGGCGTCCCACACCACATGGGTGGTCGCGCCCAGCACCGCCGACGCGTAGAAGAGGAGCGCGAGAGCGAGCGGGGTCCGGTCGCGCCAGGGCCGACCGCGAAGGAAGGCGAACACCCGCCCCTGCCACCGCGCCGGCAGCAGCGCGAGCAGCGGCTCACGCACCATCAGCCACAGCCCCACCAGCGCGAGGGCGATCAGCGGATCGACGGTGACGACGCCCAGAGGCGCGTGGGTGACATCGCCGAAGAACATCGCCTCGGGGACGGCGGTCGCGGCGAAGTACGTCATGTCGGGCGCGAACGACCCCATGACGAGCGCGGAGGCGAGCAGCGGACCGCGCGCGGTGCCGTCCCTCCGTATGCCCGGCAGTACCGCCGCGGCATGGCTGAGCGTGAACGGCATGAATGCGCCCCCTGGTGTGGTGTGAGCCATCTCGTCCCCGTGCGGCCGCAATTGACCCCCTCTGGGAGCCCACCGGCCGGCGACGCCCAGTATGCGCGATGCGTCAGGTCCGGATTCCGGGCGGAGAGAGGTGACGAAAGAGTGAAAAGCGGTCAGGGCGCGGTGTGCGGGAGTGTCGAGTTGACGTAGGGTTCCTGAGTCCGCGCTGGGGAGTGCGGCAGCCGTCGACGGGGAGGGACCAGACGCATGGCACCGCACATCGGCCGCCGGCTGCGCAAGCGAGCAACCACCACAGCCATAGCCGCGGCCGCGGTGGCCGCGCTGACCGCCTCCCAGGGCCCGGGCGTCAACCCGCCGGCCACCGAGGCCTCGGCCGGCGGCGACCAGCCCTCGTCCGGCACGGCCCCCGCCCCGGACGGTTCGGCCACCGGCGACTCCCCGTACTACACCGACCTGCCGCCCCTGAACACGCCGAACAAGCCCGACGTGCCCGGTACTTCCATAGACCTCCCGGTCGTCACCGGCCCCGCCGAGGCGGGCATACCCGCGACCGTGCTCGCCGCCTACAAGCAGGCCGAGCAGACGCTGAAGGCCGACGACCCGGGCTGCAACCTCCCCTGGCAGCTCCTCGCCGGCATCGGCAAGGTCGAGTCGGGACAGGCGCGCGGCGGCCGGGTCGACGCCAACGGCACGACGCTCTCCCCGATCCTCGGGCCGGTCCTCAACGGTGTCGGCTTCGCCAACATCTCGGACACCGACAAGGGTCAGTACGACGGCGACGCGACGCACGACCGGGCCGTCGGCCCGATGCAGTTCATCCCCTCGACCTGGGCGACCTGGGGCCGCGACGCCAACGGCGACGGCCGCAAGGACCCCAACAACATCTACGACGCCGCCCAGGCCGCGGGTCTCTACCTCTGCGCCAACAACCGTGATCTGGCCACCAAGGCCGATCTGGACAAGGCGATCCTCAGCTACAACCGCTCGACCGAGTACCTCCGCACGGTGCTGTCCTGGTTCGAGTACTACAAGCGCGGCACGCACCAGGTCCCGGACGGCACCGGCCAGGTGCCCGGCGGCCGCAGCGACGACCCCGTGACGCTCCCGGACCCGACGCCGAGGCCCACGACGCCGGCCACGCCGAAGCCGACCCGTCCGGCCACGCCCACCACGCCGCCGAAGCCGACGACCCCGCCGAAGCCCACCACGCCCCCGAAGCCCACCACGCCGCCTCCCGCGCCCGTGGCGGTCACGATCAAGGACGGCGGGACGGGCGCGCTGACCGCGACCGCGGGCGGCTCGTTCGCCGAGCGTGCCAAGGTGGTCGCGCTCGATTCCACGGGCAAGCCGGTGGCCAAGGCGCCGGTGCGGTTCGAAATCGTCACGGACACCGACGCCCGCTTCGACGGCGACCTCAAGACGGTCACCGTCACCACCGGCGCCGACGGCAAGGCCGCCGCCCCGGTGCTGCGGGCGGGCGAGAAGACCGGCGACTTCACGGTCCGCGCCACCCTCGGCGGCCGTACGATCTCCGCCGTCGACTTCACCGCGACCGTCGCCGCCCGCCAGGCCGACACCCTGGTCAGGACGGACGACAAGGAGCTGACCGCCGCGCCCGGCGCGGAGTTCGCCGAGCAGATCCAGGTGAAGGCCACGAACAAGGGCGTCCTCGCCCCCGGAGTCGCCCTCACCGCCACGATGATCACCACGACGGAGGACCCGAAGGACGCGAAGCCCAACGACAAGGGCCCGTACTTCAAGGACGCCGACGGCAAGCCGGTCCGGACCCTCGCGGACCTCAAGACCGACGAGAACGGCGTGCTGACCCTCCCGAAGCTCTTCGCGGACGACGCCACCGGCACTTTCCTGCTGCGCCTCGAAGCGGCCGGCGGCGCGACGCTGACGCTCGAACTCAAGGTCGCCTGACGCCCCTCGCCTCCCACCGCCCCTCCGCCGCTTCGAGGCAGAGGGGCGGCGGCGCGTGTTCTGAGTGCAACGTGTTCTCATCTCGCGGCCGCGTTGCTACGGTGCCTCCGCCCTGACGCTGTATCAGATCCGAGCACCGGGAGGCCGACCTTGCGCGCCCTCGTAGCCGCCGCCATCGGCCTCGCCCTCGCCTTCGCGCTCGTCCTCGGCATCTCGGCGACCGGGGCGCCCCCCGGCGAGACCTCCCCCGAGCCCCTGCTCACCACCGTCCCCGGCCCCAAGAAGTAGGAGGGGCGACCACCATGCGCCGCACCGCGAGCCTCGTACTCCTCGCCGTCGCCGTCTTCTTCGCGACCCTGGCACCCCTGCTGCGCTGGTACGCCTTTCCCCGGCTCGCCAAGATCCCGCCCAGCCAGTACCAGGAGATGGTCCTGGAGGCGAAGCCGGCGACCCTTCTCGACTACGGCACCCTCAAGTCCAAGCAGGTCGAGAAGATCACCGTCGTGCAGACGCTCAAGGGCAATGTGGAGGAGTCGACGAGGATCGAACGCGACGCCGGCCGCGACGTCGTCGTCTGGGACGCGCTCTCCCACGTCGTCGGCCCGGACGGGAAAATGGTCTCCCAGATCCCCGAGCGCTACATCTTCGACGCCCACAGCCAGGCCCCCGTGCACGCCACCGGAGAGATGGTCGACGGCGACCGGGTGCGGCGCGAGGGCATCGAGTTCAAGTGGCCCTTCCTGACGGAGAAGCGGGACTACGAGTACTTCGACGCCCAGACCCGTACCGCCGCGCCCATCCACTACAAGGGGACGCGGACCTTCCGGGGGCTGGAGGTCTACTACTTCGAGCAGACCATCCCCTGGACCAAGGTCCCCATGCCCAAGAAGATGCCGGTCGCGGGCGTCACCCCCGAGATCGTCGCCAAGACCGGCATGACCCGTTGGTACACCACCAAGCGGATGTTCTGGGTCGAACCGGTCACCGGAGCGCCCGTCAACGGCGAGGAGATCCACAAGGAGGAGATGCGCAACGCGAAGGCGATGCTCGGCCAGGACACCGTCACCGCGTTCGCCGGCCACGTGAAGATCCGCGAGGACTACCTGGACGACACCGTCGAGCTGGTCACGTCCAACCGGGTCATGGTCCTGATGCTGGTCTCGTACCTGCCCTGGAGTTTCCTCGTCCTGGCCGCCGGCCTCCTTGCCCTCTCCCTCTGGCTCGAAGCCCGCGGCCGCCACCGCCCCGACGATCCCGCCACGGAGCCCCTGCCCGAGCCGGTCACCGCCTGAGCCGCGCGCTCGTGTGCCGGGTCGCCTCGGCCGTCGCGGGGTCCTCCGGCCACGGATGCTTCGGGTAGCGGCCGCGCAACTCGGCCCGCACGGAGCGGTAGCCGTCCTTCCAGAACGACGCCAGGTCGGCGGTGACGGCGGCCGGGCGGCCCGCGGGGGAGAGGAGATGGACGAGTACGGGGACCCCCGCGACGCGAGGTGTCTCGGCGAGGCCGAACATCTCCTGGAGCTTCACCGCCAGGACCGGCTGCTCGCCGTCGTACTCCACCCGGATCCGCGACCCGCTCGGCACCTCGATCCGCTCCGGCGCCAGCTCGTCCAGCCGGGCCGCCTCACCCGTCGCCCAGGGCAGCAGCCGCCGCAGGGCCTCCCCGGCGTCGATCCGCGCCAGATCCGCCCGGCGCCGGGCCCGGGACAGCTCCGGCTCCAGCCAGTCGGCGGCCCGCTCCACCAGCGACTCCCCGTCCATGTCCGGCCACGGCCCGCCCACTGCCCGGTGGAGGAAGGCGAGCCGGTCCCGCAGGGCCCGCGCGTCCCGCGTCCACCGCAGCAGGTCCAGCCCCTCGCGCCGCAGCCCGTCGAGCAGAGCGGCCCGTACGAGCTCCGGATCGGGCTCCTTGAGGGGCTGTACGGCCAACTCCACCGCCCCCAGCCGCTCCACGCGCCGCGCGACCAGGTCCCCGCCCTCCCAGTGGACCTCCTCGCCCGCCGACCGCAGGGGCGCTGCGGCCTCCCGCGCGGTCTCCTCGTCGACGAGCGCGGCCAGCCGGACCCGGGCGGAGGCGGAGTGCGCGGGCCGGTCCGCGACGGCGACGGCGAGCCACGGCGCGCTGCGCAGCCGCGACCCCTCCCCGAGCTCCGCCCCTGTCCCGGACACCATCAGAAAGGCCCCTTCGCCCCGGGCCCGCGCGACCCGCTCGGGGAAGGCGAGCGCGACGACCAGCCCGGCGGCCACGTCGTCGGTCGGCCCGGCCCCTTCCGACGGCCCGGCCGCGCCCGTACCGGCCCCGGCCGACGACGCGAGCCGCCTCGCCTCCAGGCGCCAGCGGGCGCTGTACGCGTCGCCGCCGCGCCGCGCCGAGCGCCACGCCCGCGCCAGATCGTCCCCGTACTCACGGGGCGGCTCCTCGCTCAGGAGGGCGACCATCTCCGCCGCCCGCCGCACGCCCACCACCGGCGCGCCGTCCAGCAGGGCGCGCGCCAGCCGAGGGTGCAGTCCGAGCCCGGCCATCCGCGCGCCGCGGTCCGTCGCGCGGCCCTCCGCGTCGACCGCCCCGATCGCGGACAGCACGGAACGGGCCGCCGCCATCGCCCCGGCCGGCGGTGCGTCGAGCAGCGCCAGGCCCGACGCGCCGGGGTCGCCCCACACCGCCGCCTGCAGCGCGAACGCCGTCAGATCCGCGACCTTGATCTCCGGCGACGGGAACCGGGCGAGACGCCCGTCCTCCGCCTCCGTCCAGCAGCGGTAGACGGCGCCCGGCGCCTCACGCCCGGCCCGCCCCGCCCGCTGCCGGGCCGCCGCCCGCGAGGCCCGCAGGGTCGTCAGCGCGCTCAGGCCCCGCGCGTGGTCGACCCGTGGCTCACGCGCCAGACCGGAGTCCACCACCACCCGCACCCCCGGAACGGTCAGCGACGACTCGGCCACCGAGGTCGCCAGCACCACCCGGCGGCGGTCGCCCGGAGCCAGTACGGCGTCCTGGACCGAGGCCGGCGCCCGCCCGTGCACCTGGAGCACCTCGGCGTCCACAGCGCCCAGCGCGCCCGCCACCCTCGCGATCTCCCCCACCCCCGGCAGAAAACACAGCACGTCACCGGCGCGCTCGGCGAGCGCCCGCCGCACCACCGACGCCACATGCGTCAGCATCGCCGGATCGACCCGCATGCCGTGCGGCGGCCGCACCGGCGCCGGGGGCGGCGCCCACACCACCTCCACGGGGTGCGCGACACCCTCCGCCTCCACCACCGGCGCGTCGCCGAGCAGCCGGGCCCAGCCCCGCGCGTCCGTGGTCGCCGAGGCGGCGACGAGTTTCAGCTCCGGCCGCAGGTTCTCCCGTACGTCCAGCAGGAAGGCCGCGACCGTGTCCGCGTCCAGGTGCCGCTCATGGCACTCGTCCAGGATCACCACATCGACCCCGGCCAGCTCCGGGTCGCGCTGCAGCCGCTGGAGCAGCACCCCCGTCGTGACCACCTCGACGACCGTCTCCCGCGACACGACGCGCTCGCCGCGCACGGTGAAACCCACCCGGCCGCCGGTCTTCTCCCCCAGCAGCCAGGCCATCCGCCGCGCCGCCGCCCGCGCCGCGATCCGGCGCGGCTCGGCCACCACGACCCTGGCCCCGCCCTGGGCGAGCACCAGTGGCACGAGCGTCGTCTTGCCCGTACCGGGCGGCGCGCACAGCACGGCCGTCCCGTGCTCCGCCAGCGCCCGCTCCAGGGCGGGCAGGGCGGTACGTACGGGAAGCCGGTCCATCTCAGCGGTACGGATCACCCACTCAGTGTCGTACGCCCGCGCCCGGCCACGGCCGCGGCCCCGGGTCTAGTCCCGTTCGCACACGAAGATCGCCGTCCCCGGGATCAGATTGCCCCGCAGCGGAGACCAGCCGCCCCACTCCTGACTGTTCCAGGCCGGCCACTCCGGCTCGACCAGGTCGACCAGCCGGAACCCACCGGCCACCACATCGCGCACCCGGTCACCGATCGTGCGGTGGTGCTCCACATATACGGCCCGCCCGTGCTCGTCCTGCTCCACATAGGGAGTGCGGTCGAAGTAGGAGGCGGCCACACTCAGGCCCTCGGGTCCCGGTTCGTCCGGGAACGCCCAGCGGATCGGATGGGTCACCGAGAACACCCAGCGCCCCCCGGGCCTCAGCACCCTTCGGACCTCGCGGAAGACCCGCACCGGATCGGCGACGAAGGGGACGGCGCCGTACGCCGAGCACGCCAGGTCGAAGGAACCGTCGGTGAAGGGGAGCGCTCCGGCGTCCGCCTCCACCAGCGGAACCCCGCCGCCGATCCGCAGCGCGTGCTGGAGCTGGCGGTGGGAGAGGTCCAGCGCGACCGGGCGGGCGCCCTGCGCGGCGAGCCAGCGCGAACACTGCGCCGCGCCCGCGCCGATCTCCAGCACGTCCTTGCCCTTGAGCCCGGCGGCCGGCCCGAGCAGCCGGGCCTCCGCCTCGTCGAGTCCCTCCGGACCCCAGACGAACCGGTCGTCACCGAGGAACGGACCGTGCTCGCTCTGGTACTCGTCGGCGTTGCGGTCCCACCAGCCCCGGCTGGCCCGGCTGCTCTCCGCACCGCCGGCGTCACGCCGGGTCGCTTCCGGTTCGTACTCTTGGTTCATCTGCCCCGCCGTTGTAGTTTGCGCACAGCGTCATCGCGCGTCGGCCGCACCGGCCGCGCGGGAGCGACGCGCGGCTGCGCCGCGTGGATTTGTGTTCCGGGTATGCGAGGTTCGCCCCGGGTGTGCGCCTTCGCGCATTGACCCTGTCCGGCCGCCCCCGTATGCTAAAGGTTGCGCTGCGGGCCTGCGCGCCTCAGACGGAGCAGGTCGCGCTCGCATCTGTATGTATGTCCCCTCGGTTCACGAGGCGCCACCCCTCATTGGGAAGGCGCTTCCAAGGCTGTCCGGTCTTCTGCAGCTGCGATACGGGCTCCCGGCGTAGCAGTACCTACGACTTTCTGTCCGTAACCGGAGCCCTTTCCCACATGACGAGCAGCACCGAGACCACCGCCACCACCCCGCAGGTTGCGGTCAACGACATCGGTAACGAGGAAGCTTTCCTCGCCGCGATCGACGAGACGATCAAGTACTTCAACGACGGCGACATCGTCGACGGCGTCATCGTGAAGGTCGACCGGGACGAGGTCCTGCTCGACATCGGTTACAAGACCGAAGGCGTCATCCCTTCCCGCGAGCTCTCGATCAAGCACGACGTCGACCCCAATGAGGTCGTCAAGGTCGGCGACGAGATCGAGGCCCTTGTTCTCCAGAAGGAGGACAAGGAGGGTCGTCTCATCCTGTCCAAGAAGCGCGCTCAGTACGAGCGTGCCTGGGGCACGATCGAGAAGATCAAGGAAGAGGACGGCATCGTCACCGGTACCGTCATCGAGGTCGTCAAGGGTGGTCTCATCCTCGACATCGGCCTCCGTGGCTTCCTGCCGGCCTCCCTCGTCGAGATGCGCCGCGTCCGCGACCTCCAGCCCTACGTGGGCAAGGAGCTCGAGGCGAAGATCATCGAGCTGGACAAGAACCGCAACAACGTGGTCCTGTCCCGCCGCGCCTGGCTCGAGCAGACCCAGTCCGAGGTGCGCCAGACGTTCCTCACCACCCTGCAGAAGGGTCAGGTCCGCTCCGGCGTCGTTTCCTCGATCGTCAACTTCGGTGCCTTCGTGGACCTGGGTGGCGTCGACGGTCTGGTCCACGTCTCCGAGCTGTCCTGGAAGCACATCGACCACCCGTCCGAGGTTGTCGAGGTCGGCCAGGAAGTCACCGTCGAGGTCCTCGACGTCGACATGGACCGCGAGCGTGTCTCCCTGTCGCTGAAGGCGACGCAGGAGGACCCGTGGCAGCAGTTCGCCCGTACGCACCAGATCGGTCAGGTCGTCCCGGGTAAGGTCACCAAGCTCGTTCCGTTCGGTGCGTTCGTCCGCGTGGACGAGGGCATCGAGGGTCTGGTCCACATCTCCGAGCTGGCCGAGCGCCACGTGGAGATCCCGGAGCAGGTCGTCCAGGTCAACGACGAGATCTTCGTCAAGGTCATCGACATCGACCTCGAGCGTCGCCGGATCTCGCTGTCCCTGAAGCAGGCCAACGAGTCCTTCGGTGCCGACCCGGCGTCGGTCGAGTTCGACCCGACTCTGTACGGCATGGCCGCGTCCTACGACGACCAGGGCAACTACATCTACCCCGAGGGCTTCGACCCCGAGACCAACGACTGGCTCGAGGGCTACGAGACCCAGCGCGAGGCCTGGGAGACCCAGTACGCCGAGGCGCAGCAGCGCTTCGAGCAGCACCAGGCTCAGGTCATCAAGTCCCGCGAGGCCGACGAGGCCGCCGCTGCCGAGGGTGGCGCCGCCGCTCCGGCCGGTGCCCCGGCGGGCGTCTCCGGTGGTTCGTACTCCTCGGAGTCGGACGACAACTCCGGCGCCCTGGCGTCGGACGAGGCCCTGGCTGCCCTGCGCGAGAAGCTGGCCGGCGGCCAGAGCTGAACGCTCTGACCACCAGCTGACTGGCTGAAGACACAAGGCCCGCTTCCCTTCGGGGGAGCGGGCCTTGTGCCGTTCACAGCCTTCCGGAAGCGCGTGCGTCCGGTCCTGCGGTTCAGGGGTGAGGCTCAGGGGGTGACGGGGACGTTGGTGAGGCCCTTGCCGCCGGTGACCGTGTTCGACGCGTACACCGTCGTCCGGCAGCCGCCGCCGGTGTTGGTCACATTGATCGCGAGCTGCCTGGACCCGGTGGCGCCGGTGAGATCGGAGCGATTGCCCCGGAAGACCGTGCCGCAGCCCCATCCGCTCTGCTGAGTGTGCGTCTCGTAGCCGTTGTTGAGGGTGTTGCGGCCGGTGTTGTTCTCGATCAGGACGTTGTTGCCCTTCACGTCGACCCATGAGTCGTCGAAGTGGACACCGGTGAGGCCGCGGCCGTCGAAGGTGTTCCCGACGACCCTTGTGCCGGTGGTGCCCTCCTTGATGTCTATGCTCTCGCCCCGGACCTGCGGGCCGATGGTGTTGCTCAGTATCTGTACGTTGTCGCTCCTGTCGGCGAGCGTGTTGGCGGAGCCCACGTAGACGCCCTCGCCCATGCCGCTGCCGTCGTTACCGGTGTCGTAGATCCGCGAGTTCTTGACGACACCGTTGCGGGACGAGGTGCGGAAGTGCACCCCTTCCATGTCCAGGCCGTGCACGGTGACCGAGTCGATCACGACGCCGTCGGCGGAGTCCGTCATGATCCCCTTCTGGCCGCCGGTCACGGTGACACCTTTGACGGTCCAGTGGGAAGCCCCGTTGAGATGGAGTCCGTAGCCCCCGCCTGCGGTGAGCACCGCCCGCGAGGACCCGGTGAGGGTGATCCGGGCGCCGGCGGTGCCCGGGGCCGTGGCCTTGAAGTTCCCGTTGTACGTGCCGTCGGCGAGCCGGATCGTGTCACCGGGGCGGGCGGCCGTGAGGGCGGCCTTCAGCTGGGCGGCGGTGTTCACGTCGACGATCGCCGCGCCCTGGGCGGCGGACGCGTGCCCAGTGAGGCCGACGGCGAGACCGGTGGTCGCGAGGGCGCCGGCCAGCAGGGAGGGGAGCAGGGATCGGGTGCGCATGGGGGTGGCCTTCCCGTCGAGTGCCGTGGGGATCTCGGAGATGTTCCTGTATGTGTACGCCAGGCGGATGAGTGAACAAGTCTCAGTCCGTGACGGTAGGGATGGCGCATGGGCATGTCAAGGTCTGGACCAGTGGGTCAACGCCCGGGCGGTTACCGAGAAATGGGCGCACGGAAGGCGGCCCGGGGGAATGCTGGTGCCTCCCCCGGCGTTCTTCCCTACGAACACGAGGAGGAGCGGTAATCGTGCTTGAGCCCCAGGATTTGTACGCATGGGAGCCGAAGGGTCTGGCGGTCGTCGACATGGCGCTCGCCCAGGAGTCGGCCGGCCTGGTCATGCTCTACCACTTCGACGGCTACATCGACGCGGGAGAGACCGGCGAGCAGATCGTCGACAACCTGCTGGAGACCCTGCCCCACCAGGTCGTGGCCCGCTTCGACCACGACCGGCTCGTGGACTACCGCGCCCGCCGACCGCTGCTGACGTTCCGGCGCGACCGCTGGACCGGGTACGAGACCCCGGGCATCGAGGTCCACCTCGTGCAGGACGCCACCGGTGCGCCCTTCCTCCTGCTGTCCGGCCCGGAGCCGGACGTGGAGTGGGAGCGGTTCGCCGCCGCCGTCCGCCAGATCGTCGAGCGGCTCGGTGTGCGTCTCTCGGTGAACTTCCACGGCATTCCGATGGGCGTCCCGCACACCCGCCCTGTCGGCATCACCCCGCACGGCAACCGCACCGACCTGATGCCCGGTCACCGCAGCCCCTTCGACGAGGCCCAAGTACCCGGCAGCGCCGAGCAGTTGGTCGAGTACCGGCTGATGGAGTCGGGCCACGACGTCCTGGGCGTCGCCGCGCACGTGCCGCACTACGTCGCCCGCTCCTCCTACCCCGACGCCGCCCTGACCGCCCTGGAGGCGATCACCGCGGCAACCGGCCTGGTCCTGCCCGGCGTCGCGCACTCCCTGCGGACCGAGGCCCAGCGCACCCAGACCGAGATCGAGCGCCAGATCGGAGAGGGCGACGAGGAACTGGTGTCGCTGGTCCAGGGCCTTGAGCACCAGTACGACGCGATGGCCGGCGTGGAGACCCGGGGCAGCCTGGTCGCGGAGCCGGTGGACCTGCCGTCGGCGGACGAGATCGGCCGCGAATTCGAACGCTTCCTCGCGGAGCGCGAGGGCGAGGGGTGAGCGGCCTGGCGTAGGCTGCCGCGCATGCTGAAGGTGGGCCTGACCGGCGGTATCGGCGCCGGTAAGAGTGAAGTGTCACGGCTGCTCGTCTCGTACGGGGCCGTGCTGATCGACGCGGACCGGATCGCCCGCGAGGTCGTCGAGCCCGGGACTCCCGGGCTCGCGGCCGTCGTGGAGGCGTTCGGGCCAGGGATCCTGGCGGCGGACGGCACGCTGGACCGGCCGAAGCTCGGCTCGATCGTCTTCGCCGACTCGGAGCGCCTCGCCACGCTGAACGCCCTCGTCCACCCCCTCGTCGGGGCCCGCTCGGCCGAGCTGGAGAGCGCGGCGGGGCCGGACGACGTGGTGATCCATGACGTACCGCTCCTGACCGAGAACGGCCTGGCGCCGCTGTACGACCTTGTCGTGGTCGTGGACGCGTCGCCCGAGACCCAGCTCGACCGGCTCGTGAGGCTGCGGGGCATGACCGAGGCCGAGGCCCGGTCGCGCATGGAGGCCCAGGCGACACGTGAGCAGCGGCGCGCGATCGCCGATCTGCTCATCGACAACGACGGCCCGCTGGAGGCCCTGGAACCGCAGGTCGCCAAGGTCTGGTCGGAGCTGGTCGAACGGGCCGCGGCGGCCGGCTAGGACGAGTGGGGCCAGGACGCGTGCCCGGACCGCGGCCCCGGCCCGCGACGTCGGGGGAGGGGGCAGGCGCCGGGGGTAGGAATAGTGCCGGTGCGCCCGCTGTTGAACCGCCGGAGCCAGGGAAGGATGGAACCGTGTCCGAAAGGAATCCGGAGACCCACGTCATCGACTTCCGCGCGGCCGAGCATCTGCTCGCCGCCCGGGATCCGCGCGGAGCGGTCAAGCTGCTCGACTCGGTGATCGCCGCCCACCCCGAGAACACGGCAGCCCGCCTGCTGCGGGCCCGTGCCTTCTTCGCCGCCGCCCAACTACGGCCCGCGGAGCTCGAGTTCGAGCTGGTCCTGGAGCGCGAGCCGGACAACGCCTTCGCTCATTTCGCCCTGGCCCGCACCTTCCAGCGCTCCGGCCGCCCGGAGCAGGCCGTGCGTCACTTCCGTCTCGCGGCGGCTCTGGACCCGAAGCCGGAGTATCTGGAAGCGGCCCGCTTCGAGGGCTGACGGCAGGGGGCGGTCACCGGCCGTGGCCGCCCCGATCCGGCTCGTAGGGCGGGATGTCTGGGCCTGGCTGATAGTGCGGCCCCTGATGGATGTGGCGCACCACCACCGTCAGATCGATCAGCGTGACGAGGAGCAGAGCCCCGCAGGCCGCCGCCCATCCCGGCCGCCCGACGACCGCGAAGACGGCCGTGCCGAAGGCGGCCCACATCAGCCCCCACACACTCAGCCAGAACCGGAACCGCAGGGGACTGCGTGCGGTCGCGGGTTCACTGCCAGTACGCATGGCGCTCGCCTCTCCTCCTCCAGGGTGTACCCGAACCCCGTGAGGAAAGTTGCTCTCCGGGCGATGAGTTCCGAGCCTGCCACCCGTCTACCTCTTCGACAGCGCACGCGACATGAACGCCCAGCCGAGGAGAGCACGATGACCGTCCCCGCCACCCCCGCCGTCTCGCCCGCGGCCCTGTCCCGGCGCGCCGATCTGACCGTACGGACCCTGCAGATCGTCCTCGCCCTCTTCTTCGCGATCCCGAGCGCTTCGCCGAAGCTGGTCGGGCACTCCTCCGCGGCCGAGTCCTTCGACGCGATCGGGTTCGGCGACTGGTTCATGTACGCGGTCGGAGGTCTCGAACTGGCCGGCGCGATCGCGCTGGTGATCCCGGTGCTGGCGGGGGTCTCCGCGACGGCGCTCATCGGCCTGATGATCGGCGCGTTCATCACCCAGGTGACGGTGTTCGACGGGCAGTACGCCGTCACGCCCCTGGTCCTGATGATTCCGCTCGGTGTGATCGCCTGGACGCGGCGTCACCGCACGGCGGAGCTGATCGCCCGGGTACGCGAACGGGCGTGACCCGGACCCGACCCCCGTACCGGCCGACCGGCTGTTCTCAGCCGGTCGGCCGCAGCCGACCGGGGTCCGAGCGAAGGGCCGGGAAGAGGCGGCCGGTGACGCGTCCGGGATCAGTGGACGACGTTGTAGCTGAGCCAGGGCTTGGACCCCCGTACGATCGTGTCCATCGAGTTGGTCGGCACATACGCCGAGGACTTGCCGGTGCAGTCCGGGGTCCCGTACATCCGCATGTCGACGAGCGTCCGGTTCTCCACCTTGACGGCGCCGGACGGGCCGAGCCGATGGCAGCCCTTGACCGGAGGGCTGGTCACCGTGACCTCGCGCTCCTTCTCCGTCTCGTAGGTGATCGTGCCCACGGCGGACCGGCCGAGGCCGGAGCAGCCCGCGGCGGCGAGGGAGAGGAGCGCGGCCGCGGCGGCGATGCCGAGACGCCCTTGACCTCTGTGGCTGCTGTGGCTCCTGCGGTCGGACATGGCGAGTCCTCGTCTGTACGGAACGGAGAGGGCAAGGAGAAGCCCCTGGCCTGCCTCAGGCCACCATGCCGTGCGCGCGGTGAGGTGTCACCAGGGGATGGGCCGGGCGGAGTACGCAGCGGCCCGGCGGCGTGCCGGACGGCTGAGGGCGGTCGTGGGGCCCGTTGTCACACCCCACCCGTAAGGTCGTAGGTCCAGTCGGGATCACGTCCGGATCCCCGCACACGGCCCGAGCGTGGGGAGGTGACACGGCCATGGCGCGGACCGCGCCGCACATGTGTGCCGCCGTCTTCCTGCCCGCCTCCGTGCCGCGCGAGGGCCGGGTCGCCTTCTGGTCGCCCGACGGCGGCCCTCCGCCGGCCCTGTCCGAGCCGGCGGCTGCCGAGCGCGCCGGGCAGCCCGGCACTGCGGACGGGGATCCGGGTACCACCACCCTCACCGTCGTGCGCCGCCATGGCGCGGGGGCCCGCAGTCGTACGGTCCCCGCCCTGGTCCTTCCCCTCGCCGACGCCCTGCCCCTCCTCGTGGACGCCCGGCACCGGGCCGACGCGCACCCGGCGGCCGCCTGCTGGGGCGCGGCCGCTCTGCACGCCCTGCATCTGGCAGCGCGCGGCCGGCTGCTGCCGGGCCTGACCGCCGACGACGTCGACGCCTGGCGGGCGGGTCCCCTGGACGCCGACGACATCGCCCATATGAGGGCCGTCGCCGCCGCCATGCCCGTCGAGGCCCACGCCGCGCCCCTGCCCGGCCCGGGTCCGCTCCGGCTGCCGGAGCCGGAAGCGCTGGTGCGGGCTTTTCTCGACGCCGTCGCCGACACCCTGCCCCGCACGCCGGCCGCCGCGTACGCCGCCGGGGAACCGTTCGCCGCCCGCGAGCCGCAGCACCTGCCCCACGCGCGCGCCTGGGCGGCCGAAGCGGCGGCCGGGATGGACGCCGGGGTCCGGGTCTCGCTGCGCCTGGACCTGTCCGGGTACGAGCTCTTCGACACCAGCCACGAGGGCGGGGAGGAGCGGCAGGCGGCCGCGGCGCTCCTGCAGGTGCACAGCCTCGCCGATCCGACCCTCGTCATCGACGCGGCCGCGCTCTGGGCGGGCGGCGGCGACGAGCTGTTCGGGCCGCGCGCCCGGATCGACGCCGTCCTGGCCCTGCGCAGGGCGGCCCGCGTCTGGGCGCCGCTCGGCGGACTCCTCGAGCGGGACGTCCCCGATGTGCTGCCGCTGAGCGAGGACGAGCTCTACGAACTCCTCGGCCCGGCCGCGACCCGGCTCGCCGCCGCCGGAGTCACCGTCCACTGGCCCAGGGACCTGGTGCGCTCGCTCGGCGCCACCGCCGTCGTGCGCCCGGCGCCCGGGTCCGCCACCGACGGCACCGCCTTCTTCGACAGCGCCGAGCTGCTGCGCTTCAACTGGCAGCTGGCCCTCGACGGCGACCCCCTCACCGAGCGGGAGATGGACTCCCTCGCCGAGGCGCACCGGCCGATCGTGCGGCTGCGGGACCAGTGGGTGGTCGTCGACCCCGGACTCGTAAGGAAGGCACGCAAGCGCGAGCTGGGCCTCCTGGAGCCCGTGGACGCGCTGGCCGTGGCCCTCAGCGGCACGGCCGACGTGGACGGCGAGACCGTGCGGGCCGTACCGGTCGGAGCCCTCGCGACGCTCCGCGACCGGCTCACCGCCGGCCCCGGGACCGTGCCCCCGCCTCCCGGTCTGCACGCCACGCTCCGCGACTACCAGCTGCGCGGGCTCGCCTGGCTGGACCTGATGACCTCGCTCGGTCTCGGTGGCTGCCTCGCCGACGACATGGGCCTCGGCAAGACCGTCACGCTGATCGCC
This sequence comes from Streptomyces sp. NPDC038280, assembly GCF_055600045.1. Classification (NCBI taxonomy): domain Bacteria; kingdom Bacillati; phylum Actinomycetota; class Actinomycetes; order Kitasatosporales; family Streptomycetaceae; genus Streptomyces; species Streptomyces sp. NPDC038280. Next base: position 118,767 of record NZ_JBVJYZ010000008.1, read on the forward strand.
CTGCATCTGCGGCGGGCGCACACCGCGCCGACCCTTGTTGTGTGCCCCGCGTCGCTGCTCGGGAACTGGCAGCGGGAGATCACCCGCTTCGCGCCCGGCGTCCCGGTGCGGCGTTTCCACGGCACGGACCGGTCCTTGGACGGCGCCGACGGCGGCTTCGTCCTGACCACCTACGGCACGATGCGTACGAGCGCCGACCAACTGGCCTCGCAGCGGTGGGGGATGGTCGTCGCCGACGAGGCACAGCACGTCAAGAACCCGTTCTCCGCCACGGCCAAGGCGCTGCGCACGATCCCCTCTCCGGCGCGGGTCGCCCTCACCGGCACACCCGTCGAGAACAACCTCTCCGAGCTGTGGGCGCTCCTCGACTGGACCACGCCGGGACTCCTCGGCCCGCTCAAGACCTTCCGCGCCCGCCATGCCCGCGCCGCCGAGAACGGCGAGGACGAAGAGGCCCTGGAGCGGCTGTCACGGCTGGTCCGCCCGTTCCTGCTGCGGCGCAGGAAGTCCGACCCCGGCATCGTCCCCGAGCTGCCGCCCAAGACGGAGTCCGACCACCCCGTCCCGCTCACCCGCGAACAGGCCTCGCTCTACGAAGCGGTGGTGCGCGAGGCGATGGCGCACATCGAGAGCTCGGAGGGCATGGCGCGGCGCGGTCTCATCATGAAGCTGCTGACGTCGCTGAAGCAGATCTGCAACCACCCGGCACAGTTCCTGAAGGAGCCCGCCACGGGCGGGGTTCCCCGGCTCGCCGGACGCTCCGGGAAGCTGGCGCTTCTCGACGAGCTCCTCGACACCATCCTCACCGAGGACGGCTCCGTCCTGGTCTTCACCCAGTACGTCACGATGGCCCGGCTGCTCGCCGACCACCTCGCCGCCCGGGCGGTCCCGTCCCAACTCCTGCACGGAGGCACGCCGGTGCCCGAGCGGGAGCGGATGGTCGATCGCTTCCAGTCCGGCGAGGTCCCCGTCTTCATCCTCTCCCTGAAGGCCGCCGGCACCGGCCTCAACCTCACCCGCGCCGGGCACGTCGTGCACTTCGACCGCTGGTGGAACCCGGCCGTCGAGGACCAGGCGACGGACCGGGCCTACCGCATCGGCCAGACCCAGCCCGTCCAGGTCCACCGGCTGATCGCGGAAGGCACCGTCGAGGACCGCATCGCGGAGATGCTGCTGGCCAAGAAGGCGCTGGCGGACGCGGTGCTGGGCTCCGGCGAGGCCGCCCTGACCGAACTCACCGACAGGGAACTGGCGGACCTGGTGTCGCTGAGGAGGCCCTCATGACCCGCCCCGGACCCGGCCGTCCCGGGTTCTCGCCGTCCGGTCCCTCCCGGTCCGGGGCGTCCCGCTCCGGACCGTCGCGGCCCGACCCGCGCCACGACGACCTGCGCCGCACGTTCCCGCCGTTCGAGCCCAGGCAGTCCGCCGACGGCCGGTTCGCCTCCACCTGGTGGGGCAACGCGTGGGTGGAGGCCCTTGAGGACACCGCGCTCGACCCCGCGCGCCTCGCCCGAGGCCGGGCCTACGCGAGCCGGGGGCACGTCGACGCGATCACGGTGACACCGGGCCGGGTCGTCGCCTACGTCCACGGCAGCCGGCCCCGCCCTTACCGTACGGAGATCCGGCTCCGCACCCTCGGCGACGACCACTGGGAACGGTTCCTGGACGCGGCCGCCGCCCGGCCCGACCACATCGCCGCCCTCCTCGACAAGGACGTCCCGCACGCGCTGGCGGCCGTGGCGGACCTGCTGCCCACGGCGGGCGACCTGATCCCCGACTGCTCCTGCCCGGACGACGGCTATCCCTGCAAGCACGCCGCCGCCCTGTGCTACCAGTCGGCGCGGCTCCTGGACGAGGACCCGTTCGTCCTGTTCCTGATGCGGGGCCGCGGAGAGCAGGAGATCCTCGCCGACCTCACCCGCCGCAACGCCGCCCGCTCCGCCGCCGAAGCGTCGTCCGCGACCCCCCTGATCCCCACCGTCCCGGCCCGGGCCGCCCTGGCCGACCGCACCCTGCCTCCGCTGCCGCCCCCGCTCCCGGCCCCGGCCCATCCGGGCCGCCCGCCCGCGTACCCGCCGGGCCCTGGCGCCCCCGACCCGCTGTCCCTCGACCTCCTCGCCAGCGAGGCGGCGGCCCGCGCCCACACGTTCCTGACCACCGGCCAGGACATGGTCGCCACCCTCACGCCCTGGCAGGACGCCGTCCGTCTCGCGGCCGCGCACCCCGGCTCGGGCCTCACCGCGTCGACCCGTGCCCTCTACCGGGACCTCGCCACCGCCGTGGACCGTACGCCCACCGACCTGGCCCGCGCCGTCGCCGCCTGGCGCCAGGGAGGCCTGGCGGGCCTCGCCGCCCTCGAAGACATCTGGGACCCGCCCGCCGGGCCCTTCGACCGCGCCCGCCCCGCTCTCCTCGCCGCCGACCAGCCCTCGTTCCGTCCCTGGCACAACCGCCTCTCCACCCGTTCCCTGCAGCTCCGTTACGGTCGTGACGGACTCTGGTACGGCTACGAATCCGACCTCGACCGCGAGGACTGGTGGCCCCGCGGAACCCCGGACGCCGACCCGGTGGGCGCGCTCACCGCCCTCCTCGGAGGCTGAGAGGATCACTCCAGGCCAGAGGCGTATCGCCCACGCGGGAGTGGAACAGCTCGTTCGACGACGAGCGCCCGAACGGGTGAAAGGCGCGGGGGTCATAACCACGGTCCTCCCGGGGCGTTATTTCCGGTACGGGCGGATGCCCGTGGAAAAACTCCGGAAGGCAGGAAGCCATGAGGCAGATTCGCCGAAGTGGTCTGGCCACTCTGATGGTCACGGGCGGCGCACTCGCCCTGTCCGCGGGATATGCGACCGCCGACTCCCACGCGACGGGCGGAACGGTCGATTCGGGGGGCGTGGGCTCCGGCAACGCCGTGCAGCTGCCGGTGCACTCCCCGGTCAATGTCTGCGGGAACACGGTGAACGTCGTCGGGCTGCTCAACCCGGCCATCGGCAACCGATGTGAGAACGGCGGCGGCCACTCCCACAAGGACAAGCCCGGTACGCCGCACGGCGGCTACGGCGACAACAGCGGCCCCGGCAAGGGTTCCGGCAACGGCCCGGGCAAGGGCAACGGCAGCAGCAACCAGGGCGGCGGCTCGCACGCCGAAGCCGTGACGACGAACTCGTCCGGCATCCTGTCCGGGAACGGAATCCAGCTGCCGGTGGACTCCCCGGTCAACGTCAGCGGCAACTCGGTCAATATCGGCGGCGTGCTCAACCCGGTCATCGGCAACAGCTCGTCCAACGGGCCGGGTGAGTCCGTGACCCCGCCCAAGCCCGGCAAGCCCGCCCAGCCCGTCAAGCCGGGCAAGCCCGCGCCCGGCCAGGCCGTGAAGCCCGCCGCGCCGGCTCCCGGCCCGCAGAGCAGTTCGGCGTCCCTCGCCGAGACCGGTGCCGGCGTCGCCGGTATCGCCGTACCCGCGGGTGCCGCGATGCTCCTCGGTGGTGTGCTCCTCTACCGCCGCCGGGCGACCAGCGACCAGGGCTGACCGGAAGCCGACCGGCACGTGACCCTCGGGTCCGACCTCAGCGGGACCAGGCCCGGAGCACCGCCTCGATGACGGGCGCGACCCTCGTCCGGGCCTGGTGACGGGGGACACCACGCATCAACAGCGCGTCGTACTCGGTGTCCACGTGCCGCACGGACGCCCGCACCGCCGCCCTCACGGCCCCCGCGTCCAGTGCCCGGCCCGCCGCCGTACGGCCGACCCGGCCGCTGCCCCGCAGGGAGGCGTGCGCCGCGATCTCCCCGGCCCGGTCTGGCGGGCACCCGGGAAAACGCCGCAGGATCTCCGCGGTGAGCGCGGCCGTGAACCGTACGTCGTCCGCGGCCCGCAGGGCCGCATCGCGCTCCCGCCGCCGGGCCCGGGCCTCGGCATCGGCCAGACAGGCCGCCTCCGCCCGGGCCAGCGCCTCCTCCTGGACGAGCAGGCCCTGGCGTTCGTAGCGCGTACGGCGCCGGTTGTGACGCAGCACCACCGCCCACAGCGAACTGCCCTCGCGCGCCCGGCGGGTGAGGGCGGCTTCGCCCCGCGGCAGATAGACCAGATGCCCGAGATCGGCGCAGTCCAGGCAGTACGGGTGGTTGAACTCCAGCACGAGCATGGCCAGCGGCCCCGTGCGGCACTCGGCGCAGCTGCGGCGCTTGAGCGGCTGGATCACCACCAGCGGGTCGGCGGCCATCTCAGTGCACGCCCGGAGCCGCCGCCTCGATGAACTGGGCCAGAGCTTTCTTGGCCTGTTCCGAGCGGTACGCGCGGTCCGGCTCGCCGGAGGCGTCATGTATGCAGTTCGTCATCTCGAAGGCGTCGGCGGCCAGTTGGCGCGTCGTGCGGTCGTCGCAGACGAGCTGGACCTGGAGGAGCGCCTGCCGGGCCGCGGTGCGCTGCCGGTACGACTCGTGGCGGGACTCCTCGGCCGCCGGCGAGCCCGGCCCCTGCCGAAGTGCCCGGAACCAGCGGTCGTTCTGGCTGTGCCGGTAGTCGATGAGGGCCCCGGCGAAGGCGCTGTACGTGGAGATGCGCTCCTGTCGCAGCTGCTCCTCACGGGCCAGGGCCGCGGCGCGCTCGGCCGTACGGCTCTGAAAGAAATGGGTGAGGGCCGCACCGAGCAGGGTGCCGAGCACGGCTATCAGGGCCGCATCCATCGTGCGCTCTCCTCAAGGGCGTTGGCCGGTGACGACATGATCACTCCCTTCGATTCTGCCAGTGGACCCCGAGGTGTTTTGCTCTTCCGGAGCGCCGGAGTCGGGGCAGCGAGTAGCGTGTGGCCGTTTTTAGCCACCGTTCGAGCGGACACAGGGGATGGGGTACGCCATGGGGACACGTATCGGCATACGCAAGGCAATGGTCGTGGCGGGGTGCGTGGCGGCGGTCGGGATGGTCCCGTCGGCAGCGCTCGCCACGCCCGGCAGCGGGGTCACCGGAACCGTGCTGGCCAAGGGCACCTCGGACGGTCGCCTGAAGATCAAGGAACCCAAGGGCGACACCGATGTCGTCGTCCGGACCATCACCATCGCGCCGGGCGGCTCCACCGGCTGGCACCACCACCCCGGACAGCTCGTCGCCGTCGTCCAGTCGGGCACGCTCACCCGGACCCTGGACGACTGCTCGGTCGAGACGACGAACGCCGGTGAGGCCGTCATCGAACAGTCCGGACGCAGGCACCGGCACATCGGGCGCAACCTGGGCACCGAGCCCGTGGTGCTGTACGTGACCTACCTGCTCCCCAAGGGCGCGCCGTTGTCGGTGGACGAGGAAGCCCCGGAGTGCGCCAAGGGCTAGCCCCGCACCCGCTCCCCGCGCCGAGGCCAGGCGCCGGCCGACAGCGTGCGGTCTCGGATGGCAAGGTCTGATCATGCGATTCGAAGCGATCACCTGGGACCGGATGGCGGCCGGCGTCGCCGCCCACCTCGACGCGACGGCCCCCGCCGACGGCAGTGACTGGATCAAGGTCGGCTTCGACGGGGCGCCCGCCGCGCGGACGGGGGACGTGGCCGGGCGGGTCGCCGAGGAGCTGCGGCTGCGCGGCCGGGCCGTGCTGGTGGTCGGGACCGAGGGGTTTCTGCGGCCGGCGTCGCTGCGGTACGAGTACGGGAAGGAGGACCCCGACACGTACTACAGCGGCTGGTTCGACACCGGAGCGCTGTGGCGGGAGGTCTTCGGGCCGCTGGAGACGGGTGGCAGCGGACGTGTGCTGCCCGACCTGTGGGACCCGGTCTCCGACCGGGCCACCCGCAGCCCGTACGTCGAACTCCCGCCGGGTGGCGTGCTGTTGGTGCACGGCCCGTTTCTGCAGGGACACTGGTTCCCCTTCGACCTGACCGTGCATCTGCGGCTGTCACCGGGCGCCCTGGCGCGCCGTACCGAACACGCCTGGACGCTGCCCGCCTTCGAGAGGTACGAGAGCGAGGCCGCGCCGAGCGAGTCCGCCGACGTCGTCGTGCGCGCCGACGACCCGCTGCACCCGGCCTGGACGGGGATCGGGGCGAGTGGGGGGTGAGCGCGGGCGCGGTCGCGGGGAAGGGGCGGAGCCGGGCCGGGTGGGGCCGGCGGAGGTCGTCGCCCGGTCGAGGCCGTGGTCGATGGAGTCGCTGGGAACGGTCCGGTCGAGGTCGAGTCGAGGTCGTGGGCCGGTGGGGCTAGTGCGGGTCCGGAGGCCGGGGCGGGCGGCCTCCCGGTCGTGTCACCGCCTCGGCCCCCGCCCCGCAACCCTGGGAGGCGGCGGAGGGACCGTCCGCGCCGGCCAGCCGGGCGGCCAGGAACGCGCCCGTGAAGGCGTCCCCCGCCCCCGTCGTGTCCACGGCGCGCACGGCGGGCGCCGGGACCCGGGCGAGGATCTCGCCCTGCGCGGCGAGCAGCGCTCCCCGCGCTCCCAGGGTCACCGCCACCAGCGGGAACTGGCGGCTCAACTTGACCGCCGCGTCCACCGGTTCGTCCAGACCCGTCAGCAGGCACGCCTCGTCGGCGTTGGGGAACAGCACCTCCGCGCCCTGGGCCGCTGCCAGGAAGCGGTCCACGCCGAGGTCCGCCAGGAACCCGGTCGAGGCCGGATCGACGCTCACCGGGATCCCGGCCGCGCGGGCGTCCCGCAGCGCGAGCCGGGCCGTCTCCCGGCTCGTCGCCGCGAAGAAGAGATAGCCGGACAGATGCAGATGGGCCACCCCGTCCAGGAGGTCGGGGGCCCAGTCGGCGGGGGAGAGGCGGAGCGCTGCCCCGCTGTCGGTGAGGAAGGTGCGCTCGGCGGCCGCGTCGACCAGTGCGATCACGGTCGCCGTCGGGGCGTCGGGGTCGGTCACGAGCAGCGGCCGCACCCCTGCGGCGCGCAGCGCCCTGTCGTGCCAGGCGGCCGAGTCGCTGCCCGCTCGGGCGAGCAGCCGGACGTCCCCGTACCCCGAACGCACCGCCCAGCAGGCGGCGTTGGCGCCCGCGCCGCCCGGCAGCGTACGGATCTCGGCCGCCGTGTCCGTCGCCGGGGCGAGCGGGGCGCGGTGCCGGGCCACCACATCGGTGACGACGTCCCCGACTACCAGGAGAGCGCCCGGAGCCCCACCGGGAGCCCCCGTGGCCGCGCGCCGGTCCGTGTCCGCGCCCGTGCCCGCGTCCGAGCCCCGGTCCGTGCCCGTGCCCGCGCCCCGGTCCGTGTCCGATTCCGTACGTCCGTCGCGCCCGGTGCCCGCGCCTCGGCCGCCCTGGTTCACAGCGCCGCCGCGATCCGGGCCGCCAGCCGCACATTCCCCCGCACAGCAGCCAGATTGGCCTCCAGCGACGCCCCTTCGGTCTGCCGCATCATCTGGTCCAGCAGGAACGGCGTCACCGCCTGGCCGGTGATCCCCCGCTCATGACACTCGTCCAGCGCCCGCGCCAGCACCCGGTCGTGCAGCTCGGGGTCCAGCTGGTCCTCCACGGACACCGGATTGGCGACGATCAGCGCGGAGTACGGCTCACCGAGAGAGTCCTGGGCCCGCACGACCGCCGCCACCTCCTCCGGCGTGCGCAGCGTCCAGTCCACCCGCTCGCCCGACGAGGTCAGATAGAAGCCCGGGAAGTACTCCGTGCCGTACCCGACGACCGCCACGCCCAGGGTCTCCAGCCGCTGGAGCGTGGCCGGGACGTCGAGGATCGACTTGACCCCCGCGCAGACCACGGTGATGCCGACCTGGGCGAGCAGCCGCAGATCCGCCGACTCGTCCTGCGCCTCCGTCCAGCCCCGGTGCACCCCGCCGAGTCCGCCGGTCGCGAAGACCCGGATGCCGGCGGAGTCGGCGAGGAAGGCGGTGGCGGAGACGGTCGTGGCCCCGCTGGCGCCGGTCGCGACCGCGAGGGCGAGGTCCCGGTGCCCCAGCTTCCGCAGCCCGGGGTCCCCGGCGACCCGCTCCAACTGCTTCTTGTCCAGGCCGACATGGGCTTTTCCGTCGAGTACGGCGATGGTGGCCGGGACGGCGCCGCCGGATCGTACAAGACCTTCCAGCTCCTCCGCCACGGCCAGATTGCGCGGCCGGGGGAGGCCGTGAGCGATGATCGTCGACTCCAGCGCGACGACGGGCCGGCCGTCGTCGAGCGCCTCCCGTACCTCTTCGGACAGCACCACTGTGGTCTCAGGCATGTCCCATCCTTGGCGCGGCGGCGCCCCGCGCAAACATCGCTTCCGGCCGCGCGCCCCCGACCCGGTCCCGGCCGCGCTCTCAGTGGCAACCGGGCAGCTCCGGAAGCCGGTCCACGCGCGCGACGCGGATCACCGTGCGGGAGCTCGCCGCCTTGGCGTTCCCCTCGCTGTACGCGACGGCCAGTGTGCCGTCCCTGGCCTCGGCGTAGCCGTACCGAGGAGTGATCCGGGTGTACGACGCCGAACGGAGGTCGAGGGCGTACGAGGTCTCCGGAGTGCGCCAGGTGATCAGCCGGCCGCTGATCCGCAGCTGGTCGATGCCGTCGACGGCCGGGGACGCGGAGACGGCCGCGACCGGGCCGCCCTGCCCGGCCCGCCACACCATCAGACGGGGGCGTTCCTCGCCCGCGACCCACGCCCAGGTCGTCCCGTCGGAGACGACGGAACGGATGTCGCGCAGTGCGGCGATCGGGGCGGGGAGCAGCGGGCCGGGCAGAGGGGAGGCAGGGCCGGTGGGAGGCTGTCCGCTGGGCGGCGTGAGGTGCGGCGCGGGGAGCTCGACGGCCGTGAGCCGCGTCCCGGTGCCGGCCGACTCCCGCCAGACGAGCAGCCGTCCGGCCGCGAACGGCGTGTCCATCACGCCGGTGTGGACGGCGCGCGGGGTGCCGCCCGCCGCCGGGACCGCGAAGACCGTCGCCCTGCCGCTGCCCACCCCCTGCGCCCAGAAGACCGTCCCGCCGCGCAGTACCGGCTGCGGAAGCGGTCCGGGCAGGTCCGCACGGGCGATGCGGCGGGCCCGGCCGGTCGCCGCGTCCCAGACGTACAGGCTCCAGGGGCTGGTGAGGGTCCGCCCCTCCAGCACGGCGAACGCGGCGTGACGGCCGTCGAAGTCCGCACCGAGGAGTTGGTGTTCGGCGGGATCGATGAAGGTGAGCAGGGTGCGGAGGGTGGGGCCGTCGAGCGCCCGGCCGGGCACGCCGCCCGCGCGGGACGCGGGAGTCGCCCTGTCGGTCGGGCTCGCTCCGCCCGCCCCGTCGGTCAGGGCTTCGCTGACGAGGACCGCCCGCCGCTGACCGCCGGCGGTGAGCTGCACGGCGGTCCAACCGGGACCGGCATCCGCGAGCACGGCCCGCGCACCGCCCGGCGGCCGGAGTTCGCCGGCGCCGAGCGCGGCCCGCCATGTGCCGGGCAGCGGCACCTCACAGGCGCCCGACGGCGCGCCCGCCGGGGCCCCGGGCGAATGCGGAGCCGGAGCGTGCGTGGGGGCGGGCGGCGACGAGCACCCGGTCAGTACGACCCAGATGCTCGCCAGCACGCAGAGCCCCTGCACGCGGATCCCTTGCACGCGCAGTCCCTGCACGCGCACCCCCGGCGCGCGGGGCGTGAGGCGGCTACCAGACGTAGCCACGGCCGCCCATGATGGTGGTGAGCGTGTCCGACGAGATGTGCGCCGACCTGGGAACCGAGCCTGCCCAGGAGATGACGCTGGTGCTCACCCCGCCCACCGGATCCAGATAGTTGACCTGAGCGGCCGCCGTGTCGGTGTTGTAGCCGTCGATCGAGACCCAGTGGAAGATCTCGATGTTGGGGTGCCCGACCAGATGGGGCCCGCCCGGCACCTCCCACGCGTTGCCCGCGATGGCGTAGTCGTTGTCGGTGTTGTGCGTGATGTGCTGCTTGAAAGTGGCCTTGTCAGTGGCGGTGGGCGTGTAGGGCAGTGCCTTGGGTACGTAACCGGCGCCCGGAAGCCGGTAGTTGAGCGCGTCGGCCACCGGGTATCCCGTCGGGTTGGGGACGTTGATGTTGATCCCGTACCAGGCCGTGCCGTTGCCGGTGGTCTTGAGGAGCGTCGCGGCGTCCTGCTGCGAGCGTCCCGCGACCTCGTCATGGGCGGACTGGGTGATCACCAGGGTCGCCGGGCCGCACCAGTAGGAGGTCTTCTGCGACTGGTGCAGGCCGCCGGAGAGCTTGTACCCGGCGAGCGCGCCTCTGCCGCGCAGCCCGTCGTACGATCTCGCCGCCTCGGCCTGCTTGAGCGTGGCGGTTCTGCGCTGGTCCGGGGTGAGGCGCTGGGGGCCGAGGGTGTCGTGGGCCGCCTTGTAGCCGGCGCCCGGCGCGGTGTCCGAGGCGGGCGCCGTCGTGGCTGCCGTGCCGGCGGCCGTTGCCGGAAACGCGGGAGCGGCGGCGGTGGCGGTGGCGGTGGCGGTCAACAGTCCGGCGGCGATAAGGGCCGCACGGGGTAACAGGGCTGACATCGCACTCTCCTGTCCGGGACGAGGGTGACGGTGAGGGGTGACGGTGGGGGGGGAGGAGCGGAGGCGCTCAGCGCGAGTTTGACGGGTTCACGCCATTGATGTCAGGGGGCTCGCAGCAATCCCCCGGAGCACCATTGGGTGGACCAAAGACGCCGCCCCCGACCTGCGGCAACGCCGAATGGCGGGCCGTGCGCGTGCTCCGGTTTTCAGCGGCGGCCACGCGCCCCGGGCCCGTACGGGTGTGGTCCGTCCAGCCACGGCGTGGCGTGGTGTCCGGCAGCCGGTACTGGTCGCCGGGCGCCGCGCGGCCCCCGCTACAGTCCCGGCCATGACGACACATGATCAGCCCTCGTTCGCCGTTCACATCCCCGACGCCACTCTCGAGCCGGAGCCGCTGAACCCCGGGCAGATCATCTCGGGCGATCCCGTCGTGACCGGCAAGGTGCTGTGGGAGTCCGCAGACGGCAAGCAGGTCCGGGGCATCTGGCAGATCACTCCCGGCGTGGTGACCGACACCGAGGCGAACGAGCTCTTCGTGGTCGTCAGCGGGCGCGCCACGGTGGAGGTCGAGGGCGGGGACACGCTGGAGATCGGCCCCGGCGACGCGTGCGTCCTGCGCGAGGGCGACCGGACGACCTGGACCGTGCACGAGACGCTCCGCAAGGCGTACCACATCTCGCTCTAGCGCCGGCCCTTGCTCCCGACCCCTTTTCGGAGTCGGCGAGTTGGAGATCTGGTAGGAAACTTTCCTGTCCGCTAGCATCCGGGCGGCGGCTTGGCGCGGCGCCCGCCCCCCGTGGTCCATGAACGGGCGTGACGCGCTCAGCGAGAGCTCTGACCCGGCCGCCGAGCACTGTGGCCTGCCCTCTGTCCCCCCGGAGGGCGGGCACGGCGCCCTCCGCACGGAGTCCAGCTCTCGCCGTCCTCATGGCCAAGGAGCCCAGGTATGCGCCTGAACGCCTCCGCCCCACCCCGCCCCATGCGCACCACCACCCTCGCCCTCACCACCCTTCTCGTCCTCGTCGCCGGCCTGTTGCTGGCCGATCCCGACCGCGCCGACGCCGCCGACCCGCTCATCTCCCGCTCCAAGCCCGCCACCGCTTCCTCCGTCGAGGGCTCCGCCTTCGGCGCCGAGAAGGCCTTCGACGGCGACCCGACCACCCGTTGGGCGAGCGCCGAGGGCAAGGACCCGCAGTGGATCCGCGTCGACTTCGGCGCCGCCGCCACCGTCAGCCGGGTGCGCCTCTCCTGGGAGGCCGCCTACGCCAAGGCGTACCGGATCGAGGTGTCCGCCGACGGCGTCACCTGGACCAGGATCGTGGGAGAGACCGCGGGCAACGGCGGCGGCGACGACTGGACCGGGCTCAGCGGCAAGGGCCGCTACCTCCGCGTGTACGGGACCGCGCGCGGCACCTCGTACGGCTACTCGCTCCACGAGGTGGAGGTGTACGGCAGCCTCGACGACACCCCGCCACCCACCGGCGCGTTCACCGTCGTGGCCGCCGGGGACATCGCCGCCCAGTGCACCGCCTCCGACAGCTCCTGCGCCCACCCGAAGACCGCCGCGCAGGCGCAGCGGATCAACCCGAAGTTCTATCTGACGATGGGCGACAACCAGTACGACGACGCCCGCCTGTCCGACTACCGCGCGTACTACGACAAGACCTGGGGCGCGTTCAAGTCCAAGACGCGCCCGGTGCCCGGCAATCACGAGACCTACGACCCGGCGGGGCCCCTGGCCGGCTACAAGTCCTACTTCGGCGCCGTCGCCTATCCGCAGGGCAAGCCGTACTACAGCTACGACGAGGGCAACTGGCACTTCATCGCCCTCGACTCCAACGCCTTCGACCAGTCCGCGCAGATCCAGTGGCTGAAGGACGACCTCGCGCGCACCACCAAGGGCTGCGTCGCGGCCTACTTCCACCACCCGCTCTACTCCTCCGGCGGTCACGGCAACGACCCCGTGTCGAAGCCGGTGTGGAAGATCCTCTACGGCGCCGGGGCCGACCTGGTCCTGAACGGCCATGACCACCACTACGAACGGTTCGCACCCCAGGACCCGGACGGGCGGGCCACCGCCGACGGCATCGTCGAGATCGTCGGAGGTATGGGCGGAGCCGAGCCGTATCCCATCGAGCAGATCCAGCCCCACAGCCAGAAGCGGATCAGCGGTCCGTACGGAGTGCTGAAGCTCGACCTCACGGACACGACGTACACCTGGCAGTACGTCGGCACGGACGGCCAGGCCAAGGACGCCGGCCCGACCTACCGCTGCCACTGATGTATCTGGCGGCCACCGGTCGCCCGGAGGTGCCGCCCGCCCCCTCGGGGGTGCGGCGGCGCGTCTCCGGCACCGTTCTCGCACTCGGCGCGGTCAGCCTCGTCACCGACGTCTCCTCCGAGATGGTCACCGCGGTCCTGCCGCTCTACTTCGTCGTCGGGCTCGGCCTCTCTCCGCTGCAATTCGGCTTCCTCGACGGCCTCTTCAACGGCGCCACCGCCGTCGTGCGGCTCCTCGGCGGTCACCTCGCCGACCGCGGCGGCCGGCACAGGACCGTCGCGGGTCTCGGCTACCTCCTGTCGGCCTGCTCGCGGCTGGGACTGCTGGCCGCGGGGGGCGCCCCGGCCGGGATCGCGACGGCACTCGCGGTGGACCGCGTCGGCAAGGGCATCAGAACGGCTCCGCGCGACGCGCTCATCACCCTGAACAGCCCGCCGGACGGCCTGGGCCGGGCCTTCGGAGTGCACCGCGCCATGGACACGACGGGCGCGCTGCTCGGCCCGCTGGCGGCGTTCGCGCTGCTCTGGGCGACGGCGGACGCGTATGACGCGGTGTTCGTGGTGAGCTTCTGTACGGGGCTGCTTGGGGTTCTGTTGCTGTTCGTGCTCGTACCGGGGACACCCGGGGTACGGGCTCCGGGCGGGACGGACGTGTTGAGCGACGGCGCTGCGGGGGCGCCCGTGGCGGGTGCTTCGAGCTCGGCGGACGTATCGAGCGACGGCGGTGGGGAGGCGTCCGTGGTGCGGGGAGCTTCGAGCCAGGCGGACGTGTTGAGCGGCACCCGCCCGGCGGACGTGCCAGGGGGCGCCCGCCCGCCCGGCCGCCTCCTCGCGCCCCTCCGCTCCCGCGCCTTCCGCCGCGTCCTGTTCGCCACGGCGCTCCTCGGCACGGCCACCGTCTCGGACGCCTTCGTCTATCTGCTGCTCCAGCGGGAACTCGACCTGGACGCCGCCTGGTTCCCGCTCCTCCCGCTCGGCGCCGCCGCCGGGTACCTGGTGCTGGCGGTGCCGGCCGGCCGGCTCGCGGACCGGGTCGGCCGCAGAGTGCCGTTCCTGTACGGGCACGGGGCCCTGATCGCCGCGTACGCCCTGCTGCTGGCCCCCGTCGGCGGCGGCGCCCTGCTGGTCCTGGTCCTGGGGCTGCTGGGCGTCTTCTACGCGGCCACCGACGGGGTTCTGATGGCGCTGGCGGGACCACTCCTGCCGAAGGACCGTCGCGCGAGCGGTCTCGCGCTGCTCCAGACGGCGCAGGCCGTGTCCCGCCTGGTCGCGGCGACGGCCTTCGGCGCCGCGTGGACGGCCTGGGGTCCGGGGACGGCCCTGGCGTCCGCCTCGGCGGCCCTCACCGTCGGCCTCGCCGGCGCCTGGTGGCTGCTACCCGGCACAGCTCTCGCCCCCAAAACCGCCCTCGCCCCCGACGATCCCGCACACACCTCCTCGGAAAGGCCTTCGGCATGACAGCCCGGAACCTCACCCTGCGGGCCCGCGCGGGAGTCCTCGCCGTCGCCGTCGCCCTCCTCGCAGCTGGTGCCGTCGCCTACACCCTGCGGGCCGCCGACCGCGCCGGCGCCGGTGGGCGCGCGGCCGTGGCGGCCGACCCGGCGTTCATGATCGTCGGCCCCCGGCTGTACGTCCGCGACGGGCCGAGCGGCCGCCTCGCCCACCAGGGCCTGACCGAGCGGGGGGCGCGCCGCGCGCCCGGCGGCCCCCGCTGCGACCGCTTCTACGCGGCCGGCCCGACCGCGCTGTGCCTCCAGCGCCGGCCCGGCGTCCCGCCGCGCTCGTACGCCCTCGTCCTCGACCGGAAGCTGCGCGAGACCCGCCGGACCGCGGTGCCGGGGATCCCCAACCGCGCCCGGGTCTCGGCCTCCGGGCGGATGCTCTCCTGGACCACCTTCGCCACGGGCGACTCGTACGCCACGTCCGCCTTTTCCACCCGTACGTCAATCTTGGACCTGCGCACCGGATATCTGGTCAAGAACATGGAACAGATCCCGCTCACCCTCGACGGCCGTCGTCACTTCGCACCGGACATCAACTACTGGGGCGTCACCTTCGCCCGTGACGACAACCGCTTCTACGCGACCGTGTCGACCGCCGGCCGTACGTACCTCGTCGAGGGCGACATGAGGAAGTGGTCGGCGCGCGCCCTGCGCCAAAACGTCGAATGTCCCTCCCTCTCACCCGACAACACCCGTATCGCGTTCAAGAAGAAGGTCTCGGACGATCCGGCCGCTCCCTGGCGGCTGTACGTACTGGACCTGCGCACCATGAAGGAGCACCCGCTCGCCGAATCCCGCAGCGTCGACGATCAGGCCGCCTGGCTCGACGACCGCACGCTCGCGTACGGGGTCGACGGGGGAGTGTGGAGCGTCCCGGCGGACGGCTCCGGCACCCCGGGGCTCCGCGCGGCCGACGCCTCCTCACCGGCTCCGGTCGATTGACCGCGACGGGCGGAGCGTTCGCCGGCGGGCCGGGTCTTCGATGTGGACGGCGCCCGGCGGGTGGGCCGCGAGCTCCGATGTGGACGGCGCCCGGCGGGTGGGCCGCGAGCCCCGATGTGGACGGCGCCACGCGTCCGGGTCGCGCTCGCTCCCGGGCTATTGGCCGGGCGTTCCGGGGCCCGTCGCACCCCGGCGCAGCACCGCGCGCAGCGCGAGGGCCGACAGCGGCAGCAGGAGCGCCGCCGCGACCACGTTCAGCCAGCCGTAGCTCGCGCGGGCGACGATCAGCCCGGCCGCCGCGCCGCCGAGGCCCGCCGCCGTGTTGCTGATGAGGTCGGAGAGGCCTTGTACGGCGGCCCGGGCGGCCCCTGGCACCGAGTCCGTGAGCAGCGCCGAGCCGGAGACCAGCCCCGCCGACCAGCCGAGGCCGAGGAGGAAGAGGCCCACGGCGGTCTGGCCGTGCCCCGCGCCCGCCGTGCCGGCGAGCAACGCGGCGCAGGACAGCAGTCCCACCGCGAGACCGATGACCGCCGGTCGGCCGAGCCGGTCCGACAGCCAGCCCATCACAGGCGAGAACGCGTACATGCCGGCGATATGACCACTGATCACCAGGCCGATCAGCTGGATGCCGGCCCCGTGGTGGCTGAGCGCGACCGGGGTCATCGACATGATCGACACCATCGCCGTGTGCGACACGGCCACGGTGACCAGGGCGAGCCGGGCGCGCGGCGACTCCCGTACGGCACGCATGCCGGCCCGCAGCGAGCGCCCGGCCGTGGAGCCGTCGTCGGCGGGGCCGGCCAGAGAACGCGCGGTGAGCAGGGGGTCCGGTCGCAGGAGTACGGACACCATGACGGCGGACACGAGGAACACCCCGGCCGCCCAGAGGAACGGCCCGGCGGCCGGCGGGATGCCGAACCCCGCGACCGAACGGCCCGCCGGCCCCGCGATGTTCGGACCGAGGACCGCGCCGATCGTGGTGGCCCACACCACGGTCGAGATCGCCCGGGCGCGTCGCTCCGGCTCCGCGAGGTCCGCCGCCGCGAACCGCGCCTGCAGGTTCGCGGACGAGCCGGCACCGAACCCGGCCATGCCGACCAGCAGCAGCGGGAAATTGCCGAGGACCGCTCCCAGGACCACCACCACGGCCCCGAGCGCGCCCACCAGATAGGCGAGCACCAACCCCGGCCGCCGACCCCGGGCCGTCATCAGCGCGGCCAGCGGCATGGACAGCAGCGCCGTCCCGGCGACCGTGGCGGTCGGCGCGAGCCCCGACAGCGCCTCTGTCCCGCTGATCTCCTGCGCCAGGACGGTGGCGAGAGCGATTCCGGTGGCCACTCCCAGCCCGCCGAGGATCTGACTGGCGACGAGCACGGCCGTGATGCGCCGCCGGAGGGCGGGCAGCTCCTCCGCCGTGACGGACGGCGCCCCGGCCTTGGCCGTCGGTATCGGTGCGGAGGAATCGGGAGCGTCAGGGTGCGTAGTCACCGAGGCAGTGTGTCAGTCCTTACGCGGGCACGGAATGCCCTCCACCCGCGGCCCGAACCACTTCAGGTACGGGAGGCCGCCCGCGGGTGCGGTGTGCGGTGGACATGGGCGCGTCGTGGTCGCGGGGGCGCCTGCGGGGGCGGGTGCGCGTGCGCCCTGGACCGTGACCTGGCGGCGGCTGCGGCGCGGCGTCCCCGAAGCACCGACCCGGATCCACCGGTTCGGGCCGCGCCTAGAACAGCGGCTGCGGCAGCACCCCTTCCAGGGCCAGCAACTGCCGTTTCGTCTCCAGCCCGCCGCCGAAGCCCCCGAGCCCCCCGTCGCTCTCCACCACGCGGTGGCACGGCACCACGACCGGCAGCGGATTGGCTCCCATCGCCGCTCCCACGGCCTGCGCCGCCCGGGGCTGGCCCACCCGCTCGGCCAGCTCGCCGTACCCCACGACCGTGCCGTACGGCACGCCCGTCGCCAGCTCGCGCAGCACCTGCCGGTTGAAGCCGGTCGTCAGGGACCAGTCGAGCGGCAGCTCGAAGTCCCGCAGTTCCCCCGCGAAGTAGGCCTCGATCTGGCGTATGGGCTCGGCCGCGCGGCCCGCCGGGTTCTCGACGAGCTCGCCGCCCAGCTGCGCCGACAACCTCCCGAGTGCCTTGTCCCGGACCGTGGGGCGGGCGTGGAAGACCACGCTCACCAGACCCTCGTCCGTCGCGGCGAGGAGCAGCGGCCCGATGTCCGTGCCGAGGGTGGCCCACTCGATGCTCTTCATGCGGACCACCGTACGACCGGGCACTGACAGCACTCCCCTGCCCGCCCGGCCGGGGGCCTCAGCCGAGGGCGTCCCGCACCACGTCGGGGTTGTTGGTGATGATCCCGTCCACGCCGTAGTCGGCCACCCGCCGCGCGCCCTCCGCGTCGTTGACCGTCCACGTGCTGACCCGCAGCGGCAGACCGTGCGCCCCCTTGAGCCGGTGGACGGCCGCCACGTAGTCGCCGCCGATCGTGGTGTGCGAGGGGTTGATCTGGTCGGTGAACCGCGCGTAGGCGGGCAGCTCGCCGACCGGGGGCGTCCCGAGGAACCCGGTCGTGATGTCGGGCCGCTGCGCGTGCACCGCCTTGACGCTGTTCGCGCCGAAGCTCTGGATCACCAGCCGGTACCTGACGTGCGGCCGGTCCAGCCAGCCCCGCTCGCCGAGGACGCGCAGCGTGTCCCGTTCGATCCCCGGATACAGCTCGGGCTTCTTGATCTCCAGGAGAAGACTCTGGTCGTTGCGCTCGACCTGGTCCAGGTACCGCGCGAGCGTCGGCACCCGTGCCCCCGCCCACTTCTCGCCCAGCCAGCCGCCCGCGTCGAGCGTGGCGATCTCCGCGGCGGTGAAGTCCCTGACCTTCCACGGCGAACGTCCGGGGAAGCGTTGCTCCACATCGGTGGTCCTCGCCAGGCTGTCGTCGTGGATGACGACCAGGGTCCCGTCCTTGGTGCGCTGCACATCGTTCTCCACCCAGGCGAAACCCATCTCGGCGGCCAGGTCGATCGCCGCGAGCGTGTTCTCGGGTGCGTACGCCGAGGCGCCCCGGTGGGCGAGGACGAGCAGCCCGTCGTACGCGGCGGTCCCGGAACCGGCGCCGGGGGAGGTGGAGCTGGAAGCGGCGGGGGTGGGGGAAACCCCGCCGGGCGCGAACAGCGACGCGGCGCCCAGGAGCGCGGCGGCCGCGACGGCGGCGGAACGGAGGGCGGGGCGGACCAGGGGGAGGCGGAGCAGTGAGGAGGAGTGGGCGTCGGGGGAGCGGACGACGGTGGGGCGCAGGGACACGGGAACTCCTCGCGTCGTGTGGTCCCGGATTGCTCCGAGAGTGGCAGTACGTGACCAACACGTGACGGACAGAGGATGGCCACGACGGGAACGGCGGCGGCCCGGAGAGCCTCAGGGCGCAGTATCCCTGTCGACAAAACGACCCGCACGCGTTGGCTGGGGAGCCCACGCGCCATAATCTCGCCGGGGGACGACAGGGGAAACAGGGCGGCGAGGACGTGAGGCCATGCAGGGCACGGTGGACGGATTCAGCTACGGCCTGGTGACCCCCGTGGCCGCCTACCTCATGGCCTGTCTCGGCGGTGCGCTCGGCCTGCGCTGCACCATCAGGTCCCTCCGGACCCACGGCTCCTTCAAACCCGGCTGGCTGGCGCTGGGCGCCACGTCCATCGGCAGCGGCATCTGGACGATGCACTTCATCGCCATGATGGGCTTCACCGTCGAGGAGGCGCCCCTCACCTACGACCGGCCGATCACCTTCGCCAGCCTCGGCGTCGCGATCGTCATGGTCGGCATCGGCATCTTCATCGTCGGCTACCGGGGCGCGACCCCGCTGGCCCTGGTCACCGGCGGCACCATCACGGGTCTGGGGATCGCCACCATGCACTATCTGGGCATGGCTGGAATGCGGCTTCAGGGGCAGGTCGAGTACGACACCCTCACCGTCGCCATGTCCGTGGTCATCGCCGTCGTCGCGGCCACCTCGGCGCTCTGGGCCGCCGTCTCCGTCCACGGCTTCCTGGCGAGTCTGGGCGCCAGCCTGGTGATGGGCCTCGCGGTCAGCGGCATGCACTACACGGCCATGGCCGCGGTCAGCGTCCACCTGCACGGCGCCGCCCCCGGCGGCAGCGGCGACACCGCCGCCGGGCTCATCGCCCCGATGCTGGTCGGCCCCGCGGTCTTCCTGCTGGTCGCCGCCGTGGTCGTGATGGTCGATCCGCTGTTGGTGACGGGGGACCGGCGCAATTCCCCGCGCGCGGACCTCCGCCCCGGGGTCCCCGCGCAGCGCCGGCCCCAGGCGTACGGAGAGCCCGCCAACTGGTCGGCGTCCCGCTCCGCCGGCCGCTCCGGGGGCCCTGTCCGCGGCCGCGCCTCACGCCGCGCCGACCATCGCCCGCGCGACCACTGACGGACGCCTCCGGGGTGCCGCGCGGCCCGGAGGGGACGCCCGGACGGGCGATCGCCGCCCGACTGTCAGTGGGGGGTCGTACGGTGGTTGCATGCGGCCCGTTTCCAAGATCGAACGCACGGTGGCGCCTTTCGAGGTCGTCAGCCCCTACCAGCCCAGCGGCGACCAGCCGGCGGCCATCGCCGACCTGGAGCGACGCATCCGCGCGGGTGAGAAGGACGTCGTCCTGCTCGGCGCCACCGGCACCGGCAAGTCGGCGACCACCGCCTGGATGATCGAGAAGCTCCAGCGCCCCACCCTGGTGATGGCGCCGAACAAGACGCTGGCCGCCCAGCTGGCCAACGAGTTCCGTGAGCTCCTGCCGAACAACGCCGTCGAGTACTTCGTCTCGTACTACGACTACTACCAGCCCGAGGCGTACGTCCCTCAGTCGGACACCTACATCGAGAAGGACTCCTCGATCAACGAGGAGGTCGAGCGGCTGCGCCACTCGGCGACCAACTCCCTGCTGACCCGCCGGGACGTCGTCGTGGTCGCCTCCGTCTCCTGCATCTACGGCCTCGGCACGCCGCAGGAGTACGTGGACCGGATGGTCCCCCTCAAGGTCGGCGAGGAGATCGACCGCGACCAGCTGCTGCGCCGCTTCGTCGACATCCAGTACACCCGCAACGACGTGGCGTTCGCGCGCGGCACCTTCCGGGTCCGGGGTGACACCATCGAGATCTTCCCGGTCTACGAGGAGCTGGCTGTCCGGATCGAGATGTTCGGCGACGAGATCGAGGCGCTGTCCACGCTCCACCCGCTCACCGGCGAGGTGATCAGCGAGGACCGCGAGCTGTACGTCTTCCCCGCCAGCCACTACGTCGCCGGCCCCGAGCGCATGGAGAAGGCGGTCAACGGCATCGAGCGCGAGCTGGAGGAGCGCCTCGCCGAGCTCGACAAGCAGGGCAAGCTCCTGGAGTCCCAGCGGCTGCGCATGCGCACCACCTACGACATCGAGATGATGCGGCAGATCGGCTCCTGCTCCGGCATCGAGAACTATTCGATGCACTTCGACGACCGCGCGCCCGGCTCCGCCCCCAACACGCTCCTCGACTACTTCCCCGAGGACTTCCTCCTCGTCATCGACGAGTCGCACGTCACCGTCCCGCAGATCGGCGCGATGTACGAGGGCGACGCCTCCCGCAAGCGGACCCTCGTCGACCACGGCTTCCGCCTGCCGTCCGCCCTCGACAACAGGCCGCTGAAGTGGGAGGAGTTCCAGCAGCGGATCGGCCAGACGGTCTATCTCTCCGCCACCCCCGGACAGTACGAACTCTCCCGGGGCGACGGTTTCGTCGAGCAGATCATCCGGCCCACCGGTCTCGTGGACCCCCAGGTCGTCGTCAAGCCCACCGAGGGCCAGATCGACGATCTCGTGCACGAGATCCGGCTGCGCACCGAGAAGGACGAGCGGGTCCTGGTCACCACGCTCACCAAGAAGATGTCCGAGGACCTCACGGACTACTTCCTCGAACTGGGCATCCAGGTCCGTTACCTGCACAGCGACGTCGACACCCTGCGCCGCATCGAGCTGCTGCGCGAACTGCGCTCCGGAGAGTACGACGTCCTCGTCGGCATCAACCTGCTCCGCGAGGGCCTCGACCTGCCCGAGGTGTCCCTGGTCGCCATCCTCGACGCCGACAAGCAGGGCTTCCTGCGCTCCGGCACCTCCCTGATCCAGACCATCGGCCGCGCGGCGCGCAATGTCTCGGGCCAGGTCCACATGTACGCGGACACGGTCACCCCGGCGATGGAGAAGGCCATCGACGAGACCAACCGCCGCCGGGAGAAGCAGATCGCGTACAACACGGCCAACGGCATCGACCCGCAGCCGCTCCGCAAGAAGATCAACGACATCGTGGCGACCATCGCCCGCGAGGAGATCGACACCGAGGAGCTCCTCGGCACCGGCTACCGCCAGACGAAGGACGGCAAGGGAGCCAAGGCCCCCGTGCCGTCGCTGGGCGCGCACGCCACCAAGCGCGGCAGGGCCGCGAGCAAGGGCGAGATCGTCAGCGACCGCCCCGCCGCCGAACTGGCCGGAATCATCGAGGAGATGACCGACCGGATGCGTGCCGCGGCCGCCGAGCTGCAGTTCGAGGTCGCCGCGCGGCTGCGCGACGAGGTCGGCGAGCTGAAGAAAGAGCTGCGCCAGATGAGGGAGGCGGGGCTCGCCTGACGCCGTGAAGCCGGTGCTGTGTTGCAAGACCGACACAAAAACGGACGGTACCTGCTGCGGTGTCAGTGGCCCTGCGTAGGGTGCTGCCAACCGCATGCGGAGACACGCCCGCGGGGGATCGCAACGAGAGGGGACAGCGCGTGACGGTCAATATGACCAAGGGTCAGGCCATCAGCCTGGAGAAGCGGGGCGGAGGCACCCTTACCGCGGTACGGATGGGTCTCGGCTGGCAGGCGGCCCCGCGCCGCGGCCTGTTCGGCTCCCGCACCCGGGAGATCGACCTGGACGCGTCAGCGGTGCTGTTCGCCGACAAGCAGCCGGTGGACGTGGTCTTCTTCCGCCACCTCGTCAGTGATGACGGCTCGGTGCGCCACACCGGGGACAACCTGGTGGGCGGCGCGGGCCAGGGCGGCGACGACGAGGCGATCCTCGTCGACCTGCCCCGGGTCCCGGTCCACATCGACCAGATCGTCTTCACGGTGAACTCCTTCACCGGCCAGACGTTCCAGGAGGTGCAGAACGCCTTCTGCCGCATCGTCGACGAGACCAACGGCCAGGAGCTCGCGCGCTACACCCTGGACGGCGGCGGCCAGTACACCGCGCAGATCATGGCGAAGGTGCACCGCGACGGAGCCGGCTGGAAGATGACGGCCCTGGGCAACCCGGCCAACGGGCGCACCTTCCAGGACCTGATGCCGGCGATCCTGCCGCACCTGTAGGACGGCCCACGCCGTACACGCAGCTCCCGGAGGCGGCAGGCCGTCGGGAGCTGCGCTGCTCGACCGAACGAACGAGGGGGACAGAGGCGATGACGGCCGAGCTGGTCCGGGGGCAGAACCACCCCCTGCCGCACACCCGACTGGAGATCCGGGTCTCGGCGGGCCATCCGGTGGTCGCCGGTGCCACCCTCGGCGACGAGGACGGCACGGTGGTCGGCCCCGAATGGATCGCCCACCCCGGCTCACCGGCGCTGCCCGGGATCGAGGTCTCCCAGCAGGCCGCCGCCGACCACCGGCTCGCCCTGGACCTCGGCGCGCTGCCCGGGGGCGTCCACCGGGTGACCGTCCTGCTCGCCCTGCCCGTGGGTGTCGGCGGCCCGGTCCGCTTCGGCGACGTCGCCGCGCCCTTCGTGGCGGTCACCGGTCTCGACGGCGACGAGGTCGCCACGTACACGATCACCGGCCTGACCGCCGAGTCCGCCGTCGTCGCCATGGAGCTGTACCGCCGTCAGGGCGCCTGGAAGGTCCGCGCGGTCGGCCAGGGGTACGACGGCGGGCTCGCCGCGATGCTCCAGGACCAGGGCGTGGAGCGGTCCGCCGAGATCGCGACGAGCATCCTGGAGGCGGTCGCCCGGGGGATGGCGCGCTCGGTCTCGGCGCCCCCTCCCCGCGTCCCGGAGGCGGACCGGGTCCGCCACTCCGCGCCGGTCGCGGGCTCCGACCACCAGGGCGGACGGCCGGGTGGCACGACCGGGCAGCACACCCAGCCCCTGCCCACGCAGCCCGCCGACGCCGCCACGGTCCCCGCGGACGTCCCCCAGCCCGCCTCGGCACCAGGCGGCCCCGTCGACTACGCGCACCCGCGCCGCCAGGCCGC
The DNA here is from genome assembly GCF_055600045.1 of Streptomyces sp. NPDC038280. NCBI lineage: Bacteria > Bacillati > Actinomycetota > Actinomycetes > Kitasatosporales > Streptomycetaceae > Streptomyces > Streptomyces sp. NPDC038280. Next base: position 142,132 of record NZ_JBVJYZ010000008.1, read on the forward strand.
CGCGCCTCCGACGCCGCCGCCCACCGTGCCGCCCGCGCCCCCCGGGCAGCCGCCCGTGCCGGTCGCGGGCGACGCCACCGGCTGGTCCATGGACGAGCGGCTCTACAACCAGGTCTGGGGCATGTTCGAGGACCTGGCCCGCACCACGGCCGCGTACCGCAGCGCCCTCGACTTCGCCGAATCCCGGATGGACCAGGAGCTCGACCGCGTCCTGTCCGATCCGCGCAGCCGCATCGGCACCAGTGGGGACGAGGCCCGCTCCGCGGCCCGCGCCAAGCACGACGAGCTCACCGAGCGCGCCCGCGAGGCGCTGGACCGCGATCTCGCGCAGCTGGCCGCCGAGGCCGAGGTCGTCGAGCCCGCGCTCCCGGCCCCGTACGCCCGCTGGGACAACCCGGTCTGGCACGCCTACCGCGTTCCCATGGAGATCCCGATGGCGCTGCGTCTCGGCGATCTCCACCTCCCCGAGTGCCCGGACCTGCGAATCCCGATGCTCGTACGGCTCCCGCTGGAGCGCGGGCTGTGGGTCGACAGCGGACGCGGCCACTCGGAGGCGGCCGCCTTCATGGACGAGGCCCAGCTGCGCCGGCTCGCCATGGACACGGCCGTCTCCCATGCCGCCCGGCTGCTCGCGGTCTACCCGGCCGGCGAGTTCACCGTCCATGTCATCGACCCGGCCGGTTCCGCCGCCGCCTCGCTCGCTCCCCTCACCGACACCGGTGTGCTGGACGGCCCTCCGGCCTCCGGCGCGGCGGGCGTCGCGGCGGTGCTGGCCAAGCTGACCGAGCGGGTCGATCTGGTGCAGATGGCGATCCGCGCGGGAGCCGCCGACTCGCTGCCGCCCGGCCTGGACACCGCCGAGCAGCTGCTGATCGTCAACGACTTCCCGCACGGCTTCGACGACCGGTGCGTCACCCAGCTCCGCTATCTCGCCGACGAGGGCCCCGCCGTCGGCGTCCATCTGATGATGGTCGCCGACCGGGAGGACGCCTCCGCATACGGCCCGGTCCTCGACCCGCTCTGGCGCTCCCTGCTGCGCATCACCCCCGTCCCCGACGACCACCTCGCCGACCCCTGGGTGGGGCACGCCTGGACGTACGAGCCGGCGGTCCCCCCGCCGGGCAGTGAGGTCCTCCGCCAGGTTCTGGCCCAGGTCGCCGAGGCCCGTCGGGTATGGGGCCGCTGACCTGGTCATTTGAGCTCTCTTTACCCTCGTCTTTACCGTTTCTTGGTTCTTCCGGTAATGTGCTTGGTGCGGAGGGGAGTACTCCCGACTGCGGCGTTCCCGTCAATACGGACAGACGACATCGGTCTGATCCCGGGGCGCCGGCCCGGATCCCGGGTGGAAGAGACCTCCGGCAGCGACGACGCTGATCACGAGCCGTACGACGCCGGAGGCGCAGTGGACGTTTCAATGACCCTGTGGGTGCTGACCATTCTTGGTCTGTCCGCCCTGATAGCGATCGACTTCCTCATCGGGCGCAAGCCCCATGACGTGTCGATCAAGGAAGCCGGTACCTGGACGGTCGTCTGGATCGTCCTCGCCGCCCTCTTCGGCCTGGGCCTGCTGTTCTTCGGCGACAGCCAGGCGTCCGGCGAGTTCTTCGCCGGCTTCATCACCGAGAAGTCGCTCAGTGTCGACAACCTCTTCGTCTTCGTCCTGATCATGGCGAAGTTCTCGGTGCCGTCCCACCTCCAGCAGCGGGTGCTGCTGATCGGTGTGCTGATCGCACTCGTCCTGCGCGCCGTCTTCATCGCCGCCGGCGCCGCGATCATCGCCAGCTTCGCCTGGGTCTTCTACATCTTCGGCGCGTTCCTCATCTTCACCGCCTGGAAGCTCATCCAGGAGGCGCGCAGCGACGAGGGCGAGGAGGAGTTCGAGGAGAACCGTCTCCTCAAGTCCATCGAGAAGAAGTTCGGCGTCGCCGACAAGTACCACGGCACCAAGCTCTTCCTCCAGGTCAACGGCAAGCGGGTGCTGACGCCGCTGATGGTCGTCATGCTCGCGATCGGCACCACGGACGTGCTGTTCGCCCTGGACTCCATCCCGGCGATCTTCGGCCTCACGCAGGACCCGTACATCGTCTTCACCGCCAACGCCTTCGCCCTGATGGGTCTGCGCCAGCTGTACTTCCTCATCGGTGGTCTGCTGAAGAAGCTGGTCCACCTCAGCTACGGCCTGTCGGTGATCCTCGGCTTCATCGGAGTGAAGCTGGTCCTGCACGCCCTGCACGAGTCGGGGGTGCACGTCCCGGAGATCTCCATCCCCTTCTCGCTCGCCGTCATCTGCGGCGTCCTGGTCATCACGACGATCACGAGCCTCATCGCCTCCAAGAGGCAGGCGGAGCGCGAAGCCGCCGAGGAGGCCACCAAGGCGTCCGTCGACGCCTGACCGGCACGACACACAACGCACCGGGGCCGGTGCGGGCGGCACACCACCGCCCGCACCGGCCCCGGGGCCTTCACCGCCCGCCTCACACCGGCGCGGCCTCCCGGGGCTCGGCCTCGACCCGTACCGGCCGGGTCTCCGGCAGCAGCGCGAAACACCCGAGGCTCAGCAGCGCCACGACCGTCAGATAGGCAGCCACCCCCCACGGCGGCCCGCTGCCGCCCGAGGCCGCCGTCGCCACGATCGGGGTCAGCGCACCGCCCAGGACGCCCGCCAGGTTGTAGCCGACGGCCGCCCCGGTGCAGCGCACCCTCGGCTCGTACAGCTCCGGCACGTACGCCCCCACCACCGAGAACATGGTGATGAACGCGAGCATCGAGCCGAGGAAGCCGAGGAACATCAGCACCGGCTCGGCGGTGTGCAGCAGCGCCACCATCGGGAACATCCACAGCGCCGACGCCGCACACCCCGTCAGACACAAGGGCCGGCGCCCGTAGCGGTCGCCCAGCATCGCGACGAACGGCGTCACCGCGCCCTTGATCGCCACCGCTGCCATGACGCAGACCAGCATCACCGTGCGGCTCACCCCCAACTGCTCGGTGCCGTACGCCAGCGCCCACGTCGACACCGCGTAGAACACCGCGTAGCCGACCGCGAGCGCCCCGGCCGTCAGCAGCACCAGCCGCCAGTGGCCGCGCGCCACCTCCGCCAGCGGCGCGCTCGCCCGGCCGCCCGACGCGGCCAGCTCCGTGAACTGCGGCGTCTCCTTCAGCGACGACCGGAGCAGCAGCCCGCCCGCGGCCAGCAGCCCGGCCGCCCAGAACGGGACCCGCCAGCCCCACTCACGGAACTGGGCGTCCGTCAGCCCCGCCGACAGCGCCAGCATCACCCCGTTCGCGAGCAGAAACCCGACCGGGGGACCGATCTGCGGAAAGCTCGCCCACAGCGCCCGCCGCCGCTCCGGGGCGTGCTCGGCGGTGAGCAGGACGGCGCCGCCCCACTCGCCGCCGAGGCCGAGGCCCTGCAGGAACCGCAGCACCAGGAGCAGCACGGGCGCGCCGACGCCCAGCGTCGCGTACGAGGGGACAAAGCCCACCGCGACCGTGGCGACACCGGTCAGCAGCAGCGAGGCGAACATGACGGGGCGTCGCCCGTGGCGGTCACCGATGTGCCCGAAGAGGGCGGAACCGAGCGGACGCGCGACGAAACCGACGGCGAACGTGCCGAAGGCCGCCAGCGTCCCGGCGACCGGCGAGAACGTCGGAAAGAACAGCGGCCCCAGAACGAGGGCCGCGGCGGTGCCGTACACGAAGAAGTCGTAGAACTCGACGGCGGTCCCGGCGAGCGAGGCGGCAGCCAGTCGCCTCATGGACGGGGAGGAGGACGGGGACGAGGACGGGGATGGACACGGAGTGTGACTGTTGGGCATGTCGCGCCAACTACCCGTGCGGCCCAGCGGTTACGGGGGCGTACGGAAGCGCACGCCCCCACCGGCCGCGCCCCGGGGTCACCAGCCCCGTGCGTGCCACTCCGGCAGCTTCGGCCGCTCGTCACCGAGCGTCGTGTCCTTGCCGTGGCCCGGGTACACCCATGTCTCGTCCGGAAGCACCTCGAACAGCTTGGTCTCCACGTCGTGGATCAGGCTGGCGAACGCTTCGGGGTCCTTCCAGGTGTTGCCGACCCCGCCGGGGAAGAGGCAGTCACCGGTGAAGACATGGGGGTGGCCGTGCGGGTCGTCGTAGACCAGCGCGATCGAGCCGGGCGTGTGCCCCACCAGATGCCGTGCGGTGAGCTCGACCCGGCCGACCCGGATCGTGTCGCCGTCGGACACCAGGACGTCGGTGGGGACGGGGATGCCCTCGGCGTCGTACTCCCCGGCATGGGTCCGCGCCCCGGTCGCCGCCACGACCTCCGCCAGCGCCTGCCAGTGGTCACCGTGGCGGTGGGTGGTGACGACGGACGCGATGCCGTCGTCACCGATCAGCCGGAGCAGCGTCTGCGCCTCGTTGGCCGCGTCGATCAGCAGCTGTTCGCCGGTGGCCCGGCAGCGCAGCAGATAGGAGTTGTTGTCCATCGGGCCGACGGCGACCTTCGAGATCATCAGATCGGCCAGCTCGTGCACGTCCGCCGGCCCGCCGACCCTCACCGCACCGCTGTATGTCATGGGGGCAGCGTACTCAGCCGACTACAGAGGCGGCAGCGCGGGCAGCGTGCCGCCCGTGGCCTCCAGGTCCGAGCCGTCGCGGCGGCCGCACAGCCAGCCGAGGAGGGCGGGGGCCGAGCCCCGCACCCCGACCGTCGGACCCTCCGCGCCGCCGCCCGTGGTCCAGACGCGGCCGTCGTCGCTGGAGAGGCCGGTCGACGGCACGTCCTTGTGGTCACGGAAACGCTCGCAGAGGAAGTCGATCTCCCGTTCCACGAACTCCGCCGGCAGGTCCTCCAGCTCGTAGCCGACTCCCAGGTCGACATGGTGCAGCTCGACCTCGACGAGGCGGCGGAAGGGGACGCGGGCGGCCCGGTCGGTGACTCCGTTGCGGAGTTCGACGGTCCGGTCCCAGTCGGCCGGGACGCGGCCCTCGGCGTCGAAGCGGGCGGCGGTCTCACGTACGTCGTCGAGCTGGGCGTCGAGCGGCCTGGGCGCGTCGCGCTCGATGTCGGCGTCGCGCGTCGCGGCGTCGGCGTACATGGGAAGGCCGCGCAGAACGTTCACCAGGGCGTCGGCGTTGCGGGCGACGTGCGCCAGCACATGGCCGCGCGTCCAGCCCGGGAGCCGTGACGGCTCGCCCACCGAAGCGTTGTCCAGCTTGGCGGCTGCGCTGAGGAGCCGCTCGGTCGCTTCCCGTACAGAAGCCAGGTCATGCGCATGGTCGATCATGGCGCCGACGATAGCGCTGCCACTCATTCGGGTGAAGGTGGCAGAGCGCGGCCGTAAATCGAATGCGCGTGCTATACGCTCGGTAGAGGCATCAGGCATCCTTGGTTGTTGGACTTCATCCTCCGGCGGCCCCCATGGACCCGATACGGCTCACTCGAGCCCGTGCCGATCCAGGACGGGGCTGTGCCCCCGCTTCTCTCAAGAAAGGTGCGGACCGGCGTGGCCGACCGTCTCATCGTTCGTGGCGCTCGCGAGCACAATCTCAAGAACGTCTCGCTCGACCTCCCGCGTGACTCCCTCATCGTCTTCACCGGGCTCTCGGGGTCGGGCAAGTCCTCCCTCGCGTTCGACACGATCTTCGCCGAGGGGCAGCGCCGCTACGTGGAGTCGCTCTCCTCCTACGCCCGTCAGTTCCTCGGCCAGATGGACAAGCCGGACGTGGACTTCATCGAAGGCCTCTCGCCGGCGGTCTCCATCGACCAGAAGTCGACCTCGCGCAACCCGCGCTCCACGGTCGGCACCATCACCGAGGTCTACGACTACCTGCGCCTGCTCTTCGCGCGCATCGGCAAGCCGCACTGCCCCGAGTGCAACCGCCCCATCTCCCGCCAGTCGCCCCAGGCCATCGTCGACCGCGTTCTGGAGCTGCCCGAGGGCAGCCGGTTCCAGGTCCTCTCCCCGCTGGTGCGCGAGCGCAAGGGTGAGTTCGTCGATCTCTTCGCCGACCTCCAGACCAAGGGCTACAGCCGCGCGCGTGTCGACGGCCAGACCATCCAGCTCAGCGAGCCGCCCACGCTCAAGAAGCAGGAGAAGCACACCATCGAGGTGGTCGTCGACCGCCTCACCGTCAAGGACAGCGCCAAGCGCCGGCTCACCGACTCCGTCGAGACCGCGCTGGGTCTCTCCGGCGGCATGGTCGTCCTGGACTTCGTCGACCTCCCCGAGGACGACCCCGAGCGCGAGCGGATGTACTCGGAGCACCTGTACTGCCCGTACGACGACCTGTCCTTCGAGGAGCTGGAGCCGCGCTCCTTCTCCTTCAACTCGCCCTTCGGCGCCTGCCCCGACTGCACCGGCATCGGCACGCGCATGGAGGTCGACCCCGAGCTGATCGTCCCCGACGAGGACAAGTCGCTCGACGACGGCGCCATCCACCCCTGGTCCCACGGCCACACCAAGGAGTACTTCGGCCGGCTGATCGGCGGGCTCGCCCAGGCCCTCGGCTTCCGTACGGACATCCCGTTCGCCGGCCTGCCGCAGCGGGCCCGCAAGGCCCTGCTCTACGGCCACAAGACCCAGGTCGAGGTCCGTTACCGCAACCGGTACGGGCGCGAGCGCGCCTACACCACCCCCGCCTTCGAAGGCGCCGTCTCGTTCGTCAAGCGGCGGCACACGGAGGCCGAGAGCGACTCCAGCCGTGAGCGCTTCGAGGGGTACATGCGCGAGGTGCCCTGCCCCACCTGTGAGGGCACCCGCCTCAAGCCGATCGTCCTGGCGGTCACGGTGATGGACAAGTCCATCGCCGAGGTCTCCGCCATGTCCATCAGCGACTGCGCCGAGTTCCTCGGCCGCCTCACGCTGAACGCCCGCGACAAGAAGATCGCCGAGCGGGTCCTCAAGGAGGTCAACGAGCGACTGCGGTTCCTCGTCGACGTCGGCCTGGACTACCTCTCCCTCAACCGGGCCGCCGGCACGCTCTCCGGTGGCGAGGCCCAGCGCATCCGGCTCGCCACCCAGATCGGCTCCGGCCTGGTCGGCGTGCTGTACGTGCTGGACGAGCCGTCCATCGGCCTCCACCAGCGCGACAACCACCGGCTGATCGAGACCCTCGTCCGGCTCCGCGACATGGGCAACACGCTCATCGTCGTCGAGCACGACGAGGACACCATCAAGGTCGCCGACTGGGTGGTCGACATCGGCCCCGGCGCGGGCGAGCACGGCGGAAAGGTCGTGCACTCCGGGTCCCTGAAGGAGCTGCTGGCCAACAAGGAGTCGATGACCGGGCAGTACCTCTCGGGGAAGAGGTCCATCCCGACGCCCGACATCCGCAGGCCCATGGACCCCTCCCGCCGCCTCACCGTGCACGGTGCCCGTGAGAACAACCTGCGGGACATCGACGTGTCGTTCCCGCTCGGTGTGCTGACGGCCGTCACCGGTGTCTCCGGCTCGGGCAAGTCCACGCTGGTCAACGACATCCTCTACACCCACCTGGCCCGCGAGCTGAACGGCGCGAAGTCGGTGCCCGGCCGGCACACCCGGGTGGACGGTGACGACCTCGTCGACAAGGTCGTCCACGTCGACCAGTCGCCGATCGGCCGCACGCCCCGCTCCAACCCGGCGACGTACACCGGCGTCTTCGACCACGTCCGCAGGCTCTTCGCCGAGACGATGGAGGCGAAGGTCCGGGGCTACCTCCCGGGCCGGTTCTCCTTCAACGTCAAGGGCGGCCGCTGCGAGAACTGCTCCGGCGACGGCACCATCAAGATCGAGATGAACTTCCTGCCCGACGTGTACGTCCCGTGCGAGGTCTGCCACGGTGCGCGCTACAACCGGGAGACCCTGGAAGTCCACTACAAGGGCAAGTCCATCGCCGAGGTACTGGACATGCCGATCGAGGAGGCCCTGGACTTCTTCGAGGCCGTCCCGACCATCGCCCGTCACCTGAGGACGCTCCACGAGGTCGGTCTCGGCTATGTCCGCCTCGGCCAGTCCGCGCCGACCCTCTCGGGCGGCGAGGCGCAGCGCGTCAAGCTCGCCTCCGAGCTCCAGAAGCGTTCCACCGGCCGTACGGTCTACGTCCTGGACGAGCCGACCACGGGTCTGCACTTCGAGGACATCTCCAAGCTCATCAAGGTGCTGTCCAACCTGGTCGACAAGGGCAACACGGTGATCGTCATCGAGCACAACCTGGACGTCATCAAGACGGCGGACTGGGTCGTCGACATGGGCCCGGAGGGCGGCAGCGGCGGCGGTCTCGTCATCGCCGAGGGCACCCCCGAGGAGGTCGCGGGCGTCCCCGCGAGCCACACCGGCAAGTTCCTGCGGGACATCCTCGACGTGAACCGCATCAGCGACGCGGCCATCCCGGCGGCGCGGAGCCGGTCCAAGGCGGCCGCCAAGAAGACGGTCGCGGCGAAGGCGCCGGCGAAGAAGACGGCGACGGCGAAGACGGTCAAGACCGCGAACTCGACCCCGGTCAAGAAGACGGTCAAGGCCCGCAAGGCCTGAGCCCGCAAGGCCTCAGAGGCCAGGGCCCGCAAGGCCCGAGACGTCCTGTCGCGGGCCGCCCCGGAGCTTTCCGGGGCGGCCCGCGACGGCCGTTTCGGGGAAGCACGGGGGAGGCCCGGCGCCCGGGCCTTGTCTCTCGGATCCTGCTGGGTCGGTCCCCGAGAGGGGCGCCCTAGCTGCCCATCTCCGACGCGTACGGCGGCTCCGCCCCCGCGCGTGAGCAGGTGACCGCGGCCGCCCGCGCCGCGTACGACAGCAGGTCCCGCCAGGCCGGCGCGCCCAGGGCGCCGGCGTCACGCCCCGCCAGCCCGTGCAGCAGCGCCGCGTTCACCGTGTCGCCCGCGCCGATCGTGTCCACGACCCGCACCGGGGCCGCCGTCACCGTCACCGTCACGTGCCGGGTCACCACCGTCAGCCCCGCGGCGCCCCGCGTCAGCACCACCGCCGACGGGCCCCTGGTGAGCCATTCCTCGGGTGAGCCGCCCAGCCACCGCGCGTCCTCCTCGGACAGCTTCAGCAGTGACACGGACGGCAGCCAGCTCCTGAACCGCGCCCGATACGCCTCCGCGTCCGGGATGAGGCCCGGCCGGACATTGGGATCGAGCAGGGTGAAGACCCCGCGCTCGGACTCCCGCCGCAGCAGTGCCTCGTACGCGCTCGCTCCAGGCTCCAGCACCAGCGAGCACGTGCCGAACGCCATCGCCTCCACCCCCTGCGGGAGCCGCGCCGGCAGTGCGAAGAGCCGGTCGGCCGTGCCCTCGGCATAGAAGCCGTAGCCCGCCGAACCGTCCACGCCGACCGAGGCGACCGCCAGCGTCGTCGGCTCCGGGCCGCGCTGGACGAGGGAGGTCGTCACGCCCGCTGCCCGCAGACCGCCCATCAGCGCCTGTCCGAAGGCGTCGATGGAGACGCGCGAGCAGAAGGCCACCTCGGCGCCGAGGCGGCCGAGCGCCACCGCCGTGTTGTACGGGCCGCCGCCGAGCCTGGGCACCAGCGGCGGCAGGGGAGCGGCGGACGCCCCCTGCGGGACCAGATCGATCAAGGACTCACCGGCGACGACGATCACGAGCGTGAACGTAGCCCATCGCTCCGGGGCGGAACAGCCCCGCCCCGAGCGCCGCCGTCACCCGCCGGTATCGTCGACGAGGTCATCTCGAAGCGGCTGACACCTCGACGCCGCTGACACCCGACAACCGATCCGCACCGTGGAGCTCACATGTCCGGCCAGTCGCCCGCCCGCCGTACCGTGCTGAAAGGCGCAGCCCTCGCCGGAGCGGCCGGACTGGGCGTCGCCGCCTGCTCCACCGAGTCCAAACTGGGCCACGCCCAGACGCCCACGCCGAACGCGCCGGTGACCCTCGGCGCCCCGGACGAGGTTCCGGTCGGCGGCGCGAAGCTCTACGCCGAGCAGCGGGTGGTCGTGAGCTGCCCGGCGAAGGGCCAGTACAAGGCCTTCAGCGCCCAGTGCACGCACGCGGGCTGCCTCCTCGACAAGGTCGAGGGCACGGAGGGGAACTGCCCCTGCCACGGCAGCCGCTTCGACGTCACCACCGGCAAGGCGCTGCACGGCCCGGCGACCGTGCCGCTGCCCGAGGTCCCGGTCGTCGTCAAGGACGGCAAGCTGGTGGCCGGCCCCGACGCGTAGCCGCCGTCGCCCGGCGCCCGCAGACCCGCGGCCGGACGCCGCCCAGGCCTCACCGCCGGTGCCGGCCCGCAGACCCGCGGACCGGACGCCGCCCAGGCCTCACCGCCGGTACCGACCCTCAGCCCTTCACTCCCGAACCTTCAGTCCCAGGCCCAGTCGATCCCCAGGATCCCCGGCCGCACGCCCTGCTCCACCAGATGCACGGTCCGGTGCCGCCCGCTGAGCGTCAGGTCGGAGCGGGCGCCGCGCGGTGCCCCCGCCGACATCTGCGCGAAGCGCCGGCACCGCACCGGCAGCGCCGTCTCGTCGAACCTGACCTGCAGGACGTACTGGCCGCCCGCGAAGCTGAACCCGCGCACGTACTCCGTGCTCGCCCCGGCCGTCCCGTCCTCGAAGCCGTACGAGAAGAGATACGTCTCCCCGGCCCGCAGCCGGGCGTCGAAGAGCAGCTCCGCGACGACGACCCCGGTCTCGCCGTGTCGCCGGACCCGGCCTGTCCGGCAGTTCTCCACGGCCCGCACGTCCACCCTCGACGGATCACAGCCCGGATCCCCGTGGTGGATGGCGAGGTAGCGGTCGACGCCGTCCCGGTGGGCGCGCACCAGATGCTGCGATTCGCGTCCCACCAGCTCGCGCCGCGCCCCGATCCGTACCCGCTCGTGGTGGCCCACCGTGTGCAGCCCGCCGTCCACCGGCGACTCCAGCTCGGCGAGGAGCTGCTCGACGGCGCCCGACGCCTCCACCAGAGAGCGGTACGAACGGGTCGCCGGCCGCTCCACCTCGGGGCGCCCGCCCTCCCCGGTGAGCAGCCGGAGCAGCGAGTTCACGGGGAGCTGGAGCACCTCCTCCAAGGCGCGTACGGCCTTCAGGGACTCGGGTCGCTGGGGGCGGCGCGCGCCCTGCTGCCAGTAACTCAGGCTCGTCACCCCCACCTTGACGCCCCGGTGCGCGAGATGGTGCTGGACCCGCTGGAGGGGGAGCCCGCGCACCGCCAGCGCCGTGCGCAGCGCCAGATGGAACGGCCCGGTGTGCAGGACCTGCACAAGGTCGGCTTCGGTGTGCCCCATGGGGACTCCTCAGTGAACGTTCACGACGGGCCGGCGTGACGCTGCGCCGCTGAGGGTGGGGGTGCAGGTGGGCCGGGGGCAACTGTTCACACGGTGGTTGAACCGTTCACAGTGTGATGTCACCCAGCATTGAAGCGTGTTGACCTGCTCCCGACAACGCCTGATGCTCCTCACCAGCGTCCGGACGCGCTCCTCCACCCCCACCCCCCCGCTTCGGGAGGAACGCGATGCGCAAGAGAACAGACCGACCAGGAGGGCTTTCCCTCGCGGCGCTGCTCGCCGTGGCCCTCTTCACCCTGCCGACCGCCACGGCGACCGCCGCCACCTCAGGCTCCACCGCCGCCACCCACGGCGTCACCCCGTCCGCAGCCGGCACCGCCGCCGGCCCGGCGAGCGACGACCTGTCCGCCCTCGCCCAGAAGCGCCTTGACATCACCATGCAGGCCCAGCAGAAGACCAATTGGTGCTGGGCGGCCGCCGGAAACACCATCGCCACCTGGTTCGGCCGCGGTTACAGCCAGAACCAGTTCTGCAACGCCGCCTTCAACCGCCAGCAGGGCTCCGAGTGCCCCAACAACCAAGCCACCCTCGGCAATGTGCAGAACGGCCTCAGCTGGGCGGGCATCAGCCCCGGCTCGTACGTCACCGGCTGGCTGCGCTACTCGACCGTGCAGACCGAGATCAACAACAGCCGGCCCATCGAGACCCGGATCCAGTGGTCCGGCGGCGGCGGTCACATGCACGTGATCTACGGCTACGACGACGCCAACAGCTGGGTCTACTGGGGCGACCCGTGGCCCTCCAGCGACCGCTACAACTGGGCCTCCCACGCCTGGTACGTCGACAACAGCTCCTTCTCCTGGACCCACTCGCTCTACCGGATAGGGGCGTGAGCGTGATGACCGGACGTTCCGCAGCCGGCGCCGCCGCGGTCGCCGCCGTACTCCTCGGCCTCGCCGCTCCGGCCGCCGCCGCGGCCGCACCGCCGCCCGCCCCCACGCCCCGGGCCGCGGCCGCCTCGCCCGAGGCGCTGGACACCCTCTCCCGGTTCTTCGCCCGCGACGGTGCGGTGGCCAGGGCCGCCGCCCAGCCCCGCATCGAGGGCGCGACGGTCCCGGTGCGCTTCCTCTCCGCGGACTTCGTCGCGGGCAAGCCCGGTGCGCCCGTCGCCGAGCTGCAGTTCTACGCCGCCGCGGCCGTCTCGTCGGACGGACAGCGGGCGTCGGTCTGGACCGCCCGGCAGGGCGCCGGATGGCAGGTCGTGAACATCGCCACCGGCGACGACGAGACGCGCTACGCGGCGCTGGGCGCCCGCAGGCTCCCCGGCGGGACGGTCTTCCGCGAGCCGCAGATCGACGCCTGGTACGTCCACAAGGGAGTGAAGGTGCTCCCGCTGGACGAGGACGCCGTCCGCGCGGTGGGCGCCAACGGCACCACCCTCACCGCCTACCGGGCCCGGGTGACCAAGGCCTACGCCGACAAGCTCCCCGGCTCCGCGTACGCGAAGAAGGGAATGGCGGGCGGCTACGACCGGCCGGACTCCGACACCGCCCCGGCGGTCACCCTCGCCTCGGCCACCGCCGGCGCCGTCGTCGCCCTCGCCCTGATCGCCACCGCCGCCCGGCGCCGCCGCACCGCCTCGCCGAGCTGACCCGAGCCCGGGCGGGGCGCCCCCCACCCCACCGGGACCGTCCCGAGGGGCGCCCCTCCCGGCACTCCGCCGGCGCCCGGCACGGCGGGCCGCGACTCCCCTCGCGGCCCGCCGTGCCGGGCGGCCGCCCCCGCCCATTCCCGCCGCCCGCCCCCGCCCATCCCCGCTGCCGGCTCCCACCCATCCCCCCCGAGGTGTCAGCCCTCGCAAGTAGGGTGTGGGACATGGCAGACCCCTCCAGCTACCGCCCCAAGCCGGGACAGATCCCCGACTCGCCGGGGGTCTACAAATTCCGTGACGAGCACCGCCGGGTGATCTACGTCGGGAAGGCGAAGTCCCTGCGCCAGCGGCTCGCCAACTACTTCCAGGACCTGGCGGGCCTGCACCCGCGCACGCGCACCATGGTCACCACGGCCGCGTCCGTGGAGTGGACCGTGGTGTCCACCGAGGTCGAGGCGCTCCAGCTCGAGTACTCCTGGATCAAGGAGTTCGACCCCCGGTTCAACGTCAAGTACCGCGACGACAAGAGCTACCCCTACCTCGCGGTCACGCTGAACGAGGAGTTTCCCCGCGTCCAGGTCATGCGCGGCCACAAGAAGAAGGGCGTGCGCTACTTCGGGCCGTACGGCCACGCCTGGGCGATCCGCGAGACCGTCGACCTGATGCTGCGCGTCTTCCCCGTGCGTACGTGCTCCGCCGGGGTGTTCAAGAACGCCGCCCGCACCGGACGCCCCTGTCTCCTCGGCTACATCGGCAAGTGCTCGGCGCCCTGCGTCGGCCGGGTCAGCCCCGACGAGCACCGCGAACTGGCCGAGGAGTTCTGCGACTTCATGGCCGGCCGCACCGGCACATACATCCGCCGTCTGGAGAAGGACATGATGGCGGCCGCCGAGGAGATGGAGTACGAGCGGGCGGGCCGGCTCCGCGACGACATAGGGGCTCTCAAGAGGGCCATGGAGAAGAGCGCCGTCGTCCTCGCCGACGCCACCGACGCCGACCTGATCGCCGTCGCCGAGGACGAGCTCGAAGCCGCCGTGCAGATCTTCCACGTCCGCGGCGGCCGGGTGCGCGGCCAGCGCGGCTGGGTCACCGACAAGGTCGAGGCGGTCGACACGGCGGGCCTGGTCGAGCACGCCCTCCAGCAGCTGTACGGCGAGGAGAGCGGCGACGCGGTCCCCAAGGAGGTCCTGGTCCCGGCGCTCCCCGAGGACGCCGACGCCGTCACCCAGTGGCTCACCGGCCGCCGCGGCTCCCTCGTGTCCCTGCGCATCCCGCAGCGCGGCGACAAGAAGGACCTGATGGCGACCGTCGCGCGCAACGCGCAGCAGGCGCTCGTCCTGCACAAGACCAAGCGGGCCAGTGACCTCACCACCCGCTCCCGCGCCCTCGAGGAGATCGCGGACGCCCTCGCCCTGGACTCGGCGCCGCTGCGCATCGAGTGCTTCGACATCTCGCACCTCCAGGGCGAGGACGTCGTCGCGTCCATGGTCGTCTTCGAGGACGGGCTGCCCCGCAAGAGCGAGTACCGGCGCTTCCAGATCAAGGGCTTCGAGGGCCAGGACGACGTCCGCTCGATGCACGAGGTGCTCACCCGCCGCTTCAAGCGCTACATCGCCGAGAAGGAGAAGACCGGCGAATGGGGTCTCCCCGCCGAAGGCAGGGGACGGACGGCCGAGGACGGCGAGGAGCCCGGTGAGCTCTCCCTCGGCGGCGAGGTGCCGGCCGGACCGCTCGAGGACGACGGCAGGCCGAAGCGGTTCGCGTACCCGCCGCAGCTCGTCGTGGTCGACGGCGGACAGCCCCAGGTGGCCGCCGCCCAGCGCGCCTTGGACGAGCTCGGCATCGACGACATCGCCGTCTGCGGTCTCGCCAAGCGCCTGGAGGAGGTCTGGCTCCCGGGCGACGACGACCCGGTCGTCCTGCCCCGCTCCAGCGAGGGGCTGTATCTGCTCCAGCGGGTCCGTGACACGGCTCACGACTTCGCCATCCGCTACCAGCGCACCAAGCGCCACAAGCGCCTGCGGACGAGCCCCCTGGACGCGATCCCCGGCCTCGGCGACACCCGCAAGCGTGCGCTCATCAAGCATTTCGGCTCGGTGAAGCGCCTGCGACAGGCGACAATCGAGCAGATCTGTGAGGTCCCGGGCATGGGCCGCAAGACGGCCGAAGCCGTGGCCGTGGCTCTCGCACAGGCGGCCCCGGCCGCGCCCGCCGTGAATACGGCAACAGGAGAGATCATTGAAGACGACGGGGGCAGCACAGCATGACTGAGCACGACCGAGAAGACGGAGCAGGAGACGTGAGTACGGGCACGAAGGAGGCCGGTGGGGCCGCCGAGGCGGCCATCCCCGAGCTGGTGATCATCTCCGGTATGTCGGGCGCGGGCCGCAGCACCGCGGCGAAGTGCCTGGAGGACCTCGGCTGGTTCGTCGTCGACAACCTGCCCCCCGCGCTGATCCCCACCATGGTGGAGCTCGGCGCCCGCTCCCAGGGCAACGTCGCCCGGATCGCCGTCGTCGTGGACGTCCGCGGCCGGCGCTTCTTCGACAACCTCAGGGAGTCCCTCGCCGACCTCGAGTCCAAGCAGGTCACCCGGCGGATCGTCTTCCTGGAGTCGTCCGACGAGGCGCTGGTCAGGCGCTTCGAGTCGGTCCGCCGCCCGCACCCCCTGCAGGGCGACGGCCGGATCGTGGACGGCATCGCCGCCGAGCGCGACCTGCTGCGCGAGCTGCGCGGCGACGCCGACCTGGTGATCGACACCTCCAGCCTCAACGTCCACGAGCTGCGCGCCAAGATGGACGCCCAGTTCGCCGGCGACGAGGAGCCCGAGCTGCGGGCCACCGTCATGTCCTTCGGCTTCAAGTACGGCCTGCCCGTCGACGCGGACCTCGTCGTCGACATGCGGTTCCTGCCGAACCCCCACTGGGTCCCCGAGCTGCGCCCCTTCACCGGGCTCAACGAGGAGGTCTCGGCGTATGTCTTCAACCAGCCGGGCGCCAAGGAGTTCCTGGACCGCTACACCGAACTGCTCCAGCTGATCGCCGCGGGCTACCGCCGCGAGGGCAAGCGGTACGTGACGATCGCCGTCGGCTGCACGGGCGGCAAGCACCGCTCCGTCGCCACCTCCGAGAAGCTCGCCGCCCGGCTCGCGTCGGAAGGGGTCGAGACCGTCGTCGTCCACCGGGACATGGGGCGCGAGTGAAGCCGTACCGTCGGCGTACGAGCACCCTGTCGGTCCGTACGCTCCGCAGGCGCGGCGCCCAGCCCAAGGTCGTCGCGCTCGGCGGCGGCATGGGCCTGTCGGCCTCGCTCGCCGCCCTGCGCCGCATCACCGGCGACCTGACCGCCGTGGTCACGGTCGCCGACGACGGGGGCTCCAGCGGCCGGCTCCGGGAGGAGCTCGGCGTCCTGCCCCCCGGCGACCTGCGCAAGGCCCTCGCCGCGCTGTGCGGCGACGACGACTGGGGCCAGACCTGGGCCAGGGTCATCCAGCACCGCTTCCAGTCCCAGGGCGACCTGCACGAGCACGCGGTCGGCAATCTGCTGATCGTGGCCCTCTGGGAGCAGCTGGGCGACCACGTGCAGGCCCTGGACCTGGTCGGCAGGCTCCTCGGCGCGCACGGCCGGGTGCTGCCGATGTCCGCCGTGCCACTGGAGCTCCAGGCCCTGGTCAGGGGCCACGACCCGGCGCGCCCGGACGAGGTCGACACGGTCCGGGGACAGGCGACGGTCGCGCTCACCCCCGGTGAGGTGCAGTCCGTGCACCTGGTCCCGAACGACCCGCCCGCCGTGCCGGAGGCCGTCGCCGCGGTCCTCGACGCGGACTGGGTGGTGCTCGGCCCCGGCTCCTGGTTCTCCTCGGTGATCCCGCACCTCCTGGTGCCCGAGCTGCTCGACGCCCTCGTCGAGACGAAGGCCCGCCGGGTCCTGTCCCTGAACCTCGCGCCGCAGCCCGGAGAAACCGAGGGGTTCTCTCCGCAGCGTCATTTGGAGGTTTTGGGGCGACACGCCCCTAAACTCGCCCTGGACGTGGTGTTGGCCGACGAGGCCGCCGTGCCCGACCGGGAGTCCCTCATAGACGCCGCCAGGCGGCTCGGCGCCGCGGTCGAGCTGGCGCCGGTCGCCCGGTCCGACGGCTTCCCGAAGCACGACCCGGAGCTGTTGGCCGCCGCGTACGACCGTATTTTTCGGATGCATGGAAGGATCGGCCCATGGCGATGACGGCAGCGGTGAAGGACGAGATCTCCCGGCTCCCCGTCACCCGGACCTGCTGCAGAAAGGCGGAGGTCTCGTCGATCCTGCGGTTCGCGGGCGGGCTGCACCTGGTGAGCGGCCGCATCGTGATCGAGGCGGAGCTGGACACCGCGATGGCGGCCCGCCGCCTCAAGCGCGACATTCTGGAGATCTTCGGGCACAGCTCGGAGCTGATCGTGATGGCCCCCGGCGGCCTGCGGCGCGGCTCCCGCTTCGTGGTACGGGTGGTGGCGGGCGGTGACCAGCTGGCCCGGCAGACCGGACTGGTCGACGGCCGCGGCCGCCCGATCCGCGGGCTTCCCCCGCAGGTCGTGTCGGGTGCCACGTGCGACGCGGAGGCCGCGTGGCGCGGCGCGTTCCTGGCGCACGGCTCGCTGACCGAGCCGGGCCGCTCGTCCTCGCTGGAGGTCACCTGCCCCGGCCCGGAGGCGGCGCTCGCCCTCGTCGGCGCGGCCCGCAGGCTGTCGATCCCGGCGAAGGCCCGTGAGGTACGGGGCGTGGACCGCGTGGTCGTACGGGACGGGGACGCGATCGGCGCGCTGCTGACCCGGCTCGGTGCGCACGACTCGGTGCTGGCTTGGGAGGAGCGGCGGATGCGCCGCGAGGTCCGTGCCACCGCCAACCGCCTCGCCAACTTCGACGACGCCAACCTGCGCCGTTCGGCGCGGGCCGCGGTCGCCGCGGGCGCCCGGGTGCAGCGTGCCCTGGAGATCCTCGCGGACGAGGTGCCCGAGCACCTCGCGGCCGCGGGGCGGCTGCGGATGGAGCACAAGCAGGCGTCCCTGGAGGAGCTGGGCGCGCTCGCGGACCCGCCGCTGACGAAGGACGCGGTGGCCGGCCGTATCCGCCGCCTCCTCGCGATGGCCGACAAGCGGGCGCAGGACCTGGGGATCCCCGGCACCGAGTCCAACCTCACGGAGGAGCTGGACGACAGCCTGGTCGGCTGAGGCGGACGCCGACGCCGTAGAGGGGGCTCTCCGTGCCGGAGGGCCCCCTCTCCGCCAGGGTCTCCAGCCTGGAGAGCTCCTGTCCCGCAGCGCTCAACACGCCCCGTCGCGCTCCCACTTGACGTGTCGTCCACGGGGTCCTGACACCCTGTTCGCGGCCTTGACATGATCATGGACTGTCAAGAGCCTGGCGTCTGTCCACTCCCGTGGCACACAACAGCAAGGGGGGCTCATGAGACGCAGAGCGAGATCGATCCTCGCCGCGGCTTCACTGCTGATCGCCGGACTCGCGGCGGCACCCGCCGCCGGTGCCCAGCAGAGCAACGACGACGGGGGCGCCGACGCCCTCTCCGTATGGCGGGCGCAGGTCGGCAAGGAGCAGGTGCCGCTGCTGCTCGAGGCCGGGACCGACGGGCACGAGCTGAGCGAGCAGGTGCCCGCGAGCGGCACCGCCACCGTCGAGCTGTACCTGACCGACAAGCAGGCCGGGCAGCTGCGCGCCAAGGGGCTCCGCCTGTCCGAGCACTCCCTCTCCGCCCGGGCCGAGAAGCGCGTCGCCGCCGCCGGTGACGGTGTCTTCCGCCCGTACGGCGGCGAGAACGGCCTCAAGCGGGAGATCCTCGCGACCGCGCAGGCCAACCCCGGCCTCACCAAGGTCGTCAGCATCGGCAAGACCCTCAAGGGGCAGGACATCCTCGCGCTCAAGCTCAGCAAGGGCGCCAAGAAGTCCAGGGACGGCTCCAAGCCCGCCACGCTCTACATGTCCAACCAGCACGCCCGCGAGTGGATCACCCCCGAGATGACCCGCCGGCTGATGCACTACTACCTCGCCAACTACGGCAAGGACCAGCGCGTCACCCGCATCGTCGACTCCACCGAGCTGTGGTTCGTGCTCTCCGCCAACCCGGACGGCTACGACTACACCCACTCCCCGGACGGCGATCGCCAGTGGCGCAAGAACCTCCACGACAACAACGGCGACGGGAGGATCACGCCGGGGGACGGCGTCGACCTCAACCGTAACTTCGCCTACAAGTGGGGGTACGACAACGAGGGTTCGTCCCCCGACCCGGCCGACGAGACCTTCCGCGGCACGGGCCCGATGTCCGAGCCCGAGACGAAGGCCCTCGACGCCTTCCAGAAGCGCATCGGCTTCCAGTACGGCGTCAACTACCACTCCGCCGCCCAGCTCCTGCTGTACGGCGTGGGCTGGCAGGTCGCCACCGACACCCCCGACGACGTGGCGCTCAAGGCCCTGGCCGGCACCCCGCAGAAGTCCGCCGTCCCCGGCTACCGCCCGCAGGTCTCCTCCGAGCTCTACACCACCAACGGCGAGGCCGACGGCCACGCGGCCAACGTCAACGGGATGCAGATGTTCACCCCGGAGATGTCGACCTGCGCCACCGCGTCCCGGATCGACCCCGACGACGCCTGGAACCCGGCCGACTGCGAGTCCGTGTTCACCTTCCCGGACGACGAGAAGCTGATCCAGCAGGAGTTCGCCAAGAACATCCCCTTCGCCCTCGCCGTCGCGGAGTCCTCCGCCCACCCGGACCGGCCCGTCTCCACGACCGGCATCGAGGCCCCCGACTTCACGCCGGACGCCTTCACCACCTCCTACGCGCGTGGCGACCAGACGGTCTCCGTCACCGCCCGCAGGTCGCTGCGCGACAAGGAGCTCAAGTACCGCGTCAACGGTGGCCGGACGCACGACGAGGACCTCAAGGCCTGGAAGGGCGGCGAGACGTACGGCGGCGACGACAACCTGTACTTCGACGAGTACCGCGGCGAGATCGAGGGGGCCGGGCCCGGCGACAAGGTCGAGGTCTGGTTCACCGCGCGCACCCGTGACGGCCGACGCACCTCGTCGACGCCGTTCACCTACACGGTCGCCGAGCGGCCGCGCGCCGACACCCTGGTGCTCGCCGAGGAGGGCGGCACCGCCGCCGCCCTGCACACCGCCGCGTACACCAAGGCACTCGCCGACAACGGGCGCAAGGCCGCCGTCTGGGACACCGCGACACAGGGCGTCCCGCACCCTCTCGGCGTCCTGAGCCACTTCCGGACCGTCGTCTGGTACACCGGCGCCAACCGCCCCTCGGTCGGGAACACCCTCGCCGTGCGCGACTTCGTCAACGAGGGCGGCAAGCTGATCAACGCGGGTGAGCAGGCCGGTGGTCTGGTCGACCTCGGCGGCGCGCTCTCCAACGACTTCGCCCAGTACTACCTCGGTGCCTACAACCGGGCCGCGCTCAAGACCCCGCCGTCCTTCGCGGGGTCGGGCCCCTTCGCGGGCAGCACGGCCACCCTCGGCCCGGTGGCCGACAACCCGCTGGACAACGCCGGCGCGTACACGGTCACCTCCGACACCCTGAAGCCGGACCGGTTCCCGCAGTTCCGCAGCTCCTCCGCGGGCGACTACCCCGGCGTCCCCACGCCCTTCGAGCCGTACGAGGGGCAGTACTTCGGCGCCGCCCGCCACGCCGACGACGCCTGGATGCGGCTCAGCCGGACGGTCGATCTGACCGGCGTCGACGCTTCGGCGGAGCCGTCGCTGAGCTTCCAGGTCAGCTATGACACCGAGGAGGGCTACGACAACCTGGTTGTCGAGGCGCACACGGTCGGCCAGGAGGACTGGACGACCCTGCCCGACGCCAACGGCGGCACGTCCGCGACCCCGCCCGCCGACTGCTCCGAGGGCTACTACGTCCGCGGACACCCCTTCCTCGCGCACTACCTGACCGTCGGCGAGGACGACTGCGCGGCCACCGGCACGAGCGGCGCCTGGAACGCCTTCACCGGCGCGTCCAACGGCTGGCAGCAGGCCTCCATGGACCTGAGCGCCTATGCGGGCAAGAAGGTCGAGCTGTCGATCTCGTACATCTCCGACCCCGGCACCAGCGAGATGGGCGCCTTCGTCGACGGCACCAAGCTGGTCGTCGGCGGCACGGACCGGGACAGCGAGGGCTTCGAGACCTCGCTCGGCGCGTGGACCGTTCCCGGCCCGCCCGCCGGCAGCCCCGGGAACGCCGGAGACTGGGCCCGCTCGGCGGGGCTCTTCCACTCCCAGGCCGCCGTCACGACCCGCGACACGGTGCTCCTCGGCTTCGGTCTGGAGCACGTACCCGGCGCCGCGGACCGGAAGCGGCTCATCGGAAAAGCGCTTGCCACGCTGCGGCGATAACGCACAGTAGTCGGGCTGAGAGACCCCCGATGGCCCGTACCCGCTGGTAGGTACGGGCCATCGGCCATTCGGGGCGTGTATGGCTCCGCTTCGATGTCACTCATGGGCGTCGGGAGAGGTAGGGTCATAAGCGGTCGGGGACATCCCATACAACTCGCCGGCGTCGAAAACCGGCGTACCAACGAGGAGATCGGTTTCGTGACGATCCGCGTAGGCATCAACGGCTTTGGCCGCATCGGTCGTAACTACTTCCGCGCGCTGCTGGAGCAGGGTGCTGACATCGAGATCGTGGCTGTCAACGACCTGGGTGACACCGCCACGACGGCTCACCTTCTGAAGTACGACACCATTCTGGGTCGTCTCAAGGCCGAGGTCACCCACACCGCCGACACGATCACGGTCGACGGCCACACCATCAAGGTCCTCTCCGAGCGCAACCCGGCCGACATCCCCTGGGGTGAGCTGGGCGTCGACATCGTCGTCGAGTCGACCGGCATCTTCACCAAGAAGGCCGACGCCGAGAAGCACATCGCCGGTGGCGCCAAGAAGGTCCTCATCTCGGCTCCGGCCAAGGACGAGGACATCACCATCGTGATGGGCGTCAACCAGGACAAGTACGACGCGGCCAACCACCACGTCATCTCCAACGCCTCCTGCACCACCAACTGTGTGGCGCCGATGGCCAAGGTTCTCGACGAGAACTTCGGCATCGTCAAGGGCCTGATGACGACGGTCCACGCGTACACCAACGACCAGCGCATCCTCGACTTCCCGCACTCGGACCTGCGTCGCGCCCGCGCCGCCGCCGAGAACATCATCCCGACCACGACCGGTGCCGCGAAGGCCACCGCCCTGGTCCTGCCGAAGCTCAAGGGCAAGCTCGACGGCATCGCGATGCGCGTGCCGGTCCCGACCGGTTCGGCCACCGACCTGGTCGTCGAGCTGGAGCGCGAGGTCACCAAGGACGAGGTCAACGCCGCGTTCAAGAAGGCCTCCGAGGGCGAGCTCCAGGGCATCCTGGCGTACACCGAGGACCAGATCGTCTCCTCGGACATCGTCAGCGACCCGGCGTCCTGCACCTTCGACTCCTCCCTGACCATGGTTCAGGAAGGCAAGTCGGTCAAGATCCTCGGCTGGTACGACAACGAGTGGGGCTACTCCAACCGTCTCGTCGACCTCACCGCCTTCGTCGGCGGCCAGCTCTAGTCCACTTAGGGCAGGCACCTCGATGTGAGCCCAGGGCTCGGACAGCGCAATGACGCGCTGATCGAGCCCTGTCGCTTGTCTCGACCTTCTGATCTTCTAGGAGACCGTACAGATGAAGACGATCGACGAGCTTCTCGCCGAAGGCGTCGCCGGTAAGCGGGTATTCGTCCGCGCCGACCTCAATGTGCCGCTCGACGGCACCACGATCACCGACGACGGCCGCATCCGCGCCGTCCGGCCCACCGTCGCCAAGCTCGCCGAGGCCGGCGCGCGGGTGATCGTCGCCTCGCACCTCGGCCGCCCCAAGGGCGCGCCGGACCCGGCCTTCTCCCTCGCCCCGGCCGCCGCCCGGCTCGGCGAACTGCTGGGCGCCGACGTGGCGTTCGCGACCGACACGGTCGGCGAGTCCGCCAAGGCCGTCGTCGCGGGCCTCTCCGACGGTCAGGTGGCCGTCCTCGAGAACCTCCGCTTCAACGCCGGGGAGACGTCCAAGGACGACGCCGAGCGCGGCGCCTTCGCGGACAGCCTCGCCGAGCTGGCCGATGTGTACGTCGGCGACGGATTCGGCGCCGTGCACCGCAAGCACGCCTCGGTCTTCGACCTCCCGGCCCGGCTTCCGCACGCCGCCGGCTACCTCATCGCCACCGAGGTCGCCGTCCTGAAGAAGCTCACCGACGACGTCAAGCGTCCGTACGTGGTCGTCCTGGGTGGTGCCAAGGTCTCCGACAAGCTCGCCGTCATCGACGAGCTGCTCGGCAAGGCCGACCGCCTCCTCATCGGCGGCGGCATGGCGTACACCTTCCTCAAGGCCATGGGCTACGAGGTCGGCATCTCCCTCCTCCAGGAGGACCAGCTGCCGAAGGTCACCGAGTACATGGAGCGCGCCGAGAAGAACGGCGTCGAGCTCGTCCTCCCCGTGGACGTGCTGGTCTCCGCCGACTTCCCGGACCTGAAGACCAAGGCCCCCGCGGACTTCGACATCGTCGACGCGGACAAGATCCCGGCGACGAAGGAGGGCCTGGACATCGGCCCGAAGACGCGTGAGCTGTACGCGTCCAAGATCGCCGACGCCGAGACCGTCTTCTGGAACGGTCCGGTGGGTGTCTTCGAGCACCCCGACTACGCGGGCGGCACCACCGCCATCGCGCAGGCGCTCGTCGACAGCAGCGCGTACACCGTCGTCGGTGGCGGCGACTCGGCCGCGGCCGTGCGCACGCTCGGCTTCGATGAGAACGCTTTCGGACATATTTCGACCGGCGGTGGCGCCAGCCTCGAATACCTCGAAGGCAAGACGCTCCCCGGCCTCGCCGCACTGGAGGACTGAACAAAAGTGACTGTTTCTGCCCAGGGGCGCACCCCGCTGATGGCGGGCAACTGGAAGATGAACCTCAACCACCTCGAGGCCATCGCGCACGTCCAGAAGCTCGCCTTCGCGCTCGCCGACAAGGACTACGACGCCGTCGAGGTCGCCGTCCTGCCGCCCTTCACCGATCTGCGGTCCGTCCAGACCTTGGTCGACGGCGACAAGCTCAAGATCAAGTACGGCGCCCAGGACGTCTCGGAGCACGACTCCGGCGCGTACACCGGCGAGATCTCGGGCGCGATGCTCGCCAAGCTGAAGTGCACCTACGTGACCGTGGGCCACAGCGAGCGCCGTCAGTACCACGCCGAGACCGACGAGATCTGCAACGCCAAGGTCAAGGCCGCGTACAAGCACGGTCTGACCCCGATCCTCTGCGTCGGCGAGGGTCTGGACGTCCGCAAGGACGGCCGGCAGGTCCCGTACACCCTGAACCAGCTCGACGGCGGTCTGAAGGACATCCCGGCCGAGCAGGCCGAGTCCATCGTCATCGCCTACGAGCCGGTGTGGGCCATCGGCACCGGTGAGGTCGCGACCCCCGAGGACGCGCAGGAGGTCTGCGGAGCGATCCGTGGCCGTCTCGCCGAGCTGTACTCGCAGGAGCTGGCCGACAAGGTGCGCATCCAGTACGGCGGCTCGGTCAAGTCCGGCAACGTGGCCGCGATCATGGCGCAGCCCGACGTGGACGGCGCCCTGGTGGGCGGCGCCGCGCTGGACGCCGACGAGTTCGTCAAGATCGTCCGCTTCCGCGACCAGTGAGTATGCGGTAGGGCGGATCCGTCGTACCCTTGCGGGGGCCTGAGGCTCACAATGTCCATACGCGACTCTGTCGCGTGGTGAGCCCGGGCCCCCGCGTCCGTGAGAAGTCCGAGAGATTGCCAGGAAGTAGGGTCCAGCCGTGGTTATGGGGTTCTCGATCGCCCTGATCATCTTCAGCGCGCTGATGATGCTGCTGGTGCTGATGCACAAGGGGAAGGGTGGCGGCCTCTCCGACATGTTCGGTGGCGGAATGCAGTCGTCCGTCGGCGGCTCCTCGGTCGCCGAGCGCAACCTCGACCGCATCACCATCGTGGTCGGTCTGCTGTGGTTCGCGTGCATTGTCGTACTTGCTCTGTTGATGAAGCTGGACAGCTGAGCAGTGGTTGCCGCGTCCCTCGGTGGGGTGTAACTCCTATCACTGGACGCGCGTTGGGCCTTACGTAGACTGGGGCATCTTCGAGCACCATCACGCAGGGAGTTACGACCGTGGCAAGTGGCAACGCGATCCGGGGAAGCCGGGTCGGAGCGGGGCCGATGGGTGAGGCAGAGCGGGGCGAGTCCGCGCCGCGCCTCCGCATCTCCTTCTGGTGCTCGAACGGGCACGAGACGCAGCCGAGCTTCGCCAGCGACGCGCAGGTCCCGGAGACGTGGGACTGCCCGCGCTGTGGGTTCCCGGCCGGTCAGGACCGGGACAACCCGCCGGACCCGCCGCGCACCGAGCCGTACAAGACGCATCTCGCGTATGTGCGCGAGCGGCGCAGCGACGCGGACGGTGAGGCGATTCTCGCCGAGGCGCTCGCCAAACTGCGCGGCGAAATCTGAGAAGTGGACGAACGGGCCCCGCCCGCGAAGCGAATTCGCGGCCGGGGCCGTTCTCGTCGGCACCTCCTGACCTGTTCACGCTCGCCCTCGCATCGTGCGCTCCCCTGATCAATTAGGTTGGAGTGGCAGCGGGGCAAGCAGGCAGGTTAGAGAAGAAGTGGGCGATGTCCGAGATGACTACAGAAGGCCGTTCCAGGCTCAACCAGCTGCCCGAGTGGGCCGCACTCGGCAAGCACCGTGAACAGCTGGGGCAGACGCGTCTGCGGGAGCTGTTCGCCGCCGACGCGCAGCGCGGCACGCGGTACACGCTGCGGGTCGCCGATCTGTATCTCGACTATTCCAAGCACCTGGTGACCGACGAGACCCTCACGCTGCTGCGCGAGCTGGCCGCCGCCACGGGCGTGGCGGAGCTGCGGGACGCGATGTTCCGGGGCGAGAGGATCAACACCACCGAGAACCGCGCCGTCCTGCACACCGCGCTGCGCGCCCCGCGGAACGCGGTGATCGAGGTCGACGGGGAGAACGTCGTCCCCGCCGTGCACGCCGTCCTCGACAGGATGACGGCCTTCTCCGAGCGCGTCCGCTCCGGCGAGTGGACCGGCCATACCGGCAAGCCGATCAAGAACGTCGTCAACATCGGCATCGGCGGTT
Source organism: Streptomyces sp. NPDC038280 (assembly GCF_055600045.1). Lineage (NCBI taxonomy): Bacteria > Bacillati > Actinomycetota > Actinomycetes > Kitasatosporales > Streptomycetaceae > Streptomyces > Streptomyces sp. NPDC038280. Next base: position 168,170 of record NZ_JBVJYZ010000008.1, read on the forward strand.
CCGACCTTGGTCCGGCCATGGCGTACGAGGCGCTGCGCGCCTACACCCGACGCGATCTGACGTTCCGCTTCGTCTCGAACGTCGACGGCGCCGATCTGCACGAGGCGGTCCGCGACCTCGACCCCGCCGAGACGCTCTTCATCGTCGCGTCCAAGACCTTCACCACCATCGAGACCATCACCAACGCCACGTCGGCCCGGGACTGGCTGCTCACCGGTCTGAAGGCCGGTCAGGAAGCCGTCGCCAAGCACTTCGTGGCCCTGTCGACGAATGCCGAGAAGGTCGAGGACTTCGGCATCGACACGGCGAACATGTTCGAGTTCTGGGACTGGGTCGGCGGCCGCTACTCCTACGACTCCGCCATCGGCCTCTCGCTGATGATCGCCATCGGGCCGGACCGCTACCGCGAGATGCTCGACGGCTTCCACCAGGTCGACGAGCACTTCCGGACAGCCGCCCCTGAGGAGAACGCGCCGCTGCTGCTCGGCCTCCTCGGCGTCTGGTACGGCGCGTTCTTCGACGCCCAGTCGCACGCCGTGCTGCCGTACTCGCACTACCTGTCCAAGTTCACCGCGTACCTCCAGCAGCTCGACATGGAGTCCAACGGCAAGTCCGTGGACCGCGACGGAAACCCCGTCGACTGGCAGACCGGACCGGTCGTCTGGGGTACGCCGGGCACCAACGGGCAGCACGCGTACTACCAGTTGATTCATCAGGGCACCAAGGTCATCCCGGCCGACTTCATCGGCTTCGCCAGGCCGGTCGCCGATCTCGAACCGGGTCTGGCCGCGCAGCACGACCTGCTGATGGCCAACTTCTTCGCCCAGACGCAGGCGCTCGCCTTCGGGAAGACTCCCGAGGAGGTGCGGGCGGAAGGAGTGGCCGAGGAGCTGGTGCCGCACAAGACGTTCCGCGGCAACCACCCCACGACCACGATCCTCGGTGGCGAACTGACGCCGTCCGTCCTCGGCCAGCTCGTCGCGCTGTACGAGCACAAGGTGTTCGTCCAGGGCGCCGTCTGGAACATCGACTCCTTCGACCAGTGGGGCGTCGAGCTCGGCAAGGTCCTCGCCAAGAGGCTCGAACCGGTGCTGACCGGGGCGGAGGGCGGCGAGCAGCTCGACGGCTCCACCGCCGCGCTGGTCGCCACCTACCGGGCGCTGCGGGGGAACTGAGGCGATGAGGGGGGAGAACACGGTGCGGCTGCGGCCGCCGAGCGAGGCGCCGAACGAACGGGTCGTCGGCTGGTGGGCCGCGCAGTGTCTGGTGACGACGGCGGTGCCGGTGGCCGTACTGGCCCTGCTCGCCGCGTTCCTGCCGGCCGCGCGGCCCTGGCTGCTGCTCGGCGCCGGAGTGTCGGCGGTCCTCGGGCTGGCGTGCGCCGTGTTCTTCCCCCGCTGGTGGTACCGCGTGCACCGGTGGGAGATCACCGACGACGCGGTCTACGTACGGACCGGGGCGTTCTGGCAGGAGTGGCGGATCGCGCCCATGTCCCGCATCCAGACCGTGGACACCGTGCGCGGTCCGCTGGAGCAGGCGTTCCGGCTGGCGACGGTGACCGTCACCACCGCCTCCGCCAAGGGCGCGATCAGGATCCAGGGCCTCGACCACGAGCTCGCCGCCGAGCTGGCCGAGCGGCTGACCCTGATCACGCGGGCGACGCCGGGCGACGCGACATGACGGCCGCCCCCGCATCCGGCGACGCGCGGGAGACGGTGCCGGTGGCACGGGCACGGACGGATACGGGGGTGGGCGGCCCGGAGGACGGCTGGCGTCGCCTCGACCGGCGCACCGTCCTCGTCACCGCCGCCGTCATGGCCGGTGTCGCGGGGGGCGGGGGACTGCCCACCGCTCTCGGCCTCGCGGGCGGGATGCCGCTGTGGCAGGCGTTCGCGTGGGTGCTGGCCGGCGCCGTCCTGCTGATCGCGGGCGGTACGGCCGCGGACTACGTGCGCTGGCACCGCACCCGCTACCGCATCGGCCCCGAGCGGGCCGAACTCCACACGGGTCTGCTGCTCGTCAAGCGCCGCTCACTGGCCCGTGAACGCATCCGCAGTGTCGATCTGACCGCCCACCCGCTGCTGCGGGTCCTCGGTCTGGTGAAGGTCCGGATAGGCACGGGCGAACACACCGGCGGCGAATCCACGCTGGAACTCGACCCGGTCACCAGGGCCGAGGGCGAGCGGCTGCGCCGCGAGCTCCTGACCCGCTCCACCGAACCGGACGCCCGGCACGACGGAGCGCTCGCCGGGTTCGACCCCCGCTGGATCCGCTACGCCCCCGTCTCGTTCGTCGCTCCGCTGCTCGGTGGCGCGGCGGCCGGCGCCGTGATGCAGGTCAGTGAGTGGTTCGGCGCGCAGGGCGAGGTGATCGCGTGGGTGGGCGACCGCTTCGACGACACTCCGCTCGTCTGGATGATCGCGGTCCTCGTCGCCGCGGCCGTCCTCGCCGGCGTGGTCGGCGCGCTCGGCCTCTGGGTCGAGATGTGGTGGAACTACCGGCTGGAGCGCGAACCCGGCGGCACGCTCCGGGTCCGCCGGGGCCTTTTCACGGCCCGCTCGATCTCCATGGAGGAACGCCGGCTGCGCGGCCTGGAGATCGTCGAGCCCCTCGGCGTACGGATGTGCGGAGCGGCCCGCGTCGACGCGATCGCCACCGGCCTCGTCAAGGACGACGACGACAAGCACGCCGACCTCAAGACCCTGCTGCCGCCCGCGCCGCGGGCCGTCGCCGACGAGGTCGCGGCCCGCGTCCTGCGCGCGAGCGACGCGCCCACGGCCACTTTGCTCACCGCCCACCCGCGCGCGGCCCGCACCCGCCGTCTGCGCTGGTCCCTGGCGACGGTTCTGCTCCCGCTCGGGGTCCTCACCGTCCTCGGAGCCGTACTCACCCCGGTGCTCCTGTACGTCGCGGCGGGCGCCGCGGTCGTGCTCGTCCCGCTCGCCGTCCTCCTCGCCCGCGACGCCTACCGCAGCCTCGGTCACGGCCTGACCGGCGCGTACCTGGTGACCCGCTCGGGCACGGTCCGCCGTGCCACGGTCGCGCTCCAGCGCGGCGGTGTCATCGGCTGGACGCTGAAGCAGTCCTGGTTCCAGCGCCGGGCGGGCCTCCTCACCCTGACGGCGACGACGGCCGCGGGCGACGGGGCGTACGCCATCCTGGACGCCGACGGCGGCGAGGGTGTGGAGTTCGCGGCCCAGGCCGTTCCGGGCCTGCTGGAGCCCTTCCTGGACAGGGCCCCTGTGCGCGAGGCATGACGGCCGGCACGTAGCATGTGCGGCTGCACGGGACGTGGTTGCCCTGACAGCCCGCCTGCCCACCGGAGAATGGAGCCCCTCTTGGGCGCGCCGATACAAGAGGCCCCCTTGCTCGAAGCCCCCGTCCTGGACGCCGGGCGGCAGCCCCCGACGTCCGTCGCGGGTGGGCAACTGCCCTCGCTGACGGGTATGCGGTGGGCCGCCGCGTTCATGGTGTTTCTCTACCACATACGCAACTTCGGCTATTTCGGCGGCGAGAAGAAGTCCCTCGTCGACTGGGCCTTCGGGCCCGGGCTGGTCGGGGTCAGCTTCTTCTTCATCCTCTCCGGCTTCGTGCTGACCTGGTCGGCGCGGCCGGGTGACCGCGTCCTGGCGTTCTGGCGGCGCAGACTCGCCCGGGTCTACCCCGTCCATCTGGTGACGGCCCTGATCGCCCTGGCGCTCGGGTTCACCCTGCTGCCGAAACTCGAGCCGCGCGGCTACCAGGAGGTCGTCGCGAACCTCCTCCTGGTCAGCTCGTGGGACCACGGGTGGTGGCAGGTCGTCAATCCCGTCAGCTGGTCCCTGGTCTGCGAGGCCTTCTTCTACGCCTGCTTCCCGCTGATCTACGCGGTTCTGCGCCGGCTGGGCCCGCGCGTGCTCACCGCCCTGGTCGTCGTGGCCATGGTGACGGTGGTCTACCTCCCGAAGCTCCAGCCGCATCTGGAAGCCGGGTTCGTGCTGAACACCCACCCCGCCGGGCGGATTCCGGAATTCATCCTCGGGGTGGCCGTCGCCAGGCTGGTGCAGCTCGGCCGCTGGCGCGGCCCGGGCCTCGAAGGAGCCCTGGCCATCACCCTCATCGGTTACTTCATGTACCCGTACATTCCGGGCTCGTACGGAGCGACCACCGTCGTCGGCTTCGCGCTCCTGATCGCCGCCGCGGCCGTCGCCGACATCGAGGGCAAGCCGTCGATGTGGCGCGGGGACCGGCTCGTGCGGCTGGGGGAGTGGTCCTTCTCGTTCTACATGGTCCATCTGCTGGTCCTGCTGCTCACCGTCCCGCTGTTCGGGAAGAAGCCCCATTTCGACACCCTCCCGGCTCTGACGGCCACCGCCGCCGTCTTCGCGGTCGCCCTCGCCCTGTCGGCGGCCCTGTACCACGCCGTCGAACTGCCCGGCCGGCGGCTGCTGTTGGGCAAGGGCCGCCGACGCGGCTGACGGTCTCCACCACGCCGAAGGCCCGGTTCACCGTGAGGGTGAACCGGGCCTTCGTGTCACCGCGTCCGTCAGGGAGACGCCGGGGGGTACAGCGACCGGGGGAGCTGCGAGGCCGCCGCCGCGTCCAGGAGCCACAGGGTGCGCGAGCGGCCGTGGGCGCCCGCTGCCGGGGCCTGGATCTCGCCCGCGCCCGAGAGGGCTATCGCCGCCGCCCCGGCCTTGTCCTCGCCGGCCGCCAGGAGCCAGACCTCGCGGGCCGCCCGGATGGCCGGGAGGGTCAGCGAGATGCGGGTCGGCGGCGGCTTCGGGGCGCCGTGGACGCCGACCACCGTGCGCTGGGTCTCGCGGACCGCCGGGTGCTCAGGAAACAGCGAGGCGACATGGGTGTCCGGGCCGACGCCCAGCATCAGGACGTCGAAGGTCGGCACGGCGGCATGGTCCTCCGGGCCGGCCGCAGCGGCCAGCTCCGCCGCGTAGGCCGCCGCGGCGGAGTCCACGTCGGTGCCGTACACGCCCTCCGACGCGGGCATCGCGTGCACCCGCTTCGGGTCCAGCGGAACGCTGTCGAGCAGCGCCTCGCGGGCCTGGGTGACATTGCGCTCCGGGTCGCCCTCCGGCAGGAACCGCTCGTCACCCCACCACAGGTCCAGGCGCGACCAGTCGACGGCGTCCCGGGCAGGCGCCGCACTCAGCGCCGCCAGAAGGCCGTTGCCGTTGCGGCCGCCGGTGAGCACGATCGAGGCGGAGCCGCGGGCGGCCTGCGCGTCCACCACCTTCGTGATCAGCCGTGCCGCCGCCGCCTCGGCCATCAGCTCCTTGTCGCGGTGGACGACGAGCTGAGGTGTACTCACTTCGACGCCGCCTTCTTCGCCGGAGCCTTCTTCGCCGGCGCGGACGCGGGGTCGGCGGCGGACGCCGGGGCCTCGGACGCCTTGCCGGCTCCCTCCGCCCCCTCGCCGAGCCGCTCCACTCCGAACCGCAGCGCCGAGGCGTAGGTGTCGTCCGGGTCCAGCCGCCGCAGTTCCTCCGCGATCAGCTCCGCCGTCTCGCGGCGCTTCAGCGCCACCGCGCGGTCCGGCTGCCCCTGGATGGACAGCGTCGCCAGCGAGCCGTCGGGCCGGTCGAGGACGATGGGACCGCAGGAGGTCTCCATGCGTACGGCCGTCAGGCCCGGGCCCGACGACACCGAGCGCGTCACCGGAATCTTCAGCCGCTCGGCCAGCCACATGGCGAGCAGCTCGACGCTGGGGTTGAACTCCTCGCCCTCCACCTCGGCGCCGGTGACCTCGCAGATCACCTGGTCCAGGGCCGCCGCGAGCATCGAGCGCCACGGCGTGATCCGGGTCCAGGACAGGTCCGTGTCACCGGGGGTGTACGCCTCCGCGCGGGACTTCAGCTCCTGCGCGGGGTGTTCGGCCGCGTAGGTGTCGGTGACGCGGCGCTGGGCCAGGGCGCCCAGCGGGTCGTTCGCCGGGTCGGTCGGCGCGTTCACCGGCCACCAGACGACCACCGGCGCGTCGGGCAGCAGCAGCGGGAGCACCACGGACTGGGCGTGGTCGATGACATCGCCGTACAGCCGGAGTACCACCGTCTCGCCGGTGCTGGCGTCGGCGCCGAGGCGCACCTCGGCGTCGAGGCGCGCCTTCGCCCGGTCGCGCGGCGAGCGCGAGACCCGCTTGATGACGACCAGGGTGCGCGACGGGTGCTCGCGGGAGGCGTCGTTGGCGGCCTTCAGCGCGTCGTAGGCGTTCTCCTCGTCGGTGACGATGACCAGGGTGAGCACCATGCCGACGGCCGGCGTTCCGATGGCCCGCCGCCCGAGCACCAGCGCCTTGTTGATCTTGCTGGACGTGGTGTCCGTAAGGTCGGTCTTCATGGCCGGCGCCAGCTCCGTCCGTCTCGTGCGAGCATTTCGTCCGCCTCGACCGGACCCCAGGTCCCCGCCGGGTACTGGGCCGGCTTGCCGTGCCGGTCCCAGAACTCCTCGATCGGGTCGAGGATTTTCCACGAGAGCTCGACCTCCTCGACCCGCGGGAAGAGGTTGGAGTCGCCGAGCAGCACATCGAGGAGGAGCCGCTCGTACGCCTCGGGGCTGGACTCGGTGAAGGACTCGCCGTACGCGAAGTCCATCGAGACGTCCCGGACCTCCATCGACGTGCCCGGCACCTTGGAACCGAAGCGCATCGTCACACCCTCGTCCGGCTGGACGCGGATGACGAGCGCGTTCTGGCCGAGCTCCTCCGTGGCCGTGTGGTCGAAGGGGGAGTGGGGAGCGCGCTGGAAGACCACCGCGATCTCGGTGACGCGGCGGCCGAGGCGCTTGCCGGTGCGGAGATAGAAGGGGACGCCCGCCCAGCGGCGGTTGTCGATCTCCAGCTTGATGGCCGCGTAGGTGTCGGTCTTCGACTTGGGGTCGATGCCCTCCTCCTGGAGGTAGCCGACGGCCTTCTCGCCGCCCTGCCACCCCGCCGCGTACTGTGCGCGGACCGTGCTCTTGGAGAGGTCCTTGGGCAGCTTCACCGCGCCCAGCACCTTCGTCTTCTCGGCCGCGAGCGCGTCCGGGTCGAAGGCGGCGGGCTCCTCCATCGCGGTCAGCGCGAGCAGCTGGAGAAGGTGGTTCTGGATGACGTCACGGGCGGCGCCGATGCCGTCGTAGTACCCGGCGCGGCCGCCGATGCCGATGTCCTCGGCCATGGTGATCTGGACGTGGTCGACATAGGACCGGTTCCAGATCGGCTCGAAGAGGGTGTTGGCGAAGCGGAGCGCCAGGATGTTCTGGACGGTCTCCTTGCCCAGGTAGTGGTCGATCCGGAAGACCTCGTTGGGCGGGAAGACGTCGTGGACGACCGAGTTGAGCTCCTGCGCGGAGGCCAGGTTGTGGCCGAAGGGCTTCTCGATGACCGCCCGGCGCCAGGAGCCGTTCTTCTGGTCGGCGAGGCCGTGCTTCTTGAGCTGCTGGACGACCTTGGGGAAGAACTTCGGCGGCACGGACAGATAGAAGGCGAAGTTGCCGCCGGTGCCCTGGGCCTTGTCCAGCTCCTCGACGGTGGACTTCAGCTGCTCGAAGGCGTCGTCGTCGTCGAAGTCGCCCTGGACGAAGCGCATCCCCTGGATCAGCTGCTGCCACACCTCCTCGCGGAACGGTGTGCGGGCGTGCTGCTTGACGGCCTCGTGGACCTCCTGCGCGAAGTCCTCGTCCTGCCACTCGCGGCGCGCGAACCCGATGAGCGCGAAGCCCGGCGGGAGCAGGCCGCGATTGGCCAGGTCGTAGACGGCAGGCATCAACTTTTTACGGGACAAATCACCCGTGACACCGAAAATGACCAGGCCCGACGGCCCCGCGATACGCGGGAGCCGTCGGTCTGCGGGGTCACGCAGCGGGTTGCTGCTTGACAAAGTGCTACGCCTCCGAAGGTGCGAGGCGCTCAAGCTCCGCCTCGGTCGACTTGAGCAGGTCGTTCCAGGACGCCTCGAACTTGTCGACGCCCTCGTCCTCCAGCACCTGGACCACGTCGTCGTACGAGATGCCCAGCTTCTCGATGGCGGCGAGCTCGGCGCGGGACTGGTCGTACGTGCCGTGCACCGTGTTCCCGGTGACCTCGCCGTGGTGGGCGGTGGCCTCCAGCGTGCCCTCCGGCATGGTGTTCACCGTGCCCGGGGCGACCAGGTCCACGACGTACAGGGTGTCCTTGTACGCCGGGTCCTTGACGCCGGTCGAGGCCCACAGCGGACGCTGCTTGTTGGCGTGCGCCTTGTCGAGGGCGGCCCAGCGCTCCGAGGAGAAGACCTCCTCGTACGCCTCGTACGCCAGACGGGCGTTGGCCAGCGCGGCCTTGCCCTTCAGCGCCTTGGCCTCGGCGGTGCCGACCCCGTCCAGGCGCTTGTCGATCTCGGTGTCCACGCGGGACACGAAGAAGGACGCCACGGAGTGGATCCTGGACAGGTCCAGCCCGCGCTCCTTGGCCTTCTCGAGACCGGCCAGGTACGCGTCCATGACCGCGCGGTAGCGCTCCAGCGAGAAGATCAGCGTCACATTGACGCTGATGCCGAGGCCGATGACCTCGGTGATCGCCGGCAGACCCGCCTTGGTGGCCGGGATCTTGATCAGGGTGTTGGGGCGGTCCACCAGCCACGCCAGCTGCTTGGCCTCGGCCACCGTCGCCCGCGTGTCGTGCGCCAGCCGCGGGTCCACCTCGATCGACACCCGGCCGTCCTGGCCCTCGGTCGCGTCGAAGACCGGACGCAGGATGTCGGCGGCGTCACGGACGTCCGCCGTCGTGATCATGCGGATGGCCTCTTCGACGGTCACCTTGCGGGCGGCGAGGTCGGCGAGCTGCTGCTCGTACCCGTCACCCGACGAGATGGCCTTCTGGAAGATCGAGGGGTTGGTGGTGACACCCACGACGTGCTGCTGATCGATCAGTTCGGCGAGGTTGCCGGACGTGATCCGCTTGCGCGACAGGTCGTCCAGCCAGATCGCGACGCCTTCGTCGGAGAGGCGCTTGAGTGCGTCTGTCATGAGAATTGCTCCTAGTCGTACGTATACCGGCGTCAGCGCGCGGCGGCGGCGATCGATTCCCGGGCGGCGGAGGCGACCGCGTCGGCGGTGAAGCCGAACTCGCGGAAGAGGACCTTGGCGTCGGCCGAGGCGCCGAAGTGCTCCAGCGAGACGATGCGGCCGGCGTCACCCACGTACTTATGCCAGGTCAGACCGATACCGGCCTCGACCGCGACCCGCGCCTTGACCGACGGCGGCAGGACGCTGTCCTTGTACGCCTGGTCCTGCTCCTCGAACCACTCCACCGACGGCATCGAGACCACCCGGGTCGGCACACCGGCCGCCTGGAGCTGCTCGCGCGCCTCGACGGCCAGGTGCACCTCGGAGCCCGTACCGATCAGCACGACCTCGGGCGCCGTGTTCTGCCCGTCGGGCCCTTCGGCGTCGAACATGACGTAGCCGCCCTTGGCCGCGTCCTCGTTCCACGGGTACGTCGGCACACCCTGGCGGGTCAGCGCCAGGCCGTGCGGGGCGCCCTTGCCGAACACCTTGGTGTGGCGCTTGAGGATCTCGCGCCAGGCGATCGAGGTCTCGTTGGCGTCCGCCGGACGGACCACGTTCAGACCCGGGATCGCGCGCAGCGACGCCAGGTGCTCCACCGGCTGGTGGGTCGGGCCGTCCTCGCCCAGACCGATCGAGTCGTGCGTCCAGACGTACGTCACCGGCAGGTGCATCAGCGCGGAGAGCCGCACCGCGTTGCGCATGTAGTCGGAGAACACCAGGAAGGTGCCGCCGTAGATCCGGGTGTGACCGTGCAGCGCGATGCCGTTCATCTCCGCGGCCATGGAGTGCTCGCGGATACCGAAGTGGATCGTGCGGCCGAACGGGTCGGCCTCCGGCAGCGGGTTGCCCTTCGGTAGGAACGAGGAGTTCTTGTCGATGGTCGTGTTGTTCGAGCCGGCGAGGTCGGCGGAGCCGCCCCACAGCTCGGGGATGATCGCGCCGAGAGCCTGCAGCACCTTGCCGGACGCGGCACGGGTGGCCACACCCTTGCCCGCCTCGAAGACCGGAAGCTGCTTCTCCCAGCCCTCGGGCAGCTCGTTGGCCTGGATGCGGTCGAACTCGGCGGCGCGCTCCGGGTTGGCGGTGCGCCACTCGGACAGCGACTTCTCCCACGCGGACCTGGCCTCGCGGCCACGGTCCAGAGCCCCACGCGTGTGCTTGATGACCTCGTCGGCGACCTCGAAGGTCTGCTCCGGGTCGAAGCCGAGGACGCGCTTGGTGGCCGCGACCTCCTCGTCGCCGAGCGCCGAGCCGTGCGCGGCCTCGGTGTTCTGGGCGTGCGGGGCGGGCCAGGCGATGATCGAGCGCATCGCGATGAACGACGGGCGCTCGGTCTCCGCCTCGGCGGCCTTGATCGCCGCGTACAGCCCGGCCGGGTCGAGGTCGCCGTTCTCCTTGGGCGCCACGCGCTGGACGTGCCAGCCGTACGCCTCGTACCGCTTGAGCGTGTCCTCGGAGACGGCCGTCTCGGTGTCGCCCTCGATCGAGATGTGGTTGTCGTCCCACAGCAGGATCAGGTTGCCGAGCTTCTGGTGACCGGCCATCGAGGACGCCTCGGCGGAGATGCCCTCCTGGAGGCAGCCGTCACCGGCGATCACGTAGACGTTGTGGTCGAACGGCGACGTGCCCGGGGCCGCCTCCGGGTCGAACAGGCCACGCTCGTAACGCGCGGCCATGGCCATGCCCACGGCGTTCGCGACACCCTGGCCCAGCGGGCCGGTGGTCGTCTCCACACCCGCGGTGTGTCCGTACTCCGGGTGCCCCGGGGTCTTGCTGCCCCACGTGCGGAACGCCTTGAGGTCGTCCAGCTCCAGCCCCCACCCGCCGAGGTACAGCTGGGTGTAGAGCGTCAGGGACGAGTGGCCGGCGGACAGTACGAAACGGTCACGCCCGACCCACTCCGGATCCGCCGGATCGTGCCGCATCACCTTCTGGAAGAGGGTGTAGGCGGCCGGGGCCAGACTCATGGCCGTACCAGGATGGCCGTTGCCGACCTTCTGTACGGCGTCCGCGGCCAGGATGCGAGCGGTGTCCACGGCCCGCTGGTCCAACTCGGTCCACTCGAGGTCTGTGGTGGTCGGCTTGTTGCTCACCCTGAGTCAGGGCTCCTCTCCACATGTTCGAAACCCGGTGACTGAGGGCGCACCGGCGTTGTCGAGCCTACCCTTGCGTCAGCGTGCATCTTTTCGAGTGCATGTCCCACGAAAAAGAAGACACAGCCAGACTGAGGGCGACTGTGTCACTTCGCCTCCCGGCGGGGTCCACCGCTGGTCCATCCCTGGTCCATTCCGTGCGGCGAGGGCCTCCAACACGAGCCCACCCCGGCGAAGAACGGCGTATGGGCAACGTCTACAGTGGCGTGGTACGCGCAAGTATTTTCCGGGCCTTCACACGCGCCCGGGCAGCTTGCTGGGAATTCTCTGTCAGGGGTGTGCGTGACGGCCGTCGAGTCCCGACCCGCAGGGGTCGTCTTGACTCCCAGCCCGGGGGGCCACAGGCCATTCGGTGCCCGCGTCAAGGCATTCGTGGCGCTGACCAAGCCGCGGATCATCGAGCTGCTGCTCATCACCACCGTTCCGGTGATGTTCCTCGCCGAGCAGGGCGTGCCGAACCTGTGGCTGGTCGTGGCCACCTGCGTCGGCGGCTACCTCTCGGCGGGCGGCGCCAACGCGCTGAACATGTACATCGACCGTGACATCGACGCCCTGATGGACCGCACCTCGCAGCGTCCGCTGGTCACCGGGATGGTGTCGCCGCGCGAGGGGCTGGTCTTCGGCCTCACCCTCGCGGTGGTCTCCACGGTCTGGTTCGGCCTGCTGGTCAACTGGCTGTCCGCCGCGCTCTCGCTCGGTGCCCTGCTCTTCTACGTCATCGTCTACACGATGATCCTCAAGCGCCGCACCGCCCAGAACATCGTGTGGGGCGGCATCGCCGGCTGTCTCCCGGTCCTGATCGGCTGGTCGGCCGTCACCAACTCGATGTCCTGGGCCGCCGTCATCCTCTTCCTCGTCATCTTCTTCTGGACGCCGCCGCACTACTGGCCGCTGTCGATGAAGGTGAAGGAGGACTACGCGCGCGTGGGCGTGCCGATGCTCCCGGTCGTCGCGAGCAACAAGGTCGTCGCCCGGCAGATCGTCCTCTACAGCTGGGTGATGGTCGCCGTCTCCCTGCTGCTCCAGCCGCTCGGCTACACCGGCTGGTTCTACACGGCCGTGGCGCTGGTCACCGGCGGCTGGTGGCTGTGGGAGGCGCACGCCCTCCAGGCCCGCGCCAAGTCCGGCGCGACCGGGGCGAAGCTCAAGGAGATGCGCCTCTTCCACTGGTCCATCACCTATGTCTCGCTGCTCTTCGTGGCGGTCGCGGTGGACCCCTTCCTGCGCTGACCTCCGCACGACGCGAGAAATCGTCCGAACGGGCGGGTGACGTGGTCAAGGCCACGTGACCCGCCCGTCGCCAGTCGATCTACCCGTCGGTAGCATCCTGCTCATGGCAGATACCAAGCAGGCAGAGCGCAAGGCGGCCAAGCTCGCCCAGCGGATCCAGGCGTTCTCCAAGGAGCACGGCGGCGCCGAGGGCCAGCTCGCGTACATCGGGCAGGGCGGCACCCGCATCGTCCTCGTCGGCGAGGACGGCGGCTGGGGCGACCTGGTGGCCCCCACCCACGACGTCGCGCGGAGCGCGGCCGAGAAGGCGGGTCTCACCCTCCACGAGAGCTTCGACGGCGAGTTCGCCGCGAAGGTCGTCACCGGCCGGTACGAGTGGACCCGGATGGCCGGTATCCAGATCGGCGGCCCCTCCAACAACTGAGGCAACACCTCGCGCGGGGCTCACCCGTTAGGACGTGTGGAAGCGCGTCCATCGCAGGGAGCCCCCGAATGATCGACACCCCGACCCTGGTGGACCAGTACTGCCACGGGGTGCTCCGCACGGAGCTCGGCCTCGGCACCTTCGAGGCGCACCTCGGCAGGACCGCCGGGCCTCCCGCGCCCGGCACCACCTACTTCGACACCCAGACGGGGTTCGCGGTACGTCGCTGGTGCCCTCCGCTGCTCGGTCTGGAGCCCCACTGCCCGCCCGCGCGCTATCTGGCCCGCAGACGGGAACTCGGCGTCCTGGAGTCCGGGCGGCGGCTGCTGCGGGCCAGCGGCATCTCCACCTACCTGGTGGACACCGGCATCCCCGGGGACCTCACGGGACCGGCCGAGATCGCCGCCACGGGCGCCGCCGAGGCCCATGAGATCGTCCGCCTGGAACTCCTCGCCGAGCAGGTCGCCGACACCTCCGGCACGGTCGACTCGCTGCTCGCCAATCTCGCCGAGGCCGTGCACGGCGCGGCCGTCTCCGCCGTCGCCTTCATCTCCGTGGCGGGCCCGCGGAGCGGCCTCTCCCTCGCCCCCGAACCGCCGGGGCCCGGTGAGGTGCGCGGCGCCGCGGGACGCTGGCTGGCGGGCCGGCCGGTCGGGGGCCGGCTGACCGACCCCGTGCTGCTGCGGCATCTGCTGTGGATCGCGATCGCCTCGGGGCGCCCGCTCCAGCTCCACGTGGGCGTCGAAGACCCGACACCGCTCACCGGATTCGCCGAGGCCACCGCCGGGCTCGGCGCCGATCTGATCCTGCTGCACGGCTATCCGTACCACCGCCAGGCCGCGCATCTGACGAGCGTCTTCCCGCATGTGTACGCCGATCTCGGCCCCGTCCTCGCCCAGACCGGGGCGCGAGCGGCCGCGGTGCTGGCCGAGATCCTGGAACTCGCACCGTTCGGGAAGCTGCTCTTCTCCAGCGGGGCGCACGGGCTGCCCGAGCTGCACGTGGTGGCCGCGAGCATCTTCCGGGAGTCGCTGGGCCGGGTGCTCGACGAGTGGACCGCCGTCGGCGCCTGGTCGCGCGCGGACGCCCACCGGGTCGCCGGAATGATCGCGGCGGGCAACGCCCGCCGTGTGTACGGACTCCGCCAGGATCCGAAGGGCTAGGCCCCTGTCCTTGGGATCCCGTGGGGCTAGGCCCTGGCCATCTCGGCGTCGGGCTGGGACGGAATCTCCACCGACGACGCCGGACGCTCACGCAGGGCGAGCGCGAGGCGCACCACGGCGATCCACATCAGCGAGGAGCCGAGCATGTGCAGGGCGACCAGGACCTCGGGCACCTGGGTGAAGTACTGGACATAACCGATCACGCCTTGGGCCAGGACCACGATCAGCAGGTCGCGGGCACGGGCGCGGGTGTCGTCGGGCGCGTCCACGACGCGGAGCACCAGCCACATCGCCACCGCGAGCGCACAGACCAGCCAGGCGGCGATCGCGTGGACATGGGCGGCGTCCGTCCAGTCCCACGGCATGCGCGGTACGTCGCTGCTGTCACCGGCGTGCTTGCCGGAACCGGTCACCGTCGTCCCCAGCGCGATCAGCACCGCCGAGACGACCGTGATCGCCCAGGACAGCTTCCGCACCGGTCCCGGGACGCGCGGGCGGGGAGCGTCGTCGCCCTCGCGGGCGCGCAGCCAGGTGATCGTCGCCACCGTCAGCAGCGCGTTCGCGGCGAGGAAGTGCCCGGCCACGGTCCACGGGTTGAGGCCCGCCCAGACGGTGATGCCACCGATGACGGCGTTGCTCATCACGAGCCAGAACTGCGCCCACGCCAGACGGGTCAGCGCGCGGCGCCGGGGCTTGGCGGAGCGCGCCGCGATGATCGCCCAGCCGACGGCCGCGCTCAGCACGTACGTGAGCATGCGGTTGCCGAACTCGATCGCCCCGTGGATGCCCTGCTCGGGCGTGGCGAAGAGACTGTCGTCCGTGCACTTGGGCCAGGTGTCGCAGCCGAGACCGGAACCGGTCAGCCGGACGGCGCCACCCGTGATGATGATGACCACGCTCATCACGACGGCGGCGAGCGCGGCGCGCTGGAGCGTTCGTGGGGTGGGGGTCCAGCGCCGGGCGATATAAGCGAGGGGGGTCAACACGGGCTCTATCGTAGGCGGCCGCTTGTGCATGGATTCACGAGGGGGTGCTCCCGGGGCGGTCGCGGCCGCCCCCGGCTCACTCCCAGCGGAAGAACCGGGCGGCGGCGCCCAGACCGAGCACCGCCCACACCGCGAGGACCCCGAGGTCGCCCCACGGCATACCGGAGCCGTCCTGGAGCACCGCGCGCAGTCCGTCGGAGAGCGCCGAGATCGGCAGCAGTTCCAGGACGGAACGGGCCGCGTCCGGGAACTTCTCCAGCGGCACGATCACCCCGCCGCCGACGAGCAGCAGCAGGAAGACCAGATTGGCGGCGGCCAGCGTCGCCTCCGCCTTGAGCGTGCCGGCCATGAGCAGCCCGAGACCGGAGAAGGCGGCGGTGCCGAGCACGAGCAGCAGGACCACCGCGACCGGGCTGCCCTGCGGCGACCAGCCGAGCGCCAGCGCGATCACAGTCAGGAGCACGATCTGGAGCACCTCGGTGACCAGGACGGACAGGGTCTTGGCCGTCATCAGCGCCCAGCGGGGCAGCGGGGAGGCGCCGAGCCGCTTGAGGACTCCGTACCTGCGCTCGAAGCCGGTGGCGATGGCCTGGCCGGTGAAGGCCGTGGACATCACGGCGAGGGCCAGCACGCCGGGGGCCAGGAAGTCGACGGACTTCCCCGCTCCGGTGTCGACGATGTCGACCGTCGAGAAGAGGACCAGCAGAAGGGACGGGATGATCACGGTGAGCAGCAGCTGCTCGCCGTTGCGCAGCAGCATCCTCGTCTCGAACAAGGTCTGCGCGGTGATCATCCGCCCGACGGGCGCGGCCCCGGGACGAGGTGTGTACGTGCCGGCGCTCATGCCCGCAGCTCCTTGCCGGTCAGGCCCAGAAAGACGTCTTCGAGGGAGTGGCGCTCCACGGCGATGCCCTCGGGCATCACGCCGTGCTGCGCGCACCAGGTCGTCACGGTCGCCAGCAGCTGCGGGTCGACCGTGCCGCTGATGCGGTACGCCCCCGGGGCCACCTCCGCCGCCGCGGTCCCGTCCGGTAGCGCCTTCAGCAGCGAGCCGACGTCGAGGCCGGGGCGGCCGGTGAAGCTCAGGGTGTTCTCGGCGCCGCCCCGGCACAGCTCCTCGGGGCTGCCGTGCGCGACGACCCGGCCCGCGTCGATGATGGCGACGTCGTCGGCCAGCTCCTCGGCCTCGTCCATGAAGTGCGTGGTCAGTACGGTGGTCACGCCGTCGCCGCGCAGCTCGCGGACCAGGTCCCAGGTGGAGCGGCGGGCCTGCGGGTCGAGGCCCGCGGTCGGCTCGTCCAGGAAGACCAGCTCGGGCCGGCCGACGACCGCCATGGCGAGCGCGAGGCGCTGCTGCTGACCGCCGGAGAGCCGGCGGTAGGTGGTCCGGCCGCAGGAGCCGAGGCCGAGGCGTTCGATCAGCGCGTCCACGTCGAGCGGGTGGGCGTGCAGCTTCGCCATGTGGCGGAGCATCTCGTCGGCGCGGGCGCCGGAGTAGACGCCGCCGGACTGGAGCATCACGCCGATCCGGGGGCGCAGTCGCGCGGCGTCGGCGACCGGGTCGAGCCCGAGGACGCGAACCGTGCCGGCGTCGGCCCGGCGGTAGCCCTCGCAGGTCTCGACGGTGGTGGTCTTCCCGGCGCCGTTGGGCCCGAGGACGGCGGTCACCGTGCCCGCGCGGACATCGAGGTCGAGGCCGTCCACGGCGGTCTTGGATCCGTACCGCTTGACCAGGCCCCGGACCTGGACCACGGACTCGTTCTTCATGACGGGAAGTCTAGAGAGCGCTCGCGGGCCCCCGGGGCGCGGGGGGATCCCCGAGGCCGACGGACCCGGGAATGGCCTGAAACGGCACACGACCGTCGTATCGGACGGCGATCGACCCCGGCGCCGACCAAGGCGTCCGCGGGCACGCCCGGTGACGTTCGGAGCGGGCGGCGCCACCGCGCCGCGCCACGACACGCCCGGGAGCGGATGCGCACCCCCGGTGACGGCCGGAGCCGGCGCCACCGCGCTTGCCCACGACACGCCCGGGAGCGGATGGTCCGGCGCGTCCAGGCCCGTTCCGACCAGCTGATACGCCCCCGGCGGGACGGTGGCCGTGTCCTTCGGGAGGGCGGCCGCCGTGTGTCGGAACGATCATTTCCGCAGGTCATCTTAGGTATGCCTAAGTGATGTACCGCACCGGCTGATGATCGGGACGCGGGTTGTCATGGTCGAAGGAATTACGCAACAATGGCGTTGTGAAAAACGTCGGCGAGGCTCCAGCAGAGGAACTCGCGACCGGTGAGCGGTCCACCCGCAACCGGGTCGCGCGCTCCATCCTGGACCACGGCCCGTCCACGGTCGCCGATCTCGCGAAGCGTCTCGGCCTCACCCAGGCGGCCGTCCGCCGACACCTCGACTCCCTCGTCGCCGAGAACGTCGTCGAGGCGCGCGAGCAGCGTGTCTACGGCGCGCGCACCCGGGGCCGTCCCGCCAAGGTCTTCGCGCTGACCGACTGCGGCCGGGACGCCTTCGACCAGTCCTACGACTCGCTCGCCGTCGACGCCCTCCGCTGGATCGAGCGGACCGCCGGCGGAGGAGCCGCGGGAGAGGCCGCCGTCGCGGCCTTCGCCCGTGACCGGCTCGAGGCCCAGGCGGAGACCTACCGCGAGGCCGTGGAGGCCGCCGACCCGGCGGACCGGACCGAGGCACTGGCCCGGGCCCTGACGGCCGACGGGTACGCTGCAACGGCGCGGAACGCGCCGGTCGGCGAACAGCTGTGCCAGCACCACTGCCCGGTCGCCCACGTCGCCGAGCAGTATCCGCAGTTGTGCGAGGCGGAGACGGAGGTCTTCTCCCGCCTGCTCGGAACGCATGTGCAGCGGCTGGCCACGATCGCGCACGGCGACGGGGTGTGCACGACCTTCATCCCCCACAGCGCCCCACAGACCACCACACCATCAGCATCCGCAAGTACGGCCGGGAGGAACCCCGCATGACCACCGAGATCAGCCACCCCGAGCTCGAGGGCCTGGGTCGGTACGAGTACGGCTGGGCCGACTCGGACGCGGCCGGTGCCACCGCCAAGCGCGGCCTCTCCGAGGACGTCGTCCGCGACATTTCCGCGAAGAAGAACGAGCCCGAGTGGATGCTGAAGCTGCGGCTCAAGGGTCTGCGGCTCTTCGGCAAGAAGCCCATGCCGAGCTGGGGCTCCGACCTGTCGGGCATCGACTTCGACAACATCAAGTACTTCGTGCGGTCCACGGAGAAGCAGGCGGAGTCCTGGGAGGACCTGCCCGAGGACATCAAGAACACGTACGACAAGCTCGGCATCCCCGAGGCGGAGAAGCAGCGCCTCGTCGCCGGTGTCGCGGCCCAGTACGAGTCCGAGGTCGTCTACCACCAGATCCGCGAGGACCTGGAGGAGCAGGGCGTCATCTTCCTCGACACCGACACCGCGCTCAAGGAGCACCCGGAGCTCTTCCAGGAGTACTTCGGCACGGTCATCCCGGTCGGCGACAACAAGTTCGCGTCGCTGAACACCGCGGTGTGGTCCGGCGGATCGTTCATCTACGTCCCCAAGGGCGTGCACGTCGAGATCCCGCTGCAGGCCTACTTCCGTATCAACACGGAGAACATGGGTCAGTTCGAGCGGACGCTGATCATCGTCGACGAGGACGCCTACGTCCACTACGTCGAGGGCTGCACCGCCCCGATCTACTCCTCGGACTCGCTGCACAGCGCCGTGGTCGAGATCATCGTCAAGAAGGGCGGCCGCTGCCGCTACACGACCATCCAGAACTGGTCGAACAACGTCTACAACCTGGTCACCAAGCGGGCCGTGGCCTACGAGGGCGCGACCATGGAGTGGGTCGACGGCAACATCGGCTCCAAGGTGACCATGAAGTACCCGGCCGTCTACCTCATGGGCGAGCACGCCAAGGGCGAGACGCTGTCCATCGCCTTCGCGGGCGAGGGCCAGCACCAGGACGCCGGCGCCAAGATGGTCCACATGGCCCCGAACACCTCCTCGAACATCGTCTCCAAGTCGGTGGCGCGAGGCGGCGGCCGCACCTCCTACCGCGGTCTGATCGAGATCGGCGAGGGTGCCCCGGGCGCCAAGTCCAACGTGCTCTGCGACGCTCTTCTCGTGGACACCATCTCCCGCTCCGACACGTACCCCTACGTGGACGTGCGCGAGGACGACGTGTCCATGGGCCACGAGGCGACCGTCTCCAAGGTCTCCGACGACCAGCTCTTCTACCTGATGAGCCGGGGTCTGACCGAGTTCGAGGCGATGGCGATGATCGTGCGTGGCTTCGTCGAGCCGATCGCCAAGGAGCTGCCGATGGAGTACGCGCTGGAGCTCAACCGGCTGATCGAGCTGCAGATGGAAGGCGCGGTGGGCTAGCCCGCCCGCAGCAGCCCGGATCCAGTCCCCCGGCTCACCCCGTGAGCCCTGTGACCCCGAAGGGCGCCCGGCCGCTTGCCGGAGCAGCAGGCTCCGGCCAGGCGGCCGCGCCCCGCAGGGCGAGCGAACGTACCGAAGCAGAAAGTGAGCACGACGACAGCCATGGCTGAGGCTCAGAACATCCCGGCGGGCTCCACCACCGCCGGCTCGATCGCGGTGGCCGCCGAGTCGACCGTCGCCACGCGCATGAGCGCGCCCCCGTCCTTCGACGTCGCGGACTTCCCCGTCCCGCACGGTCGCGAGGAGGAGTGGCGCTTCACGCCGCTGGAGCGGCTGCGCGGCCTGCACGACGGCACCGCCGTCGCGAATGGCGAGGGCCCCAAGGTCGAGATCGAGGCGCCCGAGGGTGTCACCGTGGAGACGGTCGGCCGCGACGACGCGCGCCTCGGCAAGGCCGGTACGCCGGTCGACCGGGTCGCCGCGCAGGCGTACAGCGCCTTCGAGAAGGCCTCCGTCGTCTCCGTGCCCAAGGAGACCGTCCTCACCGAGCCCATCCGGATCGCCGTGCACGGCCAGGGCGGCATCGCCTTCGGCTACCAGGTGATCGAGCTCGGCGCGTTCGCCGAGGCGGTCGTGGTCATCGACCACACCGGCGACGGCGTCCTCGCCGCCAACGTGGACTACGTCCTCGGTGACGGCGCCAAGCTCACCGTCGTCTCCATCCAGGACTGGGACGAGAAGGCCGTCCACGTCGCCCAGCACAACGCGCTGGTCGGCCGCGACGCCTCCTTCAAGTCGGTCGTCGTCACCTTCGGCGGTGACGTGGTGCGTCTGCACCCCCGTGTCGCGTACGCGGGCACCGGCGGCGAGGCCGAGCTCTTCGGCCTGTACTTCACCGACGCCGGCCAGCACCAGGAGCACCGCCTGCTGGTCGACCACAACACCCCGCACTGCCGCTCCAACGTGGCGTACAAGGGGGCTCTCCAGGGCGATGCCGCGCACGCCGTCTGGATCGGCGACGTCCTGATCCAGGCCGCCGCCGAGGGCACCGACACCTACGAGCTCAACCGGAACCTGGTTCTGACGGACGGCGCCCGCGTCGACTCCGTACCGAACCTGGAGATCGAGACCGGCGAGATCGTCGGCGCGGGTCACGCCTCCGCGACCGGCCGCTTCGACGACGAGCAGCTCTTCTACCTGCAGTCCCGTGGCATCCCGGCCGGCGAGGCCCGTCGCCTCGTGGTCCGCGGCTTCTTCGCGGAACTCGTCCAGCAGATCGGTCTGCCGGACCTCGAGGAGCGCCTCATCGCCAAGATCGACGCGGAGCTGGAGGCGTCCGTCTGATGGCCTTCGTCCGAGTCTGTGGGCTGAGCGAGCTGGAGGAGAACACCCCGAAGCGGGTGGAACTCGACAGCACGCCGGTCTCCCTCGTCCGCACCGACGGCGAGGTGTTCGCGATCAACGACATCTGCTCGCACGCGAACGTCTCCCTGTCCGAGGGCGAGGTGGAGGACTGCTCCATCGAGTGCTGGTTGCACGGCTCCAGCTTCGACCTGCGCACCGGCAAGCCCTCCGGTCTTCCCGCGACGCGCCCCGTCCCCGTATACCCCGTCAAGATCGAAGGGGACGATGTGCTCGTCTCCGTCACCCAGGAGTCCTGAGTCACCCATGGCAACGCTTGAAATCCGCGACCTGCACGTCTCCGTCGAGGCCGAGAACGGCCCCCGCGAGATCCTCAAGGGCGTCGACCTGACCGTGAAGCAGGGCGAGACCCACGCCATCATGGGCCCCAACGGCTCGGGCAAGTCCACCCTCGCCTACTCGATCGCGGGTCACCCCAAGTACACGATCACCAAGGGCACCGTGACCCTCGACGGCGAGGACGTCCTCGAGATGTCCGTCGACGAGCGCGCCCGCGCCGGCATGTTCCTGGCCATGCAGTACCCGGTCGAGGTCCCCGGCGTCTCGGTCTCCAACTTCCTGCGCACCTCGGCCACGGCCATCCGCGGCGAGGCGCCCAAGCTGCGCACCTGGGTGAAGGAGGTCAAGTCCGCGATGGAGCAGCTCCAGATGGACCCGGCCTTCGCCGAGCGCAACGTCAACGAGGGCTTCTCCGGCGGTGAGAAGAAGCGCCACGAGATCCTTCAGATGGAGCTCCTCAAGCCGAAGATCGCGATCCTCGACGAGACGGACTCCGGTCTGGACGTCGACGCGCTGCGCCAGGTCTCCGAAGGCGTCAACCGGGTCCGTGAGACCGGCGAGGTCGGCACCCTGCTGATCACGCACTACACCCGCATCCTCCGCTACATCAAGCCCGACTTCGTGCACGTCTTCGCGCACGGCCGCATCGCCGAGTCCGGCGGCGCCGAGCTCGCCGACAAGCTGGAGAACGAGGGCTACGAGTCCTACGTGAAGGGTGGCGCTACCACGTGATGCAGCTGCCGGGCCTCCTCGACACCGAAGCGATCCGCAAGGACTTCCCCCTGCTGGATCGTGTGGTCCACGACGGGAAGAAGATCGTCTACCTGGACAGCGCTGCGACCTCGCAGAAGCCGCGCCAGGTCCTCGACGCGCTGAACGAGTACTACGAGCGGCACAACGCCAACGTTCACCGCGGCGTGTACACGGTCGCCGAGGAGGCCACGGCGCTGTACGAGGGCGCCCGCGACAAGGTCGCCGCCTTCATCAACGCGCCGAGCCGCGACGAGGTGATCTTCACCAAGAACGCCTCCGAGTCGCTCAACCTCGTGGCCAACATGCTGGGCTGGGCCGACGAGCCCTACCGGGTCGACCACGAGACCGAGATCGCCATCACGGAGATGGAGCACCACTCCAACATCGTGCCGTGGCAGCTGCTCTCGCAGCGCACGGGCGCGAAGCTGAAGTGGTTCGGCCTCACCGACGACGGCCGTCTCGACCTCTCCAACATCGAAGAGGTCATCACCGAGAAGACCAAGATCGTTTCGTTCACGCTGGTCTCGAACCTGCTGGGCACGGTCAACCCGGTGGAGACGATCATCCGGCGCGCGCAGGAAGTCGGCGCGCTGGTCTGCATCGACGCCTCGCAGGCCGCCCCGCACATGGTGCTGGACGTCCAGGCCCTGCAGGCCGACTTCGTGGCCTTCACCGGCCACAAGATGTGCGGCCCGACGGGTATCGGTGTGCTGTGGGGCCGCCAGGAGCTCCTGGAGGACCTTCCGCCGTTCCTCGGCGGCGGCGAGATGATCGAGACCGTGTCGATGCACTCGTCGACGTACGCGCCGGCGCCGCACAAGTTCGAGGCGGGTACGCCCCCGATCGCCCAGGCCGTCGGCCTCGGCGCGGCCGTGGACTACCTGTCGGCGATCGGCATGGACAAGATCGCCGCTCATGAGCACGCGATCACCGAGTACGCGGTGCGCCGCCTGCAGGAGGTCCCCGACCTGCGGATCATCGGCCCGGTGACGGCCGAGGACCGCGGTGCCGCGATCTCCTTCGTGCTCGGCGACATCCACCCGCACGACGTGGGCCAGGTCCTGGACGAAGAGGGCATCGCCGTCCGCGTCGGACACCACTGCGCGCGGCCGGTCTGCCTGCGGTACGGAATTCCTGCGACCACGCGAGCGTCGTTCTATCTGTACTCCACGCCGGCCGAGGTCGACGCCCTGGTCTCCGGCCTGGAGCACGTACGGAACTTCTTCGGCTGAGGGGCTGCTGGGACGTGAAGCTTGATTCGATGTACCAGGACGTCATCCTGGACCACTACAAGCACCCCCACGGGCGCGGTCTGCGGGACGGCGACGCCGAGGTGCACCACGTCAACCCGACGTGCGGTGACGAGATCACGCTCCGTGTGAAGTACGACGGATCGCGGATCGAGGACGTCTCGTACGAGGGCCAGGGCTGCTCGATCAGTCAGGCGTCGGCCTCCGTGCTGAACGAACTGCTGGTCGGGAAGGATCTGGCCGAGGCGCAGAAGATCCAGGGCACCTTCCTGGAGCTGATGCAGTCCAAGGGCAAGATCGAGCCGGATGACGCGATGGAGGAGATCCTGGAGGACGCGGTCGCGTTCGCCGGTGTCTCGAAGTACCCCGCCCGGGTGAAGTGCGCTCTGCTGAGCTGGATGGCGTGGAAGGACGCGACGGCCCAGGCTCTGGGAGAGCGACCCGAGAACGCAGTGAGGAAGTCGGCATGACCGAGAACGCTGAGGCCACCATGAAGCCGGCCTCCGAGGAAGAAGTCCGCGAGGCGCTGTACGACGTCGTGGACCCCGAGCTGGGGATCGACGTCGTCAATCTCGGCCTGATCTACGGCATCCACATCGACGACTCCAATGTCGCGACGCTGGACATGACCCTGACGTCGGCGGCGTGCCCGCTGACCGATGTGATCGAGGACCAGGCGAAGGCCGCGACCGACGGCATCGTCAACGAGCTCAAGATCAACTGGGTCTGGATGCCGCCGTGGGGCCCGGACAAGATCACGGACGACGGTCGCGAGCAGCTGCGCGCGCTCGGATTCAACGTCTGACCACAGGCGTCCCCAGCGTCCACGACGCGCGAACGGCCATGCCCCCCAGGCAGACTGGTGGGCATGGCCGTTCGCATGTACCACCTCTTCGTCGACGCCCACGATCTGCCCGCCCTGGCCCGCTTCTGGTGTCGGGTGCTCGACTGGAAGGTGCTCTTCGAGGCGGAGGACGAGATCGTCATCGGCGCCGACGAGTACGCGATGCCCGGCATGTGCTTCGTCCCCGTGCCGGAGACCAGACGGTGAAGAACCGGCTGCACATCGATCTCGCGCCCGACGACCAGGCCGCCGAGGTCGAGCGGATCCTCGGCCTCGGGGCGCGGCGGGTCGATGTCGGGCAGGGTCAGGACGTCGGCTGGGTCGTCCTCGCCGATCCGGAGGGCAACGAGTTCTGCGTGCTGCGGCCGAAGACGTCGCTCACGGACTGAACGGCGGCGGGGTCACCCCGGCTGCCTGGGCGAGCGCCGGGGCCAGGTTCTCCTTGCGGATGCGCAGGTCGACGTAGACCAGGCCGGTGACCAGCGGCTGGAACGTCGAGACGATGATCTGCCCGATGAACTGGCCCACGAGCAGGACGATCAGGGCCGTGCCGACCGCTGCCAGGACCTGGTCCGACGAGGGCGACGATCCGAGGTCCATCGTGCCCGCACTGCCGGGGATCGACGCGAAGGCGCCCACCAACTGCTGGAACAGCATGTTCGCCACGCCCACCATCGCCGCGGCCACGAACGTGATCCCGAAGACGCGCCACCAGGAGCCCCGGACCAGCCGTGAGGAGCGCTTCATGGCGGCGAACGCCCCCTGGCCCTCGAAGACGGCGGCCGACGGGGCGAGGCTGAACTTCACCCACAGCCAGACCGCAAGCGGAGTGATCGCCAGGGCGCCCAGGAACGCGAGGAAGGGAACGATGAGCGGGCCCGTGCCGACTTCCAGCAGGGCGACCGTCAGGGCGGTGAACGCCGCGAGGAACAGCCCGAGGGGCAGCAGCATGATCAGCGCGGTCAGGAAGACCGTGCCGAGCACGGCGGGGACCCCGGCCCAGGCGCGCGCCCAGACGGCGCGGAAGGTGGTCGGCGCGCCGAGGATCGCGTCCTGGAGCACGGCGGGACAGGCCGCGTAGACCACGCCGCTCGCGAGCAGCAGCATCACCATGGCCACGACCCAGACACAGGCCAGGGCTATGAGCAGCGGCCGCCAGTCCTCCCAGGACGTGCCGCCCGGCGGCGGATCGAAGACCGTGGACAGATGGTCCCCGACCGCCGCGTAGGCGATCGCGACCGCCGCGCCGACGATCAGCGACGCCGCGCCGTAGGCGGCCAGGGCCGTGCCGAACAGCGGTTTCCAGTAGCGGCCGACCGTCGCGAAGGCACCGCCCAGGAGGTCGCTCGTCTTGAGGGGAGCGAGGGGAATCACTCCAGGCTTCGGGGGCGGTGGGGTCGCCCACCCGTACGGACCCGGCGGTACGCCCCACCCCATGTTCTGCGTCATGCGGGACACCGTAGCCGTACGGATGTGCGGGTCGTTGTGTACGGTAGTACGCATGGGATACGGACTGCTGGCCGGGGCCATCGCGGCGGAGATCGTGGGCACGACCGCCATGAAGTACAGCGAGGGCTTCACCCGGCTCTGGCCCTCGCTGGTCACGGTCGCCGGCTATCTGATCGCCTTCAGCCTCCTCGCCCAGACGCTGAAGACGCTCCAGATCGGCACCGCGTACGCGATCTGGTCCGGTGTCGGCACCGCGGCCGTCGCCGCCATCGGCGTGCTCTTCATGCACGAGTCGACGAGCCCCGCCCAGATCATCGGAATCCTGCTGGTCATCGCGGGTGTCGTCGTCCTGAACGTCGGCGGGGCGCACTGATGGCCCGCCGCCACGACCCCGACCGCCGACAGCGCATCATCGACGCGGCGCTCCGGGTCGTCGGCCGCGCCGGCCTCGCCGGCGTGAGCCACCGCACGGTGGCCGCGGAGGCGGACGTGCCGCTGGGCTCCACCACGTACCACTTCGCCTCCCTCGACGAACTGCTCGTCGCCGCGTTGCGCCAGGCCGACGACGGCTTCGGCCGCGCCCTGCGGGAGAGCGGCGCGCTCGCCGGCCCCGAGACGGACCTCGCGGGGGAGCTGGCCCGGCTGATGGGCCGGTGGATCGGCGGCGAGCGCACCGGAGCGGAGCTCGAGTACGAGCTCTACCTGGCCGCCCTGCGCCGGCCCGCCCTGCGCCCGGTCGCCGCCGAGTGGACGGACGGCGTCACCCGGCTCCTGGCCACCCGGACCGACGCCGTGACCGCACGCGCGCTCGTGGCGCTCATGGACGGGATCTGCCTCCAGGTCCTGCTGACCGGCACGGCGTACGACGAGCAGTACGCGCGGGAGACGCTGGGGCGGCTCATCCGCCGCTGAACGGCCGTGAACCCGAGCGGGCGTCCGGAACTCGCCCGGCGGTCCGTCCCGATCCCCCGCAGGCGGCCGTCCTGAACCCCGGCCTCCCACTCGCCCGGCGGTCCGTCCCGATCCCCCGGGGACGGCCGTCGGGTTCCATACGAGGGCGCGGGGACGGCCGCCGGGCCCCGCCCGACACCTGAGACCGGTTCGCACCCGCCCGCCCCCGCCGGTTAGGTTTCCCTCATGACCGACACGACTGCTACACGCACCACCGGCGCCGTCGCCGCCGGCCTCGCCACCATCGCCGGCGACGGTACCGTTCTCGACACCTGGTTCCCCGCCCCCGAACTCTCCGCCGAGCCCGGCCCGGCCGGGAGCCGGCGGCTCTCCCCCGAGGAGGCGGTGAACGCCCTCGGCGCGGGCGCCGCCAAGGCGCTCGGGGTCGACGGGCGACGCGGTGTCGAGGTGGTCGCCGTGCGTACGGTCATCGGGTCGCTCGACGACAAGCCGCTCGACGCGCACGACGCCTACCTGCGTCTCCACCTGCTCTCCCACCGGCTGGTGCAGCCGCACGGGGTGAGCCTGGACGGCCTGTTCGGCCTGCTCGCCAACGTCGCCTGGACCTCGCTCGGCCCGGTCGCCGTGGACGACATCGAGAAGGTGCGTCTCAACGCCCGCGCCGAGGGCCTGCACCTCCAGGTGACCAGCATCGACAAGTTCCCGCGGATGACGGACTACGTCGCGCCGAAGGGCGTCCGGATCGCCGACGCCGACCGCGTACGGCTCGGCGCGCACCTCGCCTCGGGCACCACCGTCATGCACGAGGGCTTCGTCAACTTCAACGCCGGCACCCTCGGCACGTCGATGGTCGAGGGCCGGATCTCCGCCGGTGTCGTCGTCGGTGACGGCTCGGACATCGGCGGCGGCGCGTCCACCATGGGAACCCTGTCCGGCGGCGGCAATGTCCGTATCACCATCGGTGAGCGCTGCCTGGTCGGCGCCGAGGCGGGCGTCGGGATCGCGCTCGGCGACGAGTGCGTCGTCGAGGCCGGCCTGTACGTCACCGCCGGTACGCGCGTCACGCTGCCCGACGGCCAGATCGTCAAGGCCCGTGAGCTCTCCGGAGCGAGCAACATCCTCTTCCGCCGCAACTCGGTGACCGGCACCGTCGAGGCCCGCCCGAACAACGCGGTCTGGGGTGGGCTGAACGAGGTACTCCACAGCCACAACTGATCGGAGTGACTCCGCGTTGAAGAGATCGACGCGGAGTCACACGAACAGCGAGGCGAGGAGTACGGCATGAGGACGAGAACCGGTCGCGTGGTCGTCGGTGCGCTCACGGCGGCGGCGGTCCTGCTGCCGGCCGGGGCGGCCGCCGCGGACGAGACGCACCAGGACTCGCACAACGGCCCGCAGGTGATGCTGTTGTCGACGGGCCAGATCGACGACCCGCTCGAGGACGTCCTGGAGCACGCGACGCTCCTCGGCACCACGCGGGTCTCCGGCTGAGCGGCCGGGGTCAGCGCGCCCCGGTCAGCACCTCGTGAGCAGCCCGCAGCCCGTCGACCGTCTCCCGGTCGGCGGGCTGCAGCGGTTCGCGGACGAAACAGTTCAGCAGCGCCTTGGCGGTCACCGTCCCCGGCAGCCCGGACGCCATCATCAGCTCGACGAGCGGCAGCGTGC
This sequence comes from Streptomyces sp. NPDC038280, assembly GCF_055600045.1. Taxonomy (NCBI): domain Bacteria; kingdom Bacillati; phylum Actinomycetota; class Actinomycetes; order Kitasatosporales; family Streptomycetaceae; genus Streptomyces; species Streptomyces sp. NPDC038280. The sequence goes on from NZ_JBVJYZ010000008.1 coordinate 196,114, forward strand.
GCTGGTTGAGCAGCGTCGCCTCCGCGGTGTCGCCCGCGTCGAAGGCGTCGAGGACCGCCCGCATCGGACGCGGCGCCACGTTCGCGACCGTACTGACATAGCCGGCGGCCCCGACGGCGTACAGCGGCAGGTTCGTCTCCTCGCTTCCCGAGTAGTACGCGAGCGAGGTGCGGGCGATCACCTTCGAGCTCGCCAGCAGGTCGCCCGAGCAGTCCTTGACCGCCACGATCCGGGGGTGCCCGGCCAGGCGCAGCATCGTCTCCGGCTCGATGCGGGTGCCCGTGCGGCCGGGGATGTCGTACAGCATCAGCGGAATGCCCGAGGCGTCCGCCACGCGCCTGAAGTGGGCCTCCACGGCGGGCTGCGGCGGGCGGCTGTAGTACGGCGTCACGACCAGGAGGCCGTTCGCGCCCGCCTCCTCGGCCTGCCGGGCCAGCTCCACGGTGTGCCGGGTGTCCGCCGTGCCGACTCCCGCGACGACATGGACGCCGTCGCCCACCTCCTCGCGGACCGCCCGGACCAGCGCGGCCTTCTCCGCGTCGCTGGTAGTGGGCGACTCGCCGGTGGTGCCGTTCAGGACGAGTCCGTCACAGCCCTCGGCGACGAGGTGGGCGGCGTGTCTGCGGGCACTGTCGAGGTGCAGCTCGCCGGAGGCGGTGAAGGGAGTGATCATCGCGCAGAGGGCGCGACCGAAGGGTCGTTCAGAGCTCATCCGAGCAGTCTCCGCGCGGATGATCACTAAGGTCCACTTAGATCTGCTTGAGGCGACCGGTCAGCAACGCTGAAGGGACGGCCGCCGTCGCCCGCGGGGGCGCGCCCGAGCCGCGTGCGATGATCCTCGGCGGGCGCGCAGGGGGCATGGGGAGGATGAGGTGCTCCTCGTCGTCGGCGGCGGCCACCTGGTGTGAGCACACCGCCCCGGCGTACGGGGCCCGTCGGCGGTCACAGGCTCAGCTTGAAGCCGTCATGGCTGCGCGCGAAGCCCAGGGAGGCGTAGAAGTGGTGGGCGTCCTCGCGGCGCTTGTGGCTCGTCAACTGGACCAGCGCGCAGCCGCGTTCCCGCGCCCGCTCCACGGCCCGGACCATCAGCTCGCGACCCAGGCCGGCGCCGCGCCGGTCCGCCCGGACGCGGACCGCCTCGATGAGGGCCCGCTCGGCGCCGCCCTTGCCCAGGCCCGGGATGTACGTCGCCTGGAGGCAGCCGACGACGGTGTCGCCGTCGGCCAGGACCAGCATCTCGTTGCGCGGGTCGCTGTGGATCGCAGCGAAGGCCCGCTCGTACGCCTCGCCGACCACAACGGTCGCCGGGTCCACGACCCGCTCCTCGTCGGCGAGAAGGGCCAGGATCGCGGGCAGGTCGGAGCGGTCGGCCGGGCGGAAGATCATGGCGCGCAGTGTCACACGGGACGGTATTGACCTCAAGTCCGGTTGATGTTCGACGCTGGTTCCGCGGCCGCACCGCTGGGGTGCGTCGCAGGAGGAGGCAGCGCCATGACCACCGGCACCACAGGCATCACCGTCAGCACGGGAACGAACGCCCGCCCCGACCTCTCCCGCCCCGGCGTCGGCGTGGTCAAGGCCAGTACCTGGCGGGTCGGGACGGCCGAGCGCCAGCGGGCCACCGTCGACGCCATCGCCGCAGCCTGGGGGAGCCGGCCCTGGCCGGATGCCGGACTGCTCTCGTACACCGTGCACATGGGCACCGACGGGGACACCCTGCTGCACTACTCGCAGTGGCGCGGCGAGGAGGCGTACCAGCACTTCGTCCGCACCTTCCGCGACGACCGGAACGCCGAGATCGACGCGGCCGTGCCCGGTATCGAGCGGGTCGCGCTGCACTCGTACGCGCTGTACCGCGGCGGCGCGCTGAACGAGGACGACACCCGGACGCCCGGCTGTGTCGTCATCGTCGACGTCGAGTTCGACGGGCCGGACCCGGACCGGCAGCGGGACTGGGTCGACGGCGTCCGCGAGGCGCTGCGGTCGGACCCCGCGCCCCACCCCGGCGGCATCTCCGGCCACTTCCACATCAGCCTGGACGGAACCCGGATCCTCAACTACGCGGAGTGGGAGAGCGAGCAGGCCCACATCGAGGCGCTCGGCGCGCCCGGAGAGGGCGTGGGTTCACCGACGCCGCAGTGGGACAGGGTCAGGAACTACCCCGGCGTGAGGGGCAGCGGCGTGCGGCGCTACACGCCCGCGCTGAGCCTCAACGCGGACGTGTAGCGGGTGCGCGGGGGGTGCGCGGCGGACCGGGTTACGGCCGGAAGCGCAGCACCTGCGGGTCGTGGTCGCTGTTCTGCTCCGCGAACTCCGCGTTGATGTGCACGCTGTCGTACTCGAAGTCGTCGATCGACGGGCTGACCAGGATCTGGTCCAGCACCTGGCTGTTGCCCTGGAAGACGTACGAGTACCGCTCGCTGCGCGGCAGCGACTTCACCGCCGGGTAGAGCGCGCCGCCGTCGGTCAGCGCCTTCGCCGTCGCCGAGAACTCGAAGTCGTTGATGTCACCGAGGACGAGTACGTCGGCGTTGCGCTGCACCTCCAGGATGTCCTTGACGAAGGTGTTCACCGCCTGCGCCTGCTGGAGACGCTTGACCTCGGAGGAACGATTCGGCGGCTGGTGGTGGGAGACCAGCGACTCGTCGCCGCCCTTCGAGCCGAAGTGGTTGGCGATGACGAGGACCGTGCGGCCGCGGAAGGTGAACTCGCCCGCGAGCGGCTTGCGGCTGTTGTCCCACGCCGTGTTCGCCGGGTCGATCCGGCCGGGGGAGAGGGTCAGGGCCGCGCGGCCCCGCTCCCCGCGCACCACACCGGTCGCCGTCAGCGCGTCGCCACCGGCGCGGTCGGTGAACGACACGCGCTCCGGGTTGAAGAGGAAGACCTGGCGGATGTTGCCGCCGGGCTCGCCGCCGTCCTTGTTGTTCTCCGGGTCGATGGACCGCGACTCGTACGCGGGGCCGCCGGCCGCGGCGATCGCCGCCGTGAACCTGCGCACCGTCTCGCCGGCCGCGACCGTGCCGTCGTTCTTGGCGCCGTTGTCGTCCTGGATCTCCTCCAGGGCGAGGATGTCCGGCGACGCGAGGTTCTCGACCACGGCCTTGGCCAGCGCGTCGAACTTCTCCTGCGGGTCGGACGGGTCCAGGTTCTCCACGTTGTACGTGGCCACCGCGAGCTCGCCGCGGCGCTGCTCCCGGGTCTTCTCGCGCTCCAGGCCGCGGTCGGTGACCGTGCCGAGGGTGCGGGCGGTGAGGGTGTAGCCGCCGAACTGGTTGAAGTCGAGCGGGCCTTCGGTGGTCCCCGCGAGCACGTCCCCGACGTTCGCCTTCGGGAAGGGCTGCTGAGCGATCGGCGTCAGCGACTGGATCTGGAGCCGGCCGGTGTTCTGCGAGGTGTACGAGCCGTAGACCGTGCCGCCGCGCCGGTTGTCGTGCTCGTACGGCTTCACCGTCACCCACAGCTCGGAGTACGGGTCGGTGGCGCCGACCACGCGCGAGGAGCCGATCCTGACGTTGGTGCCCTCCAGGGACTCGTAGTAGTCCAGGGCGAAGGCGCCGGGCTGGAGCGGGAGGGCGTTGATCGAGCCGCCGGCCGCCGGGTCGCCCTCGGGGGCGTACGCGGAGGGGACCGACTTCGCGGAGATCGTGACGGCCTCGGGGACCGGGTTGCCGGACGAGACCACGGTCACGGTCGGCTTGGTGATCTGGGTGAGCGACTGGTTGCCGGAGTTCAGGCCGCCGGGGACGTACTCGCCGACGGTGCCGGAGACCTTGACCTGGTCGCCGACGGCGACGGTCGGCGCGCTGCCGGTGTAGACGAAGATGCCCTCGCTGGTGGCCGGGTTGTCGTCGCCCTGCGGGTCCTGGAACCAGAAGCCGCGGGAGCCGTACGTCCGCACACCGGTGACGACGCCCGTGACATCGGCGACCGTCTGCCCGGTCAGCGGGGAGGTCCGGGTGGTGCCCTGGATGTCGTGGATGCGGGTCGCCACGGCGTCGTCGGCCGAGGCGGCGGACGAACCGGCGAGCAGGCCGGCCGCGAGAGCGGCGGCGACGACGGCGGAGACCGCCGTGGTTCTCGGTATGGAGGAAGGCATCAAGGTACTCCGGAGGTACTTGGAGGATGTGGGGATGTCTACGCGCGTCAATCTCTTGTGCGAGCGTAGGAGTTGTCAAGAGCAGCCGGAGGGTTGACAGGTGTACGGGGGCTGACGAGTTCATGAACCGGCAGGCATGGGGGCAATTGCGTCTACGCTTGGGGCCGCCTGGACCACGTACGTCCCCGAGGAGAGACCCCTGATGGCATCGGACCGCCCCACCCTGCCGCCCGTACGGCTGCGTTCGGACGCGGAGCTGGCGCGGGACGCCCTCGCCACCCCGCTGCTGTCACGGGCCGTCCGCCTCGCCCGCTGGGCCGGGCCGGAGACCAGGGTCGGCGCGGGCGGCGAACTCGTCGACGAGCAACTGCCCCTCGCCGCCGAGGTGTTGGGCCTCGGAGCGGACAAGGAGGGGGCGGCGTACGCGAGCGAGGCATGGCGGTTGGCCGTGGACACCGGTCTCCTCGACGTCGAGGACGCGCGGGGCGACGACGGGACGGGCACCGGCACGGTGACCGCGGGGGAGAACCTCGCCCTCGTCACCGGCGCGCCGCAGGACGTGCTCTCGCTCTGGCTGGACGGCCTGGACGTGGTCTTCGCCGACGCCACCGCGCCCCTCCTCGACGACCTCGCCGATGTCGTCGGAGAGGACGGCGAGATCGACTTCGACAGGCTCGACTGGGACCCGGAGGTGGAGACCGAGTTCCTGGAGGTCGTCCTCGGCAATCTCTACCTCCTCACCGTCAGCGAGGGCGGTGCGGGTGAGGGGCCGGTACCGCTGCCGGCGCTCGCCGCGTCCGTGATCATCCCCGATGACATGGGGGAGCCGACCGACGACGTCCTGGAGCAGGTGTCGGAGGCGATGATGCGCCTCGACGACCAGTTCCGGCTGCTCGAACCGATCGGGCTCGTCGCCTACAAGCCGGTGGACGAGGCCCTGATGGCCGAGGAGGGCGAGGAGCCCACCCCGTCGGTGGACACCCTCGACGAGGAGGACGTGGCCCGGTACGGCATGGTCAGGCTCACCCCCCTCGGCCTCTACGGCATCCGCTCCCGGATGCTGGAGGCGGGCGTGGTCGCGCCGGCGGTCGGCGAACTGGCCGACAAGGGCGCGGACACGCTCCTCGACGGCGTCGCGCACTACCCCGAGCCGGCCGCGCGGGCCGAGACCGAGCAGTGGCTTGCCCGCCGGGAACCGCTGACCGGCGCGCGGGAACTCCTCGCCGCCGCCCGGGGCGACGACGCCGGCTCCCCGCTGCGCCGCCTCCACTGCCAGCAGGCGCTCTCGCTCGTCGGCGGCGATGCCGAGCCCGCCGTCCGCGAGGTCCTGGACGACGCGGAACTGGGCGGCCTCGCCCGCGTCTGGCTCGCCGAGCGCGGCGCGGCGGACATCCCCGCGCCGCCCGAGTCCATGATCTTCTGGCTGGCCGTCGACACGATCGCGGCCCAGCTCGACGCGAACGGCGACCTGGAGGAGCTGCAGGACCTGGTGGAGGGCCTGACGGGCCGGCACAGCGGCTTCTTCGAGGCGGCGTGGCGGGTGGAGCACCCGGCGACCGCGGAGGTGCTGGAGGCGATGGGCCGGCTGCACCGGGACAAGAAGTCGGCCAAGGAGGCCCGGAAGGCGGCGTTCAAGGCGCGCTCGAGGGCGGCCGGCTGACCGGCGCGCCACGATAAATCCCTTGGCGCGGCCCCGGGTTGTCCCCCTACAGTGATCCACGTCCAGGTGCGACAGGCAGGACCTACTTCCACTCATAATGGGGAGGCCGCGGGTTCGATTCCCGCCGCCGGCACTCGTGCCGGCGTAGCTCAATGGCAGAGCACCAACCGTCGGTTCCGCCGGCCTTGAACTCTGGACACCACAACGTCACGCACCTCCCGGTGCGCCGGCAGCGGCTACTTCCTCCAACGAAATCACGCCGCCGCCACCTTGATCTCGGGAGGCACAGCATGCGTCGTGGGTGCCCGGTGCGCAGGCAACGGATACTTCATGGGGAACAGCCGGTTGCGGGTTCGAGTCCCGTCACGTCTTCGGGCGCGTAGCTCAGGTGGTAGAGCAGCAGTTATATGGACCGTCGCCGACCCTGAACTCGGGCACCCCCGTCGCTGTGTCTCCCCTCGCGTTCTCGAATTCGGGGGAATTCTCATGGCACGCTTCAACACCCGTACCACCAAGGCCCGTCCCACCTCGCCCGTGACCTCCACCGGCGCCACCGCCCGTACCCATCAGGGCGGCACCGGTGCCCTGCGCGACGCCAGGTCCGAGCTGTTTCTGCTCGCCGTCGCCAATCTCGTCTCCCAGGACACCTTCCACGAGAGCGGCGAGAACCGCGACGACCGCTTCGCCGCGCTCGTGCGCACCCTCGCGGTCGAGGACCCCGAGTGGACCGCCGGCCTGCTCGGCTGGCTGCGCCGGGACGGCCATCTGCGGACCGCGTCGCTCGTCGGCGCCGCCGAGTACGTGAAGGCGCGTCTGGACGCCGGCGCCGAGAACGGCCCCTCCAACCGCCAGGTCGTCGCCTCCGTCCTGCTGCGCGCGGACGAGCCCGGTGAGCTGCTCGGCTACTGGACCTCGACCTACGGGCGCGCGGTCCCCAAGCCCGTCAAGCGCGGGATCGCCGACGCCGTGCGGCGCCTCTACCACGGCCGGTCCCTGCTCAAGTACGACACCGCCTCCAAGGGCTACCGCTTCGGCGACATCCTCAATCTGGTGCACGCCTCGCCCGACCCGGAGAAGGCATGGCAGGGCGAGCTGTTCCGGTACGCGCTGGACCGCCGTCACCACCCGGACACCGCCGTGCCGCCGGCCTCCGACCGGACGCTGACCGCGCACCGTGCGCTGATGGCGCTCCCGGTCGGCGAGCGCCGCGCGGTGCTGACCGCGCCCGACGGCGCACGCCGGCTGGCCGACGCGGGGATGACCTGGGAGGCCCTGGCCGGCTGGCTCCAGGGGCCGATGGACGCGGCGGCCTGGGAGGCCGTCATCCCGTCCATGGGCGCCATGGCGCTCGTCCGCAATCTGCGCAACTTCGATCAGGCCGGAGTCTCGGACGAGGTCGCGGCCCAGGTGGCGGCGAAGATCTCGGACCCGGAGGTGGTCACGGCATCGCGGCAGTTCCCGTTCCGCTACCTGGCCGCGTTCCAGCACGCGCCCTCGCTGCGCTGGTCGTACCCGCTGGAGAAGGCGCTCGGCCACTCGCTGGCGAACGTTCCGGCGCTGCCCGGCCGCACCCTGGTCCTGGTCGACCGGTCGGGTTCGATGTGGTCGCGGCTCTCGGACCGCTCCGAGCTGAACCGGGCGGACGCGGCGGCCATCTTCGGCGCATCGGTGGCGATGCGGGCCGCCGACGCCGATCTGGTCGAGTTCGGCACCTCCAGCGCCCGGGTGAAGTACCGCGCGGGCGAGTCCGTACTGAAGGTGCTGGGCCGCTTCGGCGAGCTCGGCGGCACCAACACCACCGAGGCGGTGCGCAGGCACTACAAGCGCCACGACCGGGTGCTGATCGTCACCGACGAGCAGGCGTCGTACAGCCACTACGGCGACCCGACCGCGCAGGTGCCGGACCACATCCCGGTCTACACCTGGAACCTGGCCGGCTACCGGGTGGGCCACGCCCCGTCGGGGAGCGGCAACCGGCACACCTTCGGGGGACTGAGCGACGCCGCCTTCCGGATGGTGCCGCTGCTGGAGGCGGGGCGGAACGCGGACTGGCCCTGGAGCTGACGAAGGACACATGTTCGCATCTGTGCCGTCGCGATCTGGTCCTCCCGGGCTCCGGAGGGCGCATACTTAATCACAATGACGAAGCGACCCGCGCCCCGGCGCCACCTGCCCACGAGCCCCTTCCAAGCCCCGGTCGACCCCCTCATCAAGGCGTTCGCCCTGGGAGACCGCGTCTCGCACGATCAGTACGGCCTCGGAAAGGTCATCGGTGTCGAGGACGGGGTCGCCATGCTGGTCGACTTCGGCTCCAGCCGGACCCGCATTCTCAGCCCGTACTCCCGGATGAACAAGCTCTGAGCGGGCGCGCGACCCTGGTGTCCGCGCCCGGGACGAACCGCCCCGGCGCGCTGCACCGGGGCGGGTCTTCCGCGTCCTGGCGGCTCTGACCTGCGGCTTCTCAGAGGATCTGGGCGGCGGGCTTCACCATGCCCCGGACCGTCCGGGACTTCACGAACTCGCCGATGGCCGTCATCTCCCACTCGCCGGAGAACTGCTTGATCAGCTTCGCCATCATCACCCCGGTCTGCGGCTCGGCGGTGGTGAGATCGAAGCGGACCAGCTCCTCACCGGTCGCCGCGTCGATGAGCCGGCAGTAGGCCTTGGCGACCTCGGTGAACTTCTGTCCCGAGAAGGAATTGACCGTGAAGACCAGACCGGTCGCGTCGGCCGGCAGCCTGCCGAGGTCGACCACGATCACCTCGTCGTCCCCCGCGCCCTCGCCGGTGAGGTTGTCGCCCGAGTGCTTCACGGAGCCCCCCAGGATGGACAGCTTGCCGAAGTAGCAGCTGTCCAGGTGGTTGCGCTGGGGGCCGTACGCGATGACCGAGGCGTCGAGGTCGATGTCCTTGCCGCGGTAGGCGGGCTCCCAGCCCAGACCCATCTTGACCTGGGACAGCAGCGGCCGGCCGCCCTTGACCAGGGAGACGGTCTGGTTCTTCTGGAGGCTGACCCTGCCCTTGTCGAGGTTGATCTTGCCGCTGCCGGCGGGCGCGGGCGCCGGGGCGGCGGGCGGCGCGGAGGGGACGGGCGGGGCCTGGGCGGTCGTCCTCGGGTCGACACGCGCGGGGGCCGCGGGGGCGGGCGCCGGGGCGGCGGCGGGCTCCTCCTCGACCGAGACACCGAAGTCCGTGGCGATACCGGCGAGCCCGTTGGCGTACCCCTGGCCGACGGCACGCGCCTTCCAGGCGCCGCCGCGCAGATAGATCTCGACGACGACCAGGGCGGTCTCGGTGCCGAGCCTCGGCGGGGTGAAGGTCGCCAGCGCGGTCCCGCTGTCGGCGTCGCGGATGGTCGCGGTGGGCTCGATGCCCTGGAAGGTCTGCCCCGCGGCGTCCGGGCTGGCCGTCACGACGATCTTCTCGATACCGGCGGGCACCGCGGACGTGTCCACGACGATCGCGTCGGGCGCGGTGCCGCCGCCGGAGCGGTAGGTGACACCGGGGCCGGCCGGCTGGTTGTAGAAGATGAAGTCGTCGTCGGAGCGGACCTTGCCGTCGGCGGTGAGCAGCAGGCCCGATACGTCGAGCCGCACCGGGGCGGCGACGTCCACCGCCACGCGGGTGGCGGCGAGGGGGATGTTCGAGCCGGGGGTCATTGCGGTCATGCCAGGGGTAACGAGCGAGGTGGCTTTGCCGTTCCCTTACCTTTGGAAGCTTCCGAAACGTTCCTCCGGTCGGCGGCCCTCCGCTGTCGGCCACTGACCGTCGTGGTCCGGCCGCGGGGACACCGCCTACCGGCGGCCGCGGTTGCGGGGATGGTCCCGGGCGGTCCGCTCGTTGCCGTGCTTGTACGCGCCCGTCCAGCGGGCCATCACCAGCTGGGCGTCACCGGATCCCACCTCTGCCAGGAACTTCTCCGCGCGGCTGCCGCGCAGTGTCCCGGCGGCGCGTCCCTGGTGGGTGATGTCGACGCTGCCGTCGGCGTGCTGCTCGAAGGTGAATCCATGAGGTCGTGGCATGGCGGAATCCTCGTCGCACTCCACCGGGCGCGTCACCCGAATATTCACGCCCGCCGCGGGTGCTCCGCGCCCGCCCGAGATCAGTGCGTCCAGAGCGGCGGGCGGGTGCAGAAGTGGCCGCCGATATGGGCGTGATCGGGGTTGTCGTCGGAGAGCTCGCCCTGTCCGGCGACGAGGCTTGACGCGTACGGCTCCGAGTCGTCCTGAGGTTCGTAGCCGAGCGCACGGGCGCCGGCGAGGTCCCACCACAGACGGGTGTTGGCCGACGAACCGTAGACGACGGTGTGTCCCACGCCCTCGGCGGTGAGGGCGGCGTGGAAGAGCCGGGCGCCGTCGGCGGGGCTCATCCAGAGGGAGAGCATCCGGACCGAGGTGGGCACGGGAAAGCAGGAGCCGATCCGTACGGACACGGTCTCCAGGCCGTACAGGTCCCAGTACAGCTGCGCGAGGTCCTCGCCGAAGCTCTTGGACAGGCCGTAGAAGGTGTCGGGGCGGCGGGGCGTGTCCACCGGGATCAGGGGGTCTCCCGCGCGCGGGCGGGGGGTGAAGCCGACGGCGTGGTTGCTGGAGGCGAAGACGATCCGTCCGACCCCTTCCTCCCGGGCGGCCTCGTAGAGGTGGTGGGTGCCCTCGATGTTGGCGCGCAGGATCTTCTCGAACGTGGACTCCAGGGAGATGCCCGCCAGGTGGAGGATCGCGTCCACGCCCGCGACCGCCTCGCGCAGCGCCCCCTTGTCGGCGAGATCGGCGGTGATCGCGTCGGGAGCTCCCTCGACCGGCCGCACATCGAGAAGACGGAGCTCGTAGCCGTACGCGGGGAGCAGTCCGCGCATCAGGGTGCCGAGGCCTCCGGCGGCGCCGGTGAGCAGGACGGTGCGAGGAGCGGGCATGGGCGGGGCTCTCCTTGAACGCTCATATGGCTGACTGTAGTTCACATTCATGGACACGCTAGAGAGTGCGTCCGATCGTCGTCAAGCCTCCGTCCCGTGGTCAACTCCGGGCGTCTGGTGCGGTTTTCCGCCTTGACCGGCACCCAGGCGCTGTCCTAGCGTGGCGGCGTTCAGAAATGTGGATGTCGATCAGAATTGTGCACGACGGTCTGCCCTGGGAGCGCCCGTGACCTCGCCCGTGACCCCGCCCGTGTCCTCGCCCGTTGCCCCGGCCCCGCTCGCCGGCCGGCTCGACGGCCTGCTGTTCTTCCCCGTCACGCCGTTCGGGCCGGACGGCGGGCTGAACCTCGGCACCTTCCGTGCGCACGTTCGTGCCGGCATCGACGCCGGGGCCGCCGCGGTCTTCGCCTGCTGCGGTACGGGGGAGTTCCACGCCCTGACCCCCGAGGAGTTCCGTGTCTGCGTCGCCGCCACCGTCGAGGAGGCCGCCGGCCAGGTGCCCGTGGTGGCCGGGACCGGCTACGGCACCGCGCTGGCCGTCCAGTTCGCGAAGCTCGCCGAGGAAGCCGGCGCGGACGGCCTCCTCGCCATGCCGCCCTATCTCGTCGTCGCCGACCAGCAGGGGCTGCTGCGCCACTACACCGATCTCGCGGCGGCCACCTCGCTCGATGTGATCGTCTACCAGCGCGACAACGCAATCCTCACCCCCGAGACCGTCGTCGCCCTGGCCCGCACCGAGGGCGTCATCGGCCTCAAGGACGGCCACGGCGACCTCGATCTGATGCAGCGCATCGTCAGTGCGGTCCGCGCGGAGGGGCTCGGCCTGCTGTACTTCAACGGCCTGCCGACCGCCGAACTCACCGGCCCCGCCTACCGGGGCATCGGCGTCACCCTCTACTCGTCGGCCGTCTTCTGCTTCGCCCCCGACATCGCCCTGGCCTTCCACGCCGCGCTCGACAGCGGCGACGACGCCACGGTGAACCGCCTGATCGACGGCTTCTACCGTCCGCTCGTCGAACTGCGGGCCAGGGGCCGCGGCTACGCCGTCTCCCTCGTCAAGGCGGCCGTACGGATGGGCGGCCTGGACGTCGGCGGGGTCCGCCCGCCGCTCAGTGAACCCGCCCCCGCCCATCTCAAGGAGCTCGACGAGATCATCGGGCGCGGCCGTGCCCTGCTGCGGGAGGGCGCGTGAGGGCGTCCGCCTTCGTCTATCCGTGGGACGTCGTCGGCGACCCCGACGCACCGGCCCGCCTCGCGGACCTCGGCGTCCAGCAGGCCACCCTCGCCTCCGCCTACCACTCCACCCGCGCGCTGACCCCCCGCCACCCCCGCCACCGCGTCGTCACGGCCGAGCACGCCGCCGTGCTGTACGAGCCGGACCCGGCGCGCTGGGCGGGCCGCGCACTGCGGCCGTACGCGGCGGGGGCCTGGGCGCCCGGCGACACGTACGGCCAGGCCGCCCAAGGGCTGGAGCGCGCCGGTCTCGACGTGCACACCTGGGTCGTCCTCGCGCACAACTCCCGCCTGGGCGCAGAGCACCCGGAGACCTCCGTGGTGAACGCCTACGGCGACCGCTACCCCTGGGCGCCCTGCGTCGCGCGGCCCGAAGTCCGCGCCCTGCTCGTGGACCTCGCGGCGGAGGCGGCCGTACGCCCAGGGGCACGCGGCACCGAGCTGGAGTCCTGCGGCTGGTACGGCCTGGCTCATCCGCACGCCCACGACAAGACCGCGGGAGTCGCACTCGACGACACCGCGCAGTATCTGATGTCGCTCTGCTTCTGCGCGGAGTGCGTACGCGGATACGCGGAGACGGGCCTGGACGCCGGCGAACTGAGCGCGTCGGTGCGCGCCGCCCTGGAACCCGTCTGGCGCGGTGGGCCCTGCGCGGGTGAGGGCGGCGCGCTCCTGGCCGCCACGCTGGAATTCCGGGCCCGGGCGGCGCGGAGTCTCCAGGACGAGGCGATCGCGGCGGTACGGGCGGCCGCGCCCCCCGGATTCCAGGTACTGCTCCACGCCGACCCCGCGCCCCACCACTGCGGCGCCAACACCGGCGTGGATCCCGAGCACATCCTGCGCGTCGCCGACGGTGTCGTGGTGCCCTGCGCGGGCGGGCCGGGCCTTCTCGCCCCCTTCGCCGCGCACGCCTCCCCCTCGAACGTCCTCGCCGCCAACTTCACCGTCGTGCGCGGCATGGGCGGCAGCCCGGACACCCTCGCAGCCGACGCCGCGCGCGCCGCCGGGCGGGGCGCGACCGACCTGCGCCTCTACCACGCGGGGTTGGCCTCCGACGCGGATCTGGCGTCGGTCGCGTCGGCGCTGGCCGTCCTCGGCTGAAAGGAGGGGGCGCAGGATCGGGATGCCCTAGCCTTCCGCCGGTTCCCGGCGGCTGTCGGCGGTGGCCCCGCGGCCGGCGCCCCGCTTCTCGTACCGCAGCGCCGCCCCCGTCAGCGCCGCGCCCACGCCCTCCCAGACGCCCACGCCCAGGAATCCGGCGGGCGCGCGGCCGCTGACCACCGCCACCGTGAAGACCGCGCAGGTGAGCAGGCGGAAGGGAACCGTCCAGCGGAAGAAGGCCTTCCAGTCGGCCAGCGCGGCCAGGATGTAGTACACGCCCATATTGAGCGCGGCCATCGAGGAGGCGGTGAGATACACGAGGGTGTAGTCGCCCTCCGCGCGGCGGGACTCGGACACGGGGTCGAAACCCATGGACTCGATCATCACGTCCGGGGCGATCAGCCCCACGACACCGAGGCCCGCGGCGAGTACGCCGAAGACGGCCATGGTCCAGCCGGACAGGGAGCGGGGCAGCCGCACTGAAGTTCTCCGTAAACGAGGGGCGTTGACGCGTCCCTGCCTATCGTGCGGCGTGCCGCGCCCGCGACCCGGGGTCTATCCGAGCGCCGCGGCCATCACCTGCTTGTCGTCCGCGAGAGCCGCGGCTTCGTACGCCTGCACCCAGGTCACGCGCCAGCAGGGCGAGGACCAGGAGCAGCGAGAAGACCGAGGCGTGCCTGATCGTCTTGTTCATCCCACAGGAGGACGAGAGGGTGGGAGGGCGACGTTCCGTTTCTCCGGGTTCCTCCGGGAATCCTCATCCTGGCCGCTCAGCGGGTTGCCGTCCCGCGCGGGCTGATGAACCCCGACTCGTACGCCACGATCACCGCCTGCGTGCGGTCCCTCGCCCCGGTCTTCGCCAGGACGGCCGCCACATGGGTCTTCACCGTCGCCGGACCGACCTCGAGCCGGTCGGCGATCTCCGCGTTGGTCAGGCCCGTCACCATCAGCCGCAGTACCTCGGCCTCGCGCTCGGTGAGCCTGGACACCCAGGCGGGGGCGGCCGGACCGCGGCGGGCGTGCTCGGCCGCCAGATCCCGCACGGCCGCCGGGTACAGCAGCGAGTCGCTGCGGGCGACCAGCCGCACCGCCGCGACCAGATCCTCCGCCGCCGCCCGCTTGAGCAGGAAACCGGCCGCGCCGACCCGCAGCGCCTCGAAGACGTAGGAGTCGTTCTCGAAGGTGGTGACGACCAGGATCCGCGGCGGCTCCTCGGACGCGCCGAGGATCTGCTCGGTGGCCCGGATGCCGTCGATCTGCGGCATCCGCACATCCATCAGGACGACGTCGGGCCGCAGTGCGCGCACCACGGACACCGCCTCGGCCCCGGTGGACGCCTCGCCGACCACCGCGAGGTCGGGCTCGGCGTCCAGGATGACGCGCAGCGCCGTACGGACCATCCGCTCGTCGTCGGCGAGGACCACCCGGATCGGCGCACCCGTCGCCGGCCGTCGTTCGGGCGCGCTCATCGCCGGCCGCCCGTCAGGGGAAGCCGGACCGCGAGCCGCCACACCCCGTCCGCCGGTCCGGCGTCCGACGTGCCGCCGAGCAGCCGTGCCCGTTCGCCGATCCCTCGCAGCCCGCGTCCGCCCCCCGGGCGCACCACCGGGCCGTTCTCCGGCAGCGGATTCTCCATCGCTATCTCCAACTCATCGTCGTGGACCGCTATCCGCGCGGTCAGCGGCTCGCTCCCGGCGTACCGGGCCGCGTTGGTCAGGCCTTCCTGGACGATCCGGTACGCCTCGCGGGACACCGGCTCCGGCAGCCGGTCCAGGTCCCCGACGACGTCCAGCGACACCTTCGGGCCGACCCCGGTCAACAGGCCGTCCAGCGCTTCGAGTCCCGGCCCCGGCAGCTCGCCGTCGTCCTCGCCCTGTCGCAACAGCCCCAGCACCGAGTCCAGTTCGCCGACCGTACGCCGCGTCGTCTCCTCGATCGCCGTCAGCGCCTCCCGTACGAAGTCCACATCGCTGTCCAGCACCCTGCGCGCCGCGCTCGCCTGCAGGGTGACCGCGCTCAGCGCATGGCCCACCGAGTCGTGCAGCTCCCGTGCGAGCCGGTTGCGGACGGCTAGTTCGGCGGCGCGGCGCTCGGCCGCCGCCAGCCGGTCGGCGGGCGTCGGCCCGAGCAGCCGGGGCGCCTGACGGGCCAGCAGCGAGCCCGCCCCGGCGGCCGCCGCCGCGAGGGCCACCAGCATCAGCAGTCCGGCGGGCAGCCCCGCGTACGCCACCCAGTCCCGGTCCATGGACCAGTAGTCGCTCATCCCCGAATCGCGCAGGGAGGCGGAGAACGGCAGCACCATCAGCGCCACCGCGAACGGCGGCAGCGCCAGGGACGCACCGCTGATCAGCCCGCCGAGCCCCAGATGGAGCGTGTACCAGCCCGCCGTTCTCGTCCGGGCGGCGCGGCTGCCCGCCGGGCCCTCCGCGAACCGGTCCACCGGCACCCCGCACAGCGTCCGGGCGGCCGCGACCGACATCGGCCGGGTCAAAGGGAAGAGCGCGGTGACCGCCGCCAGGGGCAGGGCGATCGCATACGCCCCGAACTGCGCGGTCAGGGAGGCGGAGAACAGGCTCTGTCCACCCATGAGCGGCCCGATGATCACTGTCCCGACGAGCCAGTACGGCATCAGCAGGGCCCCGCCCAGGATGAGGTGGATCCAGCGCAGCCGGGCCCTGCGGCCGAAGAGCGCGCGCGCCCACCTCATGCGGCGCGCCGCCGCAGGAAGACCGCCACGCAGCCGGCCAGCAGCAATCCAGTGATCATTTCGCCAGAGTAGGCCGTGATCATCAGCGTCGTGGGCTCCTTTCCGGGATCCGTCTGCGGCATGAGTGTGGCCAGCACCAGCCAGCCGCCCCAGCAGCCCACCCCGCCCGAGCCGACCCAGGCCGCGGCCAGTGCCGTCCTGACCTCCAGCGACGGGCGGAGCCGGAAGACCAGGGCCAGTACGCCCACCACGGCGACGACGAGGAAGCCGGCCTGCGCGGCCTCCAGTACGGAGAAGCCGGACGGATGCTCGGCGACCCGGTCCGGCGAGAGACCGCGCTCCGACCCCGTGGCCCACAGCAGTCGCAGGGCGAGGGGCACCAGGGCAAGGACGGACGCCACCCCCGCCGCGAAGCGCACACCGCGCCCCGGGAAGCCGGCAGGCAGTTCCCAGAGAGTGCCCTGCCACACATGGCCCCAGCGCTCACGGGCGTAGAGGGCGAAGAGGGTACCGAGCGTGACGCCCTGCAGGATGAAGCCGGTGTAGACGACGCCGAAGACCCAGTCGTCCAGGAACGGCTCGGACCCGGCCGCCTTCTCCTCGCCGCCGGTGAACAGCGAGGCGATCAGCTGGAGCGGGAAGCCGACCATGATCGGGGCGAGCAGACCGGTCGCCACCCACATCGGAAGGACCAGCAGCCAGGTCTTCACCCGGAGCCCCCACGGCTGGGTGAGCAGCAGCGCGAGGACGACGACGGCGACGTCCATGAGGATCGTGACGCTGTTGGCCGCGGCCATCAGCCCCCGGTGCTCCAGCAGCACACTGCCGGCCGGAATGCCGATCTCGCTGCCGGCGACCCAGGCGATCTTGAGGGAGACGTACGGGACGCAGGCGGCGACGGCGAGCGCACGCAGCGCCCGGCGGCCGGAGCCGAGACGGTGGGCGGTAAGAGAAGTCGATGTCATGACCCTTACGCTCCCGCCCCGGCGGCCCCGTCACCTCCTGCTCGACGATGAACCGTCTCCGCCGAACGGCGGAGGCCGCCGCTGCGGGGCCCTCGATGAATTGACCGGTCATTCCGGCCTTCAAATGCACCCCTCAGCAGGTCACATGAGGAACTAGAGTCGTATTCATGATCACCAAGACGCAGACCTTCGCCCCCGTCCTGACCCGCGCCGCCGATGCCGAGACGACCAGCGACCCGAGCAGCGTGATGACCCTGCTCGCCGACTCGGACACCACCGGTGGCACGCTCACCAGCTACCGCTCGTCCTTCGCCGAGGGCGCGGTCGGAGCGCCCGCGCACTTCCACACCAAGGCCTCGGAGATGTTCTTCGTGCTCGGCGGCTCGCTCCAGGTCCTGCTGGGCGAGGAACTGACCGTCCTGGAGCAGGGCGACTTCCTGCTCGTGCCGCCGCACACCCCGCACGCGTTCGCCGCGGCTCCCGGCGCCGAGGCCGATGTGCTGTTCGTCTTCACCCCGGGCATGGCCCGCTTCGACTATCTGCGTCTGCTGGGCCGGGTGATGCGCGGCGAGGCGAGCTTCCAGGAGATCAAGGACTCCTCCGAGCGCTACGACAACCACTATGTCGACAGCCCCGTCTGGAACGAGGCGCTCGCCGCGCGCTCCTGAGACCTGCCCACTCCTGCCGCGTGGGCTCAGAGCCGGCGCGTCGCCAGCGTCAGCCGGTCACGCGCGTCGAAGAGCGCGTCCTTGATCATCTGCTCATGGCCCGGGGTGAGCCGCGCGACCGGAACCGAGCAGCTGATCGCGTCACGCGCCGGGGTGCGGTACGGGATGGCGATGCCGAAGCAGCGCAGCCCCAGCGTGTTCTCCTCGCGGTCCACGGCGTACCCCTGCTCACGGATGACGCGCAGCTCCTCGATGAGCGTCTCGCGGTCCGTGATGGTGTGCTCGGTCAGCGCGGGCAGCGACTCGGGGAGCATCTTGCGGACCTGCTCGTCGCTGTGGGTGGCGAGCAGCGCCTTGCCGAGCGAGGTGGAGTGGGCGGGCAGCCGGCGTCCGACCCGGGTGAACGGCCGCAGATAGTGCTGCGACTGCCGGGTGGCCAGATAGACGACATTGGTCCCGTCGAGCCGCGCCAGGTGGATGGTCTCGGTGGTGTCGTCGGAGAGCCGGTCGAGGGTCGGCCGGGCCGCGGCCACCACCTCGTCGCCGTCGATGTACGAGGTGCCGACGAGCAGGGCCCGGACGCCGATGCCGTACCGGGTCCCCGTGGCGTCGGTCTCCACCCAGCCGAGCTCCACCAGCGTCCGCAGCAGCATGTACAGGCTCGACTTGGGGTAGCCGACGGCCTCCTGGACGGCGGCGAGGGAGTGCATACCGGGCCGGCCGGCGAAGTACTCGAGCAGTTCCACCGTGCGTACAGCGGACTTGACCTGCGCCCCACCAGAATCGGCAGTCGACATTCGCCCTCGCCCCTCTTGTTAACCAAGTGCGCCCGTTAATAGAGTCCCCGGTGCATTCACCTACAGGAACTATGTTCAGAATAGCGAACAAGGGGCATCGCGGTGGCAGCAGAACCAGTGTGGAGTGTGGACCCCCGAACCGGGAAGCCGCGCGAGCAGGTTGCGGTGGAGGCCACAGTCGAGGAGGTGGACCGGACCGTCCGCGCCGCGCACGCCGCCCGCCCCGCGCTCGCCGACCGCGCGACCCGTTCCGCCTTCCTGCGCACGGCCGCCGAACTCCTGGAAGGCGCGCGCGAACCCCTCATCGAGGCCGCCGACGCGGAGACCGCGCTCGGACCCGTCCGGCTCCGCGGTGAACTCGCCCGCACCTGCTACCAGTTGCGCGCCTTCGCGGACATCGTCGACGAGGGCGCCTTCCTCGGGGTGATCATCGACCATCCCGACGACACCGCCACGCCGCCCATCCCCGACCTGCGCCGCTACCGCGTACCGCTCGGCGTCGTCGCCGTGTACTCCGCCTCGAACTTCCCCTTCGCCTTCTCCGTACCGGGCGGGGACACCGCCAGCGCGCTGGCGGCCGGCTGTCCCGTCGTGGTCAAGGCCCACCCCGACCACCCCGCCACCTCCGAACTGGTCGCCGCGGTCCTGCGCAGGGCCGCCTCGGTGCACGGCATCCCCGAGACCGTGATCGGCCTGGTGCACGGTTTCGACGCGGGCGTCGAGCTGATCGAGCACCCGGTGGTCGCCGCCGCCGGGTTCACCGGCTCGATCCGTGGCGGCCGTGCCCTTTTCGACGCGGCGGCCGCCCGTCCCGTACCGATCCCCTTCCACGGCGAACTCGGCTCCCTCAACCCGGTCGTGATCACCGAAGCGGCGGCCGAGGAGCGCGCCGAACAGCTCGGCGCCGGGCTCGCGGGCTCCATGACGCTCGGCGTCGGCCAGTTCTGTGTGAAGCCCGGCCTGGTCCTGGCCCCCGCCGGCGCGGCCGGCGACCGCCTCCTCGACGCGCTCACCGACGCCGTCAGCGACACCGCCGCGGGGGTCCTCCTCGACCACCGGATGCGCGACAACTTCCTCACGGGCGTCGCCGAGCGCGCGGGCCTCCCCGACGTCCACGCCCCCGTGACCCCGGGAGCCGGCAGCAGCCATACGGTCAGCGCGGGCTACCTCACCGTCCCCGCACAGCGCCTCACCGAGGAGAGCGCCCACGACCTGCTCCTGGAGGAGTGCTTCGGCCCCGTCACCGTCGTCGCCCGCTACACCGACGACGCCGAGGTCAGCGCCGTACTCTCGCGGCTCCCCGGCAACCTCTCCGCGACCGTGCACCTCTCCTCCGACGAGGCGGCGGGGAAGGGCAGGGGCGCCGCGATACTGGCCGAGCTCACCCCGCTCGCCGGACGTGTCCTCGTCAATGGCTGGCCCACCGGCGTCGCCGTCGCCCCCGCCCAGCACCACGGCGGTCCCTACCCCGCCACCACCTCGACCTCCACCTCGGTCGGCGGCACCGCGATCGAGCGCTGGCTGCGCCCGGTCTCCTACCAGTCGACGCCCGAAGCGCTCCTCCCTCCGGAGCTGCGCGACGACAATCCACTGGATCTGCCCCGCCGGGTGGACGGGCGCCTGGAACACTGACGCCATGTCGCGTCCTACCGGGGAAGCCCCCCCGACCCTCAGTGAGATCCCCGAACTGCCTTTCCCCCTGCGGGCCTACGGCCCCGACGCCCACTGGTCGTACGAGAAAGGGCTACTGAGCGGCTGGGCGGGCGCCCGCCAGGACCGCTTCGTACCGCCCACCGGTGACGCCCTGGAGCCGGCGTCCGACGCGCCACGGCTGCTCGGCGCGCCGGAGGGCGACTTCCAGCTGATCGCCCGCGTCAAGGCCGGCTTCGGCGCCCCCTTCGACGCGGGCGTGCTGTACGTCCACGTCGCCGAACGGGAGTGGGCCAAGCTCTGTCTGGAACTCTCCCCGGACAGGCCCACCGTCTGCACGGTCGTCACCCGTGGCCACTCCGACGACGCCAACTCCTTCGTCGTGGACGGCGACAGCGTCTGGCTCCGGGTCAGCCGCACCGGCGGCGCGTTCGCCTTCCACGCCTCGACGGACGGCGAGCACTGGACGTTCGTCCGGATCTTCGCGCTCGGCACCAAGGAGCAGGCGGCGTCGGCGCTGGTCGGATTCATGGCCCAGTCGCCGGTGGGCGAGGGATGCGTGGTCTCGTTCGACGGGATCGAGTTCCGCCCGCAGTGGCCGCAGGCGCTCAGGGACGGCTCGTAGCCTCGGACCGCGCCCGTGTCGGCGCCGTGCTCGCGCTGATGACGGCCGGCGCCCTCAGGCCCCTCCGCCGCGCGGCAGCCGCAGGGACGCCAGTGCCGTGGCGGCGAGCAGTACGGCGCTGACGATCAGGCAGATCCGCATCCCGTCCTCGAACCCGCCCGCGACCAGGGAGCCGAACACCGCGATGCTCAGGCCGCCCGCCGTCTGCCGGGCGGCGTTGAGCAGCCCGGCGGCCGTGCCCGCGCGCTCGGCCGGGACCGACTCCATCATCGCGGCGATCAGCGGTGGCAGGGAGAAACCGCAGCCCAGCGCCAGCGGGATCAGCGTGACGGCGGTCAGGGGCAGGGGCGTGTCCCTGCCGACGGACAGCAGGAGGAGCAGTCCGGCGACCGCGACCAGCTGACCCGTGACGATCGGCAGCCGGGCGCCGTAACGGGCCGCGACCTTCGCCGAGAACAGGTTCACCAGCGCCAGCAGACCCGTCATCGGCAGGAACATCAGCCCCGCGCCCAGCGGGGAGAGACCCAGCACCTGCTGGAAGAAGAGACCGAAGACGAAGACCATGCCGTAGAAGGCCACGCTGTTGGCGGAGCCCGCGGCGACGGCCACGGCGACCGTGGGGGAGCGGAAGAGCCCCAGCGGCACGACCGGATGCGGATGGCGCGTCTCGATCCGCAGGAGGGTGGCGAAAGCGGCCACCGCGAGCACCATCGCCCACAGGCCCGCCCGGCCGCCCTCGATCGCGGCGAACGTCAGCGCGCCGAGCGCCACCACGGCGGTCAGCTGCCCGGGCACGTCCAGTGGCGCCGGGCGGGGGCGCGAACGGGCGGTACGGGTCAGCAGCGCGAGCGCGAGCAGCCCCAGTGGCAGATTGATGAAGAAGATCCAGCGCCAGCTCCAGGCACTGGTGAGCGCACCGCCCGCCACCGGGCCCAGGGCGACGGCGACCGTGCCGCCCGCCGCCCACAGCGACACCGCACGGGCCCGCCGCGCCGGATCGGCGTACGCCTCCCGGACCAGTGCCAGCGAGGCGGGCAGCATCACGGCCGCGGCGACGCCCTGCACCACCCGGGCGGTGAGCAGCGCGGGCAGCCCGGGCGCCAGACCACAGGCCGCGGACGCGAGCGTGAAGAGCACGACCCCGCCGGCGTAGGCGCGGCTCGCCCCGGCCCTGTCGGCCAGCGCGCCGGTGGACAGCAGCAGCGCGGCGAAGGCGAGGGTGTAGGCGTCCACGACCCACTGGAGGCCGGTCAGGCCGGTGCCCAGGTCCGCGCCGATCGCGGGCAGCGCGACATTGACGACGGACGTGTCGAGCGTGATCAGCGCGAAGCCGAGCATCGCGGTGGTGAGGGCGGCTCCGGGGCCACGCCCGCGGCCGGCCGGCTGCCCGGTGGGGGCGGACTCGCCTTGTTCGTGGGGGTGTTCGCGCAGTTGCTTCGTAGCCATGCGCCCAGCCTCGCGATCTTCGGCGTTCTAGAGTAGTGGCGGGAATGCCATACGTCCGGAGGTTCTGGCCATGCTCTCGGTTCCACGGCCGCGACGGGTCGCGGTGATCGCCGCCCCGCCCGTCTCGCTGTTCAACCTCTCCATCCCCGAGATGCTCTTCGGCAAGGTCCAGGTGGAGGGCGCCCCGGGGTACGAGACGCTGATCTGCGCACCCGACCCCGGGCCGGTCACCACGGCCGGCGGCCTGGACCTGGTCGTCCCGCACGGCCTCGACGTGGTGGACCGCGCCGACACCGTGGTGCTCGCCGGCAGCGGGTCGTACGAGGAGCCCGACCCGAGGGTCCTCGACGTGCTGCGCCGCGCCGCGGCGGACGGCAAGCGGATCGCCTCCATCTGCACCGGCGCGTTCGCCCTGGCGGCCGCCGGACTGCTGGACGGCCGGGCGGCGACCACCTACTGGACCTACACGGACAAGCTCGCCGCCCGCTACCCCGCCGTGAACCTCCAGGAGGACGTGCTGTTCGTCCAGGACGGGCCGATCGTCACCTCGTCCGGCTACGCGGCCGGGATCGACCTGTGCCTGCACGTCATCCGTACCGATTACGGCGCCGCCGTCGCCAACACCGTGGCCCGGCTCGCGCTGGTCGCGCCCGTACGGCCCGGCGGCCAGGCCCAGTTCACCCAGACCCCGCTGCCGCCCGAGAGCGGGGTGTCCTTCGCCTGCACGCGCGCCTGGGCCATGCGCCACCTCGACGAGCCGCTCACCCTGACCGACCTGGCGCGCCACGCCGGAGTCTCCGTCCGTACGCTCTCCCGCCGTTTCCACGCCGAGACGGGTGTCAGTCCTCTGCAGTGGCTGCTCCACCAGCGCATCGAGCGGGCCAAGGAGCTCCTGGAGACCACGGAGCTGGGCATGGACCGGGTGGCGCGGGCGAGCGGCCTGGGCACCGCCGACTCACTGCGCCGGCATGTCCAGCGGCGGACCGGGCTGACCCCGAGCGCCTACCGGGGCACCTTCACCCGCGTTGCCGGTGATGCCCGCGTCGCGCCGGACGGCCGGCCCACCCGGGAGGTGCCCACCGGCCGGGGGTCCCTTGACGCGCCGGACCGCATGGACGCACCCGGGCCCCGGGTCGCGCCCGGGCCCGTCGTGCGCCGGAGCGCAACCGGCGCACGCCTTCCCGCGTCCCTCCCGGCATGATCAGACGTGCCACGCCCGACGATCTCGACGCCATCGCCGTCCTCCACACCGAGGCCCGGGCCACCTACTACCGGGGCCACATCCCGGACGCCGACTTCGAGGGCCCGGCCGAGCTGGCCAGGACCCGTGCCAACTGGGCCGCGGCGGTCGAGCGCCGCGCGGTGCTCTGCGCCGAGCGGAACGGCGAGATCGCCGGAATCGCGGCCTACGGCATCCGCGACGGCGTCATGAACCTCACCCAGCTCCATGTCGCCCCCGCCCGCTGGCGCCAGGGCGTCGGCACCGAGCTGCACACGGCATGCGTCGACGCCTGGCGGAGGGACGGCGTCCCCACCGCACGCCTGGAGGTGTACGAACACAACACCCGCGCCCAGGCCTTCTACACCGGCCGGGGCTGGGAACCGGACCTGGCTGCTCCGCGCTCCGGCAGCCACCTCGTGCTCCGCCTCACACTGGCGCCGCCCCAGGAATGAGCCGGGCGGGGGCCGCGTTGCCCCCGGAGACCGCGGAGGGTGCCTCCGCACCGTACGACCTGGAGAGAAGCAGACACATGCGCGTCGAGATCTGGAGCGACATCGCCTGCCCGTGGTGCTACATCGGGAAGGCCCGCTTCGAGAAGGGGCTCGCGGCCTTCGCCCACCGCGACGACGTCGAGGTGGTGCACCGCTCCTTCGAGCTCGACCCGGGCCGGGCCAAGGGCGACACCGCGCCGGTGATCGACATGCTGGCCAGGAAGTACGGCCGCACCCGCGAGGAAGCGCGGGCCATGGAGGAGCACGTCGCCTCCAACGCCCGCTCAGAGGGCCTCGGTTACCGCACCGAGGGCCGCGACCACGGCAACACCTTCGACATCCACCGGCTGCTCCACCTGGCCCGCGAACGCGGCCGCCAGAACGAGCTGCTGGACGTCGCCTACCGGGCGAACTTCGCCGAGGAGCGCTCGGTCTTCGACCCCGAGGTGCTGGTCGGCCTCGCCGTCGAAGCGGGCCTCGACGAGAGCGAGGTGCGCGCCGTCCTCGCCGACGAGGAGGCGTACGCCGACGCCGTACGGGCCGATGAGCGCGAAGCCGCCGAGCTGGGCGCGAACGGTGTGCCCTTCTTCGTCCTCGACCGGCGCTACGGGATCTCCGGCGGCCGGCCCGCGGAGGTCTTCACCCAGGCGCTGGAGCAGGCTTGGGAGGGCCGGTCCCTCCAGCCGGTCGGCGCCCAGGGCGAGGCGTGCGACGCCGACGGCACCTGCGACATATAAGTAACGCTTGGGTGTACCCCTTAACTTTAAGTAATTGACTTTGAGTCGGAGGCGTTCCAGGGTGGAGCCATGGAGACCCTGGGAGGCGCCGAGTTCGCGCCCGCACAGACGTACTTGAACACCTCGAGCTGTGGGCTGCTGCCCCGCCGGACCGTGGAGGCCGTCAAGCAGCTCGCCGAGGAGAACGCGGCAGGCCGGCCCGGAGGGGCGGGTGACTTCGACCGGGTGGCGGCGGCCCGGGACGGCTTCGCGAAGCTCGCCGGCGTCCACCCGGACCGGGTCGCCGTCGGCTCGTCGGTCTCCGTCCATGTCGGCCTGATCGCCCAGTCGCTGCCCGCCGGCGCCGAAGTCCTCCTGCCGGAGGGGGAGTTCAGCTCGGTCATCACCCCCTTCCAGGTGCGCGGCGACCTCAAGGTCCGCCTCGTGCCCCTGGAGTCGCTGGCCGATGAAGTGCGCCCGGGGACGGCACTGGTCGCCTTCTCCTCGGTGCAGTCGGCGGACGGCCGGAGCGCCGACCTGGCGGCGGTGCGGGCCGCGGCGGCCGCGCACGGCGCCCGTACGCTCCTCGACGCCACCCAGTCGGCGGGCTGGCTGCCGCTGGACGCGGGGGAGTGGGACTACACGGTCGCCGGCGGTTACAAGTTCCTGCTCTGCCCGCGCGGGACGTCCTTCCTGACCGTCACCGAGGAGGCCCAGGACTCCTTGGTGCCCATCCACGCCGGCTGGGTCGCGGGGGAGGACGTGTGGGCCAGCACCTACGGTCCGGTCGCCGAACTGGCCCACTCTGCCCGCCGCTTCGACGAGCCTCCGGCGTTCCTCTCGTACCACGGAGCCGAGCAGTCGCTCGCGCTGTTGAACGAGATCGGGATCGAGCGGATCCACGCCCACAACACGGCCCTCGCCGCCCGCTTCCGGGAGGGAGCGGCCCGGAGCGGCCATGAGGTGGTGCCGGGCGACTCGGCGGTCGTGGCCGTGCCGGGGCTCGGCCACCGCCACGGCGACCTGGCCCGCGCCGGGGTCCTCACCTCCGACCGGGCGGGCAACCTCCGGCTCTCCTTCCACCTCTACAACTCGGCCGCGGACGTGGACCGGGCGCTGGACGTCCTGGACGGCGCGACCTAGATCCCGGGGCAGTCCCCCGCCGCGTCCTTGCAGAGGTTCTCCTCCACCAGGGACAGGAGCCGGGCCAGTTCGCCGCGCTCCCGCGCGTCGAGGCCCTGGAGGCTGCGCTCCTCCAGGCCGCTCCAGACCTGGGCGACCTCGCCGCCGAGCGAGCCGTTGTCGCAGGTGGCTTCGACCAGGACGGCCCGGCGGTCCGCCGGGTCGGGGGAGCGGCGGACGTGCCCGGCCTGCTCCAGGCGCTGCAGCATCTTGGTGACGGTCGACGGGTCGAGCTCGACGGCCTTGATCAGATCCGACTGGCGCACCGGGCCGGAATCCCACAGGCACATCATCAGGAACTCCTGGCCCGGGTAGAGGCCGACCTCCTTGAGCGCCTTGCCGGCGGCGATCCGGTGCAGCCGGGCCACACGGGCCAGGGCATGGCTCACCGGGCCGCCGCGCGCGGCGGACGGCAGTGTCGCGGTGGGACAGGCGGGGTCTGCCGGCTCGGACATCGGAACTCCCTCGGTCGCGCCTCCGCGGTACGGCCTCCGCGGTGCTCCCACCAGATTACCTTGGTCGGCCAAGCAATGCGTTACAGTGCTCTCGGTGGAAATACTTGGCCGACCACAATTTGGTCGGCCACATAGTGCTCTGGGGGCATTCAGTGACCACAGCTTTCGACCCGATCGACCTCGCCGGCACCCGTCTGGCCAACCGCATCGCCATGGCGCCGATGACCCGCAGCCGCGCGAAGGGCCGCGTCCCGACCGATCTGACCGCCGAGTACTACGCCCAGCGCGCCTCGGCCGGCCTGATCATCACCGAGGGCACCCAGCCGTCCGCCGTCGGCCAGGGGTACCCCGACACCCCCGGCCTGCACAGCGCCGAGCAGACCGCCGCCTGGCGCACGGTCACCGACGCCGTCCACGCCCAGGGCGGGAAGATCTTCGCCCAGCTCATGCACGCCGGCCGGATCGGCCACCCGGACCTCCTGGACGACGGCCTGCACCCGGTGGGCGCGTCCGCCGTGGCCGCCGTGGGCCAGGTCTACACCCACGAGGGACCGAAGGCCTTCCCCGTCCCGCTCGAGCTGTCCGACGCCGACGTCCACCGCACCATCGAGGAGTTCGTCATCGCGGCGCGCAACGCCGTGAACGCCGGCTTCGACGGCGTGGAACTGCACGGCGCCAATGGCTATCTGATCCACCAGTTCCTCGCGCCCGGCACCAATGTGCGCAGCGACGGCTGGGGAGGCTCCGTCAAGGGCCGCATCCGGTTCGCCGTCGAGGTCGCCAGGGCCGTCGCCGCCGAGATCGGCCCCGAGCGCACCGGCCTGCGGATCTCGCCCGGAAACCCGTTCAACGGCATCGACGAGCCCGAGCCGGAGCCGACGTACACCGCGCTCGTCGACGCGATCGAGCCGCTCGGCCTCGCGTATCTGCATGTCGCCGAGGGCGGCTCGAACCCGCGCGAGCTGACGCTGGCGCTGCGCAAGCGCTTCTCGGGCACGTTCATCCTCAACCCGCTGACGCCGAGCCCGACCGGTGCCGAGTCGCTCGGGCTCGTCGAGGACGGCACCGCGGACATCGTCTCCTTCGGCGCGCTGTTCCTGGCCAACCCGGATCTGCCGGCCCGCCTCGCGGCCGACGGCCCGTACAACACGCCGGACCAGGCGACGTTCTACGGCGGCGACCACAAGGGTTACACCGACTACCCGGCGCTGTCGCGGTAGCACGACGGCTAGACGCCGCGACGGCATGACGAAGGGGGCCCGTCGCCCACGGGCGACGGGCCCCCTTCGTCATGCTCAGCGCACCGGGGTGAAGTCCCGTGCGCCGATGAACTCGGGCCGCCGCACGGGCGCCGCGAACGGCTCCTCGGCGGCGTTCTCCACGCTGTTGAAGACGATGAAGACATTGCTGCGCGGGTACGGGGTGATGTTGTCCCCCGAGCCGTGCATGCAGTTGCAGTCGAACCAGGTCGCCGAACCGGCACGCCCGGTGAACAGCTTGATCCCGTGCGCCTCGGCCATCCTCGTCAGGGCCTCGTCCGACGGGGTGCCGGCGTCCTGCATCTGCAGCGACTTCTTGTAGTTGTCCTTCGGCGTCTCGCCCGCACAGCCGAGGAACGTCCGGTGCGAGCCCGGCATGATCATCAGGCCACCGTTGGTGTCATGGTTCTCGGTCAGCGCGATCGACACCGACACCGCGCGCATCCGCGGCATCCCGTCCTCCGCGTGCCAGGTCTCGAAGTCCGAGTGCCAGTAGAAGCCGGACGCGCCGAATCCGGGCTTCACATTGATCCGCGACTGGTGGACGTAGACGTCCGAGCCGAGGATCTCCCGGGCCCGGCCCACGACCCGCTCGTCGCGCACGAGCCGGGCGAACACCTCGCTGATCCGGTGGACCTCGAAGACCGAGCGGACGTCCTGGGACTTCGGCTCGACGATCGAGCGGGCGTCGGCGCGGATCGCCGGATCGGCGATCAGCCGGTCGAGCTCCGCCTTGTAGACGGCGACCTCGTCGTCCGTCAGCAGCCCGGGGTCGGTGAGGAAGCCGTCCCGCTCGAACGACTCCAGGCCCGGGGCGGACCCCCAGACGACCGGATCCCGGCGCGGGGTCGCGACCTCGGCGGCGCCACGGGTGGGGTACAGGTCGGTCAGTACGTCGGTCATGGCTCAGGCCTCCTCGGTCAGCAGGGGATAAACGCCGTTCTCGTCGTGGTCCTCCCGTCCGGTGACCGGCGGGTTGAAGACGCAGACGCAACGGAAGTCCGTCTTGGGGCGCAGAGTGTGCCGCTCGTGGCCGTCCAGCAGATACATCGTGCCGGGCTCGATCCAGTGCGTCCGGCCGGTCTCGTTGTCGGTGAGCTCGGCCTCGCCCTCGACGCACAGCACGGCCTCGATGTGGTTCGCGTACCACATCGACGTCTCCGTACCGGCGTACAGCACGGTCTCGTGCAGTGAGAAGCCCACCTTCTCCTTGGCGAGCACGATGCGCTTGCTCTCCCAGGTCCCGGAGGCCGACTTCACATGGCGTTCGGTGTTCTCGATGTCCTTCAACGATCGGACGATCACGGTGGTGCAACTCCCTTGTGTACGTGGTGTTCAGGCGGTCTCGCGGACCGCGCGGGCCAGCGTGCGCAGCCCCTCGTCCAGCTCGTCGGGGGTGATGGTCAGCGGCGGCAGCAGCTTCACGACCTGGCTCTCCGGCCCGGAGGTCTCCAGCAGCAGGCCCAGCTCGAAGGCGCGGGCGCACACTGCCGACGCGCGGGTCCGGTCGGCGAACTCCAGGCCCCAGACGAGGCCGCGGCCGCGGAAGTGCGCTCCGTAGGCGGAGTTCTCCTCGCAGATCGACAGCAGCGCCTGCTCGACCTGCTCGCCGCGGGCGATGGTCTGCTTCTCCATCTGGCCGTCGGCCCAGTAGGCGTCGAGTGCGGCCGCCGCGGTCACGAAGGCCGGGTTGTTGCCGCGGAAGGTGCCGTTGTGCTCGCCCGGCTCCCAGATGTCCAGCTCCGGCTTGAACAGGCAGAGCGACATGGGCAGTCCGTAGCCGCTGATGGACTTGGACAGGGTGACGATGTCCGGGGTGATCCCGGCCTCCTCGAAGGAGAAGAACCCTCCGGTGCGGCCGCAGCCCATCTGGATGTCGTCGACGATCAGCAGCATGTCCTGGCGGCGGCAGAGGTCGGACAGCGCGCGCAGCCATTCGTTGCGGGCGACGTTGATGCCGCCCTCGCCCTGCACGGTCTCCACGATGACAGCCGCCGGCTTGTTGAGCCCGGAACCCTGGTCCTCCAGGAGGCGCTCGAACCACAGGAAGTCCGGCACCTGGCCGTCGAAGTAGTTGTCGAACGGCATCGGGGTGCCGTGGACCAGCGGAATGCCGGCCCCGGCGCGCTTGAAGGCATTGCCGGTGACGGCGAGCGACCCCAGCGACATGCCGTGGAACGCGTTGGTGAAGGAGACGACCGACTCGCGGCCCTTCACCTTGCGGGCGAGCTTCAGCGCGGACTCGACGGCGTTGGTCCCGGTCGGGCCCGGGAACATCACCTTGTACGGCAGATCGCGCGGCCGCAGGATCACGTTCTGGAAGGACTCCAGGAACGCGCGCTTGGCGGTGGTCGCCATGTCGAGGCCATGGGTGATGCCGTCACGCTCGATGTAGTCGATCAGCGCCCGTTTCAGTACGGGGTTGTTGTGACCGTAGTTGAGTGAGCCGGCACCGGCGAAGAAGTCCAGATAGCTGTGGCCGTCCTCGTCGGTGAGGCGGGCGCCCTGCGCGCGGTCGAACACGGCGGGCCAGCCGCGGCAGTAGCTGCGCACCTCGGACTCAAGGGTCTCGAAGACACTCAGGGCGGGCGGGGTGATGGTCACGGCGTTCTCCTCGGTGGGGGGTACGGGGTTGCTTCAGGCGGTGATCGGGCCGATGCGGTACAGCACCTCTGGCTGGTGGGTCCCTTCGGGGAAGAGCCCGCCGTCGAAGAGGACGGCACGCTCCAGGGACGCGCCCCGGCGCTCGGCGTACGAGGTGAACAGCCGGTCCGACGCTGTGTTGTCCGGCGTGACCGTGGTCTCCAACGTGTCGATCCCGAGACCGGCCGTGCGGGCGGTCAGCGCGTCGAGCAGGACCCCGGCCAGCCCTCGGCCCCGGTGGTCGTGGTCGACGGCGACCTGCCAGACGACCAGCGTCCGCAGGCGCTCCGGCCGGACGTACCCCGTGACGAAGGCGATCGGCTCGCCGTCGGAATCCCGCGCCACCACTGAGGTCGCCGCGAAGTCACGGCACCACAGCAGGTAGCTGTACGAGGAGTTGAGGTCCAGGACCTCGGAGTCGCGGGCAATTCGCCAGATCGCGGCTCCGTCCTCCACTCGTGGGCTGTCCAGAACAATGGCTGCTTGTGCGGCGGTCATGCGGATTGAATTTACCGATCGCATTCGGAAATTGCATGCCCCGAAGGTGTT
Source organism: Streptomyces sp. NPDC038280 (assembly GCF_055600045.1). NCBI lineage: Bacteria > Bacillati > Actinomycetota > Actinomycetes > Kitasatosporales > Streptomycetaceae > Streptomyces > Streptomyces sp. NPDC038280. Next base: position 226,490 of record NZ_JBVJYZ010000008.1, read on the forward strand.
GGGCGCACGCGGAAAGTGTGTTATCGCGCGGGCGCGGCCGATGCGCGAGCCATCGCTTCGGGAGGCCCATCTGCCCAGAAATATCCGGGCAGAAAGGGCCTCCGACCAGGGGTGATGTGGAGTCGGTCACACAATGGAAATCACCCCGGCGCCTGTCCGAATTGCCCTTATGGTGCTGTGTGAAAATCTTTGCGTTTAGGTCTGGGAAATCCGGGCAGAAGAATGCGGTGAGCTATCTCCGGTGAATTCCGTTCTGTTATCCGGGATTCAAGGCCAATTCTGCTTTCTCGGCAAGTGCGCGCCGTGACTTCTCCGGCCACGCTCACAGACGCCCCCGTCATGCCGCGGTCCGCCGGAAGGCGGAACAGCGGTCCCCTCCCGCTCGTTCGGCCGGGGTTTCCGTCCCTCCCGGGAACCAGGCGCGCCCACGAAGCAGTTGAGCACCACAGTGATCACGAACGGCGATGAGTGGGGGCGTTCCCGTGGAGCTGCGTCAGCTGGAGTACTTCGTCGCGGTGGCGGAAGAGCTCGGCTTCGGGCGAGCCGCCGAGCGGCTGCACATCGTCCAGGCCGCGGTGAGCCGGCAGATCGGCCGGCTGGAGCGGGAGCTCGGGCTGCGACTCTTCGACCGCTCGACCCGCCATGTGCGGCTCACCGCGGCGGGGGAGCGGCTCCTGCCCGAGGCGCGGGCCGCACTGGCCGCCACCGCACGGGTACGGGCCACCGCGGCGGGCATCGCGGCCGGGACGGACGGCCTGGTGCGGCTGGGGACGAGCCGGGCGTTCGCCGACCGCGTCTACCGCGCCCTCGACACCCTGGCCGCGCACCGGCCCGGGCTGCGCGTCCGGCTGGAACGGGCACCCCAGGAGGCCCGGCTCGCCGCCGTACGGTCCGGCCTGTTCGACGCGGCGATCGTCCGCACCCTGCGCCACGCGGAGGGGCTGACCCTCCACCCGCTCTGGGCGGACCCCCTGATCGCGGCGCTGCCCGCCGCCCACGTGCCGGTGGACGGGCCCGGCGCCGCGATCGGCCCCGTCGACCTCGACCGGCTCGCCGAGCTGCCCCTGCGTCTCGCCCCGCGCGACGCCAACCCGGCCTTCCACGACCTGATCACCGGCGCGCTGCCGCGCTGGCTGCCGGGGCCGCCCTTCACCACGCTCCAGGAGACGCTGACCGAGCTGGCCGCAGACCCCGAACCCTCGTGGACCGTCTTCTATCCGGTGGGCCCGCTGCCGCCGACCGACCGGATCGTCTTCCGTACGCTCCCGGGACTCACCGTCCCCGTCTCGCTCGCCGTACGGGCTGAGTCCCCCGCCCCACCCGTACAGGCACTGCTCGACGCGCTCACCGCCACGCCCCGGTGACCGCCCGCCGCGCGCCCGGGAGGTCCACCGCCGCGCCCGTCTCGCCGAGCGCCGCGCCCAGCGCCGCCAGCGACGACTCCACGACCTTCGGCGTCGCGTCCCGGCCGTAGTGGTTGACGCGGATCATCTCCTTGGACAGCGCCCCGCCACCCGCGACCAGCGGCACCGAGGGGTCGGCGGCGAGCGCCCGGGCCACCAGCTCGGCCGCGTCGGTCCCCGACGGCGCGCGGAGCGTCGTGGCCACCGGCGCCGCGTCGCGTGCCTCGTGGACATACGGCTCCAGGCCGCCGCCCAGCGCCGACGCGCCGGCGCGGGTGGCCGCGGCGGCCGAGGCGTGGCGGGCCATCAGCGCCGCCAGACCCTCCTCCTCGACGCGTTCCACACTCGCCTCGAGAGCGAGCATCTCCAACTGCGCCGGAGCGTGCGGCAGCGCCCTTCGGCCGCTGTCGATCCAGCGCTCCTTCCAGTCCAGCAGGGAGAGGTACGAACGCCGGGGCGCCGCCGGGTTCGCGGCGAACCGCGCCCAGGCGCGCTCGCTCACCGACACCGCCGAGACCCCCGCCGGACCGCCCATCGCCTTCTGCGCGCCGATGACGCACAGATCCACGCCCCATGCGTCCGGCAGCACCGGCTCGGCGCCGATCGACGCCACGGCGTCGAGGTGGAACAGCGCGCCGTGCGCCCGCACGACCTCGCCGATCTCCGCCACCGGGTTGGTGTTCCCGGTCGCCGCCTCGGCGTGCACCAGCGAGACGAAGTCGATCTCCGGGGTCTCGGCCAGCGCCCGCTCGATCTGCGCGGCCGTCACCGCCGTGTGGAACGGCACCTCCAGGTCGATCACCCGCGCCCCGCAGTCCCGGAGCCAGTTGCCGAACGTCTGCCCGTACGGCCCGGTGATCACGTTCAGCGCGGTCGAACCGGGCCGGGCCCCGCTGCGGATGCACCCCTCCAGGGGCAGCAGCGCCTCGCCCTGCGTGATCACCACGTCCTGCTCGGTGGAGAGCAGGGCGGCGACCCGCCGCTCGATGTCCGCGAAACGCGCGGCGGTCAGCGGGGGCAGGTCCAGCAGCGGGTGGGTCACGGCGGTGCTCACTTCGGTCGGAATCGGTGTTCACTGAGGTCCTCGACCGAGGGTAGAGCAGGGCTCGTACAGTGCTGGGCATGAGCGATCACATGGTGCTGCGGGTGAAGGGGCGGGTGCTCGTCGGCCCGGAGGACGTACGGGACGAGCTGTGGGTCGTCGACGGACGGATCACCTACGACCGGCCGGCCGCCGAGGCGGTGACCGTGTCCGGCTGGGTCCTGCCCGGACTGGTCGACGCGCACTGCCATGTGGGGCTCGACAAGCACGGTGCCGTCGACGAGGCCACCAGCGAGAAGCAGGCCCTCACCGACCGGGACGCGGGAACCCTGCTCGTCCGGGACGCGGGCTCCCCGGCGGACACCCGCTGGATCGACGACCGCGACGACCTGCCGAAGATCATCCGCGCGGGGAGGCACATCGCCCGCACCCGCCGCTACATCCGCAACTACGCCCACGAGATCGAGCCGGAGGACCTGGTCGCGTACGTCGCCAGGGAGGCCCGGCGCGGCGACGGGTGGGTCAAGCTGGTCGGCGACTGGCTCGATCGCGACGCGGGGGACCTGGGGGCCTGCTGGCCGCGGCCCGAGGTCGAGGCGGCCATCGCCGAGGCGCACCGGCTGGGCGCGCGGGTCACCGCGCACTGCTTCGCCGAGGACTCCCTGCGCGATCTCGTCGAGGCGGGCATCGACTGCATCGAGCACGCCACGGGACTCACCGAGGACACCATCCCGCTCTTCGCGCGGAGGGGGGTGGCGATCGTGCCGACCCTCGTCAACATCGCGACCTTCCCGCATCTCGCGGACGGCGGCGAGGCCAAGTTCCCGCGCTGGTCGGCGCACATGCGACGGCTGTACGAGCGCCGGTACGACACGGTGCGCGCCGCCTACGACGCCGGGGTCCCCGTCTTCGTCGGCACCGACGCGGGCGGCTCCCTGGCCCACGGACTCGTCGCGGCGGAGGTCGCCGAACTCGTCACGGCGGGCATTCCGCCCGTCGAGGCGCTGTCCGCGACCACCTGGGGCGCCCGGCAGTGGCTGGGGCGCCCGGTCCTGGAGGAGGGCGCCCCCGCCGACCTGGTCGTCTACGACGAGGACCCGCGCGCGGACGTCAGGGCGCTGGCAGCCCCGCGCAGGGTCGTCCTGAACGGCCGGGTCATCGGCTGAGAAACGCCAACCGCGCCTTCTTCTCCGGGAGGTACACCTCCGGCAGGTCGATCTCCGGCAGCACGATGTGCGGCCCGAGCGTGAACCCGAGCCGCACCAGCCGGGCGATGGCCTTCTCGTTGGCCGCGTCCGGCTCCGCGACCAGCCGGACGCGGTCGCGCAGCGCGAAGTCCATCAGCGCGCCCAGGAGTTGACCGGAGAAGTCGGGCCGGGGCGTCGTGGCGGGCGCGACCAGGAGGTGCACGCCGAGATCGCCGGGCTCGACGTCGTAGCACTCGCTGACCCGGTCGGCCGAGGGCTCGTACGTCTGGAAGAGGGCGACCGGTTCGCCGTCGAGACGGACCAGGAAGCCGTGGTGGGTGGTGAGCGAGTCGAGGTGCGCGTAGATCTCCCGCACCTGCTCCTCGGTGGCCTCGGCCATGCCCCAGAACCTGGCGCGGTCCTGGCCGACCCAGGAGTGGATCAGGGCGGCGTCCCGCGCGGGGTCGACGGGGGCGACACGGACGGTCCCGAAGCCGTCGACGGTCTGCTCGTGGACGGCCTCGGCCGGCGGCCCCGGCGGAGGATCGGTCAGCGGCCCGGTCGCGGGCCGGGTCACCGGGTCAGTGGTCATGACGCTCCTCGGCAGTCTCGGCGGTGTTGAGGGTCTCGGGGGCCGCGGGGGCCCCGGCCGGGTGGTGCGGTGGGCTCAGGCGGTGCCAGTCGGTGATCACCGGGGCGAGGTCTCCGCGCAGCCAGAGCGGCAGCTGGTCGCGCCGGTGCGGGTCGCCCGCGACGCCGGACGCGCCGAACGGCACGACCCAGAGGCTGTTGTCCCGGTCGGCCAGGTCCCAGACATAGCGGGCCGCCGGGCCCCGGGCGCTGCGGTCGGTGAGCCCTGGCACGCTCGACGTGGACAGGACGCAGTCGTGGTCGCCGTCGAGGCCGGGCCACTGGTCGTCGTCCCCTTCGTCCAGCGCCGCCCACGGCGCCAGCCGGTGCGACGCCCCCCAGACCGGTGGGATCTCCCCGGCCGCCACTTCCTCCAGGGCCTCGTGCACGAGCGTGGCGACGTCTTCGGCGGGGACGGGGCCGGCCGTCAGCAGGGTCTCCAGAGCGAAGCCGACGCGCGGCGTGAGCGCGAGCCACGGCTGGAACAGGGCGGGATACGGCAGCGGCTCCGCGAGCCCGGCGAGCGCGGGGTGCGCGGCCAGTCGCCGTACGACGCCGTGCCGCACGGCCGCGTACGCCCCGGCATCGGCGCTCCCGGCGTCCATCCGCCGGTCCCAGTCGAGGAGTCGCGCCCGCAGGCGTCCGGCGGCGGGGGTGAGAGCCGGACCGGGGGAGAGGACGGGGGCCGGCTCAGGCAGCGGCCCCAGGGACGCGAGCACCTTCAGGAGCGGGCCGGATGAGGCGAGCCGGGTGTCCATGTGAATGGCGGTCAGGGCACGGGCCGACCAGGACTTCTCCGTCGACAGCAGCTCGGAGATCCGGTCGGCGCGGTACGGCGGCGCGAACTCGACGCCCAGCGGCCCGGCCAACCCCCGCTGGTTGGCCATCACCGCCACGCCGTCGACCTCCGCGCGCGGCAGCGGCTCGTACCGGCCGTGCCAGATGTGCGCGCCGTCCCACGCGGGGACGACCCGCAGCCGGTTGTCGTCGTGGCGCCGCGGGACCAGGCCCGCCACGCGGTGCAGCAGGCCGCCCGCGGTGTCCGCGGCCTGGACGACGTTGACGGGCTCCACCCAGCGGTCGAAGGCCCGGTCCACGTCGGCGACCGTGCGCGCGGCCAGCAGGGCGGGCAGGGCGGTGAAGCCCGACTCGCCGGTCACGCGCGGCGGGTAGCGCAGGCTGATCGCGGTGTCGCCCTCCGGCGCCTGGATGACGACCGGGCCGCGGTCCGTCTCCAGCACCTCGACGGTGACCGGCTCGGCCTCCGCCACCTCGATCGTCTCGGTGTGGGCGTGAACCGGCTCCCAGCCGTCCGGGCCGAGCGCCTCGACCCGCCCCTCGACGCGCCGCAGCCGCTCGCGGTAGAGATCCTGGTAGTCGGCCATGGCGTTGGTGATCGCCCAGGCGACGTGTCCGGTGTGCCCGAAGTGCGCCAGACCGGGAACACCCGGGACGGCGAACCCCACCACGTCGTACTCGGGGCACGCCAGATGGATCTGCTGGTAGACCCCGGGCGCCTCGATGAACCGGTGCGGGTCGCCCGCGATCAGCGCCGCGCCCGTGGTGGTCCGGTCGCCGGCGACGAGCCAGCCGTTGCTGCCGGAGGTGCCGGGACCGTCCGTGGCGAAGAGCCCGGTCCACTCCTCGCCGAGGCGCGTCGCGACCTCCTCGCGCCACAGCTTGGTGGGGAAGCCGGCGAAGAGGATGTGCGTGGACAGCCAGACCGCGAGCGGCGTCCAGGGCTCCCAGCGGCCGGGCGCGAGTCCGGTGGCGGCGAATTCGCCCGCCCGGTCCGCACCGTCGGCGAGCCCGTCGTTGACCCCGGCCACGTACGTCGTGACCCACGCCGCGGTCTCGGGGTCGAGGTTCTCGAAGCAGCGCCGCGCGGTGTCGGCCAGCCGCGCCTGCCGGGCGAACGTGTCCCAGCCGACGGCGTCAGCGCCGAGGAAGGCGGCCGTACTGCCCTGGGCCCGGTGGCGCTCGACCTCCAGCTGCCATGCCCGGTCCAAGGCCGTGTGGCGGCCCTGGGCGAAAGCCAGTTCGGTCGGGTCGGCGGCCCGCAGATGCGGGATCCCCCAGGCGTCCCGGTAGGCCTCGATGCTCACAGTGTTCCGATCTCTTAGGTAAGGCTGCCCTAACTATTACACGGCCCGATGACCTCCGACCCGCCGCCCCGGGATGATCGTCGGGTTGACCCGCCGTAACCGTGTTTCAACGCCCTCGTTAAAGCACTTTGTGCGTTCTTCCTGGTCGCCACTCCGTCGCACCCCGGCCGGGGTGACGCGCGAGGTCAGGTGGAACGCCTGTGCCGGAATATTCGAATGTGAGCGCGGAAACACCCCTTTGGGGTGAACTCACCTCAGGTGTACGTGAGTTCACTCTCCGTGCGTAAAGATTCCGGTGTCTCAAGTCGCCGTGCCCACGTGTCCCCGTGGGCCGACGGGGCGACGCCATGTCTCCTGTGGGGGTTCCACCATCTTGAACAGCAACACCTTCCGCCTGCCCGCACGCCGCTCCGCCGCCGCCGCGGCCGTGGCGGCACTCGCCGTCGGGCCCGTGGTTCTCGCCGCTCCCTCGGCGCACGCCACCGGCGGGGAGGGACGCGCAAGCGCTGTCGTCCTGCGGACCGGTCTCGACGTCTCCCTGCTCAACAAGACCGTGAACGTGCCGCTCGACACCACGCTGAACGAGGTCAAGGCGCCGGCGAACGCCGACAAGACGGCGCTGACCGTCGAACTGGACGGAGTCGACAAGGGCAAGCCGTTCAGCGTGCTGCGCGCCGACGTGGCCACCGCGAGGGCCACCGTCGACAAGAAGAAGGCCGAGGGCTACACCAACCTCGCCAAGGCCCGCGTACACCTGCCCGGGCTGCCCCTGCTCTCCCTCGTCGAGATCGAGAAGGTGACCTCGAAGGCGGTCTGCGAGGCGGGCAGGCGGCCGGTCGCCGAGTCCAACCTGCTCGGCCATGTCACCGTCCTCGGCAAGAAGGTGACCCTCTCGACCGGCGGCACGACCCGGGTCGACGTCCCGGGCGTGGGACGGGTGACCCTGGACCTGTCCAAGACGCGCACCACCTCGCGCACGGCAGCGGCGACCGCGCTCGAACTGAAGGTGTCGGTCAACCCGCTCAAGCTGAACGTGGCCGAGGTCAACGGCGTGGTCACGCTCGCCGAGGCGACCTGTGAGTCGCCGAAGCCGGACGGAAAGCCCACCCAGGAGCCGAGCGACAAGCCCTCGGACACGCCCATCGACAAGGGCGAGCCCACCACCGCCGGCGTCACCGCCCACGGCGGCAGCGAACCCACCCGGCAGAACCTCGCCGAGACCGGGGGCAGCTCCACCACGCCGTACGTGGCCGGCGGCGCCCTGCTGCTCGTCGGCGCGGGCATCGGCGCCCTCGTGCTGACCCGCGCCCGCGCACGCGCCCGCGGCTGAGCGACGGCCATACGCACCTGAGCGCGGCGCCCGCCGGGGCGGACGCCGCGCTCAGGAACACCTCGACCGGGGCGCACCCATCGGGCGCGTCTACCGCTTCGCGGAGCCCACCATCACCAGCGCCTGGTCCAGCGCCTGCAGAAAGCGGTTCGTCGTCGCCCGGTCCCGCACCGCGAGCCGCAGCCACTCCGTCCCCAGGCCGGGAAACGTGTCACCGCGACGGGCCGCGAAACCGAGCCCCCGCAGCCTCTCCCGTACGGCGTCCGCCCGCTCCATCCGCACCAGGACGAACGGCCCCTCGGCCGCCTCGACGGCCTGGACCTCGTCGAACTCGGCGAGTCCCGCCAGGAGATGGGTCCGCTCCACCGTGATCCGGTGCGCCGCGTGCTCCGCCTCCGCCAGCGCCGCCCGCGTCATGCACGCCTCGGCCGCCGCCAGCGCCGGTGTCGACACCGGCCACAGCGGCTGCGCCCGCTCCAGCGCCGCGATCGTCTCCGGCCCGGCCAGCACATAGCCGATCCGCAGCCCCGCGAGCCCCCAGGTCTTGGTGAGGCTGCGCAGCACCACGAGCCCCGGCACATCGGTGCGTCCGGCCAGCGCTTCCCGCTCGCCCGGCACCGCGTCCATGAACGCCTCGTCGACCACGAGCGTGCGTCCCGGCCGGGCCAGCGCGGCGATCGTCCCGGCCGGATGCAGGACCGACGTCGGGTTGGTCGGATTGCCGATCACCACCAGATCGGCGTCCTCGGGCACGGCGGCGGGGTCCAGCCGGAAGCCGTCCCTCTCGCTCAGCAACACCCGCGTCACCTGGTGTCCGGCGTCCCGAAGCGCCGCCTCCGGCTCGGTGAACTGCGGATGCACGACGACCGGCCGCCGCGCCGGAAGCGCCCGGGCGATCAGTACGAACGCCTCGGCCGCGCCGGCCGTCAGCAGCACCCGCTCCGGCGGGAGATCGTGGCGCGCCGCGACGGCGGAGCGCGCCGCCCGGCCGTCCGGGTACGCCGCGAGCCCCGTGAGCGAGTCCGCGATCCGCTGCCGCAGCCACTCCGGAGGAGTGTGGTCGCGGACATTGACCGCGAGATCGATCAGCTTCTCGTCCCGTACCTCCGCGTCACCGTGGTGGCGCAGATCGTGGACGCCATCGGCAGGAGGAATGCCGGCATGACCGTCGTGGACGTCGTGAACGTCAGGGTGCGTATACATGGCCGCCGTGGTGTGGGTGGGGGGTTGGGGGGTGGACGGCAGTCCGTCGGGGACGGCCTGCCGGTGGAGCGACTCCCGGGGGAGTAACTCCGCGGCGGATCCGACGACATCGGCGGACCGCACTCGGCGTCGGGCGGGGCGCCCGCTGGACACCACCGTGAAAAGGGGCGCGGCGAACGCCGTTTTCTCAGCGGTGTACCCGTGTCCCTCGGACAACAATCGCGAGGATGAGCCAGGTTCAGCGAGGGTAAACCCGTACATCATGGACGTCCCCGGGGGCCTGGGGGAAGGGAGTCGACCGGTCCGTCGACACGGGCCACCGCACAGGTCGCCCTTCCCACCCGCCCCAGAGGTGTCGACTTCCGCTTGGGAACCACCAGTTCACCGCCGGCGGCCAGCGCCGCGGCCTCCGCCACCGAAGCGGTCCCCACCGCGGCGAGCGCCGCCCCGGACGGATGGGGCACCGCCACCCCGGCCAGCAGCTCGGCCGGATACGCGCGCAACGGCACCCCGAGCCGCGCCGCCGCCCCGGCCACCCCCGGCTCCGCCGCCTTCGCGTCGACCGTCGCCACCGCGACCACCGCCGTCAACGCCAGGCCCGCGTCCCGGAGCACCGCCTCGATCAGGTCCGTCACCTCGTCCACGGACACACCGCGACCGGCACCCACGCCGATCACCAGCCCTCCCGGCCCGCTCACCGGACCGCCCCCGGCAGGGACACACGGCACAGCCGGATGTGCGCGCGGCCCCCTCCATCGGATAGCAAAGGCCCATGGCCGTATTCGTCGCGCTCGGCGCGTTCCTCATGACGCTGTTCGGCGGCTGGACGGCCGGCCGGGTCACCGACCGGCGTCATCTGGTCCTGGGGCTGGCCGGGGGCCTGATGCTCGGCGTGGTCGGCCTCGACCTGCTCCCGGAGGCGATGGAGGCGGCGGGCGGCGATGTCTTCGGCGTCCCCGAGGCGCTGCTGCTCTTCGTCGGCGGCTTCCTGCTCGCGCACCTGGTCGAGCGGCTGCTGGCCGTCCGGCAGGCCGCGCACGGGGTCGCCAGGGACGAACGCGTCCCCCAGGTCGGCCTGACCGCCGCCGCCGCGATGGTCGGGCACAGCCTGATGGACGGTGTCGCGCTCGGCGCGGCCTTCCAGGTCGGCGGCGGCATGGGCGCGACCGTCGCGCTCGCCGTCATCACTCATGACTTCGCCGACGGGTTCAACACCTACACGATCACCAGCCTCTACGGGAACGCCCGCAGCAAGGCCGTCGCGATGCTCGTCGCCGACGCCCTCGCGCCCGTGGTCGGCGCCGCCTCCACGCTGTTCTTCACGCTCCCGGAACAGCTCCTCGGCGGTTACCTGGGCTTCTTCGGCGGCGCGCTGCTCTACCTCGCGGCCGCGGAGATCCTTCCCGAGGCCCACCACGACCACCCGGCGCGCTCGACACTGGCGTGCACGGTCGCCGGAGTGGCGTTCATCTGGCTCGTCGTGGGCCTGTCGGAGGGCTGACATCGCCGCTCACACCCGGCAGTGCGCGACGAATCTGCCGGCGGTCCCCGGAACCGCCGCCCAGTGCGTGTGCAGATAGCTGGCGTGCACGCTCCCCTGGACGAACCCCTCCACACGCCGCTCGGGCTGCCGCAGCCCCCAGGCCGGCGCCGGCCCGGCACCGGGCTCGATGACCGTGCGATGGAATTCGTGCCCCCGCATCCGGGTGCCGGCGGCGGCCAGCGGGCTGTCGCTCACCGCGACGGCGTCCCGGTAGCCGAGCGTCAGCCGCTCCGACATCCGCGCGTCGGCGTCCAGCACCCCGCACATCGGCTTCCCGTCCAGCGTCCTGGCGAGATACAGCAGCCCCGCGCACTCCGCGGCCACGGGCGCGCCGCTGCGCGCCAGCGCGGTGACGGCCTCGCGCAGACGGGCGTTCGCCGACAGCTCGGAGCCGTACATCTCGGGAAAACCGCCCCCGATGACCAGTCCGGCGGTGCCCTCGGGCAGCCGCTCGTCGTGCAACGGGTCGAAGGGAACGACCTCGGCGCCGGCCGCGGTGAGCAGCTCGGCGTGCTCGGCGTACGAGAACGTGAACGCGGCGCCGCCCGCGACGGCGACCACGGGACGCCCGGACCCGGCCGGCCCGCTGGGCACGAGCCCCGCGGCGGACCCGGACGCCCCCACCGCCGCCCCGGGCTCCCACGCCTCGTCCGACAGATCCGGCGCCGAACGCGCCAGCGCCAGCAGCGCGTCCAGGTCGCACCCCGTCCGTACCTGCTCGGCCTGCGCCGCCACCGCCGCCACCGCGGCCGCCTGCCGCTCGGCGACCGGCACCAGGCCCAGGTGCCGCGACGGCGTCGCCACGGCCGGGGCGCGCCGCAGCACCCCCATGACCGGGACGCCCGACTCGCCCAGCGCCTCCCGCAGCAGATGCTCGTGGCGGTCGGTGGCGACCTTGTTCAGGATCACCCCGCCGATCCGCACCTCGGGGTCCCAGGACGCGAAGCCGTGCACCAGGGCCGCCACCGAGCGGGACTGCGACGAGGCGTCGACGACCAGCACGACCGGCGCCCTGAGCAGTTTGGCGACCTGCGCCGTGGACGCCAGCTCGCCCTGGTCGGCAGCGCCGTCGTAGAGCCCCATCACGCCCTCGACGACGGCCAGTTCACAGCCGCGCGAGCCGTGGGCGAAGAGCGGCGCGATCAGATCCGTACCGCACATGAACGCGTCGAGGTTCCGGCCCGGCCGGCCGGTGGCCAGCGCGTGGTATCCCGGGTCGATGTAGTCCGGGCCGACCTTGTGCGGCGAGACGGCCATGCCCCGCCGCGCGAACGCGGCCATCAGGCCGGTCGCGACGGTGGTCTTGCCCGCGCCCGAGGAGGGCGCGGCGATGACGAGACGTGCTACCACTCGATGCCCCGCTGGCCCTTCTGACCCGCGTCCATCGGGTGCTTGACCTTCGACATGTCGGTGACCAGATCGGCGAAGTCCACGAGCTCCTGCGGGGCGTTGCGGCCGGTGATCACCACATGCTGCTGCCCGGGCCGGTCCCGCAGCACCTGGACGACCTCGGCGGTGTCGATCCAGCCCCAGTGCAGGAGGTAGGCGAACTCGTCGAGGACGTAGAACTTGTACTTCTCCTCCGCGAGGTCGCGCTTGACCTGCTCCCAGCCCTCGCGGGCCTTGTCCTCGTGCGACTGCTCGCCCTCGGCGGGCGCGCGCTGGATCCACGACCAGCCCTCGCCCATCTTGTGCCAGTCGACGGTCCCGCCCAGGCCGGTGGCGCCGAGGGCCTTGAGCGCGTTCTCCTCGCCGACCTTCCACTTGGCCGACTTGACGAACTGGAACACCCCGACCGGCCAGCCCTGGTTCCAGGCGCGCAGCGCCATGCCGAACGCGGCCGTCGACTTGCCCTTGCCGACACCCGTGTGCACCATCACGAGCGCCCGGTTGCGGCGCTGGCGGGTGGTGAGACCGTCCTCGGGTACGACGGTCGGCTGTCCCTGCGGCATTAAGCGGCCCTCCTCGTTGTCTGCGCGGCCTGTCCGGCCCGCACGTCTCTGACCAGTCCGGCGATGCTGTCGGCGCGCAGCTCGTCGAGCGTGACGGCGGCGCCGCCGAGATCCCGGGCGAGCTGCCCGGCGAGACCGAGCCGCACGGGTCCCGTCTCACAGTCCACGACGACCGACGCGGTGCCCTCGGAGGCGTGCAGCCGGGCGGCCCGTGCGGCGAGCGCCACCGGGTCGGCGCCGCCGCCGGTGGCCCGGCCGTCCGTGACGACGACCAGCAGGGGGCGGCGCGACGGATCGCGCAGGCGCTCCACCCGCAGCACGTCGTGCGCCTTCAACAGCCCGGAGGACAGCGGCGTCCGGCCACCCGTCGGCAGCTGCTCCAGACGCGTGGCGGCCGCGTCCACGGATGAGGTCGGCGGCAGCGCCACCTCCGCCTCCTTGCCCCGGAAGGTGACCAGTCCGACCTTGTCGCGCCGCTGGTACGCGTCGAGCAGCAGCGACAGCACCGCGCCCTTGACCGCGCCCATCCGCTGCCGGGCCGCCATCGACCCGGAGGCGTCGACGACGAAGAGGACCAGATTGCCCTCCCGGCCCTCGCGGGTGGCCTGCCGCAGATCGTCCCGGCGCACCTCGAGCCCCGGCCCCGACCGGCCCCGCGCCCGCTGATGGGGAGCCGCCGCCTGCACGGTCGCCGCCAGATGCAGCTTGGTGAGCGCCCCGCGCGGCCGCCGCGACCCGGTGGTCCTGCCGTGCTCGGTACGGGCCCGGGAGCGGCGGCCCGCCGCGCCCTCGCCCAGCCCGGGAACGCTCAGCATCTTCGTACGAAAGGGCTCGGCGGCCTTCACGGGCGCGCGCTCGCCCGCGCCCCCACCGGGGGGCGGTGGCGGCGCGCTCTCCTCCGACCGCGCGCTCTCCGGCGCCTCCGCGCCGTCGGGGCCGTCGCCCTGGGGCGGCACACCGCCCCCACCGCCGGGGCCGCCGCCGTCGGGACCCGGGTCCGGGTCGTCGTCGCCCGGCCCCTCCTCCTCGCCCTTGAACTCCTCCAGCGTCTCGTCGAGCTTGTCCTCGTCCAGACCGGGGGCGTCGAAGGGGTTGCGCCTGCGCCGGTGGGGGAGCGCCAGCAGCGCGGCCTGCCGAACGTCGTCGGACGTGACCTCCGTGCGCCCCGCCCACGCGGCCAGCGCCGTCGCCGTCCGCGCCATCACGATGTCCGCGCGCATGCCGTCCACCTCGAACGCCGCGCAGGTGGCGGCGATCTGCAGCAGCGCCGCGTCGCCCAGCCGCACCTGGGGCAGCAGCGCCCGGGCGGCCACGATCCGCTCCCGCAGCGTCGTCTCCTCGCCGGCCCAGCGCGCCGCGAAGGCCGCCGGATCGTCGTCGTGGGCGAGCCTGCGCCGGACCACCTCGACCCGCAGCTCCGGCTCGCGCGAGGCCGCGACCTCCACCGTGAGCCCGAAGCGGTCCAGCAACTGCGGCCGCAGTTCGCCCTCCTCCGGGTTCATGGTCCCGACGAGCAGGAAACGCGAGGCGTGCCGTACGGAGACGCCTTCACGCTCGACGTACGAGGCGCCCATCGCGGCCGCGTCCAGCAGGAGGTCGATCAGATGGTCGTGGAGGAGATTGACCTCGTCCACGTACAGGATTCCCCGGTGCGCGGCGGCGAGCAGCCCCGGCTCGAAGGCCTTCACGCCCTCGGAGAGCGCCCGTTCGATGTCCAGCGCACCGACGAGCCGGTCCTCGGACGCGCCCACCGGCAGCTCCACCATCCGGGCCGGACGGGACGCGGCCGGGCCGGTCGCGTGCGGCCCGTCGGGGCACTGCGCGTCGGGAGCCGCCGGATCGCAGCTGAAGCGACAGCCCGCGACCACCGGCACCTCGGGCAGCAGGTCGGCCAGGGCCCGCACGGCGGTGCTCTTGGCGGTCCCCTTCTCGCCGCGTACGAGGACACCACCCACCGCCGGGCTGACGGCGTTCAGCAACAACGCCAGCCGCAGGTCGTCCATGCCGACGACGGCGGTGAACGGATACCGGGTGCTCATCGGGTGATCGCTCCTTCAAGTCGCGGTCGTTCAGGTCGCTGTCGTTCGGGTCGCTGTCGTTCAGGGCGCGGGTGTGCGGGACGCCCTCGTCCGGGTCGCTCCGGTGCGGGACACTGTCGCGCGGCCCGTGCGCGGGTGCCGCCCGCCGGGCTCACGGGGCACCCGGCGGGACGAACGGCAGTCCCGCGGGCGGACCCTGTTCGATGAGCCGCATCAGCGCGTCGGTGTCGGCGTGCTCCTCGATCAGATCGCCGAGCCGGTCCAGCTGCTCCTCGCGCAGTGCGCCGAAGCTGGTGTCGGGCGACGGGACGAAGCGGCGGCCCGCCGCGGCCGCGACCCGCCGCAGGAACGCCCGCCGGAACCCGTCGCTCTCCAGCGACCCGTGCCAGTGCGTCCCCCACACCGAGCCGACCCGGCAGCCGTCCAGGAACGGCTCCCCGCCCCGTACGTCGGCGACGCCGTGGTGGATCTCGTACCCCTCGACCCGCTCCCCGAGGGCCTCGCCCACGGGCCGCGCGAGGGTCTTCTCGGGCGCGAACCGCACCCGTACCGGCAGCAGCCCGAGCCCCTCGACCGCCCCGGCCTTCGACTCGACGTCGTCCTCGATGTGCTCGGACAGCGCCTGGAACCCGCCGCAGATGCCGAGGACCGGCCGGCCATCCGCCGCGCGCCGCGCCAGGGCGTCCGCGAGCCCGCGCTCGCGCAGCCACGCCAGGGCCTTCACGGTGCCCCGGGTGCCGGGGACGACCACGAGGTCCGCGTCGACGAGCTCCTCGGGCCGGTCCACGAACCGCACCACCACGCCGGGTTCGGCGGCGAGCGCGTCCACGTCCGTGAAGTTGGACATCAGGGGCACGGCACAGACCGCCACCCGCAGCACGTCCTCACCGACCGGCGGCGCGACGACGGACTCCCGTACGGCGCCCCGCAGGGACACCCGCAGCCCGTCCTCCTCGTCGATGCCGAGCCCGTGCGCGTAGGGCAGCACACCGAACGTCCGCCGTCCGGTGAGCCCGTGGAGCATCTCCAGGCCCGGCTCCAGCAGCGTCACGTCGCCGCGGAACTTGTTGACGAGATAGCCCGCGATCAGTTCCTGGTCCTCGGGCGCGAGCAGCGCCGTCGTCCCGAAGAACTGCGCGAAGACCCCGCCCCGGTCGATGTCCCCGACCACGACGACGGGAAAGCGGGCGGCCCGCGCGATCCCCATGTTCACGATGTCCGTACGCCGCAGATTGATCTCCGCCGGACTGCCGGCCCCCTCGCAGATCACGGCGTCATACGTGCCCCGCAGCTCCTCCAGGCACGCCACCACGGGCTCGAAGAGCTGCCGCTGTCTTCCCCCGTGGTAGCCGCGAGCGCTCAACTCGCCCACCGGCTTGCCCATGAGGACGACCTGGCTGGAGCGGTCGCTGCCCGGCTTGAGCAGTACCGGGTTCATCAGCGCGGTCGGCTCCACCCGGGCGGCCTGCGCCTGCATGGCCTGGGCGCGCCCGATCTCGGCGCCCCCGCGGGTCACGAAGGAGTTGAGGGACATGTTCTGCCCCTTGAAGGGGGCGACCTTCACGCCCTTGCGGACCAGCCAGCGGCAGATACCCGCCGTGACGACACTCTTGCCCGCGTCGGAGGTGGTCCCCGCCACCATCAGTCCGCCACTCACGCACGCCTCCCCTTGATGGACCCGGCGGCCAGCCGTCCGGCCACACACACCGCGAGGGTCAGCGCGCTCACCCGGCGCGACAGCCGCACCGCGCGTTCGATGTCCGCGACCCCGACGTCGCGGCCCCCGCCGTTCAGTACGGGCCGGTGCTCGACCCGTCCGCCGTACGAGAGGGTGCCGCCGAGCCGTACGCCCAGAGCGCCCGCGAAGGACGCCTCCACCGGCCCCGCGTTGGGGCTCGGGTGCTTGGCCGCGTCGGCCCGCCAGGCGCGCCGCGCGCCGCGCGGGTTCCCGCCCGCGAGCGTCGCCAGGGCGGCGGTCAGCCGGGCCCCGGGCCAGCCGGCCACGTCGTCGAGGCGGGCCGACGCCCAGCCGAACCGGCGGTAGCGGGGGGACTTGTGCCCCACCATCGCGTCCAGGGTGTTCACGGCACGGAAGCCCACCAGGCCCGGCACGCCCCCGAGCGCGCCCCACACCAGCGCCCCCACCACGGCGTCGGACGTGTTCTCGGCGACGGACTCCACGACCGCGCGGGCGATCCCCGGGCCGTCCAGTGTCTGCGGGTCGCGGCCACACAGATGAGGCAGGCGCTCGCGGGCCACGTCGATGTCCCCGGCGGCCAGAGCCCCGCCGATGGCGCGTGCCTCACGCCCCAGGGACGTACCGCCGACGACGGACCAGACGGACGCGGCGGTCAGGGCGACGGAGGCGGCGCGACGGCCGCGGACGGCGCGGGTGGCGAGGGCGGCGGCCGCCACGGCGCCTCCGGCGCACACGGCGGTGTGCGCGGCGCCCCAGCCCCGATGGTCGCGCCACAACACGCCCTCGACGGCGCCGGCTGCCCTGCCGAACGCGGCGACGGGGTGCCCGCGGCGGGGATCGCCGAGAACCAGATCGGCCACCAGACCGGCGGTGGCGCCGTACGCGAAGACAGCTGTGGCTGTATTACGGCCAGGCATGGCGCAATGTCCTCACTCAGGGTCCGCGCCCTGGCTCGACGTGACCGGCGGTGAGAGTTCCTGACTCCCGAGCTCGCGCTCGGTCACAGTGGCGGGACCGCGCCGGATTCGCACCGGACTTCCTCTACTGCCGCCGTAAACGGCCTCGGCAGTCCACCACGCTGCCCGAACGCCCGTCAACTCACCGTTGACCTGCGGCAGCACACTGTGCGCAGGCCCACAGCCCCCTGGAGCGGGCCCCGGAAAAAACGACGGCCGGGAGGCCCTCACCCGAAGGTGGGAGCCGCCCGGCCGCGAGCCGTGCGGAAGGTCAGACGACGATCAGATAGATGCCGTACGCCACGGCCGCCGCGCACAGGGCGAAGCAGGCGTAGGCGCCGGTGCGGGCCATGGTGGCCGACCCACCCTGAGCGGCGGCGGACTCCTGCTTGGAGAGGCCGACGATGCCGAGGGTGAAGAGGCCCACCAGGGCGACGGTGGCCACGAGGCTGACACCGAAGACGGTGCCGAGAGCTGCCCAGTCGATCTTCATGCTGAGGTCCTTGGTTCCTTACACCGTGGCCGGACGCGCCGGGTCGGCGGCGGCCGGGGGCGGGGTCGGGATGGTCGTCTTCAGGTCGGTGCCCGCCAGGGTGGCGGCGACGCCGGCCGGCGGCGGGGAGACGGCCGCGATGGCGGTGGTCACGACGCCCGCGGGCTCCGCGATCTCGTCGTCGGTGACGTTGTGGTGGTCGATCGGCTTGCGGCGCGACAGCGTCCAGATGACACCGGAACCGGCGATCAACAGGGCGGCGGTGGCGGCGACGCCCCAGGAGCCCTGACCGGTCAGGAACTCGGCGGTGGCGGCCACCAGACCGGCGGCCGGCAGGGTCAGACCCCAGGCGACGAACATCCGGGTCGCGGTCGACCAGCGGACCACGCCGCCCTTGCGACCGAGGCCCGCGCCCATCACGGCGCCGGAGCAGGACTGGGT
Organism: Streptomyces sp. NPDC038280; assembly: GCF_055600045.1. NCBI lineage: Bacteria > Bacillati > Actinomycetota > Actinomycetes > Kitasatosporales > Streptomycetaceae > Streptomyces > Streptomyces sp. NPDC038280. Next base: position 244,513 of record NZ_JBVJYZ010000008.1, read on the forward strand.
GGTGGAGAGCGAGAAGCCCAGGTGCGAGGAGGCCAGGATGACCGTGGCGGCGCTGGTCTGGGCGGCGAAGCCCTGCGGCGGCCGGAGGTCGGTGAGGCCCTTGCCCATGGTGCGGATGATGCGCCAGCCACCGAGGTACGTGCCCATCGCGATCGCCAGACCGGCGGCGACGATGACCCACATCGGAGGGTTGGAGCCGGGGGCGAGGACGCCGCCGGTCACCAGGGCCAGGGTGATGACACCCATGGTCTTCTGGGCGTCGTTGGTGCCGTGCGCCAGGGAGACGAGACCGGCGGAGGCGATCTGGCCGGCCCGGTAGCCCTTGGCGGTGGACTTCTCGTCCGTACGGCTGCCGATCCTGTACGTCAGCCTGGTGGCGAGCATCGCGGCGAGACCGGCGACGATCGGCGCGGCGACGGCGGGGAGCAGAACCTTGGTGACCACGACGCTGCCGTTGACCGACGACCAGCCGGCCGACATCACCGCGGCGCCGATGAGGCCGCCGAAGAGCGCGTGGGACGAGCTGGACGGCAGGCCGAGCAGCCAGGTCAGCAGGTTCCAGAGGATGGCGCCGACGAGCGCCGCGAAGATCACTTCTGTCTTGATGCCGGACTCGTTGATGATCCCGCCGGAGATCGTCTTGGCGACCTCCACGGACAGGAACGCGCCGACGAGGTTGAGCACGGCGGACATGGCCACCGCCGTCTTGGGCTTGAGGGCACCGGTCGAGATGGTCGTCGCCATCGCGTTGGCGGTGTCGTGGAAACCGTTCGTGAAATCGAACACGAGAGCTGTCACGACCACAATCGCGAGCAGCAGCGTGATGTGTTCCATTTACCCAGGCAATCGTTCGACGTCAGTGGCTCGATGAACGTAGGCAACCTGAGTGAACGGAAGATGAACTGGGAGGGGCATGGTGGTGACCCCATAGGGGGTCTCTCGCTCCGCTTGTCGAAGTGACCGGCGGTAGGTCCCGTGGATACGGGACAGTACGAGGCATTGCCTCCTCTTCGCTCACTCTTCGGACGGTCTGCCCGACGCATCAGAAGAGATCCTGATCACGTGGCGGCCGTCTTCGCCACCCGGCTGGCACGATCGCCGTATGGAACGTGAGATCGAGCGGGCGTGGCGCGACCTGGTGGACACGGCCCGCAGAACGGTGGCGGACGGCCTGGTCGTCGGTACCTCGGGCAATGTCTCCGTACGGGTGGGGGACCGCGTCCTCGTCACCCCCAGCGGGGTCCCCTACGACCGGCTGACCCGCGAGGACGCCGTCGCCGTCGATCTCGACGGCACCCGCGTCCTCGGCGAGCTGACCCCCACCAGCGAGCTGCCGATGCATCTGGAGATCTACCGCGCCACCTCCGCCGGAGCCGTGGTGCACACCCACGCCGTGCACGCCACGGCGGTCTCCACGCTCGTGAGCGAACTGCCGCCGGTCCATTACATGACCGGCGCCCTCGGCGGGCCCGTCCGCGTGGCGCCGTACGCGCTCTACGGGACGCGGGAGCTGGCGGCGAACACGCTCCGCGCCCTGGACGGCCGCACCGGCTGCCTCCTGCGGAACCACGGAACCCTCACGTACGGGGACACCCTCGACGAGGCCTACGACCGCACCGCGCAGCTGGAGTGGATGTGCCGCCTCTGGCTCGCCGCGAGCTCCGTACCGGGCCTCAGCCCGTCCCTGCTCTCCGACGACGAACTGCGCGAGGCGGGCGAGAAGCTCCAGCGCTACGGCCAGCCGCGCCCGACGGGCTGACCGGGCCGCGACGACGGGGCCGGGTGGGCCGCTGCCGCACGCGCCGTGCCGCTGCTCGGCCGGCCGGCCGGCGGGGCGGGGTTCGACCGCCGGCACGCCAGCGGAGGCTCTTGACCGCCCGCCGACCGGCCGCCGCCCCCGGCGCCGGCGCCGTGCCGACGTTCCGCGAACGCTCCCCGGCGGGGCGGGCCTCGGCCCGTGGCCGGCGGGGCCGGAGCAGCCCAGGTGGGCGGCGTCGCAGGGGGCCGCCCACTGGCACCCGGTCCCGCCCGCGTCGACACTGGGACAGTGCGCCCGGCTAAAGCGACGGCAGCGGCCGTCACCACACTGATCGGTGTCGGCGCGGCCGCGATCGCGGCCGGTCGGTACGCCTCCGACGCCGCCCTGAGGGCGCGGCCCGGCAGACCCCTGCCGGGAGACCCCCGGCTCACCGTCCACGACACCGCCCCCGGCCGGATCACCCTGACCCGCAGCCTCGCCGCCCTGCGTCCGGGAACGTACGGCCTCGCGGGCGACGGCGTGCACGCCGTCGTCGGCCCGGTCCTCGACACGGCGGCGCACACCGCGGACACCGTCGTGCGCCGGCTCGAGCGCGTCGAGCACGGCACCCTCCTCACCGGCACGCACGTCCGGCTCACCCCGGAAGTCCACAGCGGCACCCCGGCCACGGCGGCCGGTGTCGACTACGAGGACCTGGAGGTGCCCGGCGAGCTGGGCGCCCTGCCCGCGTGGTTCGTCCCCGGCGCCCGCTCCACCTGGGTCATCACCGTGCACGGCCTGGGCACCACCCCCCGTCATCCGCTGAACCTGCTGCCGTGCCTCAACGGTCTGCGGTTCCCGGTGCTCGACCTCGCCTACCGCGGAGACGCCGGCGCACCGCGTCCCACGGACGGACTCGGCCACCTCGGCGACTCCGAATGGCGCGACGTGGACGCCGCGATCCGGCACGCCGTCCGCCTCGGCGCCGAGCGCGTCGTCCTGCACGGCTGGTCCACCGGCGCGTCCATGGCCCTGCACGCCGCCGCCAACTCAGGTCTGCGCGACCGGATCAGCGGTCTCGTACTGGACTCGCCCGTTCTGGACTGGGAGACGACCCTGCGAGCCCTCGCCGCGGCCCGCCGCGTCCCGGCCGTGCTGCTGCCGCTCGCCGTCCGGGCCGCCCAGGGGCGCACCGGTCTGCACGGCGGCCGCCTCCGGGAAGCGGCCGACCCGGACGCGCTGCGCGTACCCACGCTCGTCTTCCACGGACCCGACGACACCCTGGCCCCCTGGCAGCCCTCCCGCGACCTCGCCGCCCGCCGCCCCGGGCTCGTCTCCCTGCACACCGTCAGGAACGCCCCGCACGCCGCGATGTGGAACGCCGACCCCGCCCGCTACGAAGAGGCGCTGCGCCGCTTTCTCACCCCCCTCATGTGACCCCCGCACACCCGCCGAGCAGCGCCGCCCGTGCGTCCCCGGGCCGCCCGCGACAGCGGCGATGCGCATTCCGTTTGGGCTTTCGGGCCGACAGCGGGAAGACTGCCCCCGTGACGTCTCGAAAGCCTGATGAGCAACTGGCGCGCAACTCCAGACTCCGACTCGTCCGTCCGCGGCCCCTCACCACGGCCCGACGGGCCGTGACGACCCGGCGTACCCGTCCGGCGTCGCGGCCGCCCGAGGGCACCCCGCCCCCGGCGGAGCTCGCCCGCCAGGCGCGGGCCGTCCTCGCCGACGCCGTCCGCATCGCCCGGTGGGCCGCCGTCGAGCGCGGCCAGGACGCCGCCCCGGCCAGGGAACGCGTCGCGGCCGCCCTGGACCTGACGCCGGACCAGGTACGGGCGGGATGGGACCGCGCCCGGCTCGCCGGACTCGTCGAACTGCACGGCGGCACGGCGCGCCCCGGCTGGCGGCTGCACGCCTGGGACCGTGACGACACCGCCGTACTGCGCGGCTGGGTCGCGCTGTTCGACGCGTGGTCACTCGTCCACCCGGCGCCCGACGACGTTCCGGCGGCCGCCGTCGCCGAGGTCGTCGAAGCCGTCCCCCAGATGCTCTCCCTCCTCCAGCTCTCGGCCGGGCCGGTGCTCGTGCCGGCCCTCCTCGACCTGCTCCAGCAGCGCGTCGCCGAACTGCGCGAGGAACGCTGCGAGGTCCCCTACGGCCCCCAGCTGCCCGACGCGGCGCAGCCACCGGCCGGGGCCGGCGCCCCCCTTCCGCTCTCCCCGCTCCTCGAGTGGGCGCTCGAGGGCCTCGCCGCGGTCGGCGCCCTGACCCTCGGCGACGGGCAGGCCACCCTCACCCCCCTCGGCAACTGGGCGGTCTGGGTCAAGCTGGAGCAGATCTGCGTCGCCGCGCAGAGCCCCGCCGGCCATATCGAGCAGTCCGCCGAGGACATGCTGCGCGGCTGTGCCCGTCTCACCCCCGGTCCGGCACGCGCCGAATACCGGGCCTGGCTCGCCGCCCGCACGCTGGGCAGCGCCATCTCCGAACTCCTCGCCGTCGCCCGGGGCGAGGACGCCCTGCTGCGCGGCCTCGCGTTCGAGGCCCTGCGGGTCGTCGGCGCCCCCGCCGAGGCCGAGGTCCGTGCGTGCGCGCAGGAGCCCTCGCTGCGCCCCTACGCGCTGCTCTGGCTCGCCGAGTACGAGGGCGCGGACCCCGACGAGGCGCCCGATGTCCTCAGCCGCGAGGAAGCGACCTGGCTCTGGGTGGACACCGCGGCGGCCGTCGCCGACCACGGTGAGAGCGCCCTGCTGGTCCGCCACCTCGACTCGGCGGTGCAGGGGACCGTCCCCGCCCTCCTCGACGAAGTCCGTGCCGTGGGCCATCCCCGTACCGTGCAGGTGCTGGTGGCCCTGGCGGCCGCGCACCCGGACCCGGCCCTGGCCAAGGCGGTTCGCAGAGCGGCCTTCCAGGTGCACACCGGGGGCGCGTGACGGGTCTACTCCGAGGCGCCGGGGGTGTACGTCCCGAAGCTCCAGATGTTCCCCTCGGCGTCCCGGGCCATGTAGTCCCGCGAGCCGTAGTCCTGGTCCGTGGGCGGCATCACGATCTCCACGCCGTGTTCCACGGCCCGCGCGTGATGCGCGTCCACGTCGTCGACATGGACGAAGACCCCCGTCGGCCCGGCGTTCACCATCAACTTGTCGAACTCCGTGCCCGTGCCCTTGCTGCCGAGCATCACCATGCCGTTCCCGTACGACAGCTCGGCGTGCATCACTCTGCCGTCCTCGCCCTCGTACACCGCGGTATCCGTGAAGCCGAAGGCCTCCGTGAGCTGCTTGATGGCCGCCTTGGCGTCGTCGTACGTCAGGGTCGGACAGATGTGCGGTGCCTCTGCCACCTCGATCACTCCATCTCACTCGTACGCAGAATGTGACCTGGGTCTCAGTCTGGCACCCGGCACTGACAACCCCCGGCAGCGCGCGTGTCTCCGGGGCTCGGTCCGCTCGCCGTCACCCGTGCCCGCGCCTCGTCAGCGGAAGGTGTCGCACCGCGCCATGTCGCCCGTGCTGTAACCGTTGTAGAACCACTGCTGACGCTGCTGGGCCGAGCCGTGCGTCCAGCTCTCCGGCGTCACCCGCCCCTGGAACTTCTCCTGGATCCGGTCGTCGCCCACCGCCGCTGCCGCGTCCAGGCCCTCCTGGATGTCCGCGTCCGTCAGCCGCGTCAGCAGCGGCCGTCCCGTCTTGTCGTCCGGGGTCGTCGTCGCGTGGCGCGCCCACACCCCCGCGTAGCAGTCCGCCTGCAGCTCCACCCGCACGGCGTTGCTGTTCGCTCCCTGCCGCCCGTCCTGCGCCCGCTCCAGCGTGCCCATGAGGTGCTGCACATGATGGCCGTACTCGTGCGCCACCACATACGCCTGCGCGAACGGGCCGCCCGACGAACCGAAGGTCGTCCGCAGATCGTTGAAGAACCCCAGATCGAGGTAGACCTGCCGGTCACCGGGGCAGTAGAACGGCCCCACAGCCGAGGTCGCCGATCCGCAGGCGGTGCCGACCCGGCCGGTGAACATCACCGTCCGCGCGTCCGCGTACCGGCCGCCCCGGCGCGCGTACTCCGCCCGCCAGTAGTCCTGCACGCTGTTGACGACCGCGACGGTCCGGCAGTCGTCCCGGGCGTTGGCGTCCGCCCCGGTCCGGCAGGTCCGGCCGACCTCGGCCGCGGACGACGCGGTCGGCACGGGGTCGTTGTCACCGGACGAGAGTCCCAGCTGCTCCGGCCCCACACCGAAGAGCAGCCCGAGGATCAGCGCGATGAAGCCGACGATGCCGCCGCCGACGGTGGCCCTGCCACCCGGAATGCGGCTGCCCCGGACGTCCTGGACCTCGGACGTGTCCAGGTCGGCGTCGTCGTCGAACTGCATGGGGACACCACCCTCTGCGTCGTCGCCGCGGCAGGGGCCGCCGCCCTGCGCCGAGTATCGATCACCCGGATCCGTACTGCCCCTTTTGTTCGTCACACGTGACCTCGGTCGCATGGCCGAAAAGCAGTTGCACAGGCCCGTTAGACTGGGCCGTATGGCCATTCTCCTTGTGCATTAGGCGGCGTCGAAGCCCCTGCGCCCCGTCGTCCTTCCGCCGTCCATACCGCCCTGGAGTCTGTCCGTGATCACCGCTTCCGGCATCGAGCTGCGCGCCGGCGCCCGCATCCTCATCGAATCCGCGTCCTTCCGCATCGCCAAGGGCGACCGCATCGGCCTCGTCGGCCGCAACGGCGCGGGAAAGACCACCCTCACCAAGTGCCTGGCCGGCGAGGGCCTCCCCGCCGGTGGCACCATCAGCCGCTCCGGCGAGGTCGGCTATCTGCCGCAGGACCCCCGCACCGGCGACCTCGACATCCTCGCCCGCGACCGTGTCCTCTCCGCCCGCGGCCTCGACGAGACGCTCCGCAGGATGCGTGAGAACGAGGACCGCATGGCGAACGGCAAGGGCGCCACCCGCGAGCGGGCGATGAAGAAGTACGAGCGCCTGGAGACCGAGTTCCTCACCAAGGGCGGGTACGCCGCCGAGGCCGAGGCCGCCACGATCGCCGCCGCCCTGGGCCTGCCCGACCGGGTCCTCGGCCAGCCGCTGCACACCCTCTCCGGTGGTCAGCGCCGCCGCGTCGAGCTCGCCCGGATCCTCTTCTCGGACGCCGACACCCTGCTCCTCGACGAGCCCACCAACCACCTCGACGCCGACTCCATCGTCTGGCTGCGGGACTACCTCAAGTCCTACCGCGGTGGCTTCATCGTGATCTCCCACGACGTCGACCTGGTCGAGACCGTCGTGAACAAGGTCTTCTACCTGGACGCGAACCGCTCGCAGATCGACGTCTACAACATGGGCTGGAAGCTCTACCAGCAGCAGCGCGAGGCCGACGAGAAGCGCCGCAAGCGCGAGCGCCAGAACGCCGAGAAGAAGGCCGCGGCCCTCAACTCTCAGGCCGACAAGATGCGCGCCAAGGCCACCAAGACGGTCGCCGCGCAGAACATGGCCAAGCGCGCCGAGCGCCTGCTGTCCGGCCTGGAGGCCGTCCGGGTCTCCGACAAGGTCGCCAAGCTGCGCTTCCCGGAGCCCGCGCCCTGCGGCAAGACCCCGCTGACCGCGGAGGGTCTGTCCAAGTCCTACGGCTCACTCGAAATCTTCACCGATGTGGACCTCGCGATCGACAAGGGCTCCCGGGTCGTCATCCTGGGCCTCAACGGCGCGGGCAAGACGACGCTGCTGCGGCTGCTCGCCGGCGCCGAGAAGCCCGACACGGGCGAGGTGACCGCGGGCCACGGCCTCAAGCTCGGCTACTACGCGCAGGAGCACGAGACGCTCGACCCGGACCGCACGGTCCTGGAGAACATGCGCTCCTCCGCGCCCGACCTCGACCTCGTCGAGGTGCGCAAGACGCTCGGCTCCTTCCTCTTCTCCGGCGACGACGTCGACAAGCCCGCCGGGGTGCTCTCCGGTGGCGAGAAGACCCGTCTGGCGCTGGCGACCCTGGTCGTCTCCTCGGCGAACGTGCTGCTCCTGGACGAGCCGACGAACAACCTCGACCCGGCCAGCCGTGAGGAGATCCTCGGGGCGCTGCGCACCTACAAGGGCGCGGTCGTCCTCGTCACGCACGACGAGGGCGCCGTCGACGCGCTGGAGCCGGAGCGGATCATCCTGCTGCCGGACGGCGTCGAGGACCTATGGGGCCCGGACTACAAGGATCTCGTCGCGCTCGCCTGACCCGCCCGCTCGGCCCGTCCCGCCTGCCCGCAGCCTCCGGCGTCCCCTCACGGGGCGCCGGAACGGGCTCCGAGTCGGCGTGCGGCTCCCGTGATCATCTCCATATGGATCATTCGGCTCATGGGTGATCCATCATCTGAGTGAGTGTGTCTCGTACCGCGGCGTGGCGCCGGGCGGATCCCGTCCACCCGGCCCTACGCCGCGTCGTCGTACATGGCCCTCTCCCCGCGCGCCGCTGACCTGCCCATTCATGCCGAAGCCCGCGCGGGCGGTCATGGGCAGGGCGACGGAATCATGCATTCCGCTCGTGACGACGGTCTGTCGCCCCTCAAACCTCCCCGCACGGACCTTGTCGAATGGGTGGCCAGGAAGCCCGCTAGGGGTGATCATGAGAGTCCAGAGCGCACTTCCCATGAGGAGGCACGGGTGGCCGAGACTCTGAAGAAGGGCAGCCGGGTGACCGGCGCCGCGCGCGACAAGCTCGCGGCAGACCTGAAGAAGAAGTACGACTCCGGTGCGAGCATCCGGGCGCTGGCCGAGGAAACCGGCCGCTCCTACGGATTCGTCCACCGGATGCTCAGCGAGTCCGGAGTGACGCTGCGGGGACGCGGCGGAGCGACCCGAGGCAAGAAGGCCGCCACGGCCTGACGCCCGGGGCGTCCGGAAACCTCCGGGGTCCTCTCGGATCCCGGCGATCTCCAGGGCGCGGCTCGTTCCGGGCGTGGCTCGTTCGGCCCCACCGGTATTCGGCGTGGCCACCCGGTCGGTCGTGCGGTCGACCGGGTGGTTACTGTGCAGTCACTTAACTGTGCTGCACCGGAACCGGAGGAGCCCCATGACCTCGCTCGACTCTGTGCTCGTTGTGTTCGACAAGGACGGCGTACGGCTCACCGTCGAGGACGCCGTTGCCACGGTGACTTTGACCAATCCGGCCAAGCGCAACGCTCAGTCTCCCGCTCTGTGGCGGGCGTTGGCGGAGGCCGGACGGTCGCTGCCGGGCAGCGTGCGGGTCGTGGTGCTGCGGGGCGAGGGCAAGTCCTTCTCCGCGGGGCTCGACCGCCAGGCGTTCACGCCCGAGGGCTTCGACGGCGAGCCGTCCTTCCTGGACCTCGCGCGCGGTTCCGACGCCGACCTCGACGCCGTGATCGCCGAGTACCAGGAGGCGTTCACCTGGTGGCGCCGCAACGACATCGTGTCGATCGCGGCCGTCCAGGGACACGCCATCGGCGCCGGCTTCCAGCTTGCCCTTGCCTGTGACCTGCGGGTCGTGGCACAGGACGTGCAGTTCGCCATGCGCGAGACGAGCCTCGGCCTGGTCCCCGACCTCACCGGTACGCACCCGCTGGTCGGTCTGGTCGGGTACGCCCGCGCCCTGGAGATCTGCGCCACGGGCCGGTTCGTCCACGCCGACGAGGCCGAGCGTGTGGGCCTGGCCAACCTCGTGGTGCCCGTCGAGGAACTCGACGGCGCCGTACGCGACTTGAGCGCCGCCCTGCTGGCCGCCCCGCGCGACGCGGTCATCGAGACGAAGGCGCTCCTGCGTGGTGCGTCCGACCGCACCTACGAGGACCAGCGCACCGCCGAACGCGCCGCCCAGGCCCGCCGCCTGCGCGACCTCGCCGGCCTGGCCGACTAGCGGCCCCCGCGAGCGCCCCGGCACCACCCGCCGCCTCACTGACGCACCTCGGTGACCAGCACGGTCACTGGCAGTGGGGCGGCCAGAACCATGCCGACCGCCGTGCGGACCGTTCGGGCCACGTTCAGGGCCCGGTGGTCCGCGAAGGTCGCCAGCTCGACCCGGACGTGGTCCTCGGCCGTGTGGACCGAGGAGCCGAGCGACGTCGTCAGCGCGGCGACGCCCTCCACCTCCAGCGCGGCCCGGGCGGCCTGCCCGGACGGCGCGACGGAGGGCGTGGCCGCCCCGCCCCGTCGCCCGACCGGCGGAGCGCCGCCGGCGGAATCCCGGACAGGGCCCGATGCCGTGCCGGGCACCGTCTCCACCAGGTCCGTCACCCGGAGATCCACCCGGGTGACGACCAGGCCGAGCCGTTCGTCGGCGGCCCTGAAGAGCGCGGACCGCAGCTCCTCGGCGAGGACGGGCAGCGCCGTGTCCACCGAGGCGTCGAAATCCGCCTCGATCCTCAGAGCGCCGGCCGCGATGGCGCCCGGAGGAGGCGGGAAGTCGGCCGTGCCGGCCGCGCCGGGGTCCGCGAGGTCCACCCGGACCGTGCCGGGCGACACGCCCCGTACCTCCGACGCCGCGCGCCGCAGGACGTCCCCGGCCGCCCGCTCCGCCAGCCATGTCCCGTCCATCGGGTCGCCCAGCGGAAGCAGCCGGCCGATGCTCAGCCGGCTTCGTACCGCCGCGGCCCATCCGTCACCGGTCGTCATTCCTCCAGCCTGCCGCATCTCCGGCGCGAGACGGGGCAAGCGCACCTAATGTGGGCAGAAGAGTACAAACCTGCCCGGAAGGGACGAGGCGATGACCGACAGCTCACAGGCCAGGCAACCGGCCGCCGACGACGCCAGGAAGGCGTCCGTGACCAAGCGGGGTGGCGGCGACCCGGCTTCCCGCGGTCGCACCACCATCGCGGACGGGGTGGTCGAGAAGATCGCCGGTCTCGCCGCCCGCGACGCCGTCGGCGTCCACGCGATGGGCAGCGGGCTCTCCCGCACGTTCGGCGCCGTACGCGACCGCGTGCCGGGCGGCACCAAGTCCAACGTCACCCGAGGGGTGAAGGCCGAGGTCGGCGATGTGCAGACCGCTCTCGACCTCGAGATCGTCGTCGAGTACGGCGTCTCGATCGCCGACGTCGCCCGCGAGGTGCGGGAGAACGTCGTCGCGGCCGTCGAGCGGATGACCGGGCTGGAGGTCGTCGAGGTCAATATCGCCGTGAGCGATGTGAAGCTCCCCGACGAAGAGGACGAGGAGCCCGAGTCCCGGATTCAGTAGGCGGTACGAAGGGACAGAGATGAGCATGGCGGTGGTCGGCCTGGTGGCCGGAATGGCCCTCGGCTTCGCCGGATTCTTCGGCGGCTTCGGGGCGTTTGTGCTGGTCGCGGCGTTGGGTGCGATCGGCTTCGTGACCGGCAGGTTCCTCGACGGCGACCTCGAACCCGGAGACCTGTTCCGGGGTCGCGAGCGCGGCGAGCGGCGGCGGTGACCCGGGGTGCCGGCGGAGCGGGTCGGGGCCGCCGACCGTGGAGAGACCACGATCGCCGACCGGGTCGTGGCGAAGATCGCATCGCAGGCAGCGCGTGAGGCGCTGGTCGAAGTGCCGGAGGACGGCGCCGCGCCTCGCGCCTCCGTGGTCGTCCAGCGCGACATGGCACGTGTGAGGGTGACCCTCGAACTGGACTACCCCTCCGACATCGGCCGTCAGTGCGGCACCGTGCGTCGGCATGTCACCGAGCGGGTAAGGGCGTTGGCGGGGATGGAGGTGCCGGAGGTGGCGGTCCAGGTGGAGCGTCTGCACTCCGCGCACACACGCCACGAGGACCGGGAGAGGCTCCGATGACCCACCCGCCCGGAGGCCCGAGCGGCCCGCCCGCCGGCACCCCGGCGGATCTGGACCAGTCCGGGTCCGCCGCGAGCTACGAGCCGGTGCCCGTACTGGACGAGGGCGAAGAAGCCCCGGCCCGGCGCTTCTGGTCCGCGCGCCGGATCCCGGCCGGTCTCGCGGCGGCGGCCGTGCTGGCGGGCACGGGACTGCTCCTCTACGACATCGCTTCCGTACGTGCGAACCGCTCGGCCATGCAATGGCGCCGCTCCCTCGCCGACGAACTCTCCGACCGCCCGCTGGAGAACCCCTGGGTTCTGGTCGGAGCCGGCCTCGCCGTGGCGCTCGGCCTCTGGCTGATCGTGCTCGCCCTCACCCCCGGGCTCCGGGCGGTCCTGCCGATGCGGCGCGGCCGGGCGGGCGTCCGCGCGGGGCTCGACCGCGACGCGGCGGCGCTGGCCCTGCGGGACCGGGCGATGGAGGTCTCGGGCGTCCAGTCGGTACGGGTGAGGATGCGGAGGACCAGGGTGGGGGTGCGGGCGGTCTCCCACTTCCGTGAACTCGACGACGTACGCGCCGATCTGGACGAGGTGCTCGCCACCGGCATCCGGGAGCTCGGCCTGGCCCGGCCGCCGGCGCTCACGGTGCACGTGGGCCGTCCGGCGCGAAAGCGATGAGGGGGTGACGACGATGGTCCGCAGTGTCCTGCAGGCGGTCAATCGTGTCCTGCTCGGCCTGGCAGGTCTGGCGCTCCTGCTGGTGGGCGGCGGCGTGCTCGCGGCGGGGCTCGACCTCGACGTCCCGTCGTGGTGGCCGTGGTACGGCCCGCGTGACGTCCTGCTCAGCGACGCCGACCGAGCCCGGTGGCGGGACGAGGGCTGGTGGTGTCCGGTGGTCATCGCGGTGCTCGCGGTACTGGTGATCCTCGCTCTGTGGTGGCTCCTGGCCCAGTTCCGGCGTGCCCGGCTGGCCGAGGTACTCGTCGACAGCGGTGACGGCGAAGGGGCGTTGCTGCGGGGTCGGGCGCTCGAGGGCGTACTGGAGCGGGAGGCCGAGTCCCTGGACGGCGTCGCCCGCGCCCATGTCCTGCTGACGGGCCGCCGCACCGAGCCGAGGACCCGGGTCGCCCTGCTGCTGGAGCCCTACGCGGCCCCGCGGGACGCGCTGACCCGGCTGACGGACGAGGCGGTGGCCCACGCGAGGGACTCCGCGGGGCTGGCGGAGCTGCCGATGGAGGCCCGCCTCAGAGCGGTTCGTCACGGCGCCCAGCGGGTGACCTGACGGAGGCCCGCCTCAGAGCGGTCCGCCAACGGCGCCCAGCGGGTGACCTGGCGGAGGTCCGTCTCAGAGCGGTCCGCCAACGGCGCCCAGCGGGTGACCTGGCGGAGGTCCGTCTCAGAGCGGTCCGCGAACGGCGCCCAGCGGGTCACCTGACGGAGGCCGGCCGCGCTCGCGCCGTCACGGCCGGACCCGGACCCGGACCCGGACCTGGCATCGCGCCCCGGGTCAGAAGCCGTGCCTCGCCCCGCCGTCCACCGGCAGCATGATGCCGGTCAGGTAGGACGCCGCCGGAGACAGCAGGAACGCCGCCGTGTTGCCGAACTCCTCGGGAGTGCCGTACCGGCGCAGCGGGATCCGCGACTCGTTGGCCGTACGGGACGCTTCCGCGTCGCCCGACAGGGCGTCCAGCTGACGCACCCGGTCCGTGTCGATCCGGGCCGGCAGCAGGCCGACGACCCGGACGCCCCGGGGGCCCAGCTCGTCGGCGAGGGACTTCGCGAAGCCGGCGAGCCCCGGGCGCAGACCGTTGGAGATGGTGAGACCGGGAATGGGTTCATGGACCGAGCCCGACAGGACGAAGCCGATCACGCCGCCCTCGCCGAGCGCCGCGGCCGCCGTGCGTGCCATCCGTACCGCGCCCAGGAAGACGGACTCGAACGCCGACTGCCACTGCTCGTCGGTGTTGTCCGCCGCGAAGCCCGGCGCCGGGCCACCCACGCTGATCAGGATGCCGTCGAAGCGGCCGAACTCGGCACGGGCCCGGGCGATCACGCGGTCCGCCGAGCGCGGGTCGGCGTTGTCCGCCACGACGCCCACCGCGTTCGGCCCCAGCTCCTGTGCCGCCGCGGTGACCGACTTCTCGTCGCGCCCGGTGACGACGACCTTCGCGCCGTCGGCGGTCAGAGCCCGCGCGGAGGCGCGGCCGAGCCCACGGGTGGCTCCGGTGACGACGTACACACGGTCCTTCAGTCCAAGATCCATGGGCCTATCCTGCCGGGTCGGCCCCGGCGAGCGCGAGGGCGGTGCCCACCAGCCCGATGTGGCTGAACGCCTGTGGGAAGTTGCCCAGCTGCCGCCCCGACACCGGGTCGTACTCCTCCGCGAGCAGCCCCACGTCGCTGCGCAGTTCGAGCAGCCGCTCGAACACCTCACGCGCCTCGTCCGGCCGCCCCATCAGCAGGAGCGCGTCCGCCAGCCAGAAGGTGCAGGCCAGGAAGGACCCCTCGTGCCCGGGCAACCCGTCCACCGCCACGCCCTCGGTGGAGTAGCGGCGTACGAGACCGCCGTGGCCCAGCTCCTCGCGGACCGCCTCCACCGTGCCCACCACGCGCGGGTCGTCCGGCGGCAGGAACCCGACCCGGGGGATCAGCAGGGTCGCCGCGTCCAGCTGCCGCGAGCCGTACGACTGCGTGAACGTGTTGCGCACGGGGTCGTAGGCCTTCTCGCACACGTCCCGGTGCACCTCTTCGCGCATCGCGCGCCACCGCCCCACGTCGCCCTTGAGCGCGGGGTTCGACTCCAGCGTGCGGACGGCGCGGTCCGCGGCGACCCAGGCCATGACCTTGGAGTGCGTGAAGTGGCGGCGCGGCCCCCGCACTTCCCAGAGCCCCTCGTCCGGCTCGCGCCAGTGCGTCTCGAGGAAGCCGAGCAGACTGAGCTGGAGGTTCCAGGCGTGCGACTCGCCCATCAGCCCGGCCTCGCGCGCCTGGAAAAGCGAGTCCATGACCTCGCCGTACACGTCGAGCTGGAGCTGGTTCACCGCGGCGTTGCCGATGCGCACGGGCACCGAGCCGCCGTAGCCGCGCAGCCAGGGCAGCACCGTCTCCGGCAGCCGCCGTTCGCCGCCCGGTCCGTACATGATCTGCAGGTCGGCGGGGTTGCCGGCGACGGCCCGCAGCAGCCAGTTCCGCCAGGCCTGGGCCTCGTCGAGGTATCCGGCCGACAGCAGCGCGCCGAGGGTGAGGGTGGAGTCGCGGAGCCAGCAGTAGCGGTAGTCCCAGTTCCGCACCCCGCCGAGCTCCTCCGGCAGGGAGGTGGTCGCCGCGGCGACGATCCCGCCCGTCGGGGCGTAGGTGAGCGCCTTGAGGGTGATCAGGGAACGGATGACGGCTTCCCGGTAGGGCCCCTCGTACCGGCAGCGCGCCGCCCACTCCTTCCAGTCGGCGAGGGAGTGTTCCAGCGCCTCGTGCGGATCGATGAGGGCGGGGCGCGGCTCGTGCGAGGGGTGCCAGGTCAGGACGAAGGCCACCTTCTCGCCGGCGCCCACCGTGAACGACGAGCAGGTGCTGTACTGCTGACCCCAGGTCTTGACGGCCGGTTCGCTGCGCAGCCATACGGAGTCGGGGCCGGCGATGGCCACCCGGTGACCGTCCGACCGTCGCACCCACGGCACGATCGAGCCGTAGTCGAAGCGCAGCCGCAGGACGGAGCTCATCTCCACCTCGCCGCTGATGCCCTCCACGATCCGCATCACATCGGGGGCCTTGTCGCGCTGGGGCATGAAGTCGACGACCTTGACCGTGCCCGTGCGGGTCTCCCAGAACGACTCAAGGACGAGCGAGTCCTCCACATAGCCGCGGCGGGTGCAGGTGGTCGCGTCCTTGGGGGCGAGCCGCCAGTGGCCGTTGTTCTCGTCACCGAGGAGCGCGGCGAAGCAGGCCGCCGAGTCGAAGCGCGGCAGACAGAGCCAGTCGATCGACCCGTTCCGGCCGACCAGTGCGGCGGTCTGCAGATCCCCGATGAGTGCGTAGTCCTCGATGCGTTGCGTCACGCTCTGGCGTGTTCCCGCCCCGGGCAGCGCCTAAGCAGGGACGGGTGTGGCCTGCGTCGCGTCCTTCGCGGCCTGGGCGGCCCGGTCCTGCTTCTCGCGGCGTACCAGGATCACCCAGCCCACCGGCACGCCGGCGGCGAACAGCCACCACTGGACGGCATAGGCCATGTGCGGGCCGATGGAGTCGTGGTCCGGCTCGGGGATCTGCTCGGGGGTGCCGCCGGACGGCAGGGGAGCGGTCTGCTCGATGTACCCGCCGAGGACCTGGCGCCCCAGGGTCCGGGCCTGCTGCTCGCTGCTGATCAGCATGATCTGGCGGGGCGGCAGGCCCTTGAGGTCCTTGATGCCGCTGGTGCCGGTCGTCTCGTCGGCCTTGAGGCGGCCGGTGACGGTGACGGTGCCCCGGGGAGCGGGCGGCACCTCGGGAAAGGCCTTCTGGTCGGGGGCGGCGGGGATCCAGCCGCGGTTGACCAGGACGGCCCGGCCGTCCTTGAGGATCAGCGGGGTCAGTACGTGCATGCCGACCTTGTCGTCCGCCGAGGTGCGGCGGCGCACCACCACTTCGTGCGCGGTGTCGTACGTGCCGGTGGCGCTGACCTGGCGCCAGTAGTCGGCGCGGGGGACGGTGTGACCGGGAGAGGTGAGAGAGGCGACCGGGACGGGCGCGGCGCGCAGGTTCCGCGCGATCAGGGAGTTCTGCGCGACCCGGTTCTCGTGCCGGTGGAACTGCCAGAAGCCCAGCTCGATCATCGTGGGGATGAGGACGAGAGCGATGAGGGTGAGGATCACCCACTGCCGGGACAACAGGAAGCGGTACACCCCATGACCGTACAACTCGGGCCATGGGGTGTTGTCAGGGGGGTTCGGTCGCGCGCCCGCGGCGGGGTGCGGCCGGACCGGCTCAGACCTTGTCGACGATGCCCGCCTTTCCCTCCGCGCGGGCGCAGTGACCGCCGCAGAACCACTGGCCGTCGACCTCGACTCCCTGGCCGATGATCTGGACCCGACAGTGCTCGCAGATGGGCGCCATGCGGTGAATGGCGCACGAGAAGCAGTCGAAGACGTGCACCGCGCCCTGCGCGTGCACTTCGAAGGACATCCCGTAATCGTTTCCGCAGACCTCGCAACGTGCCATGCGCCACAGGGTGCGGCCCGTGGGTGGGGAAGGGTGGGCGGCACGCCCGGTCCGTCACCCGTCTGCAGGGGCGACGTCCCGCAGCAGCTGGGTGAAGGCGGCCTCGTCGACGACCGGTGTGCCGAACGTCTTCGCCTTGACCGTCTTCGAGGTGGCCGAGTCGGGGTCGTTGGTGACCAGCAGGCTCGTCAGCCGCGAGACGCTGGTGGCCACATGGAGGCCCGCTTCGACGGCCCGGTCCTCCAGCAGCTCGCGGTCGATGGAGGTGTCACCCGAAAAGGCCACCCTCATGCCCTGTTTGAGCGGTTTGTCTGATTCATACCGTCCGGGGTTCGGATACGGACAGGCCGGTCGCTTCCGCGACGGCCGCCATCCGTTCCGGTACGACGCCTGGTACCCGATGCGCGGGGTGGCCGGGGCCGACACCCACTCGGTGAGCGGCCGGCACTCGAGGAGCGGCAGCCGCACCCCTCGCTCGGCCGCCGTGTGCAGACTCGGCCGGAACGCCTCGGCCAGCACCCGCGCGTCGTCCAGGGCGTGGTGCGCCCGCTGCTGCACCACCCCGAAGTGCGCGGCCAGCGACTCCAGCTTGTGGTTGGGCAGCGGAAGCGCCAGCTCCTTGGAGAGGGCGATGGTGCACAGCCGCTGCCGGGTGGGCGCGGTCCGCTCCGCGCGCGCGTACTCCCGGGCGATCATCGACCAGTCGAACATCGCGTTGTGCGCGACCAGTACGCGGCCTTCGAGGCGGTCCGAGAACTCGGCGGCGATGTCCGGGAAGAGCGGCGCGCCCTCCAGGACGTCACTGGTCAGCCCATGGATCCACACCGGCCCCGGATCCCGCTCGGGATTGACCAGCGTGTACCAGTGGTCCTCGACGTTGCCCTGGGCGTCGAGGCGGTAGACGGCAGCGGACACTATCCGGTCGTCGCGAGCGAGTCCGGTGGTCTCCACGTCGACGACCGCGTACCCCTGGGGGTACGCGGTCGGCCACGTCGCTGTCGTGAGGTCGTCGAGCATGGTCACAGAGAATACGGGCCCCCACTGACAGTGCCGCCCACGGAGTCCGCCGGGCACGGCAGTTTGGCCGTCACCGCGAGCGGGGTCCGCGCGGCACCGGAGCGAGCAGGCCCTCGACGAGCGCGCGCGCCGACAGGGTGAACAGCCGTTCCGGATTGACCGGCCCGGCCAGTGAGCGGGCGAGGGTGGGGTCGTGTTCGGCCGTCGCCGCGTCCCACAGCTCCTCCTCGCCCGGGGACTGGACGGGAGCGCGCTCCCGGTTCCGCTCCACCAGGACGAAGCCGACCACATGGAACTGCACCGCCCGCACGGCATCCGCGGCGCGCGCCCCGCGCAGTCCGGCCGCGTGCACCTCGTGCACCAGGGACCGCTGGGCCGGCAGGAACATCCTTTCCGTCAGGCCGCGTTCATGGACCATCGCGACGAGGTGCGGGCGGGCGCGGAGCTCCCGGCGCAGCGCCCGGGCGACCGAGACGATCCGCTCGGCCGGGGTGCGGCCGCGCGGTGCCACGGCGCCGAGCTCGGCGACGGTCCGCTCCACGAGGGCGTCGAGGAGTGACTCGCGGTTGCCCACGTGCCAGTAGATGGAGGTCACCGCGGTGCCGAGCTCGGCGGCGAGCTTGCGCATGGTGAGCGCGGCCGGGCCGTGCTGCCTCACCAGCGCCGCGGCGGCGTCCAGCACCTCCTCGCGGGTCAGCGCGGGACGTGGCATGAGACCCCCATTCTCTTGCGTGCACGGCTCTTTACCCTTCATCGGTGCCGGTGTAACTGTGTTACAGACCCGTCCCCCGACGATGAGCGAAGGGTGGTACGTCATGGCACGCGTACGGTACGGAGCACGCACCGAGGCCGAGATCGCCGCGGCCCGAGCGGCAGGAGCCAAGCTTCCCGACATCTGGTCCACCGGCGTGGTCGCCGTGTGGGAGAGCGACCCCGACGCGGTCGCGGCCGTGCTGCCGCCCCCGCTCAAACCCACCGCCGCCCCGCTCGTCCGGGCGAACATCAGCAAGGTCGACCTGCCCGGCTATCCGCTCGGCGCGGGGTCGGTGGCGGTCGCCGCCGCCCATGGAGACCAGCAGGGCTGGTATCCGCTCGTCATGCCGATGACGCACGAGCGGGCCCTGATCGGCGGCCGGGAGGTCTTCGGCGAGCCGAAGAAGCTGGGAGAGGTCACGGTCGAACGCGACGGCCTGGTCGTGCACGCCTCCCTCGCCCGGCACGGCATCGCGTTCGTCGAGGTCCGTGGAGCGGTGTCCGGCCCGCTGCCGCTCCCGGAGCCCACCGAGAAGGTCGACTTCTACTTCAAGTTCCTCCCGGCCGTGGACGGTTCGGGCTTCGACGCCGACCCCGTGCTGGTCCACTGCGTACGCAACGAGAAGGTGCGCGCACTGGAGCGGATCACCGGTGACATCGTGCTGCGGGAGTCCATGTACGACCCGGTCGCCGACCTGCCCGTCCGCCGCGTCGTCGAAATCACCCTCGGGGAGAAGACGACGGACCAGAGGGGCAGGGTCGTCGAGCGGGTGAGCGCCCAGGCGCTCCTCCCGTACATCCACCAGCGCTACGACGACCCCCGCCAGATCCTCGACGGCCCGCCGGAGGGGAGCGTCTGATGCGGCTGGAACAGGGGCAGACGGCCGTCGTCACCGGCGCGGCGAGCGGCATCGGCCGGGCCATGGCCCGGCGGTTCGCCGCCGAGGGACTCCAGGTCGTCCTCGCGGACGTCGAGGAGAGCGCGCTCGCCAAAGCGGCCGACGAGCTGCGCGACGAGGGTGCGCGGGTCCTCGCCCGCACCGTCGACGTCAGCGATCGCGACTCGGTCCTGGCCCTCGCCGACGCCGCCTACGAGACGTTCGGAGCGGTTCACGTCCTCTGCAACAACGCGGGCGTCGGCTCCGGCGCCGAGGGCCGCATGTGGGAGCACGAGCCGAACGACTGGAAGTGGGCCTTCTCGGTCAACGTCTGGGGCGTCTTCCACGGCATCCAGGCCTTCGTACCCCGCATGATCGCGGGCGGCGCGCCGGGCCATGTCGTCAACACCTCCTCCGGCGACGGTGGGATCGCCCCCCTGCCGACGGCCTCCGTCTACGCCGTCACCAAGGCGGCCGTCGTCACGATGACCGAGTCGCTGTACGCGCATCTGAAGGCCGAGGGCGCCTTGGTCGGAGCCTCCGTGCTCTTCCCCGGCCCGCACATGCTCCGTACGGGACTGTGGGAGTCGCACCGCAACCGGCCCGAGCGGTACGCGAAGGAGCGGCCGCGCAAGACCCCGTACCGCAGCCTCGACCAGTGGGAGGCCGCCATGAGGAGGGCCGGCCACGAGGTCGCCTTCACCCCGGTCGAGGAGGTCGCCGAACACGTGGTGGACGGCATCCGTGCCGACCGCTTCTGGATGCTCCCGGAGAGCGAGCACAGCGACCGGCAGATCCGCGCGCGGTCGCGGTCGATGCTCGACCGCGCGAACCCCGCGTACCTCGAAAGCTTCATCCTCGACTGACCGTGCGACTGAGGGAGCCGTGATGACGGATCCGAACGACCCGTACTTGATCATCTCCTCCGACTGCCATGCCGGTCTGCCCACCGAGCAGTACCGGCCCTATCTGGACCCCCGTTTCCACCGCGCCTTCGACGAGTTCCTGGCCGGACGGGACGCCCGCCGCGAGGCCATGACCCGGCTCGGCGTACGCAACGAGGCCTTCGCGGACAAGTGGTTCAGCGACAACGAGGAAGGGCTGCGCGGCGGCTGGGACAGCGCCCAGCGGTTGAAGGAGCTCGACGGTGACGGAGTGGCGGCGGAGGTCGTCTTCCCGGACGCCGACGCCGTCGACAGCAGGACGGCGGCCCCCTTCGGCGTCGGCCTCGGACTCTCCGGGGACCAGGACCCCGAGCTCGGGATGGCCGGAGCGCAGGCGCACAACCGCTGGCTCGCCGAGTTCGTGTCCCAGAACCCCGAACGGCACTGCGGTGTCGCCCTGTTGCCCGTCACGGCCGACACCGACAAGGTCGTCGCCGAGATCCACCGGGCCAAGGAGTCGGGACTCGGGGCCCTGATGATCCCCTCCATGTGGGTCGACAAGGAGCCCTACCACGACCGGCGCTACGACCCCGTGTGGGCGGCCGCCGCCGAGACCGCGATGCCCCTGGTGACGCACTCGGGAGCGGCGCCGCGTGATGAGTACGGCGACCATCTCGGCATCTACGTCAGCGAAGTGACCTGGTGGCCCGCGCGCCCGCTCTGGTTCCTGCTCTGGTCCGGTGTCTTCGAGCGCCACCCCGGGCTGAGGTTCGGCGTCGCCGAGTCCGGCTGCTGGTGGCTGCCGAACCTGCTCTGGTTCATGGACCGGCTCTACCTCGGCGCGCACGGCGGGAAGAAGCTCTCGCCGTTCGCCGAGCTGAAGCGCCCGCCGAGCGAGTACCTGGACCGGCAGATCTTCATCTGCGCGACCAACACCAAGCGGCGCGAGCTGGCCCAGCGCTACGAGATCGGCGTCGACAACATCCTCTGGGGCAGCGACTTCCCGCACCCCGAGGGGACCTGGCCCAACACCCGCGCGTGGCTGGCGAACACCTTCCACGACATTCCCGTCGCGGAGACCCGCCGGATGCTCGGCCTGGCGGCGGCGGAGGTCTTCGGCTTCGACACCGCCGCGCTCGCGCCGCTCGCCCGCCGGATCGGCCCGACCCCGGCCGATCTGGGACAGAGCGCCGACCAAGCGGCCGTCGAGGCGTCCTGGGCACGCTCCCGGGAGGTGGGCCGCCACTGGCTGACCGACCACGACTTCCCGGTCCTGGGGGCGTCGTGACGACGGATCGCTACACGGTCATCTCGGCCGACTGCCACGCGGGCGCCGATCTCCTCGACTACAAGCCGTACTTGGAGAAGCGGTACCACGACGACTTCGACGCCTGGGCCGCCACCTACGTCAATCCGTACGAGGACCTGCTCGCCGACACGGCCGACCGCAACTGGAACTCCGACCGCCGACTCGCCGAGCTGGCGGCGGACGGCATCGTCGCCGAAGTCGTCTTCCCCAACACCATTCCGCCGTTCTTCCCCTCGGCCTCGCTGATGGCCCCCGCGCCGACGAGGGAGGAGTTCGAGCAGCGCTGGGCAGGCCTGCGCGCCCACAACCGCTGGCTCGCCGACTTCTGCTCGCTGGCGCCGGGCCGGCGGGCCGGAGTCGCCCAGATCCTGCTGGGGGACGTCGACGAGGCGGTGAACGAGATCAGGTGGGCCAAGGAGGCCGGCCTGACGGGCGGGATCCTGCTGCCGGGGGCGCCGCCCGGCTCCGGCGTCCCCGAGCTGTACTCGGAGACGTACGACCCGATCTGGGCCGTCTGCGAGGAGCTGGACGTGCCCGTGAACCACCACGGCGGGTCGGCGTCGCCGCCGCTCGGTGACGAACCGGCCGCGCGGGCGGTGTTCATGGTGGAGACGACCTGGTTCTCCCACCGCGCACTGTGGCACCTGATGTTCGGCGGCGCCTTCCGCCGCCACCCCGGTCTGAAACTCGTCCTGACCGAACAGGGCTCGGGATGGATCCCGGGCGTGATCGAGATGCTGGACTACTACCACGCACGGCTCGTGGCCGCCGCGACGAAGGCCGCGACCGCCGAGTCCAAGTTCGGCGCGGGCCTGGCCGAGTCCATGGGCAGGGGGCCGAGCGAGGTCTGGCGGGACAACTGCTTCGTCGGCGCGAGCTTCATGCGCCCCCACGAGGTGCCGCTGCGCGACCGGATAGGCCTCGACAAGATCATGTGGGGCAGCGACTACCCCCACGACGAGGGCACCACTCCGTACTCCCGCGAAGGCCTCCGCATCGCCTACGCGGGCCTGCCGCGCGAGGAAGTGGCGGCGATGGCCGGCGGCAACGCCGCCCGGGTGTACGGCTTCGACCTCGCCCTCCTCGACGCGCTCGCGGCACGGCACGGCCCCACCGTCGAGGAGATCTCCCAGCCCCTGAAGGAGGTCCCGGCGGACGCGACGAGCCCGGCGTTCGCCCGGGGCGGCTCGGTGCGCGTGTGGTGACGTGCCGGGTGTGAGACTCTCCCGGACATGACCGACGCCCCACACGACGAGGCCCACGGCGGAGCACTCGGCTCCCGTCTGAACTGGCTGCGGGCCGCGGTGCTCGGCGCCAATGACGGCGTCGTCTCCACCGCGGGCCTCGTCGTCGGCGTCGCCGGCGCGACGGACTCCCGCTCGGCGCTGCTCACCGCGGGCCTGGCCGGGCTCCTCGCCGGCTCGATGTCGATGGCGGCGGGGGAGTATGTCTCCGTGTCCACCCAGCGGGACTCGGAGAAGGCGGCCCTGGCACAGGAGAAGCGGGAGCTGCGCGAGCAGCCGGAAGCCGAACTGGACGAACTTACCGAACTGCTGGCGGCCCGCGGCCTCACCGCCGACGTGGCCCGCGAGGCCGCCGAGCAGCTCACCCAACGGGACGCGCTGCGGGCCCACGCGCGCGTGGAGCTCGGAATCGACCCGGACGACCTGACGAACCCCTGGCACGCGGCCGGCGCGAGCTTCCTGGCGTTCACCGCGGGCGCGCTGCTCCCGCTGCTCGCGATCGTGCTGCCATCCCCGTCGGTCCGCCTCTATGTGACGGTCTGTTCGGTCCTGGCGGCCCTGGCTCTGACCGGCTGGTGGAGCGCCCGCCTGGGCTTGGCACCCGCCGCCCCCGCGGTGCTGCGCAACGTGGGCGGGGGAGCGGTGGCGATGGCGGTGACGTACGCCGCCGGAACACTGCTCGGGGTGGCCGGGGTGTGACCCTCCCGGCCACTGATCCCAGCCGCTTTGACTACCCTCGGTAACAGTTGGCGGAAGTCGCCAAAACTCGCTGACAACTCGTCTCGCATACTTGTCGGTAACAACCACTGGCGCTGCCGCCACCCCGCCCCTAACGTGCAGGCATGCCACCGAACCTGCCCGATGTCGTGCTGTGGTCCATACCGGCGTTCGTCCTGCTCACGGTCCTCGAGATCGTCAGCTACCGGATCCACCCGGACGAGGAGGCCGCCGGATACGAGACCAAGGACGCCGCCACCAGCATCGGCATGGGGCTCGGCAGTCTCGCGTTCGACTTCCTCTGGAAGATCCCGATCGTGGCGATCTACACCGCGGTCTACGAACTCACCCCGGCCCGCGTCCCCGTCCTGTGGTGGACCGTACCGCTGATGCTGCTGGGCCAGGACTTCTTCTACTACTGGTCCCACCGCGGTCACCATGTCATCCGCATCCTGTGGGCCTGCCACGTCGTCCACCACTCCAGCCGCAAGTTCAACCTCAGCACCGCGCTGCGGCAGCCCTGGACGTCACTCACCGTGTGGCCGTTCTACGTGCCGCTCATCGCCTGCGGTGTGCACCCGGCCGCCCTCGCGTTCTGCTCGTCGGCGAACCTCGTCTACCAGTTCTGGGTGCACACCGAGCGCATCGGCAAGCTGCCCCGGCCCATCGAGTACGTGCTGAACACGCCCTCGCACCACCGGGTGCACCACGCCTCCCAGGGCGGCTACCTCGACCGCAACTTCGGCGGCATCCTGATCATCTGGGACCGGCTCTTCGGCTCCTTCGCGCCCGAGACCGAGCGGCCCGTGTTCGGCCTCACCAAGAACATCGCCACGCACAACCCGCTGCGCGTCGCCACCCACGAGTACGCCGCGATCGCCCGTGACGTCCGGGCGGCGACCAGCTGGCGCGAGCGGGCGGGACGGGTGTTCCGGGGACCGGGGTGGCAGCCGGGCCCGCGTACCGAACCCGGGCCCGCCACCGGTCCCGCCGCGGAGCCGGCGGCGTGAACGGACCACGCGAGGCCGGGGCCGCCGCCGGGCGGCGCGAGGCGGTCTCCCGCCTCCTCCTCGTCGCCTTCGGCGTGGCCGGCGCCGTCGACCTCCTCTCCCTCCTCGCCGGAGCCGAGCTCGGGCACCAGCTCGCCAAGCCCCTTCTGATGCCGCTGCTCGCCGGATACGCGGTCGCCCTCGGCGCGCCGAAGCCCCTGACCGCCGCACTGCTCTTCGGCTGGGGCGGCGATGTCTTCCTGCTGTCCGACGCCGACTGGGCCTTCCTCGTCGGCATGGGCTCCTTCGCCGCCGGGCACGTCTGCTACCTGGTCCTCTTCGGCCGCGGGCGCACGTCACCACTGCTCGGCGCCGCCTACGGCGTCGCCCTGGTCACCACCGTCGCGCTGCTGTGGCCCGGCCTCCCCGCCGACCTGCGCGTCCCGGTAGCCGGCTACTCGTTGCTGCTCACCGCCATGGCCTACCGCTCCAGTGCCCTCGGGCTCACCACCGGAGCGGGCGGCGCGCTCTTCCTGCTCTCCGACACCCTCATCGCGACCGGCGTCGCCGACTGGCCCCAGCCGCCGGTCCCCGACTTCTGGATCATGCTCACCTATCTGGCGGCGCAGTACCTGCTGGCCGCCGGAGCACTCCGTTACTCGGCCGTCGGCGCGCGGGCGTACGGTGAAACCCGTACCAACGTCTGAGACAAGGATGCGTCCGTCATGCGCGCCACCACCATTCACGCCCCGTTCGACATGCGCGTGGAGGACGTGCCCGACCCGGTGATCAAGCAGCCCACGGATGTGGTGCTGCGCGTTCTGCGGGCCTGCATCTGCGGCAGCGACCTGTGGGCGTACCGCGGCACGGCGGCCCGCCAGGCCGGACAGCGCATCGGCCACGAGTTCCTCGGGATCGTCGAGGAGGCGGGCCAGGAGGTGTCCGGCTTCGCCCCCGGCGACCTGGTCGTCGCGCCCTTCGTCTGGTCCGACGGCACCTGCGACTACTGCTCCGAGGGCCTGCACACCTCCTGCCCGAACGGCGGCTTCTGGGGATCCGTCGGCTCCGACGGAGGCCAGGGCGAAGCGGTCCGTGTGCCGTTCGCCGACGGCACCCTCGTCAAGCTCCCCGCCGACGCGGCCTCGGACGACCACCTGCTGACCGCGCTCCTCGCCCTCTCGGACGTCATGGGCACCGGCCACCACGCGGCCGTCGGCGCGGGCGTCGTTCAAGGCTCCACCGTCGCCGTCGTCGGTGACGGCGCCGTCGGCCTGTGCGGAGTCCTCGCCGCCAAGCGGCTCGGCGCCGAGCGGATCATCGCACTCGGCCGCCACCAGGCGCGTACGGACATCGCCCGCACCTTCGGCGCCACCGACGTGGTCGCCGAGCGCGGAGAGGCCGCCGAGGCCGCCGTCCGCGAACTCACCGGCGGCCAGGGCGCGCACGCCGTCATCGAGGCCGTCGGCACCGAGCAGTCGATGCGCACCGCCGTCGCCATCACCCGCGACGGCGGCTCCATCGGTTACGTCGGCGTCCCGCACGGCAGCGGCACCGGCCTCGACCTCTCCGACATGTTCAACCGGAACGTCGCCCTGCGCGGCGGCGTCG
This sequence comes from Streptomyces sp. NPDC038280, assembly GCF_055600045.1. Lineage (NCBI taxonomy): Bacteria > Bacillati > Actinomycetota > Actinomycetes > Kitasatosporales > Streptomycetaceae > Streptomyces > Streptomyces sp. NPDC038280. The sequence continues at coordinate 270,539 of NZ_JBVJYZ010000008.1, forward strand.
CTCCCGTCCGCGCGTACATCCCCGAGCTGCTCGCGGACGTCCTGGACGGGACGATCGACCCGTCGCCGGTCTTCGACCTGACCGTCGGGCTCGAGGGCGTCCCGGACGGCTACAAGGCCATGGACGAGCGCACCGCGCTCAAGGTCCTCGTCAAGCCCTGAGCCAGACGGGGGCATCCGTGCCCGGCAGGCCCGGCGGACGCGACCAGCCCGCTGGGCCCTTCTCGTAGGAGACGGGTGAGACGGCATGCCGCAGCCGGCCCACCGGGCTGTCCGTCTCCGTCAGCCACCGCTCCGGCTCGTGCCGGGGAAGCCCCTTCAGCCAGTGCGCCGTCTGCGCCAGCGCGAGGCGCACCAGACGGGTGCCCCCGCCGTCGTCGGACTGCTCGGTGAGCGACCGGAGCACGGCCGCCGCCAGCAGATATCCCGTGCCGTGGTCCAGGGCCTGCGCGGGAAGTGCGCCGGGGCGGTCCGCCGAACCCTCCAGCTCGGCGATGCCGGTCGCGACTTGGACGAGGCTGTCGAAGCCCCGCCGCTCGCCCCAGGGCCCGTAGTCGCCCCACGCGGACAGCTGTGCGACGACCAGGCCGGGCCGGACGAGCCCGAACCGGTCCAGCGCGCCCGGTCGGTAGCCGGTGACCAGGACGTCCGCCCCGGCCAGCAGCTCCTCGAAGCTGCGCCGGTCCGACGGCCGGTCGAGGTCCAGGGCCACGGACCGCTTTCCGAAGCCGGTGTCGGCGTGCTGGTCGGGCAGTTCCGGGTTGTCCGGCGGATCCACGCGCAGTACGTCCGCGCCGAGCAGCCCCAGGGTGCGCGTCGCCACCGGCCCGGCGATGACCCTCGTCAGGTCCAGTACCCGCAGGGGGCCCGAACGGGGGCGCGGAGCCGCGTCATCGAGCCGCTCGCGGGTCAGCAGCGGCCGTCCGGCGACCGCGGCGCCCTGCTCGTGCGCCGCCCACCGCTCGGGCGAGCGCAGGGCCACGGCCAGGCCGCCCGCCGCGTACACCGCACTCTCCACCTCGATGGCGGGCCGTCCGGCGATGGCGGCCTCGACCGCCGCCGGATCCTCGTCGACCCGCAGCGCGGAGAGCAGCGCGGACCGGTGATGGGGGTAGTTGGCGTGCGTACGGACCCAGCCGTCGGCCGCCCGCCAGAACCTGGACAGCGGCGCGAAGTTGACCGGCGCCCGGCCGTCCACCAGAAGATGGCGTTCACTGACGAACGCGGTGGCGACGGCCCCGTCGTCGACCCGGACCTCGGGCACGGGTCCGCCGGACGTGTGGGCGTCCCACTCCGCCGCCGCGAGCGCGCAGACCGCGACCGTCGCCCGGGCCAGATCCATCACGGGCAGCCGTGCGGGCAGCAGCCCCGAAGGGCCGCCGTACGACACGCGGTCCGTGAGGGCGGGATCGCCGCCCAGCAGAGCCCACAACTGCCCGGTGTGTTCCGTGCCCACGCAAAGTGTCTGTGTCATTCCCGCACTATGACACCGTGCATGGCACTGAGTGCCATGCACGGTGTCGAAGCCCTGGTGTGGTGTGCCACACCAGGGCTTCACCTCAGGCTCTCTAGCGGCGAACCGCGTCCAGGGCGTCGATCATGCCGGCGCCGTAGAAGCCGTTGTCGTACTTCCCGCCCTCGCACACCGCGTCGACCGTGCCGTCGCCGTCGATGTCGTACGGGTCGGTGCACGCCTTCGCGTCGGCCTGGGCGTACAGCAGCGCCTTCACCTGCGCCGCCGAGGCGTGCGGGTGCTTGGACTTGATGAGCGCCGCGACGCCCGCCGCGTGCGGCGACGCCATCGAGGTGCCAGCCTTGTAGCCGTAACCGCCACCGGGCAGCGTGGAGAGGATCAGACCATTGACCGCCGGCGCGTCGGGCGTCTGGAACCTGGTCGAGTCGCCGCCCGGGGCCGCGATGTCGACCACGCCGAGACCGTAGTTGGAGTACGACGACTTGAGGCCCTTGGCGCCCGTCGCGGAGACCGTGACCACACCCGGCAGCATGGCCGGGAAGTCCGGGCACTCCTGCGGGTTGACGACCCGCGTCACCGGGGTGGTGTCGTTCGGGCTGGTGGTGTCCGTGAGCTCGTCGGAAGCCAGGTCCGTACGCGCGTTGCCGGCCGCGGCCACGTTCACGGCACCCTTGCGCTCCGCGTACTGCGAGGCCCGGGTGACCGCCTCGACCAGCGCCTTCTGGTCGTCGTCGTTCTTGCAGGCGTACAGCCACGGGTCGGTGTAGTAGCTGTTGTTGGTCACATCGACGCCGTGCTCCGCGGCCCACACGAAACCGCAGACGACGGACTCGGTGTAGAAGAACCCGTCGGGCGTGGCCACCTTGATGCCGGACACCTTCACGCCGGGCGCGACACCGGTGACACCGATGCCGTTCTTCGCGGCGGCGATGGTACCCGCGACATGCGTGCCGTGGTCGCTCTCGTGCGCGCTCGGACGCCAGGAGCCCCAGGTGGTGTCCGGGGCGCCGGTCACACAGTTGGCCGACGCCTGGGGGTCGAAGTTCGGCGCGAGGTCGGGGTGGGTGTCGTCGACACCGGTGTCGATGACGGCGACCGTGACCTTGCCGCTGCCGAGGAACTTCTGGTGGGCCTTGTCCGCCTTGATGGCCGGCAGGTCCCACTGGAGCGGCTCGAACGGGTCCTGCTCGTCGGTCGCCTTGGCCGCGGCCGCCTTCGCCTCGGCGGCGGTCAGCGGCTGCTCCTGGGCCCCGATGGCGTCGTCGTGCTGCACGGAGAGCGGCGCCGTCCGGGTCGCACCGGCCGACTGGACGCCCTTGACCTTGCGGATCGTCTTCGCGAACTCGGGGTTCTGCGAGTGGACGACGATGACCCCGATCTGGTCGTACGCGATGACCACCGTGCCACCCGCGCGCGATATCGCCTTCTTCACCGAAGCGGCGGTGGAGCGGCCGCCCTTCACGTTGACGACGTACGACAGCTTCGGGCCGTCGGTCACGACGGCGGCCGGGGTGTCGTCCGCCGGGGCGGCCGTGGCCGCTCCGGCGGGAAGGAAGCCGAGCGAGGCCGTGAGCGCCAGACCGGCGGGCAGAGCGAGTACTCGACCGCGTCTGGATCCCAGATGAGCCATGGGTTCTCCACATCATCCGTATAGGAGCTGTTCACACACCGGGTTGTGAGTGAACAGGTTCATGACGAGCGAAGCTATCGCCGATCATCACGGCCCATCAATGAGTTGGGAAAGAAAAAGACCGGTATTGAACCGCGTCGGCCTGCTGCCCGTGCCGTTGTGCAGGGGAGGGAACGACATCACCCACCCCGTCCGAAAGGTCCCCTCCGTCATGCCTACCGCACCCGCGCCGCAAGGAGATTCCGTGGCTATCGATGCACCGCCGCCCCCGGGCGGTACGGACGCCGGCCCCGTCCAGCCCACGACCGAGGCGTTCGTCGAGGTGCAGGAGAGTGCGGAATTCGGCGAACTGCGCCGCACGTACCGCTCCTTCGCCTTCCCGCTCACCCTTGCCTTCATCGCCTGGTACCTGCTGTACGTCCTGCTCTCCAACTACGCGGGCGGCTTCATGGGCACCAAGCTCTTCGGCAACATCAACATGGCTCTGGTCCTCGGACTCGGCCAGTTCCTCACCACCTTCCTCATCGCCTGGTTCTACTCACGGCACGCGGCCGGGAAGCTCGACCCCAAGGCGGAAGCGATCAAGTCCCGTATGGAGGCCGGCGCATGAGCAGCACCTTCCAGGCCGGTGAGGTCCTCCACACCGTCCAGCTCGCCGCGGCCAGTGCCACCTCCGAGCACCGCACGCTGATCATCTCCCTCTTCGGTGCCTTCGTCGTCGCGACCCTGGCCATCACCGTCTGGGCCGGCCGCCAGACCAAGAGCGCCGCCGACTTCTACGCCGGCGGACGCCAGTTCACCGGCTTCCAGAACGGCCTCGCGATCTCCGGCGACTACATGTCCGCCGCCTCCTTCCTCGGCATCGCCGGAGCCATCGCGCTCTTCGGATACGACGGCTTCCTGTACTCGGTCGGCTTCCTGGTCGCCTGGCTGGTCGCCCTGCTGCTGGTGGCCGAACCCCTGCGCAACTCCGGCCGGTTCACCATGGGTGACGTCCTCGCCTACCGGATGCGCCAGCGCCCGGTCCGTACCGCCGCGGGAACGTCCACGATCGTCGTCTCGATCTTCTACCTGCTCGCCCAGATGGCGGGCGCCGGTGTGCTCGTCTCGCTGCTGCTCGGTATCACCAGCGACGGCGGAAAGATCGCCATCGTCGCCCTGGTCGGCGTCCTGATGATCGTGTACGTCACCATCGGCGGTATGAAGGGCACCACCTGGGTGCAGATGGTCAAGGCAGTCCTGCTCATCGCGGGCACGCTCCTCATCACCTTCCTCATCCTGCTGAAGTTCAACTTCAACCTCTCCGACCTGCTCGGCGCCGCCGCCACCAACAGTGGCAAGGGCTCCGCCTTCCTGGAGCCCGGCCTCAAGTACGGGGCCACCGGCGTCTCGAAGCTGGACTTCCTCTCGCTGGGCATCGCGCTGGTCCTGGGCACCGCCGGTCTGCCGCACATCCTGATCCGCTTCTACACCGTGCCGACCGCCAAGGCAGCCCGGAAGTCCGTCAACTGGGCCATCGGGATCATCGGTGCGTTCTATCTGATGACGATCGTGCTGGGCTTCGGCGCCGCCGCGCTCCTGAAGCCGGGCGACATCATCGCCTCCAACAAGGCGGGCAACACGGCGGCCCCGCTGGCCGCCCTCGAGGTCGGCGGCGGCGCCGGATCCACCGGGGGCGCGATCCTGCTCGCGGTCATCTCCGCGGTCGCCTTCGCCACCATCCTCGCGGTGGTCGCCGGACTGACCCTGGCCTCCTCGTCCTCCTTCGCGCACGACATCTACGCCAACGTCATCCGCCGCGGCAAGGCGACCGAGAAGGAGGAGGTCCGCGCGGCCCGCTGGGCGACCGTCCTCATCGGCGTCGTCTCCATCGGGCTCGGCGCGATGGCACGCGACCTCAATGTGGCCGGCCTGGTCGCCCTGGCCTTCGCCGTCGCCGCCTCCGCCAACCTGCCGACGATCCTCTACAGCCTCTTCTGGAAGCGCTTCACCACTCAGGGGGCGCTCTGGTCGATCTACGGCGGCCTCGTCTCCGCCGTCGTCCTGGTGGTCTTCTCACCGGTCGTCTCCGGGAAGCCCACCTCGATGTTCAAGACGGTCGACTTCTACTGGTTCCCGCTGGAGAACCCGGGCCTGGTCTCCATCCCACTGGGCTTCCTGCTCGGCTGGATCGGATCCCTGCTCTCCAAGGAGGAGCCCGACGCCGGCAAGTACGCCGAGCTGGAGGTCAAGTCCCTCACCGGTGTCGGAGCGCACTGATCCCGACACCCTACGAAACCGGACGGTCGGCCGCCTCGTAGGTCCCTACGAGGCGGCCGACCAGGTCCCGTGACAATCGGCCACTGATGTTGTCGGTGCACTCGCGTAGGCTCGGACACATACAGATTCGGGTAACCGGGGAGGGGGCACACCGTGCTCATCGACACCTACGGCCGAGTGGCCACTGACCTGCGTGTCTCGCTCACCGACCGGTGCAATCTGCGCTGCACCTACTGCATGCCGGAAGAGGGCCTGCAGTGGCTTGCCAAGCCCGATCTGCTCACCGACGACGAGATAGTCCGGCTGATCCGGATCGCCGTCACCGACCTCGGAGTCACCGAGGTCCGCTTCACCGGCGGCGAGCCGCTGCTGCGCCCCGGGCTCGTCGGCATCGTCGAGCGGTGCGCGGCCCTGGAGCCGCGCCCCAAGATGTCCCTGACCACCAACGGCATCGGCCTCAAGCGCACCGCGACCGCGCTCAAGGCCGCCGGCCTCGACCGGGTCAATGTCTCGCTCGACACCCTGCGCCCCGACGTCTTCAAGACCCTGACCCGTCGCGACCGCCACCAGGACGTCCTGGACGGCATGGCCGCCGCACGCGACGCCGGGCTCACCCCGGTCAAGGTCAACGCGGTCCTGATGCCCGGCCTCAATGCGGACGAGGCCCCCGACCTGCTGGCCTGGGCCGTCGGGAACGCGTACGAGCTGCGCTTCATCGAGCAGATGCCGCTCGACGCCCAGCACGGCTGGAAGCGCGACGGAATGATCACCGCCGGTGACATCCTCGAGTCGCTGCGCACCCGCTTCACGCTCACCGCCGAGGGCGACGAGGCCCGAGGCTCCGCGCCGGCCGAGCGCTGGACCGTGGACGGCGGGCCGCACACCGTGGGTGTCATCGCCTCCGTCACCCGCCCCTTCTGCCGGGCCTGCGACCGGACCCGGCTCACCGCCGACGGTCAGGTGCGGACGTGCCTCTTCGCCACGGAGGAGACGGATCTGCGCGCGGCGCTCCGCTCCGAGGCGCCCGACGAGGAGGTCGCCCGGCTCTGGAAGCTGGCGATGTGGGGCAAGAAGGCCGGTTCGGGTCTGGACGACCCGAGCTTCCTCCAGCCGGAGCGCCCGATGTCGGCGATCGGCGGCTGAGACTCAGCCGCCGTCGGCGGCGGACCACGCCTCCAGCGTCACGACGTCCTTCAGGAAACCCCGTACTCCCAGGAACTGGGAGAGGTGCTCGCGGTGCTCGTCGCACGCCAGCCAGGTCTTGCGGCGCTCGGGGGTGTGCAGCTTGGGGTTGTTCCACGCCAGGACCCAGACGGCGTCGGCACGACAGCCCTTGGCGGAACAGATCGGGGAGGTCTCGTCACTCACAGGGCGCTCGCAGAATGGGTCCGAACAAAGGCGACGCCGAGCAGCCACGGGGGGAGCTGCCCGGCGTCGGTCCGTCGCTCCGACGGGGGATGCGGAGCGCGTACGAAGTATGTCACGGGGAACGGGGTGTGGTGCACCGGAACTTCATGATTGATCTGAGCTTTTCTTGAGCTTTGCGGACTGCGGGCAGCCGCCGGTGCTCACGTCTGCTCGTACGTCCGTTCTTTGCCCGGCTCCTCGGCGCGCTGTGCAGAGCCTTCCGCCTGGCCCTCCGCTTCGGGCATCCCCTCCAGCATCGGCCGCACCGGCGCCGGGACGAACGTCGACGGCAGCGACGGCGCGTTCTCCCGGCCCGCGTTCGCGATCACGACCGCCACATAGGGGAGCAGCAGACCCAACGCCAGCGCCACCACGGCCACATGGCGTTCCACGTTCCACAGGACCGCCGCCGCGATGACCGACAGCGTGCGGACCGACATCGAGATCACATACCGGCGCTGCCGGCCGCGCACATCGTCGGCCAGACCCTGACGGGCCCCGGTGATCCGGAAGACCTCGTTCGCGCCACGCTTCCGCATCGCGTTCCACCGCCCGACATCCACGCCGGACTTCCCCTGTCCGGACCTTTCTCCACGGTACGCCCCGGCATCCGCCGCCGACGAGACCGGGTCGCCCCTTACCCGGGCATACGGCCGGCGGCGTCCCACGTACGGAGCTGTCCGACATGCGCCGTATGGCCGGGGGGTCAAGACTGGGGCCCACACGCGCACACCGCGCCGCACGAGGAGGCGACATGAGTTGGCTGTGGGCGATCATCGTGGGTCTGGTCCTCGGTCTGATCGCCAAGGCGATCATTCCGGGCAAGCAGCAGATCCCGCTGTGGCTGACGACCGTGTTCGGCATTCTCGGCAGCGTTCTCGGCAACGCCGTCGCGACCTGGATCGGAGTCAACGACACCAAGGGCATCGACTGGACCCGGCATCTGCTCCAGCTGATCGGCGCGGTCGCTGTCGTCGGGGTGGGCGACATGCTGTGGGCCACCGTCAGGGGGACCAGGAGAGCCTGACCCCGATCCCAGGGGTACGGCAGCGGCCCGGGTACGCGATCGACGCGTGTACCCGGGCCGCTGCCGTGACGTACCGAGGCCTCAGCCGGCGATCTCGATCGCGGCCAGGTTCTTCTTGCCCCGGCGCAGCACCAGCCAGCGGCCGTGCAGCAGCTCGTCGTGGGACACCTCGGCGTCCTCGGCGGTGACCTTGACGTTGTTCACGTACGCCCCGCCCTCCTTCACCGTGCGACGCGCGGCCGACCTGCTCGGTGCCAGGGCGACCTCGGTGAAGAGATCCACGACCTGGCCGAGCTCGGCCACCCGCGCGTGCGGCAGCTCGGACAGGGCCGCGGCCAGCGTCGCCTCGTCCAGCTCCGCCAGCTCGCCCTGCCCGAACAGCGCCTTGGAGGCGTTGATCACGGCCGCGCACTCGTCGGCGCCGTGGACCAGCGTCGTCAGCTCCTCGGCCAGCGCGCGCTGGGCGGCACGGGCCTGCGGGCGCTCCGAGGTGAGCTTCTCCAGCTCCTCGATCTCCTCGCGGGACTTGAAGCTGAAGATCCGCAGGAACTTGGAGACATCACGGTCGTCCGCGTTCAGCCAGAACTGGTAGAAGGCGTACGGCGTGGTCCGCTCCGGGTCCAGCCAGATCGTCCCCGACTCCGTCTTGCCGAACTTCGTACCGTCCGCCTTGGTGATCAGCGGGGTCGCCAGGGCGTGCACCACGGCGTCGGGCTCGACCCGGTGGATCAGGTCGGTGCCCGCCGTCAGGTTGCCCCACTGGTCGCTGCCGCCGGTCTGCAGCACACAGCCGTAGCGCCGGTTGAGCTCCAGGAAGTCCATGCCCTGAAGGATCTGGTAGCTGAACTCGGTGTAGCTGATGCCCGCGTCGGAGTTCAGCCGCCGGGCGACCGCCTCCTTCGCGATCATCTTGTTGACCCGGAAGTACTTGCCGACATCGCGCAGGAAGTCGATCGCCGACAGGCCCGACGTCCAGTCCAGGTTGTTGACCATGGTCGCGGCGTGCGGGCCCTCGAAGTCGAGGAACCGCTCGATCTGCGCACGGAGCCGCTCCACCCAGCCCGCGACGACCTCCGGCGCGTTCAGCGTGCGCTCGGAGTTCGGCTTGGGGTCACCGATGAGCCCCGTGGCACCGCCGACCAGACCCAGCGGGCGGTTCCCCGCCTGCTGGATCCGGCGCATGGTGAGGATCTGGACCAGGTTCCCCAGGTGCAGGCTGGGCGCGGTCGGGTCGAAGCCGCAATAGAACGTAACGGGACCGTCCGCGAACGCCTTGCGCAATGCGTCCTCGTCAGTGGACAGGGCGATCAGCCCACGCCACTGCAGTTCGTCGACGATGTCCGTCACGGTTTCCGGTCTCCTTGAACGTGTAGGCGTGCAGAGTGGAAGAGCAACAGTCAGTCTAGGCGGGTCACACGCCCTGACTGACCGAACTCATATTGAAATCAGGCACGCGCAGCGCCGGCATCGCGGCCCGGGTGAAGTAGTCGCTCCACTCGCGCGGCAGCGTCTTCTCCGTACGGCCGGCCTCCGAGGCGCGCGACAGCAGATCGACCGGGGACTCGTTGAACCGGAAATTGTTCACCGCGCCGGTCACCTCGCCGTTCTCGACGAGATACACCCCGTCCCGGGTCAGGCCGGTGAGCAGCAGCGTCGCCGGGTCGACCTCGCGGATGTACCAGAGGCAGGTCAGCAGCAGACCCCGCTCCGTGGAGGCGACCATCTCCTCCAGCGAGCGCTCCGCGCCGCCGTCCAGGATCAGATTGCCGATCGAGGGGGTGACGGGCAGACCGGTCAGGGCCGCGCTGTGCCGGGTCGTGGTCAGATGCCGCAGATGTCCGTCCCGGACCCACGAGGTCGGCGACAGCGGCAGACCGTTGTCGAAGACCGACGAGTCGTCGCCGGACGCGTGCGCGACGACGAACGGCGCGGTCTCAAGGCCGGGCTCGTTCGGGTCGCTGCGCAGGGTCAGCGGCAGCGGCGAGAGCGTCTCGCCGATACGGGTGCCCCCGCCGGGCTTGGAGAAGACCGTACGGCCCTCCACCGCGTCCCGGGCCGCCGACGACCACATCTGGTAGATCAGCAGGTCCGCCACCGCGGTGGGCGGCAGCAGCGTCTCGTACCGTCCGGCGGGCAGGTCCACACGGCGCCCCGCCCAGCCGAGCCGGACCGCCAGCTCGGCGTCGAGCGCCCCCGGGTCCACGTCCTTGAAGTCCCGTGTGGCCCGGCCCGCCCAGGCGGACAGCGACCGGTCCGGGGACTTGGCGTTCAGCTCGAGCGTCCCGTTCGGCTGGTCGTGGCGCAGCCGGACGCCCGTCGACGTACCGAGATACGTCGAGGTCAGCTCGTGGTTGGCGAAGCCGTACAGCTCCCGGCCGCCGGCCCGGGCCCGGGCGAACGCCTCGCCGAGGGCGGGTGCGAAGTCCCCGAAGACAGCCGACGACGTCTCGGCGGGCGCGTCCGTGAAGTCCGGCGACGCCGGGACCCCGGACACCAGTGGCTGGGCGTCCTCGGCGGGCCCGGCGGCCCGGGCGGCGGCCTCGGCGGCCCGCACCAGCGGCTCGAGCTCGTCGACCGTGACGGCCGACCGGGAGACCACCCCGGAGGCGGTGCCCTGCGTCCCGTCCACGGTGGCGATGACGGTGAGGGTCCGGCCCCGGGTCACCCCGTTCGTGGTCAGGGCGTTGCCCGCCCAGCGGAGGTTCGCCGACGACTCCTCGTCGGCGATGACCACGCATCCGTCGGCGCGGGACAGCTCAAGGGCCCGCTCGACGATCTCGTACGGCTTGCTGACGCGGCTCATCGACCGGCCTCCTGCGTCGTGTTCAGAATGTTGACGCCCCGGAAGAGGGCGGACGGGCAGCCGTGGGAGACCGCGGCGACCTGGCCCGGCTGGGCCTTGCCGCAGTTGAAGGCGCCGCCCAGGACGTAGGTCTGCGGGCCGCCGACCTTCTCCATCGAGCCCCAGAAGTCCGTGGTCGTCGCCTGGTAGGCGACATCGCGCAGCTGACCGGCGAGCTTCCCGTTCTCGATCCGGAAGAAGCGCTGACCGGTGAACTGGAAGTTGTAGCGCTGCATGTCGATCGACCAGGAGCGGTCACCGACCACATAGATCCCGCGCTCCACACCCCCGATCAGGTCCTCGGTCGACAGACCCCCCGGGTCCGGCCGCAGCGACACGTTCGCCATCCGCTGCACCGGCACATGCGCGGAGGAGTCCGCGAACGCGCAGCCGTTCGACCTCCCCAGGCCCGTCAGCCTCGCGATCCGGCGGTCCAGCTGGTAACCGACCAGCGTGCCGTCCCTCACCAGGTCCCAGCTCTGCGCCTCGACGCCCTCGTCGTCGTAGCCGATGGTGGCCAGGCCGTGCTCGGCGGTCCGGTCGCCCGTCACGTTCATGATCCCGGAGCCGTACGTCAGCTTCCCGAGCTGGTCGAACGTGGCGAAGGAGGTCCCCGCGTACGCCGCCTCGTAGCCCAGCGCCCGGTCCAGCTCCGTGGCGTGGCCGATGGACTCGTGGATCGTCAGCCACAGATTCGACGGGTCGACCACCAGGTCGTACGTCCCCGCCTCCACGCTCGGCGCCCGCATCTTCTCCGCGAGCAGCCCCGGGATCTGTTCCAGCTCGGAGTCCCAGTCCCAGCCGGTGCCGGTCAGGTACTCCCAGCCGCGCCCCACCGGCGGAGCGATCGTGCGCATCGAGTCGAACTCGCCGGTCGTCTCGTCCACGGCGACCGCCGTCAGCTGCGGGTGCAGCCGCACGCGCTGCTGGGTGGTGACCGTGCCCGCCGTATCCGCGTAGAACTTGTTCTCATGGACGGTGAGCAGCGACGCGTCCACGTGCGCCACCCCGTCCGCCCGCAGCAGCCGCTCGCTCCAGTCGGCCAGCAGCGCGCTCTTCTCCGCGCCGGACACGTCGAAGGGGTTGATCTCGTACGAGGAGATCCAGGTCTTCTCCGCGTGCACCGGCTCGTCGGCCAGTTCCACCCGCTCACCGGAACCCGCCGCCGCGATCACCTTCGCCGACAGCTTGGCCATCGCCACGGCCTGCCCGGCGACGCGCGCCGCGGCGTCCATGGTCAGATCGACCCCGGACGCGAAGCCCCAGGCGCCGCCGTGCACGACCCGTACCGCGTACCCGAGGTCCGTGGTGTCCGAGGAACCCGAGGGTTTGGCGTCGCGCAGCCGCCAGGCCGCGCTACGCACCCGCTCGAGGCGGAAGTCGGCGTGCTCGGCGCCGAGCGCGCGCGCCCGGGCGAGCGCCGCGTCGGCGAGCGCCCGCAGCGGCAACGCCGTGAAGGCTTCGTCGATGGAATGAGGCACGAATGTCTCCTGTCGTATGAGACCGGTCGTCCCGATCATGTCGCGCTTGTGTGCATGATGCCCAGCTCTTTCTGTAGGGACCCGACAGGGAGTTCCGTACGCCACTGTCAGGGCCCGATTCTCCGTACGAGGGACCGGACCGATAGGTTTTCGATGTACCAGACCGCTATGGAAAGGGTGATCCGTTGAGCCGCTCGGTTCTCGTCACCGGAGGAAACCGGGGCATCGGCCTCGCCATCGCCCGCGCGTTCGCCGACGCCGGCGACAAGGTCGCCATCACATACCGGTCCGGAGAGCCGCCGGCCGGCTTCCTGGCCGTCAAGTGCGACATCACCGACACCGAGCAGGTGGAGCAGGCCTACAAGGAGATCGAGGAGAAGCACGGTCCGGTGGAGGTGCTGGTCGCCAACGCCGGTGTCACCAAGGACCAGCTGCTGATGCGGATGTCCGAGGAGGACTTCTCCGCCGTCCTCGACACCAACCTCACCGGCACCTTCCGGGTCGTCAAGCGCGCCAACCGCGGCATGCTGCGCGCGAAGAAGGGCCGCGTCGTCCTGATCTCCTCGGTCGTCGGCCTCCTCGGCTCCGCGGGGCAGGCGAACTACGCCGCCTCCAAGGCCGGCCTCGTCGGCTTCGCCCGCTCCCTCGCCCGTGAGCTCGGCTCGCGCAACATCACGTTCAATGTCGTCGCCCCCGGTTTTGTCGACACCGACATGACCAAGGTGCTGACCGAGGAGCAGCGCGCGGGCATCGTCGCCCAGGTGCCGCTCGGCCGCTACGCGCAGCCCGAGGAGATCGCCGCCACGGTGAAGTTCCTCGCCTCCGACGACGCCTCGTACATCACTGGAGCCGTCATCCCGGTTGACGGCGGATTGGGCATGGGTCACTGATCACCATGAGCGGAATCCTCGAAGGCAAGCGCATTCTGATCACTGGGGTGCTGATGGAGTCCTCCATCGCCTTCCACACCGCGAAGCTGGCCCAGGAGCAGGGCGCGGAGATCATCCTCACCGCCTGGCCCCGGCCCACGCTGACCGAGCGCATCGCCAAGAAGCTCCCCCGGCCCGAGAACGTCAAGGTCATCGAGCTCGACGTGTCCAACGACGAGCACCTCGCCCGGCTCGAGGGCCTGGTCCGCGAGGAGCTCGGCAGCCTCGACGGCATCGTCCACTCCATCGGCTTCGCCCCGCAGGACGCCCTCGGCGGCAACTTCCTCAACACGCCGTTCGAGTCGGTCGCCACGGCCATGCACGTCTCCGCCTTCTCGCTGAAGTCGCTGACCATGGCCTGCCTGCCGCTGATGACCAACGGTGGCGGCTCGGTCGTCGGCCTCACCTTCGACGCGCAGTTCGCCTGGCCGCAGTACGACTGGATGGGCCCGGCCAAGGCCGCGCTGGAGGCCACCAGCCGTTACATGGCCCGCGACCTCGGCGACCACAACATCCGCTGCAACCTCGTCTCGGCGGGCCCGATCGGGTCGATGGCCGCCAAGTCCATCCCCGGCTTCTCCGAGCTGGCCGCGGTGTGGGACAGCCGTTCCCCGCTGAAGTGGGACCTGAGCGACCCGGAGCCGGCCGGCCGCGGTGTCGTCGCGCTGCTCTCGGACTGGTTCCCGAAGACCACCGGCGAAATCGTCCACGTCGACGGCGGGCTGCACGCCATCGGCGCGTAGTCACCGGGTTCCTTCTCGTACGAGGCCGGGTGCCGTCGCAGTTGACGGCACCCGGCTTTCGTGCGTTCCGGGCTGACTTCCCCCAAGTCGAAAAGTCGGGCGTGTCGCCTCAGACTGGGTCAGAGCGTGATGTTGCGGCTACTGACGGGGAGGAGGTGCGGACATGCGCGCGATACGACGCGCGACGGTGGGCATGGCCGCGGCCTCGGTCCTCGTCGCCGGGTCCATCGGCTTCGTCGGATTCGAGGTGAACGCGGCCCTTGCCGCCCCGGCCGCCGCCGCGGACCCGGCCGACGACGACACACCGTCCCGTGAGCGGAAGACCTTCGGCGCCTCGTGCGACACGACCGTGGAGGGCTCCCGCGTCACCGCCGCCTGCCGCAACCCCTTTCCCCGTACGGACCGGGTCCGCCTGCACGTCGAGTGCGCCCGCTGGTGGGACGTCGACACCGACAGCGCGCCCGTCGCCGTGGCTCCCACCGCCTATGTCGAGCTGACCCAGCGCTGCTGGAAGGAAGTCCGCGCGGCGTGGATCACCCACCTTCCGGAGCGGGACTCCTCAGGCACATGAACGGATAACCAGCCGCCTCGGAAGCCGCCACGTCCGCGTCCTGTGCCCGGATCGCGTCGAGCAGCCGCCCGTGGTCCATGTGGTTCTCCGGCCGCAGCTCCTGGCCGACGTCGTCGCGCAGCCAGTCGCGGAGCAGATGGCCGAGGTCGGCGTAGAGCTCGGTCAGTACCTCGTTGTGCGAGGCGGCGACCACTGCGAGGTGGAACGTCGCGTCGGCCGCCACGAAGCTCTCGGCGTCGCCCGATTCCCAGGCCTGCTCCCGGCGCGTCAGCAGGACGTCCAACTGCTTCAGGTCCCGCTCGGTGCGCCGCTGGGCGGCCAGCCGCGCGGCGGACGACTCCAGGGTGGAACGCAGCTCGGCGATGTGGCGCGGGTCGGCCCCGGCGAACCGCCGGTGCATCACCCCGGCCAGCTCGCTCGTGGCGACGACATAGGTGCCGGAGCCCTGCCTGATGTCCAGCAGGCCGTTGTGCGCCAGCGCGCGGACGGCCTCCCGGACGGTATTGCGGGCCACGCCCAGCTGCTCGACCAGCTCCGGCTCGGTGGGGATACGGGAGCCGACCGGCCACTCGCCCGAGGTGATCTGGTTCCGCAGCTCGGTGATCACTTGATCACTGAGCGCGGAGCGCCGGGGAGAGGTGAGCGCCATGGTGCTCCTTCAGCTTCCGGAAACGAGAACGGGACTGCGCCGGACTGCATGGGCAGTGACGGGATTGGACAACCAATCATCCCATGATTCTATGATGGTTCCATGCGCGACGAGACCCGG
Source organism: Streptomyces sp. NPDC038280 (assembly GCF_055600045.1). NCBI lineage: Bacteria > Bacillati > Actinomycetota > Actinomycetes > Kitasatosporales > Streptomycetaceae > Streptomyces > Streptomyces sp. NPDC038280. Next base: position 285,670 of record NZ_JBVJYZ010000008.1, read on the forward strand.
ACCCTGAGCCACGCCGACGCCGTAAGGCCCCCGCGCACCGCGCGCGGTGCCACCCACTCCCCGGCACCGCGGCCCCCAGCCGCCTGGATCACGCGGCTCGTGGTCGTCGGACTCGTCCTCGCGGCCCTCAACCTCCGCCCCGCCATCACCAGCCTCGGCGCGCTCCTCGAAGAGGTCCGCGACGGCCTGCACATGAGCGGCAGCGTCGCCGGTGTGCTGACCTCCGTACCGCCGCTCTGCTTCGCGATCTTCGGCATCACCGCACCCCGCCTCGCCCGCCGCTTCGGCCCGGGCGCCATCGTCTGCGCCGGCATGGCCGCCGTCTTCGCCGGCCTCGCCGTCCGCCCCTTCGCCGGGAGCACGGCCGGCTTCCTCGCCGCCAGCGCCCTCGCCCTGATGGGCATAGCCGTCAGCAACGTCCTGATGCCCGTCATCGTCAAGCGGTACTTCCCCGACCGCGTCGGCACCATGACCGGCCTCTACTCCATGGCCCTCGCACTCGGCACCTCGGTCGCCGCCGCCGCGACGGTCCCCATGACGCAAGCGCTCGGCGGGAGTTGGCGCACCGGCCTCGGCGTGTGGGCGGTCCTCGCCGCCCTCGCCGTACTGCCCTGGATCGGACTCGTCCGCGACCGGGGCCCGCGCCCGGCCGACGGGTCCGCGCCCTGGGTCCCCTCGCAGAGCCCGGCCGCCGATGCCCCTGCTCAGGGTGGGGCGCAGGAGGCGCGCCCCTTCCGGATCACCCGGAGCCGCACCGCGTGGGCGCTCGGCTGCTTCTTCGGCCTCCAGGCCACCGGCGCCTACATCACCATGGGCTGGATGCCGCAGATCTTCCGCGACGCCGGGGTCTCCGCCGGCACCGCAGGAGTGCTGCTCGCCGTCACCATGGTCATGGGGGTCCCGCTCGCCTTCGTCATCCCGCGCCTGGCCACCCGCATGAAGACCCAGGGCCCGATCGCCGTCGGACTCGCCCTGTGCGGCATCACCGGATACGCCGGCCTCTACTTCGCCCCCGCCGCCGGTGCCTGGGCGTGGGCCCTGCTGCTGGGCGTCTCCAACTGCGCCTTCCCCCTGGCCCTCACCATGATCGGGATGCGCTCGCGGACCGGGTCGGGCGTCGTCCGGCTCTCCGCCTTCGCCCAGAGCGTCGGCTACCTCATCTCCATCCCGGGCCCACTGCTCGTGGGCGTCCTCTACCAGCACAGCGGCGGCTGGGGGCTCCCGCTCGCGCTCATGGCCGGGCTGATGGTGCCGCAGATGCTCGTCGGAACGCTCGCCGGACGGGACCGGACGATCGAGGACGAATGCTGAGGTGCGAGACTGGCTCCATGCCTGTGCTCGACCCGAACCCCCCGAACGGCCAGAAGAAGCTGCTCATCGTGCTCGGCGCGATGCTCGCGATCACGGTGATCATCGGAATCATCGCCTCGTTCGCCTCACCCTCGTAAGCCCTGGGGTGGGGCTGGCACCCCATCCCCTAGGGGGCCAGTGTCAGGGTGAAGTGGGTGGATCACCGGATGGGCCGCGGAGCCCAAGATCCGTACGTTGGAGGCACCGCGGAACACACCGCGCGAGACCTCGCAGACCTACGGAGGCGGCCATGCCGGCCCCCACGCACACCCGGCCCCACCCCACGGCCACGCGGGGCGTCGACATCCGTCTGCCTTGGTGGGCGCTCGCCCTGCCCATGGCCGCCTTCGTCGTTCTCCTGCTGCTCATAGCCGGACCCGGCGAGGCACACGCGGCGGGCGGCGACCCGACGATCGGCCGGATCCTCGAACAGATCCAGCGGACTCTCTCCCGTTGACGGGTCTCCCCGGCGGCCCTCCTGAGGCGTCACTCGTGCAGGCGGAGCCCGTCAACACCCTGCGCCCGATGGCACGTTTCATGCGAAGCTTGAGTGCATGAGCGTCGCTGAGCCTTCCGGGGGGACGACCCCCGGACCCTCCGAGTCCCGCAGGATCGTGCTTCTCCGGCATGCGAAGGCCGACTGGCCCCAGGTGTCCGACCACGAGAGGCCGCTCGCCGAGCGCGGCCGCATGGACGCCCCCGTGGCCGGCCGCAGGATCGCGGAGACCGGCATCACCTTCGATCTGGCGCTGTGTTCCACGGCGGCCAGGACACGCGAGACCTGGAAGCTCGCCGTCCAGGAGCTGCCGCACCGCCCCCGCACGGTGTACGAGGAGCGGCTGTACGAAGCCTCGCTGGGCGACCTTCTCGCGCTGCTCACCGAGACCCCCGACGAGGTCGGCGACCTCCTGGTGATCGGCCACAACCCCGGTATGCACGCGCTCGCCGACGCCCTCGCCGGCCAGGCCGAGGGCGACGCGCTGGCCCGGATGACCCGCAGCGGATTCCCGACGGCGGCGTACGCGATCGTCGGCTTCAAGGGCTCGTGGAAGTCCGTGGAGCACGGCGTCGGCACGCTCGTCGACTACTGGGCGCCGCACGACTGATCCCCGTACCGCACCTGGCCGAGGGCCCGTCACCGCGCCGGTGTACGGGCCCTCCGCCCTGTGTTCCGTCTCCCCTCGCGCGCCCGCGTGCCGCCGGGCGGGGCGGGGATCAGTCGAGGATGTCGTCGGCCGCCTCGACCTCTTCCCGGGTGACGCCCAGCAGATAAAGCACGGTGTCCAGGAAGGGCACGTTGACGGCGGTGTCCGCGGCCCTGCGCACCACCGGCTTGGCGTTGAAGGCCACGCCCAGGCCGGCCGCGTTCAGCATGTCCAGGTCATTGGCGCCGTCGCCGATCGCCACGGTCTGGGAGAGCGGCACGCCGGCCTCGGCGGCGAACCGGCGCAGCAGCCGGGCCTTGCCGGCCCGGTCCACGATCTCGCCGGTCACCCGGCCGGTGAGCTTCCCGTCCACGATCTCCAGCGTGTTGGCCGACGCGAAATCGAGCCCGAGACGCTCCCGCAGATCATCGGTGACCTGGGTGAACCCGCCCGATACGACGCCGACTTGATAGCCGAGCCGCTTGAGCGTACGGATCAGGGTGCGGGCGCCGGGGGTCAGTCGGACCTCGGCCCGGACCTTGTCCACCACGGACGCGTCGAGACCCGCGAGCAGCGCCACGCGCGCGTGCAGCGACTGCTCGAAGTCCAGCTCCCCGCGCATCGCGGCGGCCGTCACCTCGGCGACCTTGTCCTCGCAGCCGGCGTGCGCCGCGAACAGCTCGATGACCTCGTCCTGGATCAGCGTCGAGTCCACGTCCATGACGATCAGCCGCTGCGCCCTCCGGTGCAGCCCCGCCGAGACGACCGCCACATCGACACCGATCTCGGCGGCCTCCGTGGCGAGCGCGGTCCGCAGGGGCTCGGTCTCGGTGCCGGACACGGCGAATTCGACGGCGGTCACGGGGTACTTCGCCAGCCGGAAGATACGGTCGATGTTGCCGCCGGTCGCGGTGATCCTGGCCGCTATGGCCGCCGTGGACTCCGCGGTCAGCGGGTGGCCCAGGACGGTGACATGCGAACGGCCGCTGCCGCGCGGCCGGTTGTCACCGGTGCCGGAGATGATCTCGGCCTGCAGCTTGAGCGACTCCGCCCAGCTGTGCACGGTGGCCCGCAGCTCGCCCTCGGAGCTCGCCGTCGGCTCCGTGACGAGCGCGCACAGGACGATGCGCCCCCGGGTGACGACCTGCTCGATGTCGACCACATCGACGGAGAAGGCGGCGAGGGTGTCGAAGAGCCCGGCGGTGATCCCGGGACGGTCCTTCCCGAAGATCTTGACGAGAAGGGTGGGAACGTCTGAGGTCTGCGATGCGCTCATGGTGACTCCACCGTATCGGGCACGGCGTGCCACCAGCCTCCCCGTCCCGCGTACCGGACACTCGTTCGGCCCACTTGCCGAGGGGCGCTCACCCACCGCAGTCACGGAACCACCCACCGCGAACCCGGCCCGCGAACCCGACTGGGTACCCGGCCCGCGAACCCCACCGCGAACCCGACTGGGTACCCGGACCGCTCACCCGGCCGCGACCGGCCAGGGCCCACCACGACCCCGGGCGCCGACCCCGGTCCTCGACTCCCGCCCCTCGACCCCCACCGCGCGAACCTCGCCACCGCGCCGCCTCCGCGTCGTCATGGCGAGCGCGCTCCACGGTCCGTTCGCAGATGCCCCACGGCGCCCGTTTCCTCCCCACCAACAGGCAGTGACACCGCGGCCTCTGCCGGGTCTTCACACCGCCCGACTTTCCGATCGGGGACCGGGCCTGAAATAGTTCACCACGATGTTCGCCATCCCTAGACTCCCTGCGACGGGGGTAATTCGGGGGACAAGTAGTGGGGCATGGAGTGCCAGAACTCGTACTGGAATTGAACGGAAGGACCTGGACTCTCGATCCGTCCAGGTCATACACCCTCGGACGTGATCCGCAGGGCGACCTGGTGATCGACGACGCCAGGGTCTCGTGGCGCCACGCCACCATCGGCTGGGGCGGCCGGAGTTGGGTCATTGAGGACCACGGCTCCACCAACGGCACCTTCGTACAGGGCCAGCGGATCCACCAGATGGAAATCGGCCCCGGTTCGGCCGTGCACCTCGGCAACGCGACCGACGGCCCGCGGCTGAATCTCACCGGTGCGGCGGCGGGCGCGTACAGCGGCGCCCCGCAGGCGCAGCCGATGCAGGCGCAGGCTCATCAGGCCCCAGCCGCGCAGCCCCACCAGGCCCCCGCCGGCTGGTCCGGGCAGCAGCAGGCCCCGCAGGACTGGCAGCAGCAGCCGCCGCAGCCCGCCGCCCAGGTCCCGCACCAGCAGGGCGGTCCCCAGCAGGCTCCGGGCGCCGGCGGTGCCGCGGGGGCCCCGCCGGTCTACGGCGACCGCAGCCCCACGATGTTCCACCAGCTGTCGCTGGGCCGGGTCATGCGGATCGGCCGTGCACTCGAGAACGAACTGGTCGTCTCCGACCTCCAGGTCTCGCGCCTGCACGCCGAGTTCACCGCGACGCCCGACGGCCGGTTCCAGATCCGCGACCTCGGCTCCCACAACGGCACGTACGTCAACGGCCAGCCGATCGCCAAGAACAGCACGGTCCTCCTCGGGCCGAACGACATCGTCGGCGTCGGCCACTCGACGTTCCGGCTCGTCGGCGACCGCCTCGAGGAGTTCGTCGACACCGGCGAGGTCTCCTTCTCGGCCCGCCACCTGACCGTCACGGTCGACGGCGGCAAGCAGATCCTCAAGGACGTCTCCTTCGGCGTCCCCGAGAAGTCGCTGATCGGTGTCATCGGCCCGTCCGGCTCCGGAAAGTCCACCCTGCTCAAGGCGCTCACCGGCTACCGGCCCGCCAACCAGGGTGACGTCCTCTACGACAACCGCAGCCTCTACAAGCAGTTCGCCGAGCTGCGCCAGCGCATCGGTCTGGTCCCGCAGGACGACATCCTGCACAAGGAACTGACCGTCCGCACCGCCCTCAAGTACGCGGCCAAGCTCCGCTTCCCCGGCGACACCGCCGAGGCCGAGCGTGAGGCCCGCATCGACGAGGTGCTGCGCGAGCTCAAGCTCGACATCCACAAGGAAAAGAAGATCACCTCGCTCTCCGGCGGCCAGCGCAAGCGCGTCTCGGTCGCCCTGGAGCTGCTCACCAAGCCGTCGCTGATCTTCCTGGACGAGCCCACCTCCGGTCTCGACCCGGGCATGGACCGCGATGTCATGCAGCTGCTGCGCGGCCTCGCCGACGACGGCCGCACGGTCCTCGTCGTCACCCACTCCGTGGCCGAGCTGGGCCTCTGCGACAAGCTGCTCGTCATGGCGCCGGGCGGCGCGGTGGCGTACTTCGGACCGCCGGAGGAGGCGCTCAACTTCTTCGGCTACAGCACCTGGGCCGACGTCTTCTCCGCCTTCGAGAACTACCGCGACTACGACTGGGCGGGCCGCTGGAAGGGCTCGCAGCACTACCAGATGTACGCCGCGGACATCGACGCCGTCGCCGCGCAGTCCGTACAGATGCCGTCGGCCCAGGCGATGCGCCCGCCGAAGCCGCAGGGCTGGGGCGCGCAGCTGTGGACGCTGATGCGCCGCTACGCCTCGGTCATCGCGTCCGACAAGGGCTTCATGGGCCTGATGGTGATCCTGCCGGCGGTCCTCGGCCTGGTCTCGGTCGTCATCCCGGCCGACTTCGGCCTCGCCGCGCCCAAGCCGCCGTCCCGCTTCAACGGCGACGCCGGAACGATCATGCTGATCCTCGCGGTCGGCATGTGCTTCTCGGGTGCCGCGAACTCCGTGCGAGAGCTGATCAAGGAACGGGTCATCTACGAACGGGAGCGGGCCACCGGCCTGTCCCGGTCCGCGTACCTGATGTCCAAGGTCCTCGTCCTCGGCGTGATCACCGCCATCCAGGGCGTCATCATCTGCGGCATCGGCTTCGCCACCCGCGAGCTGCCGGCGGAGGGCCTGATCATGCCTCCGGCCGTCGAGCTCTGCGTCACGATCACCGCGCTGGGCTTCACCTCGATGATGTTCGGCCTGGTCATCTCCTCGTTGGTGAAGACCGCCGAGAAGACCATGCCGCTGCTGGTGATGTTCGCGATCGTCCAGGTCGTGTTCACGGGCATCCTCTTCCAGGTGTACGGCTCGCCGGGCCTGGAGCAGTTCGCCTGGCTGATGCCCTCCCGCTGGGCCATCGCCGCCGCCGGCTCCACGCTGGACCTCGCCCACCTGATGCCGCCGTGGGACCACAAGGACCCGACCAACCTGGACCCGCTGTGGGACCACACGGCCGGCCAGTGGGGCTTCAACCTCACCGTCCTGGTGCTCATCGGAGTCGTCTGCGGCTTCGCCGTGGCACGCCTGCTGCGCCGCCACGAGCCGGAGGTCATGCGCAAGTGACCCGCACGCGCGCCTGGCCGCAGGGCTGAGGCGCGCAACGCGAAGGGCGGCACCCCGTGGGGGTTGCCGCCCTTTCCGCGTCTGCGCTGAGCAGTGTCCGTCAGTAGGCGCTGTTCACGTTGTCCATGGAGCCGTAGCGGTCGGCCGCGTAGTTGCACGCGGCGACGATGTTGGCGACCGGGTCGTACAGGTCGAACTTCGTGCCCTTGACGTGGTAGCGGTCGAAGGTCGGCTGGATCACCTGGAGCAGGCCCTTGGACGGGATGCCGTTGATGGCGTTGATGTCCCAGTTGTTGATCGCGCGCGGGTTACCGCTGGACTCGCGGATGATGTTGCGGTGGATGCCCTCGTAGGTACCCGGGATGTTGTTCTTCTTCATGATGTCCATCGCCTCGCGGATCCAGCCGTCGAGGTTGTTCGCGTAGACCGGCTTGCGAACGGCGGCGCGGCTGGCGGCGGCCTTGACGGCGGCGCGCTTCTTCGCGTCGGCCTTCGCCTTGGCGGCGGCCTTGGCCTTCGCGGCGGCCTGGGCGTCGGCCTTCGCCTTGGCGGCGGCCTTGACCTTGGCGGCAGCCTCGGTGCGGGCCATGCGGCTCACGGCGTCGTGCTGCTGGGTCAGGCTGCTCTGGATCGAGTTCTGGACGGTCCCGGTGTTGGACGCCCAGGCCACCTGCGTGGTGGTCAGTGCTTCGGTCTCGGTCTCCGCCGAAGCGTTGGCCGGGACGAGGGAGAAGGTCAGAGCCGCGGCACCGAGAGCGGTGACGCCGGCGATGGAAAGCTTGTGGCTCTTCTTCAGACGACTGTTACCAGTGAACGCGGACATGCGGAACTACCTCTTCAGAATCGCGGATGTCGCTCAGGCCGGTGGCGGCGCTGCGCCTTCTCGGCGGCGACGGATGCAATTCTTAGCGGCAGCAAAATGCCCTGGCAAAGGTGTGACGTACGAAGCCGGGTAGTGGATCAGGCCCTCGGGCGAGACCCCCCAAAAGGGGCGAGTGACCCCTCCACGCAGCCTTGATCTCCCCTTTACGTGCTTACTAGAGGGCTTCGTAAGTGACCTACGTCCTATGCGCGGGCTCACATCGGGCGAGTAACAACCTGACCACGTGTTGCATCAGCAATGCGTACAGTGAGGGCCCTCGTCCGGGAGGATGAGGTGGACGTCCCCGAACTCGTGCCAGAGGTAGAGCCGCCTCAGCGCTTCGGCGTACGCGCGCCCCAGAGCCTCCCGTCCGGCCAGCGCCTCCAGCATCAGAAGATGCGACGCCTCGGGCTCGTGCAGCCCGGTCAGCAGCCCGTCCACGACCCGCACCCCCCGCCCCGGCGTGACCACCAGATCCGTCCACCCCGAGGCCGCCCGCACCACCCCGTCCGCTCCCGCCGCGGACTCCAGCGCCCGTACCGCCGTCGTCCCGACCGCGACGATCCGCCCGCCCCCCGCCCGGCCCGCGGTCACCAGCCGCGCCGTGGCCGCCGTCACCTCGAAGCGCTCCGGATACGGCGGCTCGTGCGCCTCCGCCGACGCCACCCCGGTGTGCAGCGTGATCGGCGCGAACTGAACACCCCGGCTCACCAGCTCGGTGACGAGGGGCGCCGTGAAGGGCCGCGCGGCGCTCGGCATCTCCGCCGAGCCCGAGCCGTCGGGGCACGGTAGGGCGAAGACCGTCTGGTACGCGGCCAGCGGCTGGTCCCGCTCCGTATAGCGGTAGCGGATGGGCCGCCCGTACCGCGCCAGCAGCCCCGGCACACCGGTGGACACCGCGCCCCACCACAGCCGCGCCCCGCCCGGCGACAGCGGCCCCTCCAATACGAGCTCCGCCCCGCCCGGCAGCCGCACGATCCCGCCGGGCGGCCCGCCGGGCCGCGGTCGTGTGCTGCCCCGCCCGTCCGGGGCGCGCAGCTCCACCGACCAGCGCCCGTCGTCCCCGCGCGTGGAGAAGTGCACCACGACCGGGGCCCCGCCGAGCCGGCCGGTGACCGCCGCGGGCAGGGTGGTCGACGTATTGACCACCAGCACGTCGCCCGCGCGCAGCTGCCCCGGCAGGTCCCGGAAGGCATGGTGGGAGACCGCGCTGCCGCGCGACACCATCAGACGGACGTCCTCCCGCCCCGTGCCCCGCACCTCGGCCGGTACACGGGCCGAGAGCTCGTCCGGTACGCGCAGCGCCTCCAGCACGCTCACCGCCCCACCTCCTTGACTCCTGACGCACCCGCCGGTGTCACCGGTCGGCCCCCGCCAGCGCGGGCGCCGCGTACCGCCCGCTCGCCGGCCGCCGCTCCAGCAACCGCAGGAAGCCCGGCACCACCGACTCCGGAGCCGGCCGGGGCTCGTCGTCGTCCGGTACCGCCGCCGCGTACAGATCGGTCCCCATGTCGCCCGGGTCCACCGACCACACCCGCAGCCGCGGCTCCTCCACCGCCAGCACCGCCGCGAGATGGTCGAGCGCCGCCTTCGACGCCCCGTAGCCACCCCATGTCTCGTACGCCTCCGCCGCCGCGTCCGAGCTGACCGCGATCACCGATCCGGCCCCGCTCGCCCGCAGCAGCGGCAGTGCCTCCTGTACGAGCCCCAGAGCGGCCACCACATTGGTCTCGAGCGCCGCCCGCAGCCCCGCGAGGGGCAGCTCGTCCAGCCGCACCAGCGGCTCGGCGCCGAGCGCGCTGGCATTGCTCACCAGCAGATCCAGACCGCCCAGCTGCCGCGCCGCGCCCACCAGGGCAGCGCGGTGCGCGGCGTCCGTGACATCCCCTGCCACCGCCACGACCCGCGTCCCATGAGCACGCGCCTTCTCGGCGCTCTCCTCCAGTACGTCCGCCGTCCTGGCGTCCAGCACCAGGTCCCATCCCTGCCGGGCGAGCGCCAGCCCGAGCGCCCGCCCCAGTCCCTTCGAAGCCCCCGTGATGACCGCGACTGGCATGACATCCATCCCCTCATCGACCGACGCCTCCAGCGTGTGACGCGGGGCACCGCCGGCGCCTCGTCCACCGGCCCCGGTCGGGGGACGCACTTCGACCTAGGCCCTGCGCCCTAATCGACGGCCGTCCCGGGGCCGATACGGAGTGTCACAACCCGCCGGTACCGTGAAGACATGAGTCATCGACCGAGCTCCGGCCTCGCCGCCGTGAGCACCGCACTGCTGGCGATGAGCAGGCACCTCGAGGTGCGCGACGTCCTCAAGACGATCGTCGCCTCGGCCCGTGAGCTGCTCGACGCCGAATACGCGGCGCTCGGCGTCCCCGACGACCACGGGGGCTTCGCCCAGTTCGTCGTCGACGGCGTCAGCGACGAGCAGTGGAAGGCCATCGGCCCGCTGCCCCGCCAGCACGGCATCCTCGCGGCGATGCTCCACGACGCCCAGGCCGAGCGCCTCGCCGACGTGCGCGAGGACCCCCGCTTCGAGGGCTGGCCCTCCGCCCACCCGGAGATGTCCGACTTCCTGGGGCTGCCCATCCGCGACGGCGACGAGACGATCGGCGCCCTCTTCCTCGCCAACAAGCGCTGCCCCAAGACCTCACGCACGCGCGAGGACGGCTGCGGCTTCACCGAGGAGGACGAGGAGCTCCTCGGCATCCTCGCCCAGCACGCCGCGATCGCTCTCACCAACGCCCGGCTGTACGAGCGGAGCCGGGAGCTCACCATCGCCGAGGAGCGCTCGCGCCTCGCCCACGAGCTGCACGACGCCGTCAGCCAGAAGCTGTTCTCGCTCCGCCTCACCGCCCAGGCCGCCGCCGCCCTCGTCGACCGCGACCCGGCCCGCGCCAAGGGCGAGCTCCAGCAAGTCGCCGAGCTCGCCGCCGAGGCCGCGGACGAGCTCCGCGCCGCCGTTGTCGAGCTGCGCCCCGCCGCCCTCGACGAGGACGGCCTGGTCAACACCTTGCGTACGCACATCCAGGTCCTGGACCGTGCCCACACCGCCCATGTCACCTTCGACAGCTGCGGCATACGCGCCCTTCCTGCCGCCCAGGAGGAAGCCCTGCTCCGGGTCGCCCAGGAGGCGCTGCACAACGCGCTGCGCCACTCGCAGGCCGGCCTGGTGGCCGTCTCCCTCGTCCGCCGGGGCCAGGGCGCGCTGCTGAGCGTCACCGACGACGGCAAGGGGTTCGAGCCCCGCGCGGTCCGCAGGGCCGGGCGCCACCTCGGGCTGGTGTCGATGCGCCACCGGGCGGGCGGCGTGGGCGGCAGACTCACCGTGCAGTCGGCGCCCGGTCAGGGCACCACGATCGAGATGGAGGTCCCCGGTGGCTGATCCAGTGTCGTCAGCGTCGACGGCGAAAGCCGGTATCCGCGTCCTGCTGGTCGACGACCACCAGGTGGTCCGCCGCGGCCTGCGCACCTTCCTGGAGGTCCAGGACGACATCGAGGTGGTGGGGGAGGCCGGCGACGGCGCCGACGGAGTCGCCCGCGCCGAGGAGCTGCGCCCCGACGTCGTACTGATGGACGTCAAGATGCCCGGCATGGACGGCATCGAGGCCCTGCGCAAACTGCGCGAGCTGGCCAACCCCGCGAAGGTGCTGATCGTCACCAGCTTCACCGAACAGCGCACCGTCGTCCCGGCCCTGCGCGCGGGCGCCGCGGGATACGTATACAAGGACGTCGACCCGGACGCGCTGGCCGACGCCATCCGCTCCGTCCACGCCGGTCACGTGCTGCTCCAGCCGGAGGTGGCCGGCGCGCTGCTCTCCCAGGACGACGGCCACAGCGGTACGGGCCGTGGCGGCACGCTCACCGAACGGGAGCGCGAAGTCCTCGGCCTGATCGCCGACGGACGTTCGAACCGGGAGATCGCCCGGGCGCTGGTCCTCTCGGAGAAGACCGTCAAGACGCACGTCTCCAACATCCTGATGAAGCTCGACCTCGCCGACCGCACACAGGCCGCGCTCTGGGCCGTCCGACATGGGATGACGAACTGACCGGACGCCGCGCACCGGTCCGACCAGATGGTTGCACGCCGATCCGAGATTCATACCGTCGTGTGTATGTCACCCACTTGGCGCATCCTGCGCGGCGCCCGGCCGTTCTTCATGGCGTGCCGCGGCGATTGGCCGCGGCGATGACCAGGAGGATCCTGAAGTGAAGAACCTGAAGAAGGCCGCTGCCGTAGCCATGATCGCTGGTGGCATCGTCGCCGCCGGTGCGGGTGCCGCCTCCGCCGACGCGGACGCGAACGGCAAGGCCCTCAACTCGCCGGGTGCCGTCTCCGGCAACCTGGTGCAGGCCCCGGTCCACGTCCCCGTGAACGCCACGGGCAACAGCGTGAACGTGATCGGCGCCCTGAACCCGACCTTCGGGAACGCGAGCTCCAACCACTGAGCACATGAGTGACCCGACCGGCCCCCCACCACTCCCCGGGGGGCCGGTCGCGCGTGTGCGCTCACGCCCCCCGGCGCGCGCCCGTCACCGCTCCCGCTCCTCCACGTACGCGTTGTACGCCGCCACCTGAGCCCGCCGCGCCACCCGCTCCACCGGCCGCAGCGCATCCCCCCGCGCCGCCATCTCCGACGCGCTGACCGCGCCGCCATGACCGTGGTCGTACGCCAGCGAGATCAGCAGGGCCACCCGCTGGGCCAGCTCCAGTACCCGTACCGCCCGTGCCGGGTACCCCGGAGCCAGCACCTCGCGGCCCGCCTCGGCCCTCGCCCGGTACGCGTCCCGCGCCGCGTCGGCCACCGGCCCCGACCCCGCCACGTCGAGCCGGGTCAGCGCCGCCGTCGCCTCCCGCAATGCCTCCGCCAGCTCCCGCTCGGCCTCCCCGAGCGACGGCACGTCCGCCGGCGGGGCGTCCCGTACCGGCAGGCACCGCCAGACGACCTCCACGTGCACATCGCCGCGCGGTCCCGCCTCGGACACCTCCGGCACCAGCCCGTACGGCGCGCCGAACCCGACGACCGCCTCCTGCGCCTCCAGCGCCGCCGCGTTGAAGTCCGCCGGCCCGCTGAGGCCCAGCGGATGCCCCGGGGCGGGCAGCGCGACCCGGTACCCGGTGATCCCGAGCCCCCGCAGCCGCCCCAGCGCCAGCGTCAGACCCACCGGCGCGGCCTCGCCCGGCAGTCCTTCCACGCGGTGCACCGCGTCCTCACCGACGATCGCGAAGGCGGCGTCATCAGGTGATACAAATCCGGCCAACAGGGCATTTCCCCAAGCGGCCAACCGTCCTGAGCGTGGTTCAGAGAGCATGGACCCAGCCTAGGCACCTGCCCACGCACCGGCCCCCTCCACCAGTGGCGTAGGTTTTCCCTGGGAGCTGCGCCCACAGGCGCACGCGACAACGACTCGACCGCAAGGGGAGACAACGCGCTCATGAGCGATGTACTGGAGCTGGTGGACGTATCCGTGGTCCGCGACGGACGCGCTCTGGTGGACGATGTCTCCTGGTCGGTCAAGGAAGGTGAGCGCTGGGTCATCCTCGGGCCCAACGGCGCCGGCAAGACCACCCTCCTCAACATCGCGTCCAGCTACCTCTTCCCCACCAGCGGCACGTCCCGGGTCCTCGGCGAGCAGCTCGGGAAGGTCGACGTCTTCGAACTCCGCCCGCGCATCGGCATGGCCGGCATCGCCATGGCCGAGAAGCTGCCCAAGCGCCAGTCCGTCCTGCAGACCGTCCTCACCGCCGCGTACGGCATGACCGCCACGTGGCACGAGGACTACGACGCCGTCGACGAGCAGCGCGCCCGTGCCTTCCTCGACCGGCTCGGCATGAGCGACTACGTCGACCGCAAGTTCGGCACCCTCTCCGAGGGCGAGCGCAAGCGGACCCTCATCGCCCGCGCCATGATGACCGACCCCGAGCTCCTCCTCCTCGACGAGCCCGCCGCCGGTCTCGACCTCGGCGGCCGCGAGGACCTGGTCCGCCGCCTCGGCCGTCTCGCCCGCGACCCGTACGCCCCCTCCATGATCATGGTCACGCACCATGTCGAGGAGATCGCCCCGGGCTTCACCCACGTTCTGATGATCCGTCAGGGCAAGGTGCTCGCCGCGGGCCCCATGGAGACCGAGCTCACCTCCCGCAACCTCTCCCTCTGCTTCGGCCTGCCCCTCGTCGTCGAGCACGTCGGCGAGCGCTACACCGCCCAGGGACTCCCGCTCAGCTGACCCGCCGGAGCCTCCCGCCGGACCCACCGCGCCCTGTCCGGGAACCGGCCCGCCGCCTACCATGACGATGTGGACATCGACGCGTGGGTGTGGTGGCTGATCGGCGCGGTGGGACTCGGCATCCCGCTCGTCCTGACGGCGATGCCCGAGCTCGGCATGCTCTCCGCCGGCGCCATCGCCGGAGCAGTCACCGCCGCACTCGGATTCGGCATGGTGACGCAGGTGGTGGTCTTCGCCGCTGTGTCCGTGGCCCTCATCGCCGTCGTCCGCCCCATCGCGGCCCGGCACCGCGACGGACGTCCTCAACTCGCCACCGGCATCGACGCCCTGAGGGGTCGTCAAGCCGTCGTGCTGGAACGGGTGGACGGCAGCGGCGGCCGGATCAAGCTCGCGGGCGAGGTCTGGTCGGCCCGCACCCTGGACTCCACCCAGACCTTCGAACCGGGCCAGCAGGTCGACGTCGTGGAGATCGACGGGGCCACCGCCGTCGTCATGTGACCGAACGGCACACACGAGGGCCCGCGGTCTGGAAAACTCGATGATCAGAATCAACCGGTAGCGAAGGGCTCGGGGAACACGATGCCATCAGTCATCATCGTCCTGATCATTCTGGTGGTGCTTGTCTTCATCGCACTGATCAAGACGATCCAGGTCATCCCGCAGGCGAGCGCCGCGATCGTGGAGCGCTTCGGCCGCTACACCCGCACCCTCAACGCGGGCCTGAACATCGTCGTCCCGTTCATCGACTCGATCCGCAACCGCATCGACCTGCGCGAACAGGTCGTCCCGTTCCCGCCCCAGCCGGTGATCACCCAGGACAACCTGGTCGTCAACATCGACACGGTGATCTACTACCAGGTGACCGACGCCCGGGCCGCGACCTACGAAGTCGCCAGCTACATCCAGGCGATCGAGCAGCTCACCGTCACCACCCTGCGCAACATCATCGGTGGCATGGACCTGGAGCGGACCCTCACCTCCCGCGAGGAGATCAACGCGGCGCTGCGCGGCGTCCTCGACGAGGCCACCGGCAAGTGGGGCATCCGCGTCAACCGCGTCGAGCTCAAGGCGATCGAGCCGCCGACCTCCATCCAGGACTCGATGGAGAAGCAGATGCGCGCCGACCGTGACAAGCGCGCGGCGATCCTCACCGCCGAAGGCATCCGCCAGTCGCAGATCCTCACCGCCGAAGGCGAGAAGCAGTCCGCGATCCTGCGCGCCGAAGGTGAGGCCAAGGCCGCAGCCCTGCGCGCCGAGGGCGAGGCCCAGGCCGTGCGTACGGTCTTCGAGGCCATCCACGCGGGTGACCCCGACCAGAAGCTGCTGTCGTACCAGTACCTCCAGATGCTCCCGAAGATCGCCGAGGGCGACGCCAACAAGCTCTGGATCGTGCCCAGCGAGATCGGCGACGCCCTCAAGGGCCTCTCCGGTGCCTTCGGGAACCTCGGCGGAGGAGCGCCCGGATTCAACACGGGTGGCAACGGCGGCAAGCCCGGCACCGAGCGCCGCGAGGAACCCCCCGTCGACTGACCGCAGTTGACTGTGCCGTACAACGTTCGTGCATGATCAGTGAGGCCCCCCGACCTCCATGGCGGGGAGGCGTCTCACTGATTGTGTAAGGAGATGGCTTTGTCCATCTGGGAAGCACTCGCAGTCTTCGCCGCCGGCATCGGCGCCGGCACCATCAACACGATCGTCGGCTCGGGCACCCTCATCACCTTCCCGGTGCTCCTGGCCACCGGCCTCCCGCCGATCACCGCGAACGTGTCCAACGCACTCGGCCTGGTCCCCGGATCCATCAGCGGAGCCATCGGCTACCGCCGCGAACTGCGCGGCCAGACCGCCCGCGTCCTCCGCCTCGGCGGCACAGCCCTCCTCGGCGGCCTCCTCGGCGCGTTCCTGCTCATCGCCCTGCCGTCCGACGCCTTCGACGCGATCGTCCCCGTACTGATCGGACTCGCGCTCGTCCTCGTACTGCTCCAGCCGCGCATCGCGGCCGTCGTCCAGCGGCGCAGAGAGGCCAGCGGCACCGAAGCCGACCCCCACGGCGGCTTCGCGCTCCTCCTCGGACTCTTCCTCGCCAGCGCCTACGGGGGCTACTTCGGCGCCGCCCAAGGAGTCCTCTACCTCTCCCTGATGGGCCTGCTGCTCCACGACAGCCTCCAGCGCATCAACGCCGTCAAGAACATCCTCGGAGCCGTCGTCAACGGCATCGCCGCCGTCTTCTTCCTGTTCGTCGCCGAGTTCGACTGGACCGCCGTCCTGCTCATCGCGGTCGGGTCCACCATCGGCGGCCAGATCGGCGCCAAGGTCGGCCGCCGCCTCCCGCCCACCGTCCTGCGCGGGGTGATCATCGCCGTCGGCATCGTCGCGATCCTGCAGCTCACCCTCAAGTAGCGCCGCCGACGCCGGACACCGGCCCGCGGCACGACAAGAGCCCGTCCTCCACGAGGACGGGCTCTCCACGCACCCGAAAAGCCCGGCTACGGGACCTACGCGGCCGGCGCAGCGCCCGAAGCCAGCCACTCCGGCAGCGCCGAGCGGTCACCGGCCGCCAGAGACAACAGCATCGCGTCCGCCGGAGACGGCACGAACGGCTCCCTCAGCAACGGCATCCCCGCCTGCTCGGGCGTACGGTCGGCCTTCCGGTGATTGTCCTCGGCACAGGACGCGACCGTGTTCAGCCAGCTGTCCGCACCACCCTGCGCCCGGGGCACCACATGGTCCACCGTCGTCGCACGCCTCCCGCAGTACGCGCACCGGTGCTGGTCCCTGACCAGCACACCCCGCCTCGACCACGGCGCCTGTCTTCGGAAGGGCACCCGTACATAGCGGCAGAGCCTGATCACTCGCGGCACCGGAAGATCGACGGCGGCCGCACGCACACGAAGAGCCGGGTGAGCCTGCTCGACGACGGCCTTGTCCGTCAGGACAAGCACCACCGCACGGTTGAGTGTGACCGTCGAAAGCGGCTCGAAGCTCGCATTCAGAACCAGCGTGTCCCGCATTGTGCCCACCTCCCGTGTGCCGGCCCACCCCCGTGGCGGGCTTGGATCAACTCTGGCCGGGCGCGCCGCGTTGGACAACGCAATATCTGTGCTCCGCCGGGGTCACCCCCGGGCGTCCAGAAATAAAAGATGCCCGCTTCTGATCTCTCCAAGACCAGAAGCGGGCAAACAACAAACGAACGCTCAGCCGCCCGAGGGAGCCTCGTACTCACCGATCAGCTGGGCACGCCCGAGCGTGTGGAACCGCAGATTGAAGCCCACCGCCGCGGGCGACGTATCCGCGTCCGGCCCGAGCTTCTCGGTGTCCACCGCGTACACGGTGAAGACGTACCGGTGGTTCTCACCGGCCGGCGGCGCGGCGCCACCGAAGTCCTTCGACCCGTAGTCGTTGCGGGCGTGCACCGCGCCCTTCGGCAGCCCCTCGAACTTCCCGCTGCCCGCACCCGTCGGCAACTCGGTGACCGTCGCCGGAATGTCGAACAGCACCCAGTGCCAGAAACCGCTGCCGGTCGGCGCGTCCGGGTCGAAGCACGTCACGGCGAAGCTCTTGGTCTTCGCCGGGAAGCCCTCCCAGCGCAGCTGCGGCGACGTGTTGCCCTTCGCGTGCACCTGCGCGTCCTTCAGCACCGCCCCCGGTTCGATGTCGTCGCTCACCACTGTGAACGACGGCACCTGCGGGTGGAAGTCATGAGGGAGCGGCGCCCTCTTGCCCTCGGCCACGTCTGAACCTCCGATTCGCCTGTACTGGCTTGTCGAACCGAGCCTAGAGCCAGTTGCGGCGACCACCGACGTCGGCGAGCCACTGGTTCAGGTACGCCGCCCAGTCGGTCGTGTGGAAGTCGTTGAGCCCCACCTTGAAGGAACGGAACGAGTCGCTGCCCTCGCTGAACAGACCCGGCTTCTTGTCCATCTCCAGGACGACGTCCATCTCACGGTCGTCCGCGACGAAGCTGACCTCGACCTGGTTCAGCCCCCGGTACTGCTGCGGCGGGAAGAACTCGATCTCCTGGTAGAACGGCAGCCGCTGACGCGTGCCCCGGATGTGCCCACGCTCCATGTCGGCACTCTTGAAGCGGAAGCCCAGCTGGATGAAGGCGTCCAGGATGGCCTGCTGCGCCGGCAGCGGATGCACGTTGATGGGGTCCAGGTCGCCCGAGTCCACGGCCCGCGCGATCTCCAGCTCCGTGGTCACACCGATGTGCATGCCGTGCAGCCGCTGCCCGGCGATGGTGGTGACCGGCGTCTCCCACGGAATCTCGAGCCCGAACGGCACCACGTGCACGGCACCCGGCTGCACCACGAAAGCGCCCCCGAGGCGGACCTTGGTGAACTCGATGTCCTGCTTGACCTCCTGCTCACCGCCCTCTACCTCGACCCGCGCCTGCAGACCGATCGACAGCCCTTCGATCTGCTGCTCGACCGAGCCGCCCTGGATCCGCACCTCGCCCTGGACGACGCCACCGGGAACGACGTTCTCCTCGGTGAGCACCGTCTCGACGGACGCGCCACCGGCACCCAGGCTCGCGAGCAGCTTCTTGAACCCCATGTCCACTCCTTCTTGGTCTTGACCCCTACATACGCGCGACGACCGTAGCCGGTTCCCCAGTACCCTCGGACGCCATGATCGAGAGCTCCGACCGTACGCCGCTTCCGCGGGCCTTCTTCGACCGCCCCGTACTGGAGGTCGCGCCCGACCTCCTCGGCCGCACCCTCGTACGCAGAACGAGCGAAGGCACGATCGAGCTCCGCCTCACCGAGGTCGAGGCATACGCGGGCGATCTCGACCCCGGCTCCCACGCCTTCCGAGGCCGCACGCCCCGCAACGCGGTCATGTTCGGTCCGCCCGGCCACGCGTACGTCTACTTCACGTACGGCATGTGGCACTGCCTGAACCTGGTGTGCGGCCCCGAGGGGAGGGCGAGCGGTGTCCTGCTGCGGGCCGGGGAGATCCGGGCGGGCGCGGACCTCGCCCGCACCCGCCGCATCTCGGCCCGCAACGACAAGGAACTGGCCAAAGGCCCGGCCCGGCTCGCCACCGCCCTCGACGTGGACCGCGTCCTCAACGGCACGGACACCTGCGCCGGCCCCGACGCCCCTCTGTCCGTCCTGACGGGCACCCCGCCCCCTGCTGACCAGGTACGCACCGGCCCCCGCACGGGAGTCGGCGGCGACGGCGCCCCCCACCCCTGGCGTTACTGGATCGACGGCGACCCCACAGTGAGCCCCTATCGGGCCCACGCGCCACGCAGGAGGGCAACTTGACTCGACCTCCGAGGCCGCCTAACGTAGCCCAAGCCGCTTGAGACGGGTCATGCTGTTCAGCAGCCCTGAAGCGGCCATCCACTACCAACGACGAACCCCAACGGGTGCGATTTCGGCATGCCGGAATTCAATCCGGGAGGCTCGATTATGAGTCGCCAGGGAAATCGGCTAAAGTAGTGGACACGCCGAAAGGGAGCCGAAAGGCAACCGGAAGGCAAAAGGCCCCCAACGGCCACCGGAAACAGAATCCGAACCGGAAACGGAACGGAAAACGGATCTGGTAAGG
Source organism: Streptomyces sp. NPDC038280 (assembly GCF_055600045.1). Taxonomy (NCBI): domain Bacteria; kingdom Bacillati; phylum Actinomycetota; class Actinomycetes; order Kitasatosporales; family Streptomycetaceae; genus Streptomyces; species Streptomyces sp. NPDC038280. The sequence continues at coordinate 305,146 of NZ_JBVJYZ010000008.1, forward strand.
TTGGAAACACGAAAGACCGAAGGGAAAGCCCGGAGGAAAGCCCCAGAAGATGTTCTGCGGGTGAGTACAAAGGAAGCGTCCGTTCCTTGAGAACTCAACAGCGTGCCAAAAGTCAACGCCAGATATGTTGATACCCCGTCTCCACATCGTGGA